>NZ_CP141179.1:2029500-2706000 GCF_035599575.1 Roseovarius sp. Pro17
TCGTGGAAAAGCGGAGCAACGCGGGATTTCGGCATCCGGCGTAGTTCAGAAGCGAGCGCTTGCGTCCCACCCAAGGTCAAGACCTCCTGCAAGTGATCCGAGGCAAGGACTGCGCGCTGAACGGCCTCAAGCGTATGCGCGCCTCTTTTGCGCAGACCGGGTTCCGCGATGGACCAGGCACCAAGCGGGATCACTTCGGGAGGCACATCTTGCGGGGATAGAAAAGACGGCCGGTGTTTAGCTTCAAGATGTCTGATGAACTTTGCAACCGCGGCTTTGGTAGTGTTGCCAGTCTTACGCGCTCTCGTCCAGAACCTGTGCTGAGCTTCGTTGCCACCAACGCCCCCAACACGCGGCCCGAGCATGAAGTTCTTCAAAGACACCCCAACGATGTCACAGTAGTCTTCCGGGTCGAGCAAAATTCTTGCAAGCCGCATATCGTCATTGGAGGGAATCTGGGCTTTAGTCATCTGTTGTCTGCGTTGCCTCGGGCTTTTATCGTTTATCACCATAGGCAAATTACCTACATGCCAAATGTTGGATCTTCGTAAGCGTTCGCCGTCGGAGCTGCGGTCTTGGCACAGGCCTGAAACATCGTCATGGGCGATTACACGAACGGCCCAAAAACTGACATTCATTAGGACGAACTTGCTGCAGTGCAGCTTCCCAAAAGCGGCCGTGGCATGAAGCGTAGCAATCATGCGACGCCAATGTGATTTAACTCGGCTTCGCGGGGCTCTCCTTTTCCCGATAGCAAGCAGAGCGTTGTCCATCCATATCAAAATATCGGAGTTCTAAGATCGGTACCTCATGCACAACCTGCCGCCAACTGTGACATCCATACTTAGCAGGCAATTGCTCAGGGTACCGCTCGGCAATCCATTTGCCAGCGTCATCAACAGTGTCTGACGTCAGCGCCTGTGGGACAGATTTGAGGAATTGAACAACGGAGGATTTCTGGTTCATCGTAACCTTCATGGAGTGAAGATGAACAAGAAATCCGGAACGTCTAAGGACGCAGCTGACAAGCTGGTCAAGAACATCCGCCGCAAGACCCGTCAGACCTATTCGGCTGAGGAGAAGATCCGCATCGTCTTGGCGGGTCTGCGAGGCGAAGAGAGCATTTCGGTGCTCTGTCGCCGTGAAGGCATCGCCGAAAGCCTATATTACAGCTGGTCGAAGGAATTCCTTGAGGCTGGCAAGCGGCGATTGTCCGGCGACACGGCCCGGCAGGCAACGTCGCCAGAAGTCAAAGATCTGCGCTCGGAGTCACTTGCCCTGAAGGAATGCGTGGCAGACCTGACCCTTGAGAACCGTCTGCTCAAAAAAAGCATGACAGGGGCTGGGGAGGCAGAGAAATGAGGTATCCCGCGTCCGAGAAGCTGGAAATCATCCGAACGGTTGAAGGCTCACATCTACCGGCCAGGCAGACCCTCGACATGCTGGGCATCCCGCGCGCGACCTTCTACCGTTGGTATGATCGTTATGTCGACGGCGGCCTTGATGCCCTGGCGGACCACGCACCCCGTCCAGGTTCTGTCTGGAACCGTATTCCACAGGATCGGCGCGATGATTTGATCGAGTTCGCGCTGGAATTTGAGGCCCTGACGACACGGGAGCTGGCGGTGAAATACACCGACGAGAAGCGGTATTTTATATCTGAATCATCAGCATATCGTATTCTGAAGGAAGCTGACCTGATCACGGCGCCCGCGCATGTGGTGATCAAGGCGGCCGACGAGTTTAAAGACAAAACCACGGCAATCAACCAGATGTGGCAGACCGATTTCACCTACTTCAAGATCATCGGGTGGGGCTGGTATTACCTCAGCACGATCCTGGACGATTACAGCCGCTACATCATTGCGTGGAAGCTCTGCAGCACCATGCGTGCTGCCGATGTGACCGACACTATCGAGTTGGCTCTGGCGGAATCGGGTTGCGACCAGGCGGTCGTGCGCCACAAGCCGCGGCTGCTCAGCGACAACGGCTCATGCTATATCTCTGGCGATCTGGCCGATTGGCTGGAGGATCACAAAATGACGCACGTCCGCGGGGCGCCATTCCACCCACAGACACAAGGCAAGATCGAACGCTGGCACCAAACTATGAAGAACCGGGTTCTGCTGGAGAATTACTACCTGCCCGGCGATCTCGAGCAGCAGATCGGGGCCTTCGTCGAATATTACAATAACCAACGATACCACGAGAGTCTGAACAACGTCACACCCGCCGACGTCTACTTCGGCCGCGATAAAGCCATTCTCAGGGAAAGGGAGAAGATCAAGAAACAGACAATCCGACAGCGCCGCTTGCAACACCAGAAACAAGCCGCATAATCAATCACACGAACGAGCCAGAGCCTCCAATGCTCAAGCCGCTCTGATGTCCCATTTTATTTGACGACGGACACATCAACAGGTGCCCACCTATCGACAGCCAACGCACCGAATGCTTCTCGTAAGGCGCTCACTATGCCCGAGGCACACCAATCTACTGTGCCATCGGGAGCAATTCCGTTGACAACCAAGTCTTTGAACATCTCCGACTGACAGACCTCTGAGAGCGCCCGCCGCGTTTTCTCCATGTCGTCAGCCCATTCCCGAAGTTGTCCGAGGTGTTGTTCGATGCGGCTGTATGCGGTGACCAAGGTTTCTTGCGCGCCACGGCATCCATCCGAGCTCCCGAGGTCGTGCTGGTCGATGAAGTGGTGAACCAGGTTGTTCCGCAGCAGTACCAATTCTCTGAGTTCATTCTCTGCCCGGACGAAATCTGCGCCCGACAGGCCAAGTGTCATCTCCATGGTGAACCAATTGACGTTCTCAGGAGAGTTGGCCGTCGCCTCTTCGGGAGGATTCATCTCATCGACAACAACATACGATCCAAGGAGATCGCTAACCAAGATGCCGAGCGTCTTACGCGCCGTGCCGTCAATCTGCGCGGCCCGGGCCCTCTCCAAGTCATGAATTGGCCCTGAGAGCCTATGATGCGCTAACATGGCCTTGATCAGCCGCTCATACTGTTGCAACCGCAACAGGCATCGACCCAACAATCGCTGAACTTCATGCTGAAGCGTCTGCAGGTCTTCGTCATTTAACGTCGCCATGGCGCAATCCGGTTCCTGTCTCGCTCACACCAATCATACTGCGACCCGAGACGCGATGCTGCTTATTATTCTGCCGACCCCGAAATCATTCCGAAGCTCCAGCTTCACACGGCCCAGATCCGACCTCCGAGACTTTTCAAGATGCTGCGGCACAGCCCGTCATTGCCGCCAATCGCGCAACGCGCAGCATTTTAGAGGTTCTGACCTCGGCCAGCAGACAATACTGCCGTTTGTTGATTGACCGCTACCCGACTTGACACACATATATTGCATCGATACTTCATGATTCATGGATACGAAAGACGCTCTCAAAGCCTTCGCCGCCCTTAGTCAGCCTACGCGGCTCGATGTGTTCCGCTTGCTCATCAAAGCGGGAGAAGCAGGCATGTCAGCCGGGGACATCAGCGATGCGCTCGATGTGCGCCAGAACACGATGTCGGCAAACCTTTCGATACTCGCCCAGTCGGGTCTGATCCGGAATGAGAGGGAAGGTCGCAGCATCCGCTATTTCGCCGATATGGACGGAATGCGCGCGTTGCTGGGCTTTCTGATGGAAGACTGCTGCGGTGGTTGTCCAGAACTGTGCCAGCCCGTCATTGATGAACTCATATGTTGCTAAGCGCCACGGGAGCTTGCTGAACTCAACCTGCGAAAGACCAATATGATCGATATACCCCACTCCACTGCAGCGGGCCTTGGGACCTTTGAACGCTGGCTGTCCGTCTGGGTGGCGCTCGCCATCGGCGCGGGGCTTCTTCTTGGCAACATCTTTCCGGGTGTCTTCTCGGCTTTGGCATCGCTCGAGATCGCTTCGGTCAATCTGCCGGTGGCGGTGCTGATCTGGGCGATGGTCTATCCTATGATGGTCGGCGTGGATTTCGGCGCGTTGCGGCAGGTGGGCGACAAGCCAAAAGGTCTGGTCGTAACGCTGGTGGTGAACTGGCTGATCAAGCCCTTCACGATGGCGGCCCTTGGCGTGCTGTTCTTCAACTACGTCTTTGCTGGCCTGATCCCGCCGGACGACGCGCAGGCTTATCTCGCGGGCGTCATCCTGCTGGGGGCCGCACCCTGCACCGCGATGGTGTTTGTCTGGTCGAACCTCACGCGCGGCGATGCAACCTATACGCTGGTGCAGGTTAGTGTGAACGACGTGATCATGGTCTTTGCCTTCGCGCCCATCGTGGCCTTCCTGCTGGGCGTGACTGACATCGTGGTGCCGTGGGACACGTTGCTGCTGTCGGTCGGCCTCTACGTCCTGCTACCGCTTATTGCCGGCTATGTGACGCGTCAAAACCTTGTCGCCAAGGGCGGCGAAGCGGCGGTTGACGCGTTCAAGGCCCGGGTGCAACCATTCTCGATCTTCGGGCTGCTGGTGACGGTGGTGCTGCTGTTTGGCTTTCAGGGCGAGGTCATCTTTGAGCGCCCGCTCGTCATCCTGCTGATCGCGGTGCCGCTGCTGATCCAGTCCTACGGCATCTTCTTTGTGGCTTACGGTGCGGCGCGGGCGTGGCGCATCCCTTTCAACGTGGCCGCGCCTTGCGCCATGATCGGCACGTCCAACTTCTTCGAACTGGCCGTCGCCGTCGCGATCAGCCTGTTCGGTCTGGGGTCAGGAGCGGCACTTGCCACCGTCGTCGGCGTCCTCGTCGAGGTGCCGGTGATGCTGTCGCTCGTTGCCTTCGCCAACCGCACGCAGCACTGGTTTCCAAAGGAAGGAGGTCCGTCTTGAGCATCGTCATTCATCACAACCCGGACTGCGGCACGTCTCGTAACGTGCTGGCGATCATCGAAGCGTCTGGCGAGACGCCAATTATTATTGAATACCTCGAAACCGGCTGGACGCGCTCGCAGCTTCTGGCGCTATTTGCCGCGGCCGACCTGACGCCCCGCACCGCATTGCGGACAACAAAATCCCCGGCGGAGGAACTGGGACTGCTCGATCCTTCCGTGGACGACGAGACGCTGCTCACGGCGATGCTGGACCACCCCGTTCTGGTCAACCGCCCCATCGTTTGCTCGCCCAAGGGGGTGCGGCTTTGCCGTCCGAGCGAGGCCGTTCTGGATCTTCTTGGCCGCCTGCCACCCGTCCCCATAGCCAAAGAGGAAGGCACGCCGATGATCGATTGGAAAGGAGACCGCATTGTTTGATACCCAAAAGTCAAAGACCGTCATTTTAACCCGATCGACACGGAACGCCTGTTGTCACCTGATCGGGCGACACATGCCCCGCGCATCTTGTTGCTCTACGGCTCGCTCAGAGAGCGCTCGTTCAGCAGGCTGATGACCGAAGAAGCGGCGTGTTTAGGGCGGTACGCCGAATACCTATAGAGCTTGGCGCTTGGAGCCAGCGCCGATGATAGTACCAACGGATCGGGTGACTCTACTATATCCTTTCATCATTGTTCGCGTCGGATGCAGGGGGTAGTCAACATGATCCATTGCTGCAAAAGGCGCTCCCGAAGGACACGGAGCCGACTTACAGTGGCTACGAATCTTGGACCCCCATTCGTCTGATCGACCCAAACGGCCCAGAGCGCCCTTTACGCCATCTGCCAACGCTGCAGTGCGGCTCCCGCGTTTCTGCCTTTCATGAACAGTGCAGCATTCGGGGCTGCTAACGAGGGTCTGCAGGGCGACAACTGCCGTTCTAAAACGGCGACCAATACAGTCAGTGCAGCCGGGCGTGGACCAGATACCCTTCGACTTTGTCTTCGCCGAGGGCGCGGAGTGCTTCTAAACGGTGATAGCCTTCGATAAGAACATAGCCGCCAGTTTTACCGATGCGCAGACGGATAGGGGTGGTTTGGCCATTTTCCAGCATATCCTGGGCGATATCATCAACTTTTCCGGGATCCAGGGTCTTTTTGCGTTTGACCGGGATGCGGACGTCGGCGATGGCGAATATTTCTTTAACCGGCATGAGATCAATTTGCACCGGAGCAGAGCATTTATGCAAGCCGTTGTTTCTATGGCAGAGGGGCACCACCGGCCCCATAGCTGACGTCGAAGCGGGTTTCAGTGAATGGCGGCTCCTTGGCGCGCACCGGACGTGGTCAGAGTAAATATGACAATTCCCGAATTTTGAGGTCACGAAAAATGTGCCTGCCACGCTATTGCAACTGTAGGGCCAAGGCGTGGTTTCGTGAGCCGGTCATTTCCATCAGGCATAGCGCGAGGTTCCAACGGATGAAATCGTCATCCAGATCGACGCGCTCAGGGCGACAGACCCGGTTGCGCGCGCGGACCCATGCGCGCTGTTCCTCTAATACGACATCGCCCAGCTTCGCCCGCGCAGCGCTGTAGAGCGCGCCAAGGCGGCCGTCGGAATCTGCCAGAGCGGGAAACGCGCAGATCACGTCCGCGGCTGGATCGAGATCACCGCCGCAATCGAAGCTGGGGCCCTTTATCTCACTTGTCCAGTCAGGCAGCCACTCGGGAAATGCGATATGCAGTTGTGGCGCCGCGGACCAACCGCCTTCTGCGCCAAGCAAAAGATACCGGTTGATCGGGTAGCCTTGTTCGAAATCGAGCAGGCGAACCTCGATCAGGTCGGCACCCCGGCCACGAACGTAGGTTCCGTCTCCGCCGGGAAAGTGGATATTCTCGTTGAACGTGCGTGCATACCAGCGCCCGTCGTCACCGCGGTAAGCGCTACACTGGAGTCGGCCGAGACCTGTCAGAAGTTCAGTGAAAAACGCATCTGGATCATTGCCGGGCACCAGGCGCCAGGCGGTAGTGACGCTGGTTATCTCTTCCGAGATGACTTCCGGGAACCGGCCTTGCGCGATTTTCGTGGAGGCGACGGTCCAGGATCCGTCCGCAGAATGATCAGGATTGCCAAGTGATTCCACAGACCAAACAAGGCCGACCTGCATAGAACGCCCGGTATTCGCCCGAACCAAAAAGCTGCATGCGGCACCCGCTCCGGCCCCCGTAATCTCTGTCGGGTATTCCAGGGCAGATGTCAGGACGCTGGCTTTGATCTGTGTCGCCGCGACGTAACTATCCACCAGAATAAACCGGTCCTCTATTGGCCGCGTGTCACCTACATAGCTGCCTTTCGTCAGCATCCCGAACACGAAATCGGGTGAGATTTGCCAGTCCGAAATCCGACCCGCGATCTCGGAAATCGCGGCCTGCGCCTGCCCGTAGAAGCTTTGCGCCATGTCCTGGGTAAGGTCATCTGTCAAAGGCGTGCTGGCCGGAATCTGAATCCCCGTGGGAATCTCGGAAAACGGGGCATGGAACCCAAGCACGCCGTCCACGTGAATGTAACGGCTTGGCCAACTGGGGATCCCGCGCAAGACGATGGCGCTGCCACCCAGGAACGCGATCCCGCAGGACGACAGGCAACGGTCGCCCGGCCCCACGAACGTGCTTACCGCGAGCCCCGATATCGCGTCTGCAATCGCAAGACCTTCGTAGAAATCACCGCCATCACTGTTGAACGACACGACAATTTCCTTGAACATGTCGACGTTCCAGTTGGGCTTTGCTTCCCTTAACATTGCCCCGAGTTTCTCCGCGTCTCCCTTCTCGATCGACCCTTCGACGCGCAAATGCGGCATCGCGGCAAAGGATTTGACATCGCCTGCCGCCGTGGGATCGCCGATGGTCTCGGCCGGATAGACGTGTTCGAAGTGGGCCTCTATCGGGTCCGCCCAGTAAATATCGGCCGCCAGAACGGGCGTAGCGTTCAGTACGCAGGCCATGAGGGCGGGGATCAGCCTTGAAGCCATCGGAAACACGTTCCTTCCTTCACATATTCCTCGAGCGCGATCCCGAGGCCTCCGTTGCCCAATGTGTTGCGCGTTTCATCTATGAGCGGGCCGTAGAGTTCATGAAAGCTCGTGGCGTATTCGCAGATCGACTGATTGGTGGTTTCCGGATCGCACTGGGCAAACATGTTGAAGATGCCCAAATTGAACGGGGGCTCCGCGCAGATCGCCAAGCGGTCGAGACTATCGGTTATTTCGGCGATCGCGAGCCGAGCCTCTTTTTGGCCGGTCGGGTCCAACTCGCCGATGATCGTGTTCTCGATAAACGCCTGTATGGGAGCGCTGGCCGCGCCATAGCCGGCTTCCTGCAAAAGGCGCACGTCGTCCCAATAGGAATACCATCGGTCGTTGAGAAAGCGGCGGTTTTCGCCTAGCTGGCCTTGGCTGAACTCTTGCACCAGCGACATCGCGGTATCGACGTGTCGGTCGGTCCGAGTGAGCGAGAGCTCGAACACGGCGTAGGTACCTGCGAGGATCAGTGCGATGAATTGAGCCGTCTCAATGTTAGCGAGGCGCTTGAGCGAGCGCCGGAAGGTCGATCCCCGCTGGGTCTGCTCCGACTTCTCATCGTCCACATTCATTCAACCTGAGCTCCGCCACCTTGTCCTCCACGTCACCTGAAGCCCCCTTCCTGGTGAAGCTGGTGCTTTCTTTGGCGTCCACCACATCGTTGAACCTGTCGCGAATGCAAGCGAGCTGGTCGCGTGACAGAACGACGACCACGGCCTTCATATTCGCCGGGAGGTTGCCGAGCCCCGGCAACTCCCGCATCTGCTTTTCGGTGAAACGGATGACGCTGTCTTGCAGTGAATTCAAGGTACTGCCGGAACTGATCTGTCCTGGAGCGGGCTTGACGACGTTTTCATCGCAGAAGCCGACAAAAATCAGGCTCGGCCCGTTACCAATCGCATCGAGATACATGTCTGCTTTCGCGCTCAGACACTCTGCTTGACTGAGGTAAAGTAGTGGACCGTGGGCTTCAGGTCCAACGGCAGCATCCTGAGCGGCAATGGGCCCGGACACAACCCCGCCAAGAAGAAACGCCGAAATGAATGCGCTGAAATGGAATGAACAATCCCGCATAGTCAAAGCATACCAAACAGAACGAGAATCTCAAAACCCAAAGTTGCTGCGACTCACGTAGTACGGACCTTCGCGAGCATTGCAGAGAACGTCCACTTTCCGCCCTTGGTGCCGAGCGTCAAACACGGCCCAGATCTGCCGCTCATCCAAGTTGCCTACGCCACAGTGCAGCTTCCCGAGAGCAGGCATTGGTTGGTGCAGCATCTGCCAGTTGAGCAGTAGTAGCCTCAGCTCCGATCCTTAGACCCCTGAGGCACAATACTGCTTACGTCCGGCCCTTCCATGGCACCAGCCAATCCTCTGCCTTGCGCATCAGGATGTCGATGCTGAAGCCGATCACGCCGATCAGGATGATCCCCATGAGAACGATATCGGTCAGCTGGAAACGACTGGCGACCATGATCATCATGCCCGCCCCCTTCTCAGCGGCGACCAATTCAGCCGCGACCACCGTTCCCCAGCAGACCCCCATGGCGACCCGCGCGCCTGTGAAAATTTCCGGCAGGGAGTTCGGCACGATCACGTGTCGCAGAACCTGCCAGCGGCTCGCGCCCAAAGAATAGGCTGCGTGTACCTTGGCGATCGCCACGCCCGACACGCCCGCGCGCGCCGAGATCGCCATGATCCACAGGGCCGCCAGAAACAGCAGGATGATCTTGCCGCTTTCTCCGATTCCCGCCCAGATGATGACCAGCGGGATCAACGCCAGCGGAGGGACCGGGCGCATGAATTCCACGATCGGATCGAACCAGCCGCGGAACCAGTCGCTCAGGCCCATGGCATAACCAAGTGGGATGCCGACGAGCGCGCCGAGGATAAAGCCGACGATCACGCGGAACAGCGACCAGAAGAGATGCTCCCACAGGGTGAAGTTCTGGTAGCCTTGGGTCGAGATTTCCTTGATCCGCGCGACCACCGCCTCTGGCGCAGGAAGCCAGATCGGCTCCATCTGCATGCCTGAGTAGGGCACGAAGTTCAGCGATCCCTTGGACGTGACCGCCACGGTCCCGTGGGCCACCTCTACCCGGCTTCCCGGCGACACAGGCTGGCCGTCAATCTCGACGACCTTTGCGCCGTCCTTGCGGGTGATCTCGTCATTCTTGTCGACCAGCACGAGGCCCGAACGCCAGACTGCAAGGGCGATTGAGTCGTTCTTCGCAAAACCTGCGCCCGGCTCCGCCTCCTGCGGACTGCCCGTCTCTTCGGCGGGATAGACGCGGGCGTGGACGGTGGCATCGTCACGTGCGCCATCGGGTGCTTCCACCGTATAAGTGAATTGCGTATCACCAATGAAGGGCCCCGGCGCGTGAAATGGCACCCAATTCGAGCCGGTGAATGCCCCCCAGAGCAAAAACAGCGTGAGCACCGACAGGATACTGGCCCACCTGTCGGGCCTCACCGCGCTCTCGTCGCCGAAGGTCACCGTTTTAAGCGAGGTGAAATCGCGGCGCACCATGAACTTGCGCATCCCTAGACGCACAACGATGAACGCCGCGCAGAAGATGGCGATATAGATTGTGAGAACGATCATGCCGCGGCCTCTTCGGTGCGGCCCATGATCTCTTCTTCCATGTCCCAGATCATAGATAGGATTTCCTCGCGTTTCTCGCCGAATTCAAGATCGCGCTTGACCATCCGCAAGTCCTTTCCCACACCCGCCCCTGCAAAAGGAAGGCGGTATTCCTTGTGGATGCGTCCCGGCCGCGGCGCCATCACCAAAAGGCGCTCGCCCAACAGCAGGGCTTCCTCGACCGAATGGGTGATCAGGATGATCGTCTTGCCGGTCTCTTTCCACAGGCGCAGGACCAGCCCTTGCATCTTTTCGCGGGTCAGCGCGTCCAGCGCGCCCAGCGGTTCGTCCATCAGGATGACGTCCGGCTCGTTCGCAAGGCATCGCGCCAGGGCGACGCGCTGCTGCATACCGCCCGAAAGCTCGTACACCGCCTTGTCCTTGAAATCTTGCAGGCCCACCACGTCGAGCAGGTGGTTCACATTCTCGATGTAGTCTTTCTTCTTTCGGCCGGCCATGCGGGGTCCGAAGCTTACATTGTCCCGCACGCTCATCCACTCGAATAGCGCGCCTTGCTGGAACACCATTCCGCGCTCGGCGCCTGGGCCGGTCACCGCGTGATCGTTCAGTGTCACATTGCCTTCGGTCGGGGCGAGGAAACCGGCAAGGATGTTGAGCAATGTCGTCTTACCGCAGCCCGAGGGGCCCAGAACGCTCATCAGCTCACCGCTTTTTATCTCCAGTGAGATATCCTGAAGCGCCTGCACATGGCTTCCGTTGGGAAGATCGAACCGCATGGAGAGATTACTAATCGAAAGTGTCGACATACTGCACCACACATCCTTGAATTGATCTATGATCGAAAAGATCGAAAAAGCGCGGGCCCGCAATTTCGCGCGCCCGCGCAAATCACCGGATTACATGCTGCCAGCCTGCTCCAGCGGGGCGGCGTTGACGTTCTCCGAGTAGTCATCCTTGGCCGCGTCGATGCTGCCGGCCTCCACGAAGACGTCGGCCACGCCCTTCATGAACTCCTGCGCACCGCCGCCAAGCCACTTCTGGCCAAGCTGCTCTTCGACGCTGGGGAAGGTGAACGTGGCAATGGTGGCGCCAGCCTCGTCTTCGTCCATGCCTGCATCCTTGGCAATGACGGGCAGCATCTTGTCGGTGTTTTCACCGCTGTTCCACATCTCGTTCGCCTCGGCTGTCACGCTGAGGAACGCCGACACGAGATCCGCGTTTTCAGCAATGAAATCGGTCGGGCCGGAGGTTACGTCGAATATCAGGATGCCCAGCTCTTCCTTTTCCGCACCGGTCAGCAGGCTGTTTCCATGCTCCAGCATCCGCCGCAGGCTACCGCCCCAGCCGCAGGCCATGTCCACCGAACCCTGCGCGATGGCGGCGGCCCCTTCGGGCGGGGCCATGTTGACGACCTGCATCGATCCGATGTCGACGCCGAAGTGGTTCATCTGCTTGATGAAGCTGTAATGTGCGGCAGTGCCCAGCGGCACGGCGACCTTCTTGCCGGCCAGTTCGGCCGCGCTGTCCTTGTCGATCTCAAGCGCTTCGCGCACCACACAATTATCGTTATCGGCATAGCTTACGGCCACGTCGACAATCTGCAGGTCCTGGCCCGCGCTTGTTGCCACCACGAAGGGCGGCACACCCTGGCTGACGACAAGCTGCACGTCACCCGACGCCATTGCCGCGCTCATCGCTGTGCCGGTATCGAAGGCGCGCCACTGGACTTCCATGCCCATCGCCTCGTCATACATGCCTTCAACCTTGGCGTATTGGAACGGCATCGGCCATTCTTGGAAATAGCCGACCGTGATCTGCTCTTGTGCGGCAGCGCCCTGCGCCGCAAGAGTGGCGATGACGCTCGCCAGAATTGACATCCGTTTGGTTCCGCTTTTCACTGTTGGGTTCCTCCTTGTTTGATGTTGTTGGTGAGTTTGATCATTGCGGCAGCAGGTGGCCACCCTACGCCTCACGTACGTAACGATCAGTTCCTATGGCAGATGAACTGCACCAGGTCTGATCGACAGGTGAATACAAAGCTCAGTCGTCTTTTTTCATTGCTCGTCTATCGGGCGCCATCCAATCGGCAGACACCCGTCGCACACGAGGCTTCCACGGATTTTCGCGGTGACCGACGAAAAACAGATAGGTGAAATAAATTGAAAGTTATACTTCGTTAATTTAGAAACAATCCATCTTCGTAAATCGGTTCAGGGGATCGTCCGATGGCGCGTCGTTCTAAATCCAAGGATCTCAACCTCAAATGGCTGGAGCTGTTTCAGATCTGCGCGCAGAAGGGATCGCTTCAGGCGGCGGCAGAAGAATCCGGGCTGACGATCAGCACCGTCTCGTATCATCTTCGCAGTCTGGAGGACAATCTGGGCGTCGAACTTTTCAACCATGCAAGACGGCCCATGGTGCTTACGCCCAAGGGTATCGCGTTTCTGCGCAACATAGATCAGGCGCTACATTCCATCCGAAAGGCCAAGGCAGAGGCCTCGGCCGGGACCATCTCGGAGGCCAGCTTCCTGAGGATCGGCACGATCGAGGATTTCGACAGTGATATCACTCCCGAACTGGCTGTATTTCTGTCAGCGAAAATGCCGGTCTGCGATTTCATGTATCATACCGATTCCAGCCATTCGGTCATCAGGATGTTGCGCGACCGCCAGCTGGATCTGGGCGTCACGACCACGCCAAACGAAAGCGTTCGTGACCTTCAGGACCGTCCCTTGCTACGCGATCCGTTTGTCGTGGTCCTCCCCCTTGTTGACGAACGATCCCTGACGGAGATCGTTGAGGGGCGCACGAAACTGCCGTTCCTGCGCTTTTCCAGCAATCTGATGATCGCGCAGCAGATTGAATCGCAACTGCGCCGCATTGGAGTCTCGGCACCTCAGAGATTCGAATGCAGCAGCAACCAGACACTCTTGGCGATGGTGGCCGCCGGCGCCGGGTGGACGATTACCACTCCACTACATTTCTCGCGGGCAAAGCGATTTCATTCAAAGCTTCGGATGCACCGCTTTCCCGGAAAAACCTTTTCCCGCACGTTAGCGATCGTCAGCACACCGGATTGCTCGCGCTCGCTGATTGACCTTGCCGACAGCAAGCTGCGCAGCCTGATCCACGAGCACGCCATCGCGCCGCTTCATCAAAGCAACCCATGGCTGGCGGACAGCTTCATGCTGGTCTCCTGACAGCCCGCAGTGGATCAGAGTATCTTGAACTGCGCTCGGATCTCGCGGTCCTGCTGCGGCGTGAGATATGCGGGCCGGTGATCGCGTAGAATCTCCTGTGCCCGGTTCCGCGCCCTGCTCCACGCATCCTGAGCGCCGTTCTCGGCCCATGTGCGCGGCTCGTCGCGATCCGCAAGCGATGGGTAGAAATAGTCGCGCTCCATCGCAGCATATGTGTGCTGGTTGCCCAGAAAGTGTCCTGCGCCAAGGACCGCCTCGCAGATTGCGTCAAAGCCGAGGTTCTCGTCGGTCACTTCGATGCCCCGTAGCACACGATAGGTGTTCGAGTGCATCTCATCATCCAGCACGAAGGCCTCGAAGCTGGCGCCCAGCAAGGATGCGGTCATGCCCGAGCTTTCATAGATCAGGTTGGCCCCGGCGAGGGCTGCCGCCATCGAGGTGATGCCTTTTTCCATCCCGTATTGCGCGTCTATCGCCTTGGCGTCGGTCATCGAGCAGGCCACGCCCGAGGGTAGGCCCAGCCAGTTCGACAGTTGCGCCGATGCGGCGTTCAGGACGGCGGTCTCGCCGCTGCCTCCTGAAAACGAGCCGGTGCGCAGGTCCACCACCAGTGGCCAGTTGGAGAACACCATGGGAAAGCCGGGCTGTATCGCATGCACCATCACGAGGCTGGCCAGCGTCTCGGCCAGCGATTGCGCCAGAAAGCCGGCGAGCGTCGCGGGTGCCGTGGCCCCGGCCTGTGCGGCAGTGATACAGGACAAGGGGATATTGTGTTTGATGCACTCATACACCACCTCAACCGCATCCTCGCCGTAGCGCATGGGCGAGATAACGGGGCTGATATGTGCCTTCATGAAAGGACGCTTTGAAAACTTGCCCGCGCCCCCGGCACCGATATCGAGCATCCTCACGATCGGCTCCACATGCTCGGCCAAGGTGAATGCGGTCGCCGTCGGTTTGGTCGTGTTCTTAAGCAGCGCGTAGACGGTATTCACGTCCAGATCGAAGTTATCCGGAACGTCAGTGGCAATGCAGCAGCGCGTGAACCAGCTAACGTTGGACAGCGTGTCCTGAAGCCGGGTGAAGTCGTGAAGATCGACCAGCGTTGCGGGCCGGTAAAGACCGCTTGTCATGTCGAGGGTTTGCACCGCCGCCCCGCCGGTGCCGAAATAGACCCGGTTGCCGCCGACCTCGATCGACCGGTCCGGGTCGCGTCCATGCAGCACGAAGGTCTTGGCCGCCTGATCGATGGCGGTCTCGACCAGCGTAGGAGGAAAGAGGACGCGTCCCGCGCCGTTATCCGTCGCTCCTGCCGCCAGCAGATCCTCGCGCAGACGCGGCGGCACCTCGCCCATGCCCAGCTTCTCCAGCAGATCGAGCGCGGTGTCGTGGATGCGGCGCAGCTCGAATTCGGTCAGAGGTTTGTAGCTGCCGCCAATCTGGCCCGGCGGGCAAGGATCCAGTACGGGTCGGGCGGCGCGCAGGGCCATACGCTCCTGACGTCCTGTCCGTCTTCCGTGCGCCGTCATTGTGAGCCCCGCTATTATTCCGCCCGAGTCAGTAAGTTTTGGCGATCCTCTGCAAATCTTTCCAAGTTACTTTCACAATATCACAAGAATACTTTGATGTTTTGACAAAGAAGAAGCCGGACATTGCGGCGCCGCAGTCTTGCCTCCCTTACTTTACCAAGTTGCATCGGAGGCGCCTCATGAAGTCGCGAACCAAAGTAGTTGTCATCGGCGGCGGCATCGCCGGTTGCTCGACGCTCTATCATCTTACCCAAGAGGGCTGGAGCGACGTTGTTCTGATCGAGCGCGACGAGCTGACCTCCGGCACGACTTGGCATTCCGCCGCCCAGGTGACGAACTTTGGCGCGACCCAGACGATGGTGGGTCTCAAGAGCCACTCCATCGCGCTTTACAAGAAGCTGCGCGACGATCCGGAGTATCCGGTAGGCTATCATCACGGCGATGGCGGCATCCGGCTGGCCAATACCGAAGCACAGATGCAGGGCTATCGTCATTTCGCGTCGATGGCGCGCGGCATGGGCGTGACCTACGAGGTCATCGACGCCGAGGAATGCGCGCGCCGCCATCCCCTGATCTCGACCGATAACCTGCTCGGCGGCCTCTGGGACGGCGAGGACGGCGATATCGACCCCGCGCAGCTTTGCCAGGCGCTGGCCTTCCATGCACGCAAGGCGGGGGCGGAAGTGTATCGCCAGACCAACGTCACCGGGTTGATGCAAAAAGCAGACGATACTTGGACCGTGCAAACCGACAAAGGCACAATCGACGCCGATATTGTCGTGAACGCCTGCGGCTACCGCGTGAACGAGGTGGGCGCGATGATGGGCGTGCATCATCCCGTAGCCTCGATGGAGCACCAGTATTTCGTGACCGAAGACATTCCGGCCATCGCAGAGGCGGGCCACCGGATGCCGCTGCTGCGCTGCCCGATCTCGGACTACTATTCGCGGCAGGAAAAGAACGGCCTGCTGGTGGGTTTTTACGAGCAGGATTGCCGGACCTGGGGAATGGACGGGATCAGCCCGAACTTCTCCAACGATCTGTGCCCCGACGATCTGGACCGCGTGATGGACGTGCTGGAAGGCGCGTTCGAGCGGATGCCCGTGCTGGCCGAGGCCGGCATTAAGCGCGTGGTCAACGGACCGATCACCTACACGATCGACGGCGCGCCGCTGGTCGGCCCGATCCCCGGTAAGCGCAACGCCTATTGCATCATCGGCCTGCGCGCGGGCCTTGGCGAAGGCGGCGGGCATGGCTGGCTTCTGGCGCAGCAGATCGTGCATGGTGAGGCTTGCTATGACACCTGGGTCATCGACCCGCGCCGTTTTACCGGCCACACGAATGTCGAACTGACCGCGCTTAAATCGATCGAAGATTACCAGAACGAATTCCGCTTCCATTTCCCGCACGAACATCGCCCGGCAGGCCGTCCGGCCAAGACCACGCCGCTGACGCCGATCCTTGCCGCCGAAGGCGCGGAGTTCACCGTGGTGAACGGATGGGAGCGCATCGATTACATCAAGCCCACCCCTGATTTCCACCCCACGCTCAGCTTCAATTTCGACGAGGCCTTCGATGTGGTCGCCGCCGAAATCAGGAACGTGCAGCAGAATGTCGGCCTGTGCGAAGTCAACGGCTTCAACCGGTTCGAGATCACCGGCGCGGACCGGCACAGCTTCCTCGACCGCATGTTCTGCGGCGCGGTGACCAAGCGCGCGGGCCGCGTCGGGCTGGGCTACCTGCTGAACCATCACGGCATGGTCAAGGGCGAGGCGACGATTGCCAACCTGCCCGCCAGCGACCGGGGGCCTGAGCGCGTCTGGTACGGCTCGGCGGCAGCCAGTGAATTCCATGACATGGACTGGCTGCAGGCGCATTTGGCGGCCGGCGAAGACGTCACGATCCGCAGCCTTACCAATGACCAGACGATCCTCGTGCTGGCAGGCCCCAAGGCGCGTGACGTCCTGTCGGCATGCTCGCGCGGCGACTGGTCGCGCGAGGCCTTCCCCTGGCTCAGCGTACGCGAATGTTTCATCGGATTTGCCCCGGCCACTGTCCTCGGCGTCAGTTTCTCTGGCGAACTGGCCTATGAAATCCACGTGCCCAACGCGTCGCTTTATGCTGCCTATCTGGCGCTGCGCAAGGCGGGCGAGGCGCATGGGCTGAAGCTGTTCGGCGCGCGCGCGGTCGACTCGATGCGGTTGGAGAAGGGGTTCCTGCACTGGAAAGCCGACCTTCTGACCGAATTCGATCCGTTCGAGACGTCGCTCGACCGCTTCGTGAAGCCGGAGAAGGGTGATTTCATCGGCAAGGACCCGCTGCTGAAGCGCAAGGCCGAGGGCCCGCGCAAGAAGCTCGTGACGCTGAAGGTGGACGCGACCCATGCCCCCGCGCATGGCGGCGCCTCAGTGATGCTGGATGGCAAGGTCGTCGGCACCGTGACCTCCGGCGATTGGGGTCACCGGGTGGGCATGAACCTGGCCTATGCGTTTGTCGAGCCGGATCTGGCCGCCGAGGGCAGCACCATGCAGATCGACCTCTACGGCGATCTCGTCGGTGCTGAGGTCATCGCGCCCTCGCCCTACGATCCCGACTACGCCCTGATGCGAGGATAGCGCATCATGGCACATATTCAGGTCACCATTCTGGTCGAACAAGGCTTTGCGCCGACCGAGCTAGCGCTGGTGCAGGATGTGCTTCGCATCGCCGGGCGACTCGGTCAGGGCATCTGTTTCGACACCCGCCTCTGCACCACCGCCGGGACCGATTTGGTCGAGGGGATGGGCGGCATCTTCGTGCGTGCCGCACCGTTTGCGCTGGATGTAGCGATCCGGCCCGATCATCTGGTAGTTCTCGGCGGTGCTGGCATCGCCGCCCGGTTCGAGCAGCTGCGCGCCCGGCTGCGCTGGAGCGAACGCATGGGCCAGAGCATCATCCTGATGTCCGACGCGGCCTCGGAATGGCAGCTGCGCAACCCCGAGACTGTGCAGATAACCAGCCATTGGGAGGATCATCAGGTCTGGTCCACGGCCCTTTGCGATCAGAGCTGCGGCCTGCCGATCTTCACTACAAGCGGGCGCATTACCACGGCCGCGGGCATGGTGTCCGCGGCCGATGTCATCCCTATTCGGATCGTCGCGCCGCGCTCGTCCTGGCTGGCTCTGGCGGTGGGCAATGTTCTGTTGATGGACCGAATCCGCGATGGCGCGGCCCAGCAGCCGCGTAGCGAAAACGACGTCAATGCCCTGCCCCTCGTCAAACTGGAGACGACAATCGCTGCAATGGAAGGTCATCTCGAAGATCCGCTGTCGACTGCTGATTTGGCCGACGTGGAGGGGCTGTCGGTCCGCCAGTTTGAACGCAAGTTCAAGACGTTCCTTGGCCAAAGTCCGATGGCCTTCTACCGCACCCTGCGCCTGCGCCGGGCCAGGACGCTGATCGAACAGACCGCCTTGTCCATCACGGAAATCTCGGTGGCCTGCGGGTTTGGCAGCCCGTCGAGTTTTTCCAGACATTACGCCAACGCGTTCGGCGTGTCGCCCTCACGGCGCCGCGCGGAACTGTCGGCCAAGGCCGTTCCGTTCGGTCCCACCTCGCAATCACAAGGATATCAAAATGCACCTGTCCCGCTTTCCGCGCACACGCCTCGCCCATCTGTCCACGCCGCTGGAGCCGATGAAACGCCTGTCAGAAGAATTGGGTGTTGAGCTCTGGATCAAGCGCGATGACTGCACCGGCCTGTCCACCGGCGGCAACAAGACCCGCAAACTGGAATTCCTGATGGCCGAGGCGCTGGAACAGGGCGCCGACATGGTGATGACCCAGGGCGCCACCCAGACCAACCACGGACGCCAGACCGCCGCCGCTGCGGCCAAGCTGGGGCTGGCCTGCCATATCCTTCTGGAGGATCGCACCAGCTATGACGACGCCAATTACAACACCAATGGCAACGTCCTGCTGGATCATCTGCATGGCGCAACAACGCAGAAATTTCCCGGCGGCCATGACATGCCCGCCGAGATGGAGCGCGCCGCAGAAAAGAAGCGCGCCGAGGGGCATAACGTCTATGTCATTCCCGGCGGCGGATCGAACCCGACCGGCGCGCTTGGCTATGTGAATTGCGCCTTCGAGTTGCTGGGCCAGTTCAATGACGCGGACCTTAAGGTTGACCGTATCGTCCATGCCACCGGATCGTCGGGCACGCAGGCAGGTCTTGTCACCGGAATGTGCGCGATGAACGCGCAGATCCCCGTGCTGGGCATCGGCACCCGCGCGCCGCAGCCTAAGCAGGAACAGATGGTTTACGATCTGGCCTGCAAGACGGCCGAGAAGCTGGGCTGCCCCGGCGTGGTCAAGCGCGAGTATGTCATGGCCAACACTGATTACGTCGGCCAAGGCTATGGCTTGCCCACCGACAGCGGCATCGAGGCGATCCGCATGTTCGCCGAGCTGGAAGGGATCCTTCTGGATCCCTGCTATTCGGCCAAGGGGGCGGCTGGTCTGATCGATCTGGCGCGCAAGGGCAAATTCAAGGACGAGCGGGTTGTGTTCCTGCACACCGGCGGTGCTGCGGCGCTTGGCGGATATGATTTCGCCTTCGACAGCAGTGACCGCTGGGTCACGCTCTGATCATGGAGATCGCCGTGCCCGCCAAGTTCACAGGGTCATTCACCCAGCAGGAGGCAATCCCCGCGGACGCCATCGCCGCTGCGGTGGCGGTCCTGCAATCGGGGCGCCTGCACCGCTACAATCTTGTGGGTGACGAGGCGGGCGAGGTCGCGCAGCTGGAGGCCGAGTATCGCGATTGGCAAGGCAGCCAGTATTGCCTTGCCGTCACTTCGGGCGGCCAGGCCCTGCAGATCGCGCTGCGCGCCTGTGGTCTGCGCCCCGGCGAGGCGGTGCTGACCAACGGCTTTACCCTGGCCCCAGTGCCCGGTGCCATCAGCGCCGTCGGTGGCACCGCAATTCTGGTCGAGATCGACGCAGGCCTGCGACTGGATCTGGAGGATCTCGAGGCCAAGATCGCAAGCTCACGCGCGCGCGTTCTGCTGCTGTCGCATATGCGCGGCCATCTTTGCGACATGGACCGGCTGATGCGCATTTGCGACGGCGCAGGCGTCACAGTGATCGAGGATTGCGCCCACACGATGGGCGCGCGCTGGAATGGAAAGCGCTCGGGCAATTTCGGCAAGGTGGCCTGCTTTTCGACGCAGACCTACAAGCACATGAATTCTGGCGAAGGCGGGTTTCTGGCCACCGATGACGTCGAGCTTGCCGCGCGGGCAACGATCCTGTCGGGCAGCTACATGATGTATGCGCGCCATGGCGCGGGTCCGGCGCCCGACGCCTTTGCCGAGGCGCGCTACCAGATGCCGAATTGTTCGGCCCGGATGGATGCGCTGCGCGCCGCGATCCTGCGACCGCAACTGGCGCAGCTGGATAGCAACGTGGAGCGCTGGAACGCGCGATATCGCGCCGTCGAGGCGGACCTCAAGGGGCATCCGCGCATCACCACCATTTCCCTGCCCGCAGAAGAGCTTCACGTCGGCTCGTCCATCCAGTTCAGGATGCCGGATTTCACCGCTGCCCAGTGCCGCGCCATGTCGGACGCCGCCAAGGCGCGCGGGGTCGAGTTGAAGTGGTTCGGCGCGGCCGAGCCTGTAGGCTTTACCTCGGCGCATCCCAGCTGGCGCTACGTGACGGCGCAAGATTTGCCCGAAACCGACCGCATCCTTGCCACGCTTTTCGACATGCGCCTGCCGCTCAGCTTTTCCGAGGCGGACTGCGCCCTGATCGCCGAGCTGATCTGCGACGCGGCAAGTGAGGTGGCGCCATGAGCCGCAATCTCGTCGGAGTACTGGGGGGCATGGGCCCCGAGGCGACCATCCTTCTGCAGCAGCGCCTTTTGGCCACGGTAACAGCGCGCGACGATGCGGACCACATTCCTCTGCTCATCGACATGAACCCGCAAGTGCCCTCGCGCATCGCCCATCTGATCGAAGGCACCGGCACGGACCCTGCCCCGACCCTCGCGCAGATGGCGCTGCGGCTGGAGGATGCCGGGGCCACGGCGCTGGCCATGCCCTGCAACACCGCCCATCATTATGCGCCGCAGATTGCGGCGGCGGTTGCTATCCCGCTGCTGAACATGGTGGATCTGTCGGTCGCCCACGCCGCGCAATTCGCGCCTGAGGGCGCCAGTATCGGCATGCTCGCCTCGCCCGCCGTGCAGCAGACCGGGGTCTTCGATCCGGCCCTCCGCCGTGCGGGGATGACGGCCCTTTGGCCCGAGGACACTGGCCGCATGCTGGACGCGATCCGTAGCATCAAGGCGCATGGCCCCACCCCCGAGGCCCGCCAGATCGTGCAGGATGCCGCGCATGAACTGACGGGAAAGGGCGCCGCGCTTCTTTTTGTCGCCTGCTCCGAATTCTCGCTGCTGGCCCCCGATTTGCACGCCGCCGTTCCGGTCATCGACACGGTCGATGTGCTGGCGCGCACGATACGTGACCACACCCAGATGAAATCGAGTTGACACCATGGCCATCACCTATCTGAAAGCAGCCGAACCCCGCCCTACGGGCGAAAATAATGATGTCCGCGATATTGTCGCCATCATGCTCGCCAATATCGAGCGCGAAGGCGAGACGGCGGTGCGCGACTATGCGCAAAAGCTGGACGGCTGGTCGGGCGACATCGTGCTCTCGGACAAGGCCCGCCGTGCCGCCTGCGCCCGGGTCCCCGAGGATCTCAAGAACGACATCCGCTTTGCGCAGACCAACATCCAACGCTTTGCCGAGGCGCAGAAGGCGACGATGGGCGAATGCGAGATCGAGGTGATGCCCGGCCTGATCGCCGGTCAGAAACAGATCCCGGTGTCCAGCGCAGGCTGCTACGTGCCCGGCGGCCGCTACAGCCACGTGGCCAGCACGCTGATGACGATCACCACGGCCAAGGTCGCGGGCGTGCCGCATATTACCGCGGTCTCACCCACGCGCCCCGATATCGGCATCCCCGATGCCATCGTCTTCGCCATGGATCTGTGCGGCGCGGACCTGATCCTAAACCTCGGCGGTGTTCAGGGAATCGCCGCCATGGCCAATGGGCTCTTTGGCGGTAGGCCTGCCGATATTCTCGTCGGTCCCGGCAACAGCTATGTCGCCGAGGCCAAGCGGATGCTGTTCGGCGAAGTCGGCATCGACATGTTTGCCGGGCCGACGGATTCGCTGGTCATCGCGGATTACACCGCCTCAGCTGAAACCGTCGTCTGGGATCTGATCAGCCAGGCCGAGCATGGCATGGACAGCCCCGTCTGGCTGGTGACCACCAACCGGGCACTGGCGACGGATGTGCTTGCCCGTGTCCCTTCTGTGATCGACAGCCTGCCAGAGCCGAACAGGGCGGCGGCCCGCACCGCTTGGGCCGAACGAGCCGAGGTGATCCTCTGCGACACTCGCGAAGAGGCGGCCGAGGTGTCGGACCGCTACGCGCCCGAACATCTGCAGGTGCAGGCCGAGGATCTGGATTGGTGGCTGAACCGTTTGTCAGCCTATGGCTCGCTCTTTCTGGGCGAGGAAACCACCGTCGCCTTCGGGGACAAGACCTCGGGCCCCAACCACGTGCTGCCGACCAGCGGCGCGGCGCGCTATACCGGCGGGCTGTCGGTGCATAAATTCACCAAGACCGTGACCTGGCAACGTTGCGACGCCGCCGCCTCGCACGAGTTGGCTTTGCGAACAGCGCGGATCAGCCGGGTCGAGGGGATGGAGGGGCATGCGCGGGCCGCCGAACTGCGGCTGCGGCCCCAGCCCGCCTGACCGGGCACCACGTCCCTCTGCCGATCCACCGCATGGCCCCTCGCACAGGGTGCTGAAACTTGCCGATCTCCACCCCAATCCGGGAGCCACGCCATCATCACCCTCATAAAATTCCGGATCGAGCCCTTTTTCGGGGGGCTTTTGCTGGCCACAGTCATCGCGGCCTCCGCCACCTTCATGTCCGAGCATTATGGCGCGCCCGTCATGCTGTTTGCCCTGCTGATCGGCATCGCATTTCACTTCTTGTCGGAACAGGAAAGCTGCGCGGCGGGGATCGATTTTGCGGCGAAAACGCTGCTGCGCTTCGGGGTCGGGCTCTTGGGATTGCGCCTCGGACTGGCCGAGGTGACCAGCCTCGGGTTCGCCCCCGTCGCTGCGATCATCGGATTCGTCCTGGCAACACTCGCCTGCGGGGCGCTGATGTCATACCTTTTCGGTCGGCGCCTGGCCTTTGGCATGCTCGCTGGCGGCTCTGTGGCGATTTGCGGCGCGTCGGCCGCATTAGCCATCGCCTCGGTTCTGCCGCCACACAAGGACCGGGAACAAGACACCCTCTTTGTCGTGATCGGCGTCACAGCCCTGTCGACCATTGCGATGATCACATACCCGATCCTGTTTCAATCGCTCGGCCTCAGCGATATTCAGAGCGGTTTTCTCGTAGGGGCAACCATACACGATGTCGCCCAGGTCGTCGGCGCGGGATACTCGATCAGCGACGAGGCCGGCGTGATCGCTACCTATGTCAAAATACTGCGCGTTGCGCTGCTGCCGGTCGTAATGCTGGTTGTCATGTTCAGTTTTCGTGGCGCGCAGCAGCAACGCGTGAGCGTGCCATGGTTTCTGGTGATGTTTGCCATCTGTGCCGTCGTGGCGAATTTAGGACTCGTCCCTTCTGCACCAATTGCAGTACTGAACGAAGTGTCGCGCTGGTGCCTGGTCATCGCGATCTCAGCACTTGGGGTGAAAACCAGCCTTGGCCGGATCATCAAAGTAAAGGCGAGCTATAGCATCATCTTGATCGTCGAAACGCTTTTTTTGTTGATGATTGCGTTGTTTTATACTGTTTATATCGGCACTTAGGCAGCCCGCTCGGGCACTCTCAAATACCTCGAAACAGCCGTGCCGTCGCGCATAGCACTCTTTTCGGCGCTATCGGGGCAACTGGATGCTCAAGCCTGAGACGACGCCGCTTGAATGTCAGCTTTTTAGATTTCTGGCGTCATAATTCAATATGCAGCGAAGGTTCGCAATCCTGAAGTTCAGGGAGGCGGTCGTGCATAGAGCACAGGGATTATGGCGCATTCTCCACAGAAGACATTGACGAAAGAGGCAGCAGTCGGGTCGGTCAGGTGCCCGCGCTGCGGGATAGTGCTGCCGTTTCATGCCTTGATCCAACTAGCGCTGTCGAGAAAACGGCGCAATCAAGCGACATTCGCCAAAAACTCTGCAAACTCCGCGACCTGCCGCCCAACAGCGCGTCTGGATCGATGCACGAGGAAATACCCTTTGCCCGTTCTGTAGCGACCGTCGCCAAGCGCGATGAGTTGACCTCCGGCAATTCATCTCCGAAGTCTGATCGGTTCCTCGACCCGGTTCTTGAGGTTCTCACCCTCGCTGCAATCACTATGAAAGACCCTTTTCCCGCTGTGCGGTAACATCGAAAATCTCGCTCCTGCGGCATTTTCCATTCTACGAGCGCACGCAGCGAGAATTTTACGCTTCTCTTGTGGGCTCTAAGCTGACTTGCGGCGGTGCAGAGCAAGGCCTGGCTTCAAGGTCGCCTGAATGTCGGCTCCCTACTTCGCGGCAAGACTGGCTCGCAATTGCAGCGAATGGCCGGAAACCGCCCTTGGTGCCTAGCGTCACACACGGCCCTCTCCAGTCATTTATCGAGTCGGTCGCCACCGCGGCGCGGCACGCCGAAATTGCAGTTTGTGACTTACGCAGCATCCTCTTAAACCAAACGACTGCGGTGTGGGAGAAGTCCATGGTTTGCGTGCTGGCGACGGATCGCGCCTTTGTCGGAT
Source organism: Roseovarius sp. Pro17 (assembly GCF_035599575.1). Lineage (NCBI taxonomy): Bacteria > Pseudomonadati > Pseudomonadota > Alphaproteobacteria > Rhodobacterales > Roseobacteraceae > Roseovarius > Roseovarius sp. Pro17. Next base: position 2,054,572 of record NZ_CP141179.1, read on the forward strand.
GTGTCGGCGACGGGAGTTGCCAGTTGTTGATCCTGTTTGATCCCAATGACATCGAATGACGCATTAAAGGTGAATTGTGCGGCAAAATATGCTATTATAGGATGAGTGAGGGAGCATATGGTGCCTGTGAGAACAGCCATTGTTGGCGCAAAGGTAGCTGCGTTCTGCCTGCTGGCGGGCGTGAGTTCCGCCGTTGAGTCGGACCGGCTTGGGACAACACGCAGCCAAGGCAAGTCGGCTCCCGACGCCGGAATTATTCTCGCACAAAATGCCAGCGATGCTGCCACGATATCTAATCCGAATGCCTTGGAAGGAGATCTCGTGCGTGCGATCCGGTCTACGCGGTTTCTGTTTGACGCCCAAGGCCAGCCGCTGCTGGTTGTGGACTGGGCCGTAAGTGCAACAAGACCCGGCCTTCATGTTGTCGGCAATACCGATATTGAGATCCGCAGCGGCAATGAACCGGCCCAGACCATTCATTTCACAGGGACTGCAAGTTTTTCCGGCGTGTGTGCCGGAGGGATCTGTTCTGGCTGCCCCATCGGGCTGATTTGTTCCGGCACATACTGCCTTTGTGACACTATTTTACATGCGCTTTCGCAGCCGATGAACATCGAACCGGGTGATCGTCTCACCGTCAGATTGGTCCCCGCACGGGGAGGTTTGACTGACTATGACGCCTCCGACAACAGCGTCGAAATCACCTACGACCCCAAGTCCACGGATGCGAAATAAGCGGCGCGGGGAACGCCCGTCGTTGGGCTGAAGGGCGATACGGCCACGATACTCTAAGGTCTTGAGCACAGATCTTGAACATTGAACTTAAAAGGGAGGCATTTCCAATGGCAGACAAATATGAAAAGGGCCCGCTGGTTTTCATCAAGGCGACACTCGAGGACAAGGCTTTGGCGGAAAAGGTCCACGAGGCCATCGAACGCGGCGGAATGGTGACGGCCAAGGCTGTCATGGAGATCGCCGAGCGCGAAGGCTATTCGTTTTCAAGAGAGGAATTTCAGGAAGCGGTTCTGAAGGAATATAGAAAGAAATTCGAGGCAGGCGACACAAGCTTCGAGGTATTTTTCGGACCGAATGCCGCGACCAACGCGCCCGAAAGCTCTTGTCAGAAAGGCTGCATCAGTTGGACCTACAACAACTATCACCCCGGTCATGACTTGACGTCCTGACCTTGCGATGATGGCCCTTCCGCTTGTGTTCAAGCTGTGATGGACGTGGCGTCGATCGAAAGGGATATCCAGGACGACTGGATCACCGGCGGTCGGAAGTTTCCGTTTCAGGATGCCTTTGCGGGATACCTCGCACAGGCGCGCAAGCGCGCGAACTGGCCGAAACGCGATAGCGTGTTTGGCCCTGTGGCCCGCAGGCAATTGGAAGAATACCTTGTCTCCCGGCTGACATTTATTGCCGCCCGTGTGCTTGGCCAGGAATTCTATGCCTTCCGGTTTCGCAGCGACATATCGACGGCCTTCGACGCCATTCAGGACGCGCGACCAGAGTCGTTTGTCATATATCGATCTTTTGTCGACCAACTGGCGTCGCTGCATCTGGACGACTTGCTGTCGAAATACCCGCATCTCCGGCGGCACTTGACTGACTGCGCTAGCCAATGGGTTGCTGAAGTCGGTGAAATCGAAACCCGACTGCGCCGGGACATCGAAAAATTGGCGCAAAAGACCAGCATCGTCGGACCTTGCGAGCAGGTGGTGCAAAAGCTGCTGCCGGGCCTCTCGGACCCCCACAACCATGGGCGCGCCGTCGCTCTTTTGTCGTTTCGCGGCGGTGGCCATGTGATCTACAAGCCGCGATCCGTGGCCGGAGAAGCCGTCTTTGATGAATTGGTGGCCCGCCTGAACACGAAAAGCCCGCCTGCGCGGCTGAGATCGGCGTGGGTTGTGCCGGGAGATGAATACGGCTGGATGAATTACATGCGTGCCTCGGAGGGTGCCGCGCGGTCCTATGCCTACGGCTGTGTGTTGGCGCTGCTGCATGTGCTCTGTGCCACGGATATTCACCACGAAAATGTCGTGACCGTTGACGGACAGGCCATTCCCATCGATCTGGAAACGATCCTCAATCACACGACCTACGCGCGACTGCCCGCGAGCAGGGTGCCTTCGGAAACCGGCGATGTCCTGCACACCGGCTTCTTGCCGCGTTGGCGGACAACCGCGAGCGGCGAGGTCTATGACGGCAGCACTTTCGGGTTGGACTTGAGCCAGTTGACTCAAGTGCAAATCTGGCACCGGCTGAATTGCGACCAGATGACCATCGGACAGGCGGAGCATGGCAAAGGACCCCGATTGTTATCTCGTTCGAAGGCAGCGCTTGAAGCTGATCGGGATGCCGTCTGCAGCGGGTTCGAGGATTACTATGATTTCATCCTGAACGAGAGGCAGGCGCTGACGAGTGATCCGCAATTGCTGGCAAAGATGGATCGTGTGTGTCCACGTGCGCTGTTGCGCGATACCGATACCTATGCGGCGGCCATACGTTACTTGCTCAGCCCCAGTTTCCTGATGGGCGATCAGTTGCAAAACGAGTTTTTCGAGCGACTGAAGCAGGCGTGGAGCGCTCAAGGTGACGGGATACTTGGTGAGGCCGTTGGCGACGAGATACGACACCTCAGGCGGCTTGATATTCCTTATCTGACGACGGCACATTTGCAAACGGAATGCGGAATCCACCGCTCCAACGTGTTTCGAAGGCAGCTGGATAGCTTGGGCAAACGCGACAGAAACCGGCAATTGCGGTCTATCCGTGACGCATTCAGTCAACGGTTCGGATTGCAGAATGACGGTTCTGTCGAAGGTTCCCGAGCTTGAATTCAGTGACGGCCAAACGCCGGGAAACCTCCCGAACCGGAAAGCCCAGCACGGCAGGACGTGGCTCCGGAAATCTGAACAGCCAGAATAAGTGGATTTTCCGCTCAACAGCAGCATGACTCTGATGGCAGAGCATGCCCTCCTTTCCCGAAGATGTAGTTCTTAAAGTTGCCATACCTTTGATACTTCAGAAGTGCCGTATTTGGCAGGTTTGGACAGAAAAAAGTCAAGACGCACTACTGCGCTCTGGTGCCGTAGTTTAACATCGAAGGAGGTTATTAGTCGGTGCATTGCCAGACGAAAATCTGGTTACGGATGCTCGTTCACCGTTGAGAACTGCTCAATTCACTATTCTACGGTAAGGCTTTGTGTTGTACTCCAAAGGTCAGCTTCCGAGGATTGTGAATGCTGTGTATGCGACCGCAGCGAAAGTCGACTATCCGCCGATTCTGTGGAAAAACAGCCGCTCGCACGCGCAGAATTTTGGCGAATTGACAGGGCGCGCGCGCCTTTTCTCTCAGGCTTTGCGCGATTGCTGCGGTGCAGGGAAAATCTTGGCCAGTTTCCGGAGGTTCTGGGCGGTGACGGCGAGGAGGAATTCGTCATTTGCACCGCATGGGCCGCGCAATCGGAGCCTTCCAAGACCCAGGATGCGTTTGAGGTGGGCAAACAGCATCTCGACCTTCTTCCGGAGCTTCATGGAGATCACGTATTGCCTGGTCTTGGCTATATCACGGGCAACCTGGCGGGCATCTTCGTGTTCCTCGCGGGTGATCGTTCTGGCATCGGCGTTCGGGCAACATTTTTGTTTCGACGGGCACGCCTGGCAGGTCAGTTTTAGGGCGCGATATTTGGCGCGTCCCTTGCCGGTTGGTCCTCGGTTCGGGTCGGAATAATTCCGGCGGAACTGCTTCAGTGCCTGACCCTCGGGGCAGATGTATTGATTATTCTCGGCGTCCCATTCGAAGTCCGCCCGGCTCCAAGTGCCGTCGTTGCGGCCAGACTTATCGAAGACCGGGATATGCGGCGCAATCTTGCGGTCGACCAGCCAGCCCAGCATCGGCCCTGTGCCGTAGGCGGTGTCTGCTATCAGCCGTTCGGGATGGAGATCGAACCTGGCCTTCACACGGTCCAGCATGGTCTTTGTTGATCCGACTTCGGCCTGCCGGATCGAACGCGTCGCTTCTACATCCACGATGACGCCGTGGTCAGTGTCGATCAGATAGTTGTCGGAATAGCTGAAGAATGCCGGGCCTTTGCGGGCCGCTGTCTATTACCGGCAGGTGATTGCCTGCAATCACCGAGAGGCATTGGCTGGCCGGATCGGAATGGGAAGTGAACTTGGGTTGAACCTCGCTTGCGGCACCGAACGCGGCCTCATCAAGCGTATCCAGATACTCGCGGACAGCGCGGGGCGCATCGGCGGGATCGATCAGTCTGGCGTCCCAATCCTCCTTCGGCGTCGAGTTCTGCTTGTTTGCATCGGTCTCGATCAAGCTTGCGTCGACAGCCATGCGCTGCCCGCTCACGAGCCCTTCCTCGATGCAGCGCGCGACGGTCGTTTCGAAAAGATGCCGCAGCAGTTCGCTGTCACGGAAGCGACCGTGCCGGTTCTTCGAGAAGGTCGAGTGATCCGGAACCCGATCAGCCAGGTCGAGCCGACAAAACCAGCGATATGCGAGGTTCAGATGCACCTCCTCGCAGAGCCGCCGCTCGGAGCGGATTCCAAAGCAATAGCCAACCAGCAACATCCGGATTAGCAACTCGGGGTCAACAGACGGGCGCCCGGTATGGCTGTAGAATTGTGCCAAGTGCTGCCGAATACTGGACAGGTCTACGAAGCGGTCAATGGAGCGCAACAGGTGATCCTGTGGGACGTGGTTCTCTATTGAGAACTCGTAAAACAGCGCCCCTTGCGCCTCTTGCTTCGGTCCTAGCATCGCAGATCCCCCCGCTTTACTACCGAAAGTGAATCAGCGAACAGGCCTCAAATCAACAAGAGTTTTTCAACAAAATAAGCCCTTACTGTCGGTGTTGGGCGGCTAGTGACGCCGGGCATGGTAGCTTTTAAGGTCACGAGGTAGACCCAGCGCACAGGGAGCGACGGGCTAAAGGTCGCTCTTTGACATCGACCTCTTCGAGCACGCTAGCCTTCTGCCCGGCTTGGCAAATCGATATCCGCCTCCATCTCTGCCCGGCGGTTTTTGGCAATTTCGCGGTCCTAAACCACCTTGCAGACCGGATCGAAAACTCTGAGATTCGATTGAGGAATCGGTTTCGTGAATCCTGAGCCGAGTGTGATCAAGTGCAGGACGTCAGAAGCCTTTGAATACCATAATATGCGAGTTCATATAATGATCCAGCTGATCAACCGTGCTGTAAATCCCTATGTATAGGCCGCTGCCGCTCCGCCCTACACTTGCCCCTCGCGAGACCATTCCGTCTTTCCTTTCCAGGTTGGCGGAAGTGAACGGTCTTGGCGCCAAGGATTTTGCGCGGGATATGGCGATATCCTTCAAACGGCTTCTGAACCTTGAAGACGAGCCCTTGGAGGCGCTTGCCGGTTGCGCCGGTCTTGATGCAGACGCTGTGGAGACACTGGTCTCTTGGACCGGGCGCCCAATCGGAGATGTGCGAATGGAGTTTCGCGCCGAGGTTTTCGTATCTCGCAGCCTCCGAAACCCGACCATGAGGGGATGTTCAGTGTGTTTGCGGGAGGATGTCGAAGCCTACGATGGCCCGCCGCTGGAAGCCATGATCATGCGCGGGGATTGGCAGTTTCGCGGTGTTGTCCTGTGCCTGCGCCATCATCATCCCCTGGTGCCATTGTGGACTGCCGCACGTCCAAGCGATCGGCACGACATCGGCGCGCATCTCAACGAGATTGCTCATGACCTCATAGCGGGTAAGCTTGACCGACAACTACAATCCCCGACCGCCTATGATTTCTGGCTGGACAGTCGCCTCGAGAACGGGCGCGATGCCACTTGGCTCGCGCAGCATGGTCTTTATTCAGCCGCTAGTTTTTGCAGGATCCTTGGACGGGAACTGCTCAGTCTCGAATCCCCCACCGAATTAAACGAAATCAGCCTGGAAATGCGGTCCCGCGCAAGAGGCTTCGAAGTTGCAAGCAAGGGCGAAGCGAGCATTCTCGCGGCGCTTAAAGAACTCATGCAATTTGCGATCAGTCGCAAGCTGAAGATCACCGGGGCGTTGGGCGACCTGTTCTACAGAAGGAAGTCCAGTATATCTTTTGATCTGGATTGTTTTGCGCCTTTTCACCGCATCCTGCGACAGTTCGCAATAGAAAACTGGCCAATCGAAACAGGGGAATTCGTCTACGGGAAACCGTTCCCAGAGCGCATCCTGCACTCAGTCAGGTCGGCGTCGACGGAAATAGGCATAGGACGGGACTTGTTAGGCTAACTGCTAGTCGAAGTGGGCGCAGTTGATCCGAAGGACGACCGACCCGAAGCATGGAAGACCTTCCTCGTAAAGAAATATGCGCTCTTCCTCTCGGAGATCCCGACTTGGCTTGGGTCCCTCGAGATCAGACAGGCAATGGGGGCGTCGCGCAGAGAGTTTAATGCGCTCGCGCAAGACTAGGTCCTGACACCCCGCACTCGAATCATGACGGTGAAGGAAATCTGGTGCCTTTCAGATGGCATGGAACTTGTGGCCAATCTCACGGCAGCGGCGTCACCTATCGCCAAGGAGGACGACAACTGGGAAAAGTTGCAGAACGCCAAGAACCGTTCCGGGATCCCGGTGGGCACGCTTATTGCAGCCATCTGGTCAGGAGATCTGCAGGTCGGCGCGACAGACGGCCAGACCGGCTACCAGAGCATCTGCGTCCTCAAGCAGGAGGTCGATCGACTGGCAAGGCTCACGGGCGCGCCAAGGCCAGAGGATTTTCGCACGGCGTCTAGTTTCGAGCGGGCCACAGGGCTCAGAGCCAAGGGCCGCTTCCTCGCGCTCGTGCGCAAGGGACACACACCGGCCACACGGATGCGCCATCCGACGACCGGAATCTGGCAATACTTCATGACCGAGGCCGACATCGCCGCGTTCCATCACCGTTTCATGACGCTCTCATCCATGGCAGATGAGTTCGGCGGCCACCGGCGTACCTATCTGACCGCCCTGCGATCCACCGAAGTGGCCCCCTTCGCGCCCGACGGCGAAGACTACGGGCACCTCTATCTGCGTAATGACATAGAGTCGGTTCTGCGCCGTCGTGGGCTCATCACCTGAGAGGCACCTAGCAATCCAGGAAACTTCTGCACCTCATAATGTTGCGAAAACAACCAGTTACGACCCGCAGCCGCCGCACCCAACGAGACTGGAAACACGTTTTTTCGTCCGTACTGCATGAAATGTCTCCACAGGGGGTGTGCAAGAAAACGTCGTTTCGTGCAAGCTTATGCCCCATTGGCAGCAGCGTATCTGCCAATGGGGCATAAGCTTGCACACCCTGCCGATTCTCGGTGAGAATCTGCCATAACACCACAACAATATCAGACACTTAATTTCTCCCCTATTTCATGCTCTGGCATAAGCATGCACACTGAAAGCATAAGCATGCACACCCGCGGCAAAAGAAAAGGCCCGCCAAATGGCGGGCCCAAATATGCGACCTAATGGTCTATCTACTCTTTACGCCTACTCTGTGAGATCGGGGAGCTTAGAGGCATCGAAGACCTCTCGGAAATCCGGCGCCGTAAACGGTGAGAACTTTTTCGGAATGCCCGTTCTCAAAGCGAATTCTTCGACGAAATCGTTCACGTCAATCTGTGTCCTCTTCTGCACTCGACACCTGACCAGCGCGGCGATCACGATTTCGATGACAAGGCCCCATCTATGGCCACAGGCATGATCAAGCCGCGCAAGAAAATCTGGTGTTGAAAGCTTCTCGATATCGACATGGGCTTTGTCCGCGAAGGCAAACATAAGGCTATTCAGAAGCTGCAGGTCGCGCTTGAAATTGATCTCTTCGAAATGAATGGGCTGCAGAAGGTTTGAAAGCTGCTCATAGGGCTTCACGAATTTCGTCAGCGTTGGCACGCCAGAGAGAAACAGCATCAGAGGCCAAGAAGGCTCCTTCATCATGGACTTGAAGCTGTCGAGAAAATATCGGTTTGCCTTGGCGCCTTCGACAAATACGTGCTGGCATTCATCGTAATGAACCCCAATTACTCCCTGCCGTCTCGCTTGGTCGACAACCCTTTCCCAAATATAGGCCTGCGTCCGACTGCTCCTGATTTCATATCCAAGTGCATTGAGGGTCTGAATGCCAAGATCTTTCCATGAGACACGGCCAGACAGCACGCAGCTGACAATCCGTCCAGGACGCCCGTCCGGCATTTCCGTGGCACTCTCATTGAAGTCATCGATCAGCTTCCTCGTCTCCTGTGACTTGCCAACACGTGAGAGGCCAGTGATGATCAACCCACGCGCCTCGAGACCACCGATGGATGACTTGGTGTAGTAATCCGTGACACAGTCCTCGAACGCGTCACGCAGGACCCTGGCGCGCGGAAAGTCAAAATGCGCGGCCTTCAAGGGTTCGGCTACCTCAAATTTTTCCCTGTTTACATAGCTCATAAGAGCGTTCCTTCTTTTTTCGGGCGCCCGAGGGGCCGCAGTTGCTTTTCATCAGAATGATCGTTTGCCTGGTTGCTCCTAGGGGCCAGATACCCTTCATCGTGGGGCTGATCGGCCAAGGGCTGGAGAGACTCGCTGCTGATCGGTTCGGGATCATCGTGATGCGCTTGGTGCTCAATAATCGCACCTCCGCCACCAATCTGAAAAACACCGGGACCGTCAGTGCAGGATGTGATCTGGCCTGGGCGCACTGTATCCGTGACCGTCAGGTCTCGCACTATGCGGGCCCCGGCGAATACGGCTCTTCCCTTGGCCTTGCATTCTTCGGCGGTGGAATAGCTGCGCGCAAGCTTTCGTTCGACACCGATAGCTTTCAACTGATCAAATCGCTGACGACGCGTTTTCATAATTCGATTATTATGAATTACCGTGACGTCAGGGTTTTCCTTCCGGTAAGCTGCCATAAGCTCTAGCACTTGCGGCAAGGTCAAATCAGCAAAAGCGGTGGTTTGCAGCGGGACACGAAGAACATCCTTGACCCCGGGAATCAGGACCGTCGCCTCATTTACATTGTCAGGATCGACGAAAACTGAAACCTTCTTTGGAGCGATCTCATCCGCATGCAACTGGAGCTCGTCAGAATTATACCAAATCCCGGAAAACACCTTAACGCCTTCATCGTTTGGCTTTCTTTCCTCTTTCCATCCTAGATGGATACGGCGCTGATCTTCGTCGATCGGCCGGAATAGCCCGCGGGTATTATTAAGATCTCTGAACACTTCGGCCGGACGCCGCCCGCCCATGCCAACGCCCATATGGCGCATCGATGGGTACTCGTCGATAAAGAAGCGCGTAAGGATCCCGGTGAGTTCATCAATATCGAGAACACCGTTTTTCTTCGCATCATAGCCTGGATTTTCGCCGGGCTTCCGTCCGGTATAGCCGTGGATTATCTTCAACAGCACCGACTCGGTCGTGCCAAATATGCGCTCCACATAAGGCTTATCGGATGATGCATAAGTCCTCACGTCCGTGCTATCAGCGCCGCATCCCAAAATCGCCTGTTTAACTTCGGCATTCCGTAGCCCGACCCCATTGTCATTCTTGATCATCCCAATGCCCATCGCCGGCGCTGGATCACCTTCACAGCCGTAGGTGACTTTTTCTTTCGTTTTGTCACGAGTGGCCATGCGCAGGAGAGCTAGCGTTGCTTCAGCCTTCGGATTGTCACTGATAACCCAAGCCAGCGGCATGCGGGACGCGATGTCGATCATAACTAGGATCGAAAGACGGCTCTGGATGTACTTGTCAATATGCTTAAGGGCATCCTGATCTTTAGCTGAAAGCGAGTGCCAATAGCCCTTTTCCTTTGCGGACGTGATCAGGGATGCTCTACATTCATCTATTTCAACGATCTCTGCTGGGATGAGTGCGCGAATGTCGCTGCTTCCGCGGCCGCGTTTATTTTGTGTATGGCGTTCGCCTTTCGTGGCGAGCAAATACTCCGTGGGGGAAAGCAGGTCATCCCGGTGCGCTTTTAGGGTTTTCTCTGCCGGAACGATCAATGGGCTCAGCTCATTTCGCCTCCGGTTTCGGTTTTCCTCATGGACCAGCACTTCAAGATGATCATGAACGTTGGCAACCGAACTGCCCTTCAAGTCAAATCCGACCTCTTCCCACGCTTGCGTCATCAGCATGCGTAGACGGGGGTTGAGCCTTTGGACCTCGTTGCCTTTGAGATGATCAAGTGTTGCAAGTCCCGCAATTGCATCGTCGTCAGGGCCAAGACTGTCGTATATTGTCAAGTATTTGATCAACGTACGACCTTTATACATGAACCAATCAGAGCTCTTGCCGCCACGCAACTGCGTCAGCAGTACTTTCCCACCGAGAAACTTCTCCGCAACTGCCCGGACGAACTTGCGATTTTCGATTTTATCCATGTCGCGAATAGAAAGGTACCCACCCCGCGGACCCATATCCCGCCGCCGTTTCTGCCGGAGTGCGACCATTCCGCAGCACAGCGCAAAATGAAATTTTCCATATTCTCGCTGGAATTCGGAAAGCTGCTCTGCCGTTTTCAACCCGCCAAGACGCAACTCAACGATGCTAGTTGCAATTCCATCGACATTTGTCAGACGCACTGCAGGCGACTTCAACAGCTCAGCAAACTTGGAGAAGGGCACAACACTAATGCTGCCTGTTTCCAAATTTGTAAATTCATACCCGGCTTCAGTCTGACGATTCATCGCCATCTTTTGAGTGAACAACGTCACTTCGGTACCCGAAGGCAAATTGTAGCGTGGAACCATGTTCATGCTGCAATGCTCACGCGGGAGAATTCGTTGATCACATGATCCATGTTGGCGATCAGCTTCTCCCGTGCAATCAAACGATAGCAGGATCGAAATACTCGCCATTGCGGCAAATCTATATGTGAGAACAGATCCTTCATCAGCCAGAGGGTTTTGAGGTTCAGCGCTGTATAGAGAACGATCTCGTCCGCCTCCTCGTCGCGCTCCTGAATCATCTGATACATCCGATACAGGTTTTCACGGCGCTGGCGACTATAGTCATTCGCGTTGACCACGATCATATCGTCTGCTGCACTAGGTGGTGTCGCTCTGACAATTGCCTCAATTTCCCGCCAAGTCTTGGGTTTGCTCAGACTTGCTTCGTTGCGCACAAAGATTAACCGACGATGAGTGTTGAGACGCGTGACCAGCAGATCATGTGTGTATTCTGGTTTCTTGCCATCGAATTCGAACTGAATGGTCAAGGGCTGGAACTTAACGTCATACGTATCTTTCGCGATCAGGGCCTCATAGGCGACCGCTGCCTCTGCCGCGCTCTCACATATTCCAACCTTCGGCCGCCAATCATTTGCCGATGTCTTATAAGTCAACCATACACGGTGAGCGACGGCGCTCCTGAAACCAGGGTTGCGCGCGCCATCGAAAGGCAAAACACCAGTAATCGCACCCAATTTTACTTTCGGGGCTTTAGGCAGCTTCGCAAGGCCATAGTTCCAAGCGTCATGGTCGATGTACTCTTCGGGCATAGGGTCTCCGCTGCCGGAATCCGAAGAATCCAGCTTCTTGAAGTCATACGATGGCGCGGAGATCCTGAGTTGCCTGGGCCTGTCTCGACCTCTATGGTGGCAACATACGAATGGGCGGATCTCGCCCCGACTCTGCGTGCACCTATTTCTAGGCGCACGCTTTTTCATTTTTGTCGGCCGTCCGTCTAGCGAACTACGTCCTCATATGAACAAGGCCGAGGCCGTCATTTCTCATAGCGATGCGAGATCGCACACCATACAATTCGAGTCAAATATTTAATCATTTTCAGATACTTATGCGAAAACGCAAGCGTCACCCCCCTTTTTCGCAAACTCGATCAGATGTGGCGTCCGCCCTCCTCTTTCCATGATGGTCTCTTACTCCCACCACAATATCAGAGAGCCCTACTGCAAGGATAGACCTGCACAGAACATACCTGTGGATAGCGTGTACTGTTAACTCAGATATGTATTCTCAATCCGCGATCGTCGGCCAGTTGCCAAAGCCAGTCAGCAAATTCCGGAGAATACAATTCCACACCATTTGGGGGCATGGCAGGTCGTGCGAAAATCAGCCTGCCAATGAACTGGTCTCCACCGACCTTCAGGTCTTCAGAGAGTATGCGACGCAGCCGCGTCGCAGCAGGATGGTGTAGATAAAAGCGGTTTTCGAAGTACGAGACCAGAGGCAGTCGATTGAAGCCCTGGGGGCTTCTTTGAATGAAAAGCTCTGCCGATCAAAACCAGATAGTCAGCGGGATCCGGGACCTGTGAAAAACGGTTCCGGCTTTGCATGAGAATTGGCGCTTGCAGGCCCGGCACTCGAAAACGCTTCTGGTCTTCAACGTTCTAGGTTCATCCTGACCACAACGGCCACAGGCAACACCGTTTGGCCATCGCACGGCCTTCACTCTTGCCAGACAGGCTGCGTCATCGGGAAACAGTCTTGTAACCCCTTCGCTTGGTAGTTGCAGCCGAAGCCAATCCCAGTGGGCGTTTTCCCTATTCGGATCATATGCATCATGCGTCATTTAGTCATCCATTTTTCACGACGCCCTTTGAGGAAGCAAGCGCGGGCAGCTTCGACCGCTTGCAGAACAATCCCATCTGTCAGAGACAAGCAGTTGGTGGAGGGGCGATACCGGAGTTTGCGCTTCTGAATGTAAGTCGCCCCAGCCGCGTGGGCGTGGGCGTGGGCGTATTACTCACGCGCCATTGACCTGTCCTCGCCATCGGTCTAGCAACACTTTCATGAAACGCGTCACGATCATCGCCTCCATCTGGTGGCCGGCCAGCTTTTAGAGCGGCCGGACGTTTCATTGCATCCCGGGGCCGCCGCTATGGCGGCCTTTGCATTTGATGCCCCCATGCGGTGACCCTCTTTCTCAAGAGGACACGACCATGACCAACAACCCCGTCATCCTGACAGGCGACCGTACCACGGGGCCACTGCATATCGGCCATTTCGCCGGCTCGTTGCGCAATCGTCTGCGCTTTCAGGACAGCCATGACCAGTATCTGCTGCTTGCGGACACGCAGGCACTGACCGACAATGCGCATGATCCTGCCAAGATCCGGCGCAGCGTAATGGAGGTCGCGCTGGATTATCTCGCCGTCGGCATCGATCCGGAGAAGAGCACGATCTGCCTGCAGTCGCATCTGCCCGCGCTTGCTGAGCTTTCGATGCTCTATCTGAACTTCGTCACCGTCGCCCGACTGGAGCGAAACCCTACGATCAAGGACGAGATCCGGGTGCGCGGCTTCGGGCACAATGTCCCGGCGGGATTCCTGTGCTATCCGGCCGCTCAGGCGGCGGACATCACGGCATTCAGAGCGACGCGCGAGCCAGTCGGCGCGGACCAGGCGCCTTTGATCGAGCAGACGAACGAGATCGTGCGCCGCATCAATGCGGCCGCCGAAAAGGACATCCTGCCGGAGGCGGAGGCTGTCATTCCCCGGTCTGGCCGACTGCCCGGCATCGACGGCAAGGCGAAGATGTCCAAATCAGGCGGCAACGCCATACCCCTCTCCGCTTCGCCGGACGCAATCGCGACGGCGGTGCGCGCGATGTATACCGATCCGGGACATCTGCGGATCGACGATCCCGGGAAAGTCGAAGGCAATGTCGTCTTCGCCTATCTCGATGCATTCGACGAAGACGAGGCTGCCGTCCAGGAGCTGAAAGCGCAATATGGACGCGGCGGTCTTGGCGACGCCGTGATCAAACGCCGCCTCAACGGCGTACTGGAGGCTCTGATCGCGCCGATCCGGCAGCGCCGGGAAGAGTTCGCCAAGCACCCTGACCACGTGCTGAATGTGATCCGTGCCGGGACGCAGAGGGCCAGAGAGGTGACCGAGGCCACTAAGCGTGACGTCGTGAACGGTCTGGGGCTGTTCCAGCTCTGAAGGGATCGGTGGCAGTAGGGCCTTCACGATCAAGCTTGACGGCTCTTACTGCCCCCCGTCCCATCACCCTCCTGAAGAGAGCCTGTGATGTCTGTATGGTCCCCGGTCGCATCGTCCGCCGAGCCTGTCTTCAATTCAGGGAGCTTCGCCCTGAACGCGACCAGTCGCGCGACCGGGCGGCCGCGGCGCGTGATAATGATATCCTCGCCGCGCTCAGCGGCCGCGATAAGCGCCGAAAGGTGTTTCTTAGCATATGTTATGCTGTACTGCATGAGCTACTTCCTGAAGTTGGCGAGCGCGGGCAGGACGATGGTGCCCATTTCATGGGGATAGCCGATGGACACGTTTCGCAGGTCAGTCCTGCCCCGCTGCAGCGCGCAAGGATGATGGGTATGACCATAGAGCCATCTGTAGGGCTGATAGGTATCGATCAGGCCCGAGAGATCAGAGGCATAGGCGCTGGAAATACCATGCTCATCCTTCAGGCAGGCGCCGAGGGGGGCGTGATGCGTCACGACAATCGTGCGCCCCGAGAACGGCTCTGACAGGCGTGCTTCGAGCCAAGCGCGATGGTCTGCATGCACGCGTGCGACATCGATGGGATGGATGCGCCTATAGCGCTCGTTCTCCATGCGAATGTATTGGTAATCGTGCATCCAATTCCCAGCCTCATACATGCCGCCCTCAACCGATCCTCGGATGGCAAAGTCGGTCCAGAGCGTGCAGCAGAGATACCGGGTTGCGCCGAACGCGATCACGCGCTTCTGCGCGAAGTGAGCGCCTGCCTCAGTGCAGATACGCGCCAGCCGCTCGTCCCCGTCCAGCACATGATCGTAGTAATCATGATTACCGGGCAGCACATGGATGCGGGACAGCGGAACATACTGGCCCAGATGCGCCAGCAGCTTGGACCAGCGCACCTTGGGCTTGTTTGCGAGGTCGCCCGCCACGATCAGCGCGTCGAGCGCCGCCAGCATGCCCGCGTCGAGGGCCGCAAGCGGATCGCGGCCCGCGGCCAGCCATTCATCCAGATGCAGATCAGCCAGAACCATGACTTTTGGAGTGTCTGTCATTGCATTTCCTCTGCCTGCTCAAACGTGGTCATTAAAACGACATCCCGCATGCGCACAGGATGAATGTCCTCCCTGCGCACCCCGCCGGCATTACCATCCATGAACGTGTCAAGTGTCGCGGCATCCTCCAGCCGATACCAACGCGAGATCGTTCGCGCCCAAGTGCCATCCTTGCAAATGCCGCAGAGGCGGGAGGTCACGATCAGATCACCCACGTATTTGGGGTGATTTGACGCGCTCCCCATGAGCGCAAGACCTATCATTCTGGGCTCCATGGCGGCGAGCCAATGGGATAGAACCGGGGCGCGATCCAGATCGCCCGCCGAAGGTCCATCCCATGCCAGCCGCAGGGACCGCTTGCGCATACGGTGCATCAGCTCCTGCGCCTGTCTTGCCTTGAACATGATCCAGTCCGCGGGCTGGATACAGACCTGCCCGTCGATCACCGGACAGGCCGCGAGCGGGTGCGCCCGTTCGAAGGCGATCTGCAAAACTGGAGACAGCGAAGCGATCGGGATGGCGCCACGCTGCGTCTCATCAAGGCGTTTAAATTCTGCGACCAACGCCAGATCCTTGTCATGCGCGTCCATGCTTGTTTTCCTTTGTGAAGAGATGCCCGGCGGCGGGCCGTCCATGAAGCGCCGGGCGCCTTGGCGCAGCACCGGAGGCTGCGAATGGATCGCAGCCCCCGGCCAAATGGGCGGCCAGACGCAGGGCGACAGGTGCCACGGCTTGCAGGGCGCCGGTCAATGGAGCGGCTCCCCGTCATCGCTGCTGCGCAGCGTCTCGATGAGGCGGGCGATCTGCCGCAGGCTGATCTTGCCTGAGGCCACTCGATAAGCCACGAAGGTTCGCGCCGTTGCCTTCAGCCCATCCGCGCCGCAGATATCGCGCGCAATCCGGTCGAAGAAAGCCAGCGCCATTTCGGCGGTAAGCTCGGGCATATGAAAGACCCGGCAGCGATCGCGCAGCGGCGCTGGAATCCGGTCCGCGTCGTTCGCCGTCAGCACCCAGATCACGCGCGACATGTCGAACTGGACCCGCAAACCGGGGCATTCAAACCGTGGCGCGGAACCTGGATCGAGCAGGCCGAGAAGAGCCGTCGTCAGACTGCTACTGTTGCCGTTGTTGCTGTAGATTGTTCCGGCCTTGTCGATCTCATCTACGACCATCAACGGGTTGGCCACATGTGTCTGCAGCATCGTTTCGACAGGCAGGCCTGACTGCACGCTACTCCATCCCTTTTCCGTCCCGGCAATTCTGAACGCGGCAGTTCCAGCCCCGACATCGATCACCCGGTTTGGCAGGGAGACCGCCGTGGCGATACTGCGCGCGAACCACGATTTGCCGACCCCCGGTGGCCCGGCAAGGATGATCGGCGGCAGATGCAGCCCGACCCCACCTGCCCGCACATAGCTGCGCATGTGATGCATCAGGAAGGTCGTGACCTCCGACATCCACGATCTTTCCTCATGCAGTGTCGTCGGGCCAACCAGCCTGCCACCAATGCGGACAAGCGCGATGAGTTCGTTTCGCTCCTTTTCCGGAACCCGGCTCAACCCGGCCTGCCGCAGGCGCCGTTCATGACATGTCTTGGCCAGCTGATCGACGATGCGTTTCTTGTCATAGCCCAGTGCCATTGCCTCATGGGGCGCCAGGTATTGCCGCCTCACACGATAGGTAAAGTCGAGGAATCGCTTATGGATCTGCTCAAAGTCGTCGACCACCAGATGCGGCGGCAGAACGGGCATGACGTGCTGTGGGTCAGCCATGGCCATATCCTTCCCCGTCTGGCGGGACCTTGCCCCAGACAGAAATGCGGCTACGGGGGGACATGCGATTTGCGATGGTCATGATCAGACTCCTATTGGACTGCGTGCGCTCGGCAGAACGCCGGCGTCGCGATTACGGATGGGTTTGGGTTTGCGCAGGAGGGATGGACCGAAACTGCCGGCCTGGCAGTGCCTGAATCAGTGGGCGTGTATGAGACGCCAAATATTGATTCTGATGCGGGCCATTGCCGAGATCCTTGCTTGCGTGCCTCAAGGGTACGGAGGTCGATGTGGCTTCGGCAAGACTGTCGGCGATCGGGCGGCTCAGGAATTATGAGGCAAGTCAAATTTTGTGGGTTTTTCTGAGATTTTCGCAAGGGACTGTTTTAGTGCAGGACTGAACAGATTAAAGGAGATTCGTGCGATTATCAGTTAAAAAAGTGGTTTTTTCGCAAATTAAAAATGTCACACGCACGCCACAAGTTCAGATTCTTTTCAAGGAAGATTGTCGCCAACACCTACCAAAGCGACTTTTCAAAAGCTGTTTTTGGCCCCGTCCTGATCTGCGGATGGTCGGTAAAGCGCGAATCACAACGCACCCAAATGTGGCATGTCCGAAGCTCTGAGGGTGAGCCGTGCAAAGGTGCGGGACAAACTCTGGCGGCCCGCTGGACTCGGTCACGCAAAGCCATCCCCTTCGAGCTGCGACCGATAGCGATCAAGAGACACGCTATCCCTGTCCCGAACCAGATCCAAGACGGTCCTGCCGCCAAACGCATCGTCCTTCGCGAGCAGAGCATCGAGGATCGCCCAAGGGTCGTCATCCTTATGCGCGCCCAGCACACTCTCCATCAGCGGGTCGACAGCGCCGTCTGTGAACTGAAGCGCGGGGTAAAACCAATCGGAGGCGATCATCACGGCGAGCAAGCGGCCAGACTTGCGGCGCTTGTCGATGGCTTGGCGCCGCACACCAAGCAGTTCCTCCACCTGACTGCTGGCAAGCATCTCGCCGGCGGCACTCTTGAGGGCGCGGCGGTGCGCAATGGCGCGGGCGACGGGAGCGGCGAGCGGGTCCAGCTCGGTTACCGCGTCTGAGAACTGCACGCCGCTGACAAAGCGGGCCAGAGCGCCAAGGTCTGTGGCGGAGACTAGCGAGGACATCAAGGCATCCGTGGATGCGTCACGGAGCGCGTCTTGCGTCGCCCGGAACATCCGCAGCGCAACGGCGCGACGCAGATCATCAAGATCCTTCTCTCCGAAAAAGGACCATTTCGGGCTGCCGTCCCGTCCGGGTAAGGCGCCATCCCACGAAGTCGTGAAGGAGCCGTCGAACAGCTCCTCCGGGGCGTCGTCTACGATGCGGTCGATCATCGCCTTCAGGCGATCTGCCAGCACTTTTCTACCGGCCTGAGGATTGTCGGCTTCGGGGTCCGGATCAGATATCGCATTATCCATCTCGTCCGCCTTTAATTGCTATCATACGGATATACAAAATAGCGTCTCTAAGCAACCTTGAGTTATCCGATCCGCTATTTCGGACAAGCTCAGAAATGACTGACAGCCAGACCAGCGATCATGTCATGCTTCCCAGAAGCATATTTCGGCCAGACGGCTGCTGCCGGGCACTTGTGTCTCTCCGGGGTAACCCAGCGACACGTTGCGGATGTCGGTTGCCCCCACCCGAGCGCGCAGGCGGCGATGGGAATGGCCAAAAAACCATGCCTCGGGATGGAAGCACTGGATCACATCACTCAGATCGGAATGAAACGCCGCCGTCAGCGCATCCATCTCACCCGCCGCAGCAGGGTGCGGGCCATGATGCGTGACGACCACGGTCCGACCCGCCTCCCCCGCGAAATGCGGCGCGCCGAGCGCAGACTCGAGCCAGCACCTGTGATCGCGGTGAACGGCCAGCGTATCATCGGGCGTGATCGGCACCCTGCGTCGCGGCTCGACGACCTCGGCGGACAAGGGCGCCTGCTCGGGGTCCGCTTTCATGATACGGTGGTAATCCTGCATTGCCCTCTGGGCGACCCTCTTCGACAGATCCGCATAGCCGGACAGTTCGAAATCCGTCCAGAGGGTGCAGCAAAGGAACCGGGTATTCCCATGCCGCAGCTCGCGCGTCTGAATGAATGTCGCCCCAGCCTCGCGTGCGTGGCGCTCAAGCGCGTCATCGCCATTTAGCTCATGCATGTAATAGTCGTGATTGCCGGGCAGGATATACACGTTATCGATGGTCAGGCGCCGCTTCAGCGCGGCCACCGCCGCCTGCCAAGCATGCGGCGGTCCATTCGCCAGATCGCCGGCGATGATCAGCGCGTCCAGACCGCAAGCGAGCTCATTCTCCAGGCCGTGCGCATCGATCGGAGTGGTCCCGATCCGCGCGTAGCTGTCCCAGTGCAGATCGGCGAGAACCGCGATGCGGCCGGTGCGGTAGGGGATGACAACAGGGATCATGGCAACCTAGATTTCAAGGATAGGGACATCACAGCGTCTATACTGAATGCCCAGTTTTTTTGGCAGTGTCCGCAAATCACGTTGGTCGATCCGAAACACCTGTTCGATGGGGCTTGAGTTCCGTCTGAATGCGGTATATTTTGACGGTATTATAATGGAGCATTCTTAGTATGACAGCCGCAACCAAGCGCAAGACCTCCCTGTCGCTTGATGCCGAGGCGCTTGACCGCGCAAGAGACCTTGGGATCAACGTCTCCGCTGTGGCCGACGCAGCGCTCATTCAGGCCGTTGCCGAATCTCGTCGCAAGAAATGGCTCGCCGAAAACGCAAATGCATTCGCAGCCCAATCGGACTGGCATAAGCGCCATGGGCATCCGCTGGCCGACATCATTACCGCGCCCGGAGGGTCTTCATGGAACAATTGACCCGCTTTGATGTTGCGGAATACAGTGGCGTTTCCATGGTCGTCGTCGAAAGCAACCTTCTGCCGCCCGATCCTTCGGTAGTCGTCATCCCGCTTGTATCCGACTACCCGGCGGTGCAACATCTGAACCCCGAACTTCAGCATGACGGCAGGCGCCTGATCCTTGCGACGCGACTGATTACGGCTGTGCGGCGGTCGAGTTTGCACCGCACCGGGAGTGTTGCGGGTCAGGGAGATCTGATCACCCGGGCTGTAGATGTCCTGATGGCGGGCGTTTAGGTCGCATGACCAACGCGATTTGCAGACATGACCATTTTTTGGCCCCCCCGCATAGTGTTCACTCCTTCTGATCTGGAAACAGCCCCGGCATCCATCGCCCTGCATGCTTGGCTGCAAACGCCAGGCGAAGCGGCGCGCGCGTGCTCTCTGAGGACAGGGCTCCCACACCGATGAGCGCAGACGTAATGCGCCGTGCTGTGCGGTCGCTTGCGCCAAGAATGGTCTCCACCTCGCCGCGGTCGAGATATCCTTGATAGAGAACAGCTTTGAGCACGACGCCTGATCTGGGCGGTAAGGCTCCCGCGCGGATTTCCTCTTCCGCCCAGATCAGGATGCGATCACGCAGCCGATCTGGCCGCATAAGGCTTTCCATGAACGCCACCTGGTCGACGCCTGATCTGGGCGGTAAGGCTCCCGCGCGGATTTCCTCTTCCGCCCAGATCAGGATGCGATCACGCAGCCGATCTGGCCGCATAAGGCTTTCCATGAACGCCACCTGGTCGATGCAGGTTCGCAGGAAAAACTCTGTGAAGGAGGTCAGCGCTGCTTCGCTGAGGGTGCCGCGTCCGTCCCGATCCCCACGGCGCGGGCCGTCACAGGCGGCAAGGTGTTCTTTGTAAGCCGCCTCCTGCCGTGCCAGTCCACGCGCGACTGACCAGAGGCCGCGTGTGTCTAGCGCCCTGCGCAGCATGGCGTAAGACACGAGCCGCACGACCCTACCGTTTCCGTCGAGAAACGGATGCACCCAGAGAATCCGGTGATGGGCGCAAGCCGCTGCAAGGATCGCCTCAATACGGCCAGGCATGCTGTAAGCCTTGTGTATCCGTTCGAGAAAGCGCGGCACTGCGCCGGGACTGATGGCCTCGTGATGTCCGACCTTGACGTAACCCGTGCGAATTTTACCAGGCACAACCGGAAGCCGCTCGCCTGTCTTCGGGTTCTCGACGAACAGAAGCTCCGGGGGGAAGCAAATCACAGAAACGGCGATGCAGATCTATGATTGATGCCGGAGCGGACGGCGCCTCCACCATGCCGTCTTCGTCGATCCATTTCTGGACGGCGACATGCGCCTTGGCCTCAAGCTGAAGGTTCCGCGTTTTCGGCTCAGAGCGCCTCACGGGCGCCATTCTGGACCGCCTGACCCATCACGTACATATCCTCGAAATGAACGGCGAGAGCTTCCGTTTGCGCGAGAGCCGAAAAGCCAAAACCTGAAGACCATAAACCCGGAATCAGAAGGGCTGGCCTACGGCCAGCGCGCCTTGGCACGCGTCAGCTATATGACAAGCACGCGCGCCAAGGCGCGGCTAACTCCCAACCAAACTGTCCAATTTTACACCGGGAAACTGACCCTTTTTGCGCCGGGATTGACAGTGCCAAGGTGCTGGGTAGTTCGATCGAGCATCCCGCCAGCCGTAGTGCAGCGCGCCGCTGGGCCGATATCGCCGGGCGCACCTATGTGAACGTGCCGCATGATGATGCGACCGGGCGGGTCACGGCGGCGGATTACACCCGGTGGATGACACCGGATGTGGCAGTGGCCACGATCCTGCACGCCTCGCCGGTCACTGGCATCGGTATGGATGTGGCGGCAATCTCGGCCGCGATCCGCGCGGTGGCGCCGGATTGCCTTATCATCGTCGACGGGATCCAGCACGCGGCCCATGGCCAGATGGATCTGGACGCCTATGACGTGGATGGATACGCGATTTCGCCCTACAAGATGTTCTCGCGCCACGGCTTCGGCATCGCGTGGATCTCAGACCGGCTGAGCGCGTTGCCGCATGACATGTTGATCAATGCGCCAGCCACCGGATGGGAACTGGGCACCCGTGACACCGGCGCCTATGCCACGCTCTCGGATGTCGTCGATTATTTCGATTGGCTGGGCGGCGAGGTCTCGACCGAGACCGATCCGCGCGCCCGGATCGAGGCCGCCGGTCGCGCCATCAATAGCTATGAAACCCATCTGACCGATGCGATGATCAACGGCACTGGCAATCTACCGGGACTGCGCGAGATGGAGCATGTGACCATCTTGGCCGGGGCCGACAACCCGGCGCGCGAAGGGCTGGTTTCGATCATGGTCGAGGGCAAGCCTTCGTCCGAGGTGGTGACGCGTTTGAACAATCAGGGCATCCGTACTCACACGCGCAAGGCTGACCACTATAGCGGCAACGTGCTAGTCCCCTTGGGCCTGTCAGACTGCATCCGTATTTCACTGTGTCACTACAATACCGAACAGGAAGTGGCGCAGTTGCTGGCGGCGCTGCGCGAGATTGGCAAGGACGGCTGGGGGCGGCGCGTCCGATCGGATTTGGTCGTTGACGGTTCGATGGGTCGTCGCAAAGGTGGCGGTGCATTTCCTGGAGGATTCATGCGTTACGCCCGTCAAGAAGATCTGCAGAAACTGGCGCTGTTAATGCAGGGGTCGGCCGAGGGAATATCCCTTGCCGATGTCGAACGAGAATTCGACGTATCCCGACGTACAGCAGAACGCATGCGCGATGCCGTACGCAACGCATACCCTCAGATCGAGGAGCTTTCCGCCGAAGGTGGCCGGAAATACTGGCCTTTTCCGCCGGGCTCATTGGGTCGTATGGTTGAGCCGACGCTCGACGAGCTGACCGCTGGGCATCGTGCAGCTGCAATTGCCCGCCGCGAAGGGGATGAGGTTACCGCAGATGTGCTCGAACGCCTATTGTCCAAGGTGCAGGCCATGTTCCGTGAGGGCCGCCGCCGCATTATGGCCGCCGACCTTGAGGCACAATTGATGGCTGACGGCGTCGCCTTTGGCCCGGACCGCGCGAGAAGATTGCTCCTGACATCCTTTCCGCGTTGCGCGAGGCGATCCTCGCAGGGGTGATGATTTCCTCTGACCATCGTGCCCGCGGCACCACGAAACTTTCGCGTAATACCCGTCTGGGCCCGATCGCGATGCTGTTTGGGCAAGGGCGCCAGTATTTGCTGGCTTGGAGCGAGTATCAGGACGATCTGCGTCTGTTTGCTCTTGCTGGGTTCGAGCGGGTTTCGTTGGAAGGCGATGTTTACCCTCGCCCCGAGGGGTTCGATCTGCAGGGTTGGCTGTCAGAGAGCTTTGGCATCTGGCGCGAACAACCCCAGGACGTCGAATGGCGGTTCCTGCCAGAAGTGGCGGATGAAGCGGCGGGATATGTGTTTCATCCGAAACAGCAGATGGAGCGTCTGGAAGATGGTTCGCTGATGGTGCGTTTCCGTGCGGGAGGAAAGCAGGAAATGGAATGGTATCTCGCGAGATGGGGGGACATGGTCCAGACACGTTACTTGACTACCTCGCTAAACTTCGACTCCGATACGACCGAAAATGACGTAAGCGGATAATAGTGTTAAGTGGAATCGACAGAAAAGGAACACCGCTTGCCTCGAAACAGCACAACCCATCCACTTCGCATCGATAGCCAGCCCATCAGCAACGGTTTGCTCGGACTCACGCTTTGCCCAGGCAAAAAGGGCGACAGCGTCTTTGGCGGGGCTTGGGACAGAGATCTGGAAGTCGATCTTGATGTGATCAAGGCCTGGGGTGCGCATGCCGTTCTGAGCCTGATTGAAGATCATGAGTTTGACTTGCTTTCGGTGTCAGGGCTTGGCGACTCCGCAAAGTCGCGGGGCATGGACTGGTATCACTTCCCGATTCGGGATGTGGATGTGCCGACGCCCGAGGCCATGCAGAAGTGGCGGCATTTGTCGCCACGTCTTCACCAAACTTTGGAAAACGGCGGCCGTGTGCTGGTCCATTGCCGAGGCGGGCTTGGCCGCGCCGGCACGGTTGCGGCCCTTCTGCTCGTCGAGCGGGGGCATTCAGCGAGCGAAGCTATGAAGATTGTGCGCGCCGCGCGGCCGGGGGCGATAGAGACCCCGGTGCAGGAACGTTTGGTAGCATCCCATGGCCGACATGACGGATTGCGGCCTATCCAGCTGCATGCCAGTCTTCTCGGTGGCGCCATTGGCGACAGCCTCGGTGCTGAGATCGAGTTCCTCTCTCTCGCGGAAATCCGCCGTCGCCACCCCGGCGGTATCACGGACCTGCCTCCACATATGGGGCTGCGCGGTGCCATTACCGACGACACTCAAATGACGCTGTTCACGGCCGAGGGGATCATCCGCGCGCTCATTCGCAGTGAGTTGCAAGGCATCTGCCACCCGCCATCTGTGATTCATCATGCGCTTTTGCGCTGGTACAAAACCCAAGGCGGCAAACCGAAAGTTCAAACAGATGATGTGGGCCTGATCGAAGATCCACGACTTCGGGTTTGCCGCGCGCCGGGCAATACCTGCCTTTCCTCGCTGGGTGCGAGCGCGCATTTTGGTGACTTGGCGCGAAACAACAGTAAGGGATGCGGCACCATCATGCGCGTCGCACCGATCGCGTTGATGTTTCCACGCGATCAGGTGCGCAGGATGGCGATTGAGACATCCGCACTGACGCATGGCCACGTGACAGGTCAGCTTGCGGCCGCTGCATGGGCAGAAATGCTTGCTGATGTGGCCGCAGGTGCAGGTCTTGAGGAAAGTGCAACCCGCACCGCGGAGATTTATGCGCAACTGGAGGGGGGCGAGGAAACTGTGCGGGCAATTAATGCCGCACTTGCCGCGCCGCGTGACGGTGCAGGTGAAACTGTCGAGTCCCTTGGTGGTGGCTGGACGGCAGAAGAGGCCCTGTCGATAGCCCTCTATGCCTGCCTAACTGGTAATTTCTTTGAAGAGGCTCTTGCGATTGCGGTCACGCATGGTGGGGATAGTGATTCAACGGGTGCGATTGCCGGCAACATGCTGGGTTTGCTCGATCCCGCAGCCGTGCTTCGACACAGATGGGCTGAGATCGTTGAAGGTTCGGATCTCGTCACTCGGCTGGTTCGTGATTTCCGTCGCCTTTCTTCCGACATCGATGCCGCAGAAGAACTCTTCCAATACTACCCGGGCGGATAGAAACAGCTATTGCTGCAATTGCTGAATTATAAACCGCAAAAGCCATATAGATCATTGATTTAGACTGGCTGCTCAATACACTGCGCTATTAGCGTTATTTACAGGCAAACAATGTTTTATCCTTTTCTCGTTGCTGATCCTCGTTCCGGTCTGCAATATCGTCTGACTGATACCGGCCTTGCAGAGCTTTCGCTTGCGCCCATAGCGCCGGAATGGTTGCCGGGGCGGGCGATTATCGACGACCCGGATCCCGTCTGGAAAGACAGCGTTGCGAACGCACCGGTCGAGACGATCTCGGCAGTCAGTATGGCGTTGGAGGATCTGGTGCTAGCCACCAACGATCTCCATGTGCCCGTGGTAGATCCTTTGCAAGACAGCCGCGCGCGGCGGCATCTGGATGCACTGATCGGGCTGTGGCAAAGGCTGGGCGATGCGTTGCCCGAGGGGCTGGCCCCAGTGCGACATGTCCTGGAGCTTCCGCATGGTAAGTTCCTTGATCCGTTGCCGGTGGTCGAAGGATCGCTCGACTTGGCTGCACCTGCTGCGATGCATGCTCTGTATACGCGCCTGAAACAAGAGTTTGGCACAGTTCCTGCACCCGCCAGAGGTCTCGCCGCGCCGGTTGGGAGCAGAGTTCACGCCCTACAGAGCGGCATTGCTGCGCCAGACATTACAGTCGGAAAAGCTGACAATAGCCTTGCCTTCTTTGGCTTGCGTGATCCGGCGGCCTGCGCGGATTTTGCGGCGGCGCGGGCCCGCGCACTGATTGAGGTCGGGGTCCCCGCTCGCGACATCGCGGTCATGGCCGGCAATAATCCAAGCCAGATCGCCCGTGCCTTTGCCGAGCAGGGCGTGCCGCTGTCCGGGCTTCCCGGCAGCCTGCCAGAGCGTGACATCATTGGCGAGACAGCCCTTCATCTGGCACTCGCCAAGCGCAAACCGACCCCGGCAATGGTGCTTGCAAGTCTTGCGTTATCACCTCTGATGCCTTGGTCCTCGCAATCCGGACGTGATCTGGCCGAAAGCCTGATCGGCGGCGATTTCCGGGGCGAGATACTGTCATCGACCCCTGCGCATAGGGAATTGTGGAAAGACATCCGGTCTTCGGCGGGGAGCCTGGCGCAGTTGCGTTTCTTGCTCGACCGTATCTGTGAAAGGATCAAACAAGGTCAGGACGTGCGCGCGCGCCTGCCCATTCCGCCCGGTGACGGTAGCCCGGATTGGGAGGCAATCCTGCGGGGCATTCAGATTGCACCGCCTCTCAGTGCTGATCCAGATCGCAATCTGGAGGGCGCTAGCATGTGGTCCGCGCAGGACAGTCCGTGGCGCCCCTGCCGACATCTGATCGTGACGGATTTCACCGACGGCCTTTACCCGACGCGGGGGCGCGGCAATCCGATGTTTCTCGAAAGCGAGATCGCCGCAATCCGCGGATCTGTTGGATTGCAGCTGCGAGGCCGGGCCGAAGGGCTGGCTTATGGGCTCTCGTTATTTGATCAACAGCTTCAGGCGGTCTCTGAGACGGTGACATTCCTGACCCCTTGGCGGGATTTGTCCGGTGTGCGCCTGCAACCCTCGGCAGGGCTTTCGCTGGTTGCGCGCGCTATCGAGGGTGTCGAAGATGCTGCCGATTTGATCCTAGACCTGTCGCTCTTGCCACCCGCAGATTGGCCCGTCACGCACCATCACCTGCCACCGGTGCCGGAACCGCCCGATCTGCCAGATGCCCTGGCTTTCCCGGGGGTCGACTTGTTGGCCCTGCGCCAAAAAGATGACGGAACGATGAAACCTCAATCACCCTCGCGACTGGAGACGCTTTTGGTCAGCCCGCTCGCCTGGCTTCTGGGCGAAGTCGCAGCCAGCGATATGACTTGGTCGGCAGAAGAGCTGGATGTCATGGCCAAAGGAAACATCGCCCATGATGTGTTCGAGCACATATTCCTCAAGGACCAGCCCATTCCTGACGCCGCGGCCCTAACCGCCGCAGTACCCGACGCCTATGATCTCGCATTGACCCGCCATGCCGGGTTCCTGCGGAGCGCGTCATGGGAAATGGAACGCAGCGGGCTGGAACGCGAGATTCTTCAGGCGGCCCTTCGCTGGCGCGAATATCTGTTGGCGCTTGGCGCGAAAATCATTGGCAATGAAATCTGGCTGGCTGGCGAAGCGCATGGCATCAACCTGCACGGTAAAGCGGACGCGATCCTTGAATTGCCAGACGGATCGCTGTTGGTCGTTGACCACAAGAAGAGCGGCACATCGGCCAGACGCAAGCGGATGGAGGCGGGCTGGGATCTGCAAGCGGGGCTCTATCGCGACATGATCGCGCGTCCCGCACGGCGCGACGGGGACGGGATGGATCCGTTGATCGGCCGTGACGTCGGGATCGCCTATCACCTGATGAATGACGGTGGTTTTCTGACCTCAGGTCTGCCCGTAGCCGAGGGTTCGCCCGCCCGCGATATGGGTGGTGCCATCAATGTGGCTGCGGTTGCCAAGCTGGCTGAGCGGTTGGCCGAGCTTGGTGCCGGGCGGGTCGTGCTCAACACCTCTCTCGATGAGGGTTTCTTCAAGAAAGAGGCGGGGTTCACGCCCTATGCGCTGACCGATGGCACGGCGCTTGTCACCACATTCATCCGCCAGATTGAGGAGGAATGATCATGGGCGAATTCGATTCAGACTGGGGATTGGTGATTGTGCCGGCAGGCGCGGGCGCGGGAAAAACCCATCGTATCAAGACGCAGCTTTCCGACTGGGTCAAACGCAAGGTCGTGCGCTCCGAGCGCATCCTCGCCGTGACCTTTACTGAAGCGGCCGCAGGCGAATTGCGTGAACGCATCCGGGCCGGACTTCTGGCAGACGGGCTGGTGGCCGAGGCCATGGCGGTCGAGCGTGCCTATGTCTCTACCATCCATGGGCTGGGCCTGCGGCTTTTGACGGAACATGCGCTGGCGGCGGGCGCGTCCTTGCAACCGCGCCATCTTGGCGATGCCGAGCGCGACCTGCTGATCCGACAGGCACTGGCACATGCCAGATCGCTGGACCCGATCAAGGCCGAGCCCGAGCGCTTCGGCTATCAGGCCAACTGGCAAAAGGGCGAAACGGTCGAGGACTCATTGCGCGGCCGGGTGCTGTCGATGATCGACCTCTTGCGCGGGTTGGGTGACAAGGGCCGCGATCCCGGCCTTATTGCACCGGCGTTGACGCGCCTCGATACGATCTATGGCGAGGTGCTGACAGATCCCGCCGCTGCCCGTGACGCGCTGGTGTTTGCGGTTCGGGCCATGCTTGCGAGTTTTCCCGAGGGCGGCATGGCCTCCGTGACGGCCAAAGGTCCGCGCGAAACACTGGAAAAGAACGTCGCGCTCCTTCGTCGCGTTGAACGGGAACCCACGCTGCTGGATCAGGACTGGGGAGTTTGGCAATC
Source organism: Roseovarius sp. Pro17 (assembly GCF_035599575.1). NCBI lineage: Bacteria > Pseudomonadati > Pseudomonadota > Alphaproteobacteria > Rhodobacterales > Roseobacteraceae > Roseovarius > Roseovarius sp. Pro17. The sequence goes on from NZ_CP141179.1 coordinate 2,082,883, forward strand.
CCTGCGCAGCCTCTTCATCTCAAACAGCCGCACGAAGACACCGGATGGCTATGATGCGCTTGCCGAGGCAATCATGCAGGCCGCCGATGCGCTGCCCACCCATCCCGGGCCTTTGGCCGATGCGAAGCTGCATCTTCGCTGTCTGATTGCTTGCGCACAGGAAGTGATGGAGGCTTATGAGACGCGCAAGAAGGCGCTTGGCTTGATCGATTTTGCCGACATGATCGCAGGGGCTGAACGTCTGTTGCGCACAGATCCGGCGGTGCGACAAGCTGTGCTCGACGAAGTCGACTGTGTCATTATCGACGAATTCCAGGATACGAACCCCGTGCAGTTCGCGTTGCTCTGGCAACTCGGCGCGAAGGCACCGCGCACCCTGCTTGTGGGTGATGTGAAACAGTCGATCATGGGCTTTCAGGGCGCCGATGCGCGTCTGTCGCAGGCCCTTGCGGCGGCCAATCCAAAAGCGACGCAGCCCCTTGACCGCAATTGGCGCTCGACGCCAGCAGTCATGGAATTCATCAATGCCGTGGGAGCGGGGCTGTTCGGCGTGGGCTACAACCCGCTGGCCCCGACCCGTGACCCCGTGGCCGGACCAGCACTGGAGGTACTGAATGTCGCGAAGGGTCGCGGGGTCAGGAACTTCTCGAAACCCCAGGAGCACATCGCCGAGCGCATCGCCAGCATCTTGAAGACAGGCGAGTTAATTACTGATCGGCATACGAAAGCCGCCAGGAGCGCGCGTCCCTCGGACGTAGCGCTTTTGGTCTGCCGCCACGCCACCGCCGCTCGCTACGCGGAGGAGTTGCGTGCGCGCGGTGTGCCTGTCCGCATCGCTGAAGATGGCTGGGCGGCAAGCCCTGTTGTGCAGGCGGCCCGCGCTGCGCTGAGCTATGCCGCGAATCCCTCCGATATTCACTCTGGGCTTTTGCTGCGTACGCTCGGACCGGATCCGCTGAGCCTTCAAGCTGCGATGGCAGCGCAGATCGACGGGCAGTTGGCAGATGATCCGGTTCTCATGCGCTTGGCGGCCCTGTCTGATAGGCTCGCTCGCCAGCCAGTCTCGACCGCGCTGGACGTGGTCCTAGACGCTGCCAGTCTGCGCATTTGGGCCGCCCGCCTGCCCGACGCGGCGGCGGCGCGCGCAGACCTACTGCGGCTTGAAGCCGAGGCAAGCGACTTTGAAGCCGCGCACCGCGACCTCAAAGCCGCCTCCGGTTTCCACGGTGAAACAGCCAAAGTCTTTCTCGGCTGGCTCGATGCGCGTGCGGCTGACCGCGATTTTGATCGCCGTCCTGATCCCTCTGGCAACAGCGCAGAAGCGGTGGAGATCGTTACCTGGCACGCCTCCAAGGGTCGGGAGTGGCTGATCACCGTGGTCGCCGAATTTGATCTTGGTATTGAGGAATGGCCCGGCAGCACCGCGACCAGGTTCGATGCGCTGGACAAGATTGACGACATGGCGGCGGTGCTGGCCTCTGCCGCTCTCATCCATACGCCCGGCTTTGCAGCACCCGAGTCTGGCCGGCGCTTTATCGAGGATCGCCGCGAGGCCTTCGTGGCCAATGCGAAAAACCTGCTCTATGTGGCCTTGACCCGCGCCCGCGATCGGCTGGTGCTGGAATGGCCGGGATTTCTAAAGGAGCGTGAGGAGGACGCGCCGGAAGCGACGTGTCTGTTCCATGTGTTCGACGATACCTGTGCGCCGCGGATTGGGGACGGGAAGCTGCGGATTGGCGGAGTGGATTGCCCAGCGGTAATCACACAACTGTCGGAACAGGCGAATTTCACTGAGTTTCAGACGGAGGTGGGGAGAGAGACGCCTCGGTTCGGCGGCGCCATGCCCTTGCCCAGTACGCCGACTTCGCCGTGGCGGTTGCAGCCTTCACAGGCCGCAACCGCCGAGCCAATACCAGGATCTCGCGGGATCAATCTCGGCGCACCTTGGCCCAGCACCATCAACACTGCTGCCCGCGGCACCGCGCTGCATCTTGCCATACGCACTTACCTAACACGATCCGACCTGATCGCAGCCTTGCCTGCGGCCACAGGACTGGATGAGGCTACCCTGGCGCTGGTGGCCGAGCGGGCGAAGGCGCTGAAAACCTGGCTGTCAGCCGACGGGTACACTGATTTGCAATGTGAGATCCCTATGCTGGGACACACCTCAGAGGGGGCCGAGATCGCCGGCATGATCGACCTGCTGGCAATCGGGCCGAAAGGATGCATGTTGATCGACCATAAATCTGGCGGCGTGGGTTCGGGTCTTGGCCACTATTGGCTACAACTTTCGGCCTATGCCGAATTGGTCCGCGACGTATTCCCGTCATATAAATTGAATGGTACGGGAGTGCTTTGGGTCGATCATGGGCGGCTTGACGTTGTCGACATGGCCTCTGCCCGAACCCACGCACCTAAAGGCGATGCGCTTTGATGTCTTTGGGAATACTGGCACCTGACACCATCATCTCGCAGCGCAGGCAACAGAACCTAGGCCTTGCCAGCGCCGTACGGCATTTCAACGACCGTTCAGTTCCGGGCTTGGGCGGGATGTGGTTTCCGATGCCGATCCTTTGGTCCGTTTTAGCGGTCTCCATCGCCGAGGAGTTGCGCGTGCCGGCCTTGCCAGTCGGTAACGCCATCGAAGCGTTGATGATGCGCAAAGCAATGAAGGGTCCGGCGGACCGTCGGGTGCGCGGTGCGCGCAAGATGCAAGGTCTGGAAGACTGGAAGTTCAAGAACCTGAAACGACGCGGCACCTATGTGGTTCAACCAATCCGCATGGCTATGGTTCAACCGCTTGTCGCGCTTGGTTTTGTGCGGGGCAGCCGCTATGGTTCCTTCACCATCGACACCGCTGGTGCGCAAATGCTGAACCTACCGGTGATGGCAAACTACCGCCGTGTGCTGGGCGCCTGGGCGCATGAGAGAACGTCCCATGGTTTAAGCAAGGTTATTGAAGAACTGTCACCCACTGCTCCCGTGCCGCACGACGTGGGCAAGCTGATCTTGGCCCGCCTCATCGGAGGTGACGACCAGTCGGCGTCGCGTCGCCGGGCCCTGGTCGAACTTGGAACCGGACCCAGTGCAAGTCAGCTTGATGCTGCGGAACCGCTCAGCGGGATAGCCCCTGACCACTGGACGGACCTGCGCGCGGGCGCAGCTTTCATGGATTTGCGCAATGCCGCGCTCGCGGTGTTGTATCGGTTGGAACACTGTCTGCTTGAGCTTCGCGATGCCACTAAACCGGCTGTTCTGTCCGTCGACGAGGCCAGTAAAGTGGTGGGCGAGACCCTCGCGGCGCTTCGCCAATGCGGCCGCCAGCAGGGCGACAGAATTGACGCCCAACCAGAGGAGAAACGAGAGAAGACTAGCCAGAATTTCCTATCGGAGGTCAAGGACTTGCCTGTCCCGCAGCTTCTTCAGAGGCTGGCCGAGCGCGAGGGGACGGTGGTCCGCTGGCGAAACGGTCGTATCGGCCTGGGGCCAGCAGCCGGTGAGGTGTCTCCCAGCGATGAAAGCGAATCCTTTCAAGATGAAAAATTCGCGCCGCAGTTGTTCCGGCTTTACAACCTTCATTGCCTTGCGACCGAACTTAACGGCGGCATGAACCCGGGATGTCGGGATGCAGCAGACAAAGAACCGACATAATGAACACGACGCTTATCACCCTCTTCATGCCGCCTGAGAAATGTTTTGGAGATTTCGGTTTCGTCTGCGGATTTACGGCAACGCCTCAGGTGATGGGGCAGATCCGGCGCAGTTTTGCGGGTGAAATGGCGCGCCCGGCACTTGCCGCATTCATCCACCCTACAATCAATCCAATTTCCGATATACCGGGCCTGGCCTGGATGTGGATGCGGCTTCAGCATCGGGGCTACAACCTGCTTCACGCCAAGGTTGCCCTGCTGGGATTTCGCAAGCGCGACGAGGACGGATATGTCATCCGGCTTGCGGTCAGCACCGGAAACTGGACGCAAGACCCGCTGACGGACAGCATCGACTTGTTCTGGTCCATTGACCTCAATACTGACACGCCCGTCGATCAGGACATCGCAGATATTCAGGCCGCGTGGGATATGTTCGACTGGCTACGCAATCGTGGGGATTGCACGCTGATTGAACGCAAATATGACGGCGCATTGCCCTATGCGCGGCTGGAGGCCGAGATCAGGACCCTTCCGGCCTCCACATTGCAACCCCGCTTTATCGACAGCCGCTCTCAGGCGTTGCTCCCACAGGTTGTCAAGCGGCTGGGATTGCGAAAAAGGGCAGATCGCCTCATCCTCGGCTCCGGCTATTTCGAAGCCGAAGGCGATGGTAGCGCGGGAGTGCCTGAAAGACTCCGCGAGACGCTGGTGGCGGAAAAGCTCTTGAAAAAATCGGCGACTCTGGATCTGTTTCTCAATCCGCTGTCCTGTCAGGGTCTGGCCGTGCGGGCCCCCGCCCTGACCGACGCGGGGTGGAACCTGCGGCGCCCAACCTCTGCTTTGCACGGCGAAGACGGGCGGCTCCATGCCAAGTTTGTTCTGCTGGCCTCGGGTCAGGATGAGGCCGTAGGGCGCGTTTACATAGGGTCGGGTAATCTTAGCCGCAATGGATTTGAAACGGCCGCAAACGCGGGCGGAAATCTTGAGGCGGGTGTTGTCATCGATCTTCCCAAGGGCTTAAAATGGCGCATTCTAAAGAACAGCAAGGGTGGCCTTGCGGCCCTGTTGCCAATCCAGTTCAACGACACCGTGACACTATCGGCGCTACAGTCCGGCAGTGGGTTTGTGCCCCCTGAAGTGCCTGCATCGCTTCCGCCGGTGTCATGGTTAATCTGGCAGGACGGCGAGCTTTCTGCGCCCGGGGGGATTATTCTTGATGTTGCAGGCCCGGATGGGACATCTGTCCCGACCCCCTGCGCATGGCCTGCGCCTGCTCCCACCATTGTCACCATATCACACGGTGACTGGCGCCTTCCGGTCATCGCCGAGGGCGTGCTCGTCGTGCCACGGCCAACCGAAATGACCGTGGAAGATGTCCTGGCTGGGCTTGGGTCGTTCCCCGAACCCATGGATGCGGATCATTCCGATGACGGACCCGAAGGCGGCGAGCCGTTGGTTGAGGCATCTGACCCAACGGAACTCCCGCCCGCCACATACGCCATTCGCCGGATGATGGGCCTGCTGGTCCGGCTTGGCGAAACCCAAGCAAATATCCAATCCAGAGACTGGCCGCGATGGTGCCGCGAGCTGCGCAATAACCTTTGCGCGATCTGCCCACAAGAACAGCCGATGATAGAATTTTTTCGAAATGCATTGGCAAATCCTTTGCCGGTATTGGTGGACCCGCGCATGTGCCCCGCCGGGGCTGACCTGAACCTGCTGGAGCAATCGTTGAAGGCCGTCGCGCAGGAATGGGAACTGGATGAAACTCCGTCGCTTTGGGCCGAAGAGGACATTTGAAATGGATTGGGAAAAAGCAGCCGACTTTTTGGACCAACTTGCATCCAATCGAAAAGACGATCTGCTCGATGCTGGCCAGCGCGCGTCTGTTGCAGAAATTGCCCGGCGGATCCGATCAGGTCAGCGTGCCGCCTTGTTGGCGGACGAGGTCGGTATGGGCAAAACCCGCATTGCGGTTGCGCTGATCTCGGCGGTGCGCCACGCGGGCGGCAGAACTGCCATTGTGCTCCCGGCTGGGTTGGGAGTGCAGTGGCAGAAGGAACTGAAGCTTTTTCAACCTGATGACCAGACCCTGTTGCCGTTGCGCAGTTATGACGGATTTGTCGCGGGATTCCTTACCGAGGATGATGCCGAAGGCAGCGCAAAACACAAAAGCAAGCACTCGGAATGGCTTAAGGATCGCAGACAACAGCGGGAATTGCCTAAAACCGGGTGGGCCGCCGAAGATGTCCTGATGATCTCGCACACATTTGCAGCAATGCGTTTCCCGAAAGCAGGCGACGGTCCGGCGGGGGGGTGGCGGCGTGAGTTGCTTCCGAATGTTGTACGAAGGCTGGCCCGACAACGGCGCAATTTCATGCGCGACAGCTTTCACGACGGTGAAATCGGCTATGTTTATGCTAGTCGTCGTGCGGCCCGCACCATTGCCGACACAATTATTGAACACGATTTGCAGGACAAATCGGAATTGAAAGGTGCTCTGGTCGGCGACTACAAGTGGCTTGAGGCCGATGAATACAAGAAAAAGATCCTACGACTGATAGGGTATGGGCTAGGTCAATTCGACCTGATCGTGGTCGATGAGGCTCACAAGGCCCGCGGTGCCGATTCCAGCCTTTCGCGCATTCTCGGACCGGTCAGCTGGGAGGCGGCAGATCCATTCCGTCTGGGGATGACTGCAACGCCTGTTGAACTGGACTCAGGGCAATGGATTGACACACTGGGCCGGATCAGCGGGCGGGACGACGGCCTGGACATGACTGCGCTGGGTGATCTTACGGAATGGATTTGTGGCTATGTCGACATCGTCAAACGCCTTCAGATTGAAGAACTTGATGCGCCATTGACCGATGGTTTCGTGAGCGCTGCGACTCAATTTCAAGAGGCATTGCGCCCCTATGTCCTACGAAGGGACAAGCGCCACGATCCCGAGATCAGCGGATTTCAGGAACAGCACGGCGATTATCGTGTCGTGGAAGATCTTACAGTATCACCCGGGACCGAGGGCTTCACACGCGACTGGCTGCGTCGGTTCTGTGCAGCCGAGGCCCTGTCCATCCTGCCTCAGGAGGATACCCGTGTGAAACGTGCAAGGCTGTCGGTGGCTCAGGGTTACGGGTTTGGGTTCGCGCCTGACGCTGACCTTGCCGAAAAGTTGCAGGTGGAAGAAGAATTTGAAGGCCCACAATCGTTCTGGTTGGATACCCTCTTTGGCAAACCTGCGGATATCTACACTCATCCGGCAATTCTGGCCGCCGTGCAACTGATCGAATCATATGCCGAACGAAACGAGAAGGTTCTGGTCTTCGGGCGCTTTATAGCTCCGATGAATGCGCTGACCCGGATTTTGGATGCGCGCGAAATGCTGCGGCGGCTCAGAGATGGACAGCACTGGCCGGCCGCGAAAGTGCGGGACGAAAACGAACCCGCCGTTCTTGCCGCGATGAAAGACCCTAAAATCCACGCGCCCGCGGGCGGAATCACAGCGATCAATCAGATGCTGACAGAGCGTTACAAAAAATGGTCCACTGCGCGCCGTACAGAGCTTGCAAGGCTTCATCGTGAAATCGACGCCCTTGCGCCAAAGGATGATGTCCCCGCTCTGCTAGTTGGCTTCTTGCGCCAGGACGATGATGGCGAAGAGTTGCAAGGCGATATCGGACCCCTGCTGGAAGCGCTTGGAGACAGGCGCGAGCGCGCGGATGCACCTTGGACCGGCTTCGAAATACTGGACCTGTTCAGAAGGCTGCTGGCGGAGCTCTCGACCGATGACGAGCAAGAAGACAACAACACTCTGCGGTCCAGACTGGTTGTGTATCTTCAGGATTATTCCGGGCGAGAGGGAAATTTTGCTCGCATGATGTCTGGCGCAACTCTACCTCAAACACGCCGCTTGTTGCAGTCCGCCTTCAATCGCGCCTCCAGCTGGCCAATGGTGCTGCTTGCACAATCTCGCGTCGGGCGTGAGGGGCTGAATTTGCATGAAGCCTGTCGCACCGTGGTCATTCTGCACGCAGAGTGGAACCCCGGCATCGTTGAACAACAGATCGGCCGCGTGGACCGTAAGGGTAGCTGTTGGCTGCATGATCTGAAATCATGGCAGGAGAATGCAACGGGTGAACCACCGCGCATCCGTATTCATCCTGTTGTCGTGAGCGGAACCTATGACGACCACAATTGGCAGGTGCTAAAAGCACGCTGGATGGAGTTGCGCGCACAGTTGCATGGAGAGGTATTGCCGAAGCACGCAAAGCACTCCGCGACATTGCCTGAAATTGAGGCATTGCGGCACCGCATTGTAGCAGCCACACCTAACTTCGCGCCAAGGGGTATTGAGAATGAACAATGACCTAAAGCGTTTTCAGCTTTTGTTGAATCGAATGGGATTCACAGCGGGCTTGTTTTCTGATTCATCCTGTCCAGGAGGATCAGTTCATGCCCAACCCGCTTTCCGCCGATATTCGAGCGCGTTTTGAAGCGCTGTTTTCCAAGGGCCTTTCGGGTCGAGAAATTGGCCGTCGTTTGATGATTTCAGCGGCATCCGCGTCGCGACTGTCCCAGAAACTCAAGCAAGGCTTGCGCCTGACGCCCGCCGAGAACCCGCGCAATACAGGGCATGGGAGGCTGGCACCTTTCCATGACTTCCTGATCGAGTTGATCGATCAAGACCCGGACATTACACTCAAGGAATTGCAGGGCGCTTTGTCCGACGCGCATAACGTGACCGCATCCGTCTCCGGCATTGATCAAGCCCTCAAGCGGTTGGGCTACACGAAAAAAAAGCCTCATTGCGGATGAACGCAAGCGCTCAAGGGTAAAGCGTGCCCGAGCTGATTGGTTCACACATCGCATCCCTGGACGCGCCAGCGTTTTTCGATCATTGCCCGTCATTGCAGCCGAGTGTTCAAAAAAGGCGAGCATAAAACGCTGTATCCCAGGCCCGCACTACTCCATCGAATGACGGCCGCCTCTAAGAGATTTGGCGGTTCCGGCCCTTACCGGACCTTGGCCAGCTTGTCTGTTTCTGCGGCGCAGCGTCACCAAACCGGCCATTCGTTCATCGTGCAGCATTTTAGATGGCGAGATGACGGCAGTGCGGGACAACCCCGCCGTTTGCTGCAGTGCCTTGATAGCTTCGGTGCCCTGGTGTCTGATACCCTGTATTGGAGAGCCTCTTAATGAATGATGACGCAACAACCGTTCTCGAATGGACCTTCGAACCGACGGACCTCTTCGAAGAGATTATTGACGTCGAGATACTGTCCAGTAGTGTGCGTATCGAACAAGGAGTTGCTCGCGGGCATTTCCCGACGTCAGAGTATGAAAGAGGCGCCGAGTTTCGTGATGAGGCTCATCGGGAACTGGAGCCTCACTTCTTAAGCCAAGCGATCATTACAGGTAAGAGGTTAGTTCTGAACCCCGCACAATTGACCCGTGAATACCCCGACGGGCGTTCCGACCGAAACATCATCGTCAGAACTGCCCACTTCAATCTGTCAACTTTCAAAGCAAAAGTAGACTTTATCATCCGTGACAAGGACGGCAATGTCACTTCCAACTCCCGAGCGGAGCGCATCGCAGAACAGACGGAGTTTCGAGCTAAGTTCGTCGACGCCCGACCGGGTTTCCCCGAGATCAGGGCGATGGCTGATAGCTGGAACAAGTCCTTCGAAGACGAGGCGAACTGCTTCGTTCATCTCTACGAAGTTCGGGATTGCATTCAGACCATTTTCGGTAGAGCTGAGGAAGCGAAGAGGGCGCTCAATGTGGACGATGACTGGAAAACAATCGGCAAGCTATCCAATAGGCCCGATAATGCTCTGGGCAGACACCGCGGCAATGGCACAAACCATAAGAAGCCTGATCGAGATACCTTGCGGAAAGGCCGCGATGCGACCCGCCGGTTGATTGCTGCCTACATCGATCATGTCAGCCGAAGCTAGAAGTGCCCAAGTGCGGAAGCACTTCCGGAAAGGGCTCAGAGCCGACTTGCGGCGGTGCAGAACAAGGCCCAACTTCCAGAGCGCTTGAATGTCGGCTCCCTACTTCGCGGCAAGACTGGCTCGCACGCGCGGCGAACGGCAGCTCTCCGCCCTCCTTACCAGATGCTGCGTGGGCGAAGCTAAAAATCACGCACTTGCAGCGAACAACCGCTTTGTCCCGCTTACAGCTGACCTTAAACCGGTCCAATGCTGCGCACTCGCTCCGATGTCCGCTTTGGGGAAGCTGCGCTGCAGCGTCGAGAACTTGCGTGGACGGCAGCTTTGGTGAAGGAATTCCGATGCGGGCCATTGTGCAAGATTTCCACAGGGAGTGACTGTGGCCCGCGTTGGAAATCCTCCCAAGGTGGAAGCCGCGGGGGTCTTGGATCAATCTATGGGGAAAGAGCGCTGACGGTTGAGGCGACGGTTGCATGAGGGTTTCGGCTGAAGCTGTGCCTGTTCTCTGAGCCGGCCGTAAGGATGGCCCATGATGCTGATACTGTTGTGCGTTTTGGCGTGATTGCCGTTTCGTGCTGCGCCAGAGATGGGAAGGCGCGTGCGGCTCTGGCCGGGGCTGCGGAGGGCGACCGGAGGTGCTCTGTGACGAATGACAGGCGATTTGTCATGCGGCCTGCTCCCTTGGTGGCGCGCGCGACATCGGTTTTTGCCCGCGTCGGAATATCTCGATGATGCGCATGGGTCCGCCGCAACAGGGACATGGCTCGCGCAGGGTGAGTGGTATCACCTCGGCTTCGGTTTCTGGTGCGGTGGCATGTTCAGGGCGCTGGACGCAAAGCAGGGCGCGGATCATTGTGATGTTCACCTTGCGGGTTGAACTTGCCAGCAGGCCGTAATGTCGGATGCGATGGAAGCCGTCGGGCAGGACATGGCTTAGGAACCGACGAATGAACTCGGGCGTGGCCAGCCGCATGACCTTTTGCCTGTCACCGGACTTGATACGGTAATCCTTCCAGCGGAAGGCGACGGTCTCGGCGGCTGCGCTGACCAGACGGGCGTTCGAGATCGCCACCCGGTGGGTGTAGCGGCTCAGGTAGGCCAGAACGGCTTCCGGCCCTCCAAAGGGCGGTTTGGCATAGACCACCCATTCGGCTTTGCGGAACGGGGCGAGCCAGGTGGCAAACGCCTTTGCCGCCAACAATCCGGCGAGATCGCCGAAGAAGTCCAACTGCCCAGAGCGATGCAGATCCATCAGCCCTTGCAGAAACAGGCGTCGGAACAGCCGCGACAGCGCCCGCACATGCAGGAAGAAGCCGGGGCGGCAGGCGACCCACCTTGTGCCTTCAGGCGACAGGCCACCGCCCGGAACGATCATGTGGATGTGGGGATGGTGCGTCAGCGCCGACCCCCAGGTATGCAGAACGCTGGTCATACCCACCCGCGCGCCCATGCGCTTGGGATCGGTGGCGATGGTCTTCACCGTCTCGGCCGACGCCTTGAACAGCAGTCCGTAGACCGCCTTCTTGTTCCAATAGGCGATCTGGGCAATCTCAGCGGGCAGCGTGAAGACGACGTGGAAGTATTCTACGGGCAACAAGTCTTCGGCGCGGGCCTCCATCCAGTCGCGTGCAGCCGGGCCTTGGCATTTGGGGCATGGGAACCTCCTGATTGACGATTGAGAAACTCCAATCGTCAATCAGGTCAGCCAGATCACAAAATGCGCACAGCTATGGCCGGCTCACCCCATCAGCCAAAGGCACCAATGCCGCGGAGCGGCTTCGTCCATGGGCCGGGAGCGTCGATCACGCTGACCGTTCGTACCCTGTAGTCGCTGTTGGATCGCTTGTCGGCTTCAAGCCCAAGTCGCAGATAAACTGCATTTTCCTGAAAGACCGATTTACAATTTGTTATGGCGGACCGGCCGACAAAACAACATTGCTGAACGCACCATCACTGCCACTGCCCGTGTTGTCACTGTCACAAAAGAAACCCAGCGTCTGTAGGGTCGGCGTTCCCGAACCGCCTATGTCGGTATAGAGTTGGCGCAGATCGAGCGATTGGTCATGCCATTCCCCAATGCTCGCGTTCAATCCGTTGGCGACATAGTGATAGAACGTGCCAATGATCTTATAGTCACCCGGCGCATATTTCTTGTTGCTCCAAATGATCTCCGCACCGCTTGTTTCGCCGCTCTCGTTCGAAAACTGCAGATAGAACCGCAGGGGATGATCATCACCGGCCTCGGTGACTTCATCGATATCGCTTTGGATCGGTTGGTCCACCCGCCAACGCCATGACAGGATTGGAAGCTCGGCCACGGGGATCTCTGTATCGCGCGCAAGGATTGAGGCGCTGTTGTCCGTTGTGCAGCGTAGAATGCGGATTCCGTCTTTTTCCACGAGCCGATAGTCTGTTGGGGTGACACGAAAAAAGGTTCGCTCGCGCCAACCGTCCCCAAGGTGATTGGTGTCGAGATCGGCCAAGAGATCAATGGGCTGACCGGACGCAAGCAGCGGTTTTCCTGTGTCAAAGAAGGGGGCGCGCGTAGTCCAGTACGCAGCGCCCAAAAGCGCTGCAATTGGAATAGCCAGAAGTATCCGTTTCATCCGCGATCCTGCCTGCATGCCTGACGATCCACCGTCTCCCCCGCATCCAGCCACACTTTCAAATGAACTGAAAGAAACAAGATCTTGAGGTCGAAGGCATGGCAACGGCGCACAAAGCCTGCCGAAGGGAAATCCCAAGCACTGGGCCATGGGCCTTGTTCTGGGCCCGCGCGTGCGCATCTGGGCGCTGGTCCTCGCCGCCTATTGCATCTTTACCAGTTACTTCCACTGGCAACTGCGCGCTGACCCTTGGCAGGTCACGATCATGGTCAAGAACTGGTCCATTGCCGGCGGCTTGCTGATCCTCGCCGCCCAGGGACCGGGACGGTTCGAGATGGGGCGGGCGGGCTGAACCGCTCCACACCTCGTGCCAAACTCGCAACCGGGCAGCGCAGTGGCACAAAGCAGATTGGCGGAACGGTCTGCGGCGTCACCGGGCGGTGATTTCCGGAGTGGTACATTTGCCTCGTTCCCCTTTCCGCCAATGATCCGATTATAAAGGCCGGGCTGCGTCTCCAACTCTGGCTGAAGGTCTTGGAAAGCCTTCAATTCAGCCGCGCCGCGTCATATGCCCGCATACCAATCATAGAAACCGACGTCTTCCCAGTAGCCGCCTTTTCCGCCGCCAATTTTGGCGAGGGTGGCCACCGCCTTGATGCGCATGATAAACTTGGCGTGTTTATAGCCAAGCTGCCGCTCGACCCTGAGGCGGACCGGCGCGCCGTGCCCGATCGGCAGGTCGCTGCCATTCATCCCATAGGCCAGGATTGTCTGCGGGTGGAACGCATCGACGAGGTCAATACTCTCATAATAGGGGGTGGGTGACATCCGACCGAAGCTGTCGGCGCACTGGAAAACAATGTAGCGCGCCTCGGGTTTCAACTGCACGTCTTCGAGGATCGTCCGAAGTGGCACCCCGGTCCAGCCGCCAATCGCGCTCCAGCCCTCGACGCAATCATGCCGCGTTATCTGGGTGCGCGCGGGGCGGGATTTTAGTTCAGAGAGCGTGTAGCCCTTTGGTTGCTCGACGAGGCCCGAGACCTGCAACTGCCAATTCGCGAAGTTCTCGGAAACATGCCGCCGATACTCTTGCGTTCCGGGATCCGTGTTTCCGTTGGTGCGAAAATCGGGAGAGAGATCGGCCTTGGTATACTCCCTGGCCAAGGCATTGGAGCCGATCAGCCTATGCACCCGGTAAGAGAGCCATTCCCCCGAGCGCAGCACCGTCTCGCGAAAACTGGGGGCGGCACCGAGGCGATCGCACCCGACCAATACGGCGGGCGTCGCCAAGGCCACTCCGGTCAGCAACTTGCGGCGCGTGAACAGGCGGGACATCAGCGTTTCTCCCTTGGCAGGCGAAAGCGGCCGGTGATCATCGAGCGGATTTCATTGAACGGGCCGGCAAGCAGTACCATGACGAGATGCACGATGATGAACAGAACCAGAAGCGTCGCCGCGATGAAATGAATGGAGCGCGCAGTTTGACGCCCTCCGAACATATCCAATAGCCAAGGCCAGCTTGCGTCCATCGCAGGCGACATGGTCAGGCCGGTCAGGATCATCGCCGGGATCAGAACAAAAATGACGCCGATATAGCTCGTCTTTTGCAGGATATTGTAACGCAGCGCGGCGGCCCCCTTTGGAAACCGCAGGCGGGCATGGTTCTTGATGTCATTCCAGATGTGGCGTGGCTTGATCTCATGGCGTCCCGGCAAAAGATCGCGCCAGATATGGCCATTCACAAGGCTCCACACCAGATAGAAGGTCAGGCCAAGCGAAAACACCCATGCAAAGGTCAGGTGCCACCGCCGGGCGAGCGCCAGATTGTAGTTGGATGGAAGCGTCGCCCAAGACGGAAACGCGCGGCTCTGGGTGTTCCCATCTCCATCCGTCCACGACCCAAGCACGCCGGTAGTCGTGACCTGCGCGCCCGCGATCCGGGCGTAGCCTTCGCCTTGCTGACTGCCGATCTCGAGCCATGCGGGATCAGGATTTGCACCGTATTCCCCCCAGTAGAGGCGCGGATGCGCATTAAAAATCATCAGTCCGCTCATGAGCAGGATAATCAGCGCTGCAAAATTGACCCAATGCCATAGCCGCGTCGACAGCTTGTGCCGTCGAACGACGTCGCCGCCCTGCGGATCGGCTATTTCGGAGACGTGAGGGGCTGCCACTATTCCGGACCTCTTTCGGTGATATTGCCCGGCATGGCCTAATCTGGCCATGCCGGATCAGTAGATGAGATTCAAACGATCCGGGCTTATTGATCCATCGAGGACTTCATTGCATCCATCGCCATCATGTCGGGATTGCCTTCACAGGCCGACATCATTGCCTTTGTCTCCTCACTCATCTTGTCATCGGATGCCATATCGTCCGAGGCCATATCGTCCGAGGCCATGTCGTCGGCGGCCATGTCGTCGGCGGCCATGTCGTCGGATGCCATATCATCGGAGGCCATATCGTCGGAGGCCATATCGTCCGAGGCCATGTCATCGGCGGCCATATCGTCCGAAGCCATGTCGCTCTGGGCCATATGCATCGCGTCCATTGTAGCGGACTGCTCTTCTTGCGACATTGCCATCAGGTCGGCGCATGTGGTGCTCGACACATCCATGGTTTCCGTAGCAAGGGATTGCGCCGCGAACGGCAGGGCAAAGCCAACGGCGAGAGCGGCGACGGCGGCGGTGTGACGTAAATTGTTCATTATTTCCTCCTCATTTTCAACGATTGGGATAGTGGCCCCAATTGTATGCGTGAGTAACATAAGTGGTGCTCATCAATGCATCACAGCCCTGTGTTCACACAAAAAATTGAATAGAGTGCTTCGCACTTTACTGGGCACATTCCATTCTGGACAGGATTGAACAGCCCATATTGCAGTCTGCGGTGCCCGAAACAGGCCTCAGCGCCGAAGAGCCACGGCAAATCCGAAACAGTCAGCCACCATCGGGCTGCCGGCACTTTTTCGGGTTTTCATTTTCTCACACAGGTTCATCTCGGCTCAGAGCATCCTGTCGAAGACGGTCATAGGGCAATCGGCGCAAGCCTGATCGTTGCAGAAGCGGCAGATTGTCAGCGCCGAGGTGGCATCAGTAGCGAGCCCTTGCAGCATGGTTCGGGACACACGTTCGAGCACAGCCTGATCTTCCGGCGCGATCCTGACCAGCATCGTGCTCAGGACCTGTTGGCGGCGGTCGAGAAGAGCGCCGCGTTGCCTCTCGCCCGTTTCGGTAAGGTGCAGGGCGACGGCGCGCCTGTCATGTTTTGCACTACGCCGTTCAGCGAGTCCACCGGCCGTCAATCTGTCGACCAGCCGCACGGTGCCCGGATGCGACAGCCGCAACACGCGGCCCAGCCGATCGATCGACAGACCCGGCGCATGGCCAATTATCACAAGCGCCGCAGTTGCTTCGCCACCCAGCGCCATCCCCTCCGAGGTCGCAGACCGAACCTGATCCGAGACACCTATCGTGAGTGCGCCGAAGACGTTGATGAGCGTGTCGGACGGATTTCCCATGAGAACTTGACCTTTCAAAAAGTGGCGCCATTATTATATGCGTGCCGCATGTATAAGTCGCCACGGTACCTATTAACAAGGACGAGCGTGGCTCGATATCGCGTCCGCGTCGTTCGGTGGGTGCCGCAAGTCTAATCAATTCTGAAACGACAATCGAGGACACCATGACCGAAACATATCGCATCGCCGAAAAGACTGAAGGCTCCCGTGCATCACTCGCATTGCTTCGCTGGGCGCTGGTCATCATCTTCCTGTGGTTCGCTGGCATGAAGTTCACCGCCTACGAGGCGCAGGGTATCGCGCCGCTTATGTCGAACAGCCCGATATTGAGCTGGCTGCCAGCGCTGTTCGGCGTTCAGGGCGCAAGCTATGTCATCGGCATCATCGAGCTTGCGATTGCCTCGGCACTGGCTGCCGGCGCGTTCATCCCCGTTGCCTCTGCGCTCGGGGCGGCTATGTCCTGCGCCACCTACATAATCACTCTCACCTTCTTCCTGAGCACGCCCGGCGTCGCGGCGGCGGATGCTGGTGGCTTTCCGGCGATTACTGCGGATATCGGGCAGTTCCTTCTCAAGGATTTGGTCCTTCTCGCGGCATCTGTCTGCCTGTTGCTGGCCTCGCTCCGGCGCACGACCTGAGGGTGCAGGTTCATCGGATTGGTCTTAAGGATCCAAGTCAAAAACCAAGGCAAGGAACCATCAACACCATGGTGGTTATGCGCTTGAAAATAGCCCACACGTTACATTAGAGACCCAACTTATCGGGCTTGGCAAATGTCTGCTTCCACTCCTCGAAATGCGAAGCGCCGCAGTCGCAGCGAAAGCCTCCTTCCCGCCCATTCTGTGGAAAAACAACGTTTTGCTTACGCAGAAAGTGACGACCTGAAGAGCGCGCAAGCGCCTCTTTGATCAGGCTTTGCGCGTTTGCTGCGGTGCAGGAAAGATCTTGGCCAGTTTCCGGAGGTTCTGGGCGGTGGCTGCGAGCAAGAATTCGAATAGTTCCGGCGGAACTGCTTCAGTGTCTGGTCCTCGGGGCAGATGTATTGGTCGTTCTCGGCGTCCCAGTCGAAGTCCGCCCGGCTCCAGGTACCATCATGGCATTCTGCATTTCTCAGGATGGGGTCGTCAGGATTTCAATACCGAGGACGCACCTTTTTGCGACCCCCCCATGTCTCCCTCACGACCAGTCTTCGTCATGATCGACAAATGCGGCGGCTACCGGCCCGCGCGGGTTCAGGGAAGATCCGCCGTGCCAGGCTCATCAAGGGGCTCGCTGCGCTGCAATGATATTTTTTGCAGACGATAATATGGGGCATCACGCACCAACGCATCAATATCGACTTCCGTGCCCCTTTTACGCGGAGAGCGGAGCATGAATACGCTGCCAGCAATCGACAGCGCGCCGGCAGCGACAATCCCACCAGTCAGCAGCATTTCTGTAGTTATAGCTTCAAGCATCGCAATTGCCTCCCCTGTCTAATGTAGAATCCCTCGGCAGAGGGGGATACCCCCGAAATGTGAGATATCTACAATTTACCGAACCACCGGAAGATCGGAAAGCCGTGTCGTGTAGCGCGGGCTTCTATGATCCGCCCGCAGTTTCCATGAGCGGTCCACTCCCTCACTTGCCAGCACCATCGTTTTCTTGCCGAAGCGGATGGTGTGGATAGCTCCTGCTCCAACCGGCGTCGCAATGCGCCATACTGCAGTTGTTATCGACTGCTTATGAGAGGAGCTACCCAATGCAGGTTACAACAGTCGGCCTCGATCTGGCCAAGAATATCTTTCAGGTCCACGGCGTCTTTGAGAATGGCGACGTTGGTTGAAATCTTCTGACGAGTGTATTCCAACCAGCCGTTTTATAGGAACTAAAGGGTTCGCGTTCTTCTTGGGCCCTCAGCGATAAATTGCGGGTTCTTGGACGGTGCGATAAACAACGTGGGGTTCGGTAAAGCTCTGGACGCCCCAAACTCCGTTTTCTAGACCTGTTCCGCTCCACTTGTTGCCACCGAAAGGGATCTCGGGCGAGAATGCCATGTGACAGTTGACCCAGGTCGTTCCCGCCTCCAGTTGCGCCGCGACCGCGTCGCCGCGTTCAGTGTCTTTTGCCCAGACAGATCCGCTGAGACCGTATTTTGAGTTGTTGGCTTTGGCGATCGCGTCATCGATATCGTCGTAGGGAATGATAGGCAGGACCGGCCCGAACTGTTCCTCATCAACGATCCGGCTGCCGTCCAGAGCACCCGTGAGGATTGTCGGTTCAAAGAAATATCCCGGGCCGTCGATCGGATTGCCACCGGTGGTGGCCTTTGCTCCATTGCGCAGCGCATCAGCTGAAAGCTCTTTGACGCGCTCATATTGCTGCGCGTTGTTGAGCGGGCCCAGATCGGTCGACTCGTCGGCACCGTTGCCAACCTTGGCATTTTTGGCAAGCTCAGTCAGCGCTTCGACGACATCCTTGTAGATGGATTTGGGCGCATACACGCGCTTGATGGCCGAGCAGACCTGCCCGTTATTTGCAAAAGCCCCCCAGAAGATATTTTGCGCGATGGCGTCTATATCCACGTCGTCGAGTAGGATCGCAGGATCGTTGCCTCCCAGTTCTAGCGTCACAAGTTTCAGATCGCGCGCTGCCGATGCAGCGACATGCTTGCCAGTCGCGACGGAGCCGGTGAAACTGATCTTTCGCGTTTTGGGATGGCTCGTCATCTTCGCGCCTAGGTCGTCGCCGCCGGTCAGGATGTTCAGCACACCGGGAGGAAAAATCCCCCGCAGTACTTCGCCCATAACCAGCGTCGACAACGGCGTGTATGGCGACGGCTTCAGCACCATGGTGTTGCCAGCAAGCAGCGCAGGCCCGATCTTCCAAGAGCCAAGTGTCAGCGGATAGTTCCAGGGAGTGATGGCTGCAACCGGTCCGACAGGACGTCGCAAAATCTCGGAAAAGGCGCGCTCGTCATCCTGAATGATCTCGCGCGGGAGATCCAATTCGGAGTAGTATTTCAGCCAGATAGACGCGACCATGACTTCGGTGCGCGCGTTCGCGATCGGCTTACCGCCTTCGGCAGTCAGTACTGACGCCAGCCGCTCGGACGCGTTAGTGATTGCTTCGGATGCGGCGGCCAATGCGGCCCGGCGGGCACTCTCGTCCTTGCGCCAGCTGTCGAAAGCGTTTTCGGCGGCATCAAATGCCGCATTCAACTGCTGGTCGGACGCCTCCGGCGCTTGCGCGAACACCTCTTCGGTTGCTGGATTAATTACTCCGAAGCTTGATTTCGCTTCGACGCCTTCACCATTGATCGTCAGAGAGTATTTATTTTCAGTTACATGCTTGTTCACGATACTTCCTCCTTAGGATGGGATGAGAATGGCTTTGACAACGTCGCCGCGCTCAACCGCTTCGACCGCCTCGTTGATGTCTTCGAGCTTGAATTTGGTCACGAGTTTATCGAGTGGAAAGAGCCCGGCTGCGTAGAGTTCGATCAGACGCGGGATAAAAATCTCGGGGACGCTATCACCCTCGCAGATGCCCATAATGCGGCGACCGTGGAACAACAGGTCGGCCATCTCGAAACTGGCATCGACACCAAAGGGCGCAGCCCCCACCAATCCGCACGTACCCAGACTGCCGAGGCACGTGATCGCCGCGCGAAGGACCTCTGGGCGTCCGACCATGTCGAGAGAGAATTCCGCGCCCTTGCCGTCGGTGATTTCGCGGATCGCCTCGACAGGGTCTTTATCGGAGGAATTTATCGTATGCGTCGCACCCAGCGACACAGCCTTCTCCAGCCGGCTGTCCAGAATGTCGACCGCAATGATCTTGCTGCATCCTACCAGTTTGGCGGCCATGACGCCGCTCAGCCCGACCGAGCCCATACCAAAGATTGCGATACTGCTGCCTGCGGGTGGTTGCAGACTATTGATGACGGCACCTGCGCCCGTCTGCA
Source organism: Roseovarius sp. Pro17 (assembly GCF_035599575.1). NCBI lineage: Bacteria > Pseudomonadati > Pseudomonadota > Alphaproteobacteria > Rhodobacterales > Roseobacteraceae > Roseovarius > Roseovarius sp. Pro17. The sequence continues at coordinate 2,102,565 of NZ_CP141179.1, forward strand.
CTCCGCAGCCCAGTGGGCCCAGCAATTCTAGCGGAACCGATGAGTTGGTGACCTTAACGATGTTGTTCTCGGACGCGATGCAATAGTCCGCCATGGACGATTGCCCAAAGAAACAGCCGCACAAATCCTTACCGTCCCTGCTGAGGGGGGTGCTTCCGTCAGGACGCCCGCCCGAGAAGTTCAGATCGTACAGGCTCTTGCAGTACGCGGGTTTACCGGCGTGGCAGGGATCGCAATTCCCACAAGTGACGAAGGTCATCACCACCGCGTCGCCAACGGCGACCTTCGTGACGGCGTCGCCGACCGCATGGATTATACCTGATCCTTCATGCCCCACTACTAGCGGATGGGGCACAGGATATTCCTTGTCACGTGCGACCAGATCGGTGTGGCACAAACCGGCACCGACAACACGGACGACCACCTCGTTCGCCCGAGGCTCGCCCAACTCGACCTCTTCTACGAGGAAAGGTGACTTGGGATTAGCTGCAATTACCGCTTGGATTTTCATGGGGTAACTCCTTTGAACGAGAGATTAGTTTGACAGGGTAACGACGCGCGGACCGGCGGCCTTGTACCAAAAGTAATAGATGGGCGCGGTGACTCCGATGCCAACCAACCATGCGATGTCCGCACCGTCGAGGGCAGCTGCGACCACTCCGGTGTAGCCGTCAGTCACACCGGCAATTGGAAAGATTACCATGAAGGGTATCTGGATCAGAATGCCCATGACGTAGCAGGTAAAGCCGATCGGTTGGAACTTGCCATAAATGCCGCCGTCGGCGCGCAGGATCGACGCCACATCGTAGTCGCCTTCCCGGATCATGTAGTAATCGACCAGATTGATCGCAGTCCATGGTGCGTAGAGGTATAGCAGCGCGTAGATGAAGAAAGTGAAGTTTGTAAGGAACTGCTCCTGCCCGAAGATCGCGATGAAGACCGATATGATCAGAAGTATGGCACTGATCAGGATACGCGTGGGTGCGCGCGGCATCCAGGACGAGCAGAACGTCTGCCCAATCGTCACGACTGACAGCATCGGCGTGTAGATGTTGATCATTCCGGCGTCTATGGTGCCAAGCACGAAGGTCAGCATGATGAAGCCGGCGATACCGGCCGTCAGGCCAGCAATGGCACCGATCGTGTCGACGTCGCCCGATACAGAACCGATCAGCGCACCGAGAATCATGAATATCGCGGCTCCGGTGGCGGTACCCCAATATGTGGTCCAGAAGGATGCGGAGGCTGCGTGTTCGGGGGCCATGTAACGTGAATAGTCAGACACGTAGGGCGCATAAGCGAGCTGCCACACCACTGCGAGGCTTGTCATTCCCAAAAAGCTGGAAAAGCTGACGCCAAGCCCCTCGACTTCGGTGTCCGGCAGGCCGTTCACTCCTAGTATCCAGACATAGGTCAGCAGCGCGCCCAAACCCAGGATACCCACGATAACCCGGTTGAACTTATGGAACAGATCGTACCCAAAAACCAGCACGACCCCGACGGCCAATGCCACCAAAAAGATGCCGAGATTGACGGATATTGCGCTGGACAGCTGATGCAGCGCCTGACCGCCCAGCACGAAAATTGACGCGGCAAAGCCGACGCCGGCGAAAATTGCCACAAATACGATTGCCAGCGCGCCATAGCTACCAAATTGGGCCCGCGACTGGATCATCTGCGGAATACCGAGGCCAGGTCCCTGGGCAGAGTGAAGAGCCGTAAAGATTGCCCCTATTAGGTTGCCTATTATGATCGCGGCAACAGTCCAGCCGAACGACAGGCTATATACACTCGGCCCCAAGACCCCGGTGATGATCGTCAAGGGCATGACGTTGATGCTGAACCAGATCCACAACAGGTGGCGTGGCCGCCCCTTGCGATCTTCGAGCGGTATCTGCTGGACTGTTGTCTGTTCGACTTTCATGCCGGATTTTCCCGTTCTTTGACTGTGCAAAAGCAAATCAGGAGCAGCGAACGTGCCGCAGGATGCATATGGAATGTCGGCACGACGGCGCTCCCTTGAATCGATACTTCAAATGATAAACGCGAGGTCACCTTCTGAAACCGCACCCCCGCAGATGCCCGTTAGGTATAGACAAGTAAGATAGGTCAAAGTGATTCCGTCAATGCTCAGGAACGTTAGGTTTGCTTCACCTGAATTAAGGGAATCTAACGTCGAGAAGATGCATTCTGGAAGGTTGGAGTTGGGGATCACCAAGATCACGGACAGCCGGAAATCACCTCATCCGACAACCCGATATGGGCAACATCAGTCTGTAGACGCCGCCGAGGGCTGTTGCCTTGCCAACCCCACAAGCCATCGGTGAAACTCGCTTGCGCCATCCTTGTCGAACACCGCATCATTCCAAGCGAGAATATAGGGCGATGGAAGTGCTAGCGCTTGATCGAAGGGCGCGATCAAATATCCTGCCTTTATCTCCTCAACCACGAGCGCCTTCTGGATAAGCGCCACGCCACGCCCCTCCATCGCGGCTTCAATCGCTAGGCTGGATAGCGAGAACGTGAAGAATTCGTCAATTTCTCTACCATCTATGCCAAAAAGGCTGAACCAGTCTTGCCAAGTCGGAGCCGGGGATAGAAAGCGCTGCCAGTCGATTGTGAGAAGGCGATGCTTCAACAGATCACCGGGCTGTGGGTCAGGTCCCGATATACCGAGTTTGGGGCTGTAAACCGGCGTAAGACTATCGGTGAATAAGGGCACAGAATGGTCGAAAAGATGCGCTTTCTCACCATACGTAATCCGGAAGTCGAATTTCTTGCGATTGTCGGCAGTGGGTTCGGTCACCGCACCTACCAAGTGTAAACTGATGTCAGGATGCGCTTCTTGCCAAGTGAACATATTAGTGGAAAGCCAACGACTGGCCAGCAAAGGTAAGGAACTGACGACAAGTGCGTTTGAGCGGTAGTGATCCACAATTTCACTACTGGTTTTGTTCAAATCGGCGAAGATCGTGGAGATCGCTTGATGGTAGGCCGAACCGACCTCGGTCAACACGAGACCGCTACTTTTGCGGACTAGGAGTCTCATGCCGATAGCATTTTCGAGAATTTTGATTTGTTGGCTTATCGCACTGGGTGAAACGTTCAATTCATGAGCCGCTTTGGTCATGTTCAATAGTCGCCCGACAGCATCGAACGCTTGCAATGCGCGCATAGATGGAAGCTTCATCATACCTTTTTCTTGAGTTGATCGTTTGTTCTTCGGGTTTGAACCCTATTGTCTTTGAAGCGCCCTAAATTTTCGGTGCCGCGCGACCATGATATGAGCGAAAAACAAGACACAAAAAAGCTCCCCATTAGGCCGCTTGGTTTCGAGCGGATCCGACACCCGGTTAAACCTTACGTTACCTGATCTCGCAGTTCTGCGCGCCAGGCAAGCAGCGTCACAATACTCCGAAACCGGCTTGGTGAAAAGGACATAACAAATTAGTACTATCAGATTTGCCGAAGCCCAAAGGAAAGCAGACCTGTCAGCGGTGAGTGTCGCCCCTGCCATCGCCCCCCAGTCCTCGTGAATTTTGAGTCCCACTGCCCCGCCCAGGATCTGATCGTAAATCGAGCGTGGCTTGGATGTGTTGCCACGGCCCAAGAAACCAAAGTTGAGCGGAAAGGCCTCGGATGCCTGAATCATCTTGCCGACATTGAACGCACCGCCACAATCGATACCCACGGTAATCGGACCCAACGAACCGCCCATCATTGTGGTAAGACCAGACGCAATCGCGTGATCGCAGAGTTGGGCACTGTCAAAGTGAACATGCACGTCGATTCCACCCGGCGTCGCAATGAGGCCTTCTGCGTCGCGCACGGTGGTTGCCGCGCCACAGATCAGATTGGGGTGTACCCCATCCATGGTTCCGGGATTGCCCGCCTTGCCGACACCGACGATCTTGCCGTCCTTTATGCCGACGTCACCTTTTATGATGCCCAGAACGGGATCAATGACCGTTGCATTGCAGAGCAGCATGTCCAATGCGCCCATTGCGCTGTCAAACCCAGGGGTTAGGCCCAGCCCGTCGCGCAATGTCTTGCCGCCGCCGTGCAGACACTCGTCGCCCGGGAGGGCAAAGTCGTGTTCGACTTCGGCATAAAGGTTTGTATCACCCAACCGGACGGGATCGCCCTTGGTCGGGCCATACATGTTGGCATAATCCCTACGATTCATCGTGGCCATCTGTTTACGCTCCCTTGAATCCGCGCTCTCGGGCGCGAAGCAATGCTTGGGTTTTCGTTTCGTCGCACCGTGCCGAACCGTTGGTCAGATTGTTCAGACCATACAGTTCCTGCGTGCCTCCAAATTCAGTCAGCGTGACCTCCTTGGCCTCGCCGGGCTCGAACCGGACAGCGGTGCCAGCAGGAATGTCGAGCCTCAAGCCATAGGCGGCGGCCCGATCAAAATCGAGCGCCTTGTTGGTTTCGAAGAAATGATAGTGACTGCCGATCTGGACAGGCCGGTCGCCGGTATTGGTGACGGTCAGCATCGCTGTACGGCGGCCCGCATTGATCTCGATCTCGCCATCGTCGACGCCCAGTTCGCCTGGAAACAAGCGCTCGCCCTTCTCGTTTCCGGGACGGATAGGGTCATGTACGGTGACCAGTTTGGTGCCGTCGGGGAAAGTGCATTCAACCTGAATCATCGGGATCAGTTCAGGTACACCCGGCATCACGTCGTCGGACGTCAACTCGGGGCATTGCCACAGCCGATTCTCTCGCAAGCTGTTTTTGGGCTTCTGCGGCCGGTTTGAAGCTCAGCGCGGCGCGAATCGCAACGCATCCTGAGACGGCTCATCCGAGGCCGCGACGGCCTGTCCCGCCACGAGGCGGCCTCTGCAATCACGCCAGCACCGGGGGCATGTTGCACGACGACACGGCGAGTGATGTTGACGGGATCGGGCATCTGCTGCACCCTATCGCCACAGGAGGACATCATGGATCGCTACGCTGACATTCTCGAGCAGGCCATTTCCGTCTTTGGCTCCAGGGACGCCGCGGAAGAGTGGATGAACCGCCCCGCGATTGGCTTAAATCGCCGCAGACCCATAGACCTGATCTGTACATCCGGCGAGGCAGAGGTGGTCGAAACCTACCTGTCGCGGATAGATTACGGTGTCTACTGTTGATCCGGAATCGAGGTGAAGTGGTCCGGCAAAACTGGACAGATTTGCCGGACCACTTCAAACAGCCCTGAACTGCCTTTCAAGATCAGAATAAGCCGTAGTGCGATATTTGCCAGAGCGGCCATTCAATCTTGCTGCGGCGAAATCGACACAGCAATATCCATGATGAAACAAGCTCACGATGACGTAAGGTAGCGTGCAGGCAAGAGGCAGCGTTTCTGTGAGACGTAAGTCGGAAGTTTCTCACAGGGTGTAGGTAAACAAAGCATATGACGACCACTGCAAGGCAAGGACTGATCTCGCGTTTCTTTTCCCGAACCGGCGACACCGACCCGGAAGAGAGCGCGGTCGAGGCGCCTACATCGCCGCAACATGAGGCATGGGCCGATAACTCAACCCGCTCGGTCCATAGCTTAGCCAAAAACGCTCTCAAGGAGCCACATTGCCTAATCGTTACCGGTTATCAGGATTTCCTCTCCTCCCTGACGATTTTGCTCGAAACATTGGAAGACCTTAACGAACGCCCGCAGGGCAGCATTCGTATCGTCTTCGGCTCCAACACAGAAACACGGCAGGTGTTGGGTGGCGGCGGCCGCTCGGTCGCCGAAGAAGCACGCCAGCATTTTCTTGGCGCGAGAGGCTTTTCTGTTGTCGATTTGGCCGACCTTCGAGCGGTTCTCGCGATGGATGCCATCGAGCGCGGCGTTGTCCAATTCCGCGTCTATGATCCGGCTTTGGCCAAAACCATACTGGGGCGGAGGCCAACGACGCTTCACGCCAAGCTCTTTGTGGGCGAGCAAACGGCGCTCTCGGGAAGCGCAAACTTCTCGATCAACGGTCTGCGCCGCAATCTCGAATTCACTGACGATGCCAATGACTGGCCCGTCCTTGCTATGGCGCGGCGCACGGCGGCAGAGCAATTCTGGGACATGGGCCGCGACTGGAACGAAACGGCGATGGAAATCCTGCGGTCACTCATCCGGCTCGTCACACCTGAAGAAGGCGTCGCGCGAGCGGTTCATGAAGCGACCAGCTTCACGCCTTGGAGAGTTGCCGGGAAAACAAGTGCCGGTCGACCGCCGCAACCCTTCCAAGCCGATCTTGTCTATGAAGCGGCTGGAACTGTCTATGAGCATGGCTTTGCCTTCGTCGAAGCGCCCACTGGTGCCGGAAAGACCGACATCGGAAAACACCTCGCTACAGTGCTGCCCGTCAGTCATGGGCAGGCGGTCTTTTCCTGGGGCGAGCGCGCCGATCAGCAGCGGCTTGGCTCGCTCGCCCTGATACCGGCCAGTGTCTTGAAGAACTGGACAACAAATGCGCCAGCGAACTTCAAGCCTATCAAGCACAGTCATTTGTCACGCCGGGGAAAGGAAGAAGCTGCTGAACTCGAGGAAATCAACCGGGCCGTCCGCTCATCGGCGTCAATGATCGTTGATGAAAGTCACCGACTAAGCTCCCGGTATCTCACCCCTTCGGCGCGTTCGCTCGTCTTCGAGCGCAGCCCGGCGATTTGGACTGCTTGTTTGTCCGCAACTCTCATGGGAAATCAGGGCCTCGACGGCCTGCTCGCCTTCCATGAAAAGCGCGCCTCAATTTATGTTCCCCCGGTCATAACAGACCAGATCAATCAACACATGGCGAAGGTCCGAGAGCGCGGAGAGCTCATTCACCACCTCGATCAGGTGAATCGTCGGATCGAAGCGCAGAGTGTGCAGGACGATTTGTTTGACAGCGCTGACACGCTCAAGAACGAAGTCGAAAACCTCGAAAGCTCAATTGAAACCCGAGGTCTGCAAATCAGCGCACTCCAGGCAGGCCTGGCAGACGCACTCGCGCCATATGTGGTCCGGCGCCAGCGCGCCTGTATAGGTGAAAGCCCTGATAGAACGACAGGCGCCTTCGTCTATCCGGCAATCAGAAGCCACCGAGAGGATACGGAACTGAACGAGCAGCAAAGGCAGCTCATCGATCGGATCAAGACGCTGGCCGAGTGCATCACCACAGGGATCACCCTCGTTTCGGCCGATCCTCAGCGTGCGGGACAAACCGAGGTAAGGTTCCATGACAAGTCGCGCATCCACATACGGAACTTCCTCGCGCTATTGCGCGCGTCAGTGACCTTTGCTCGCGAGGAATGGACGCGGGAGCGCGACAGCGACGCCGATCAGAGGGGACGCGCTTCAATCGGCGAGAACTTGCGGCGGGCAGAGAAACAGAACACTCGTCAGATACCGGTTCCGGATGGCGCACTGCCGGAAGAACTGAGCACTGAAACTGAAAGCAGCCAAACACCGATCTGTGATCGGATCACTCGGCTTTTGAACCACCCCAGCCTCGACAGCATTGATGAGGCTCGGGCTGATGTCATGCGTGGCATCCTTAAAAAACACGGTCACGCCATCTTTCTTGCCGAACGAGTCGGCGTGCTTGAGATCTACGCCAAACTCCTCGCAGGGCAACGCGGCCGGGGGCCCGAGGTCTTTGTTGTCGCTCCCGGAGCCCGGATCAAGTCCGGAAAAAAACTACACCATGTCCGATCCGGCGCGGAAGCACAGGAATATTTTGGCATTGACGGCAAGCACGTTGATCCGCTGAAGTCGCGCACGATGTTTTTGACATTTCAGATGGCCGAAGGGATTAACCTCCAAATCGCGTCCGCCCTTGGGATCATCGGCGTCACCTCCGATGTGAAGAGCCTGATTCAAGGCCTGGGACGGATCGACCGCATCGACAGCCCTAACTCACGTATTCACTACTACACCTTCGATCTTCCCGGTCTGGTTCTGTCGTCCGATCATAAGGCACGCGCACGCGTTGCGAGCATCGCATTATTGTCGGGGGTCGGCGCGGATGATCTGCCTTCGGAATTGGTCGAGTTCGCAGCCGGCGATTTGACCGATCTGGTGCTGGACCAGATCAAGAAACCTCGCATTCTTCGATCCGGAAATTATTTTGACCTGCTGGAAGATCTTCGACGCTCGGTCCCTCCGGAGGTCCTTGAGCGCGTCGAGTCTGCAAAGCCGCGTGGCCTTTGGGGCGCCGACCTTTGCCTGCTTTCTTCGCGTGAACCAGCCACAATCCTGCTTCTGGGCGGCCGCACAGGAAGCCCGCAAGATCCAACCGTCTTGCCGCCCCGCCTACTCGCAGTGCGTGACGTCGCTGGGCGCGCAGAGATCGTGGGCGATCAGACCGAGGCAGCCCGCCTCCTTGGCGGTGCCTATGCGGAAACGCGGCGTCGGGGCATGCAGGATCACAGGCCGGACCTGACAGAGATGTCTGCGACGTTGAGCCGACTTGGCAGCACGCTTGCGCACCTGACGCATTGGGATATCCGTCCGGCACGAACAGTATCCCTTCTTGCGTCACTCGCAAACTTCCTGACAGGGCAGTCCCTTGTCGATGCTGGCCAGGAGCTTTTCGGAACGCTCACCCTGCCAGCTTTGGAAAAGTTGGCCGAGTCTTGGGCTCACGAGCTTGATGTTTTCTGGATCGAAGCAAAAGAAACCGTGAGCCAGAGAAGCGCATCTGGCGGCGAAATTCCAGACTATCTTGGGATCGACGCTATCTATAGGGCATTCCAAGAGCAGCCCGACGATGTGCGCACCGCCGTCAATGAGAGGATGAACGAGCTCGCTGACCGATGCAGAGCGCTTTCCGAAGGACAGCCGATAGACATCCTCAGCCGGATGTCCGTCATCTTTGAGGCCAAGCAGTAAGCCATCTCGCAGAAAGGAATTCAGTCGAGGTCGGCCCAGAGCGCCCTTCACGTCATCTGCCAACGCTGCAGTGCAGCTCCCGCATTCCTGCCATTCATGAACAGTGCAGCACTTGGGGCTGCAAACGAGGGTCTGCGGGGCGACAACTGCCGTTCTAAAACGGCGACCAATACATTCAGTGCAGCCGGGCGTGGACCAGATACCCTTCGACTTTGTCTTCGCCGAGGGCGCGGAGGGCTTCTAAACGGTGATAGCCTTCGATAAGAACATAGCCGCCGGTTTTACCGGTGCGCAGGCGTATGGGGGTGGTTTGGCCATTTTCCAGCATATCCTCGGCAATATCATCAACTTTTCCGGGATCCAGGGTCTTTTTGCGTTTGACCGGGATGCGGACGTCGGCGATGGCGAATATTTCTTTAACCGGCATGAGATCAATTTGCACCGGAGCAGAGTATTTATGCAAGCCGTTGTTTCTATGGCGGAGGGGCACGACCGGCCCTGAGCTGCCATTCATCGGGCAACCGAACGCTGCGATGCAGCTCCCCCCAAAACCGGCCATTCATGCTTGCTGCAGTAACGTAACCAAGGACGGGCTCGCGCTGGACGCCGATTGGGCGCTTACGCCACTTGAGTAAAGCCCTCGGGACGAAAACGAACCATGGCTTCGGGGCCGCGAGGGTCCAGTTCGTAGAGCGATGGTCGCGCGATCAGATAGGCGCGCCAACTCCGCTCGGGGTATGCGCTGATCCGAACGCCATGTTGATTGTGCATTTTCGGGGCGAGTTCAGCGATGTACATGCCCATGCCCTTCTTGCTGTGCGCCCCAATCATGGCACGGATCTTTTGGTCAAGCGCCGCGGCAGTCGCCGCCGGTTTTGGCACAAGGCGCACGGGCCGCGTCGTGCCGATTTCTACAAAATCGCTACAACACGCTCGAAAGGCACTCGGCGCCTTTGCTTCACCAATCCCGATGACCGTTGCTCCGTGTTCGCGCAATCTGGTGGCAAGATGGGTAAAATCACCGTCAGAACTCGCGATTACAAAACAGCGCAGATTCTTAGATAGCACCAATTCCATCGCATCCAGTGCCAGCAGAATGTCTGCGGCGTTCTTACCCGTTCCCGCATGCAGCATTCGGTAGCCAATCGCACCATGCCAGTCAGAGGGACGCTGCGCATCAGCATAGACCCGAACCAGAGTTGGTTCGCCGTGCTGAGCGGCGACGGAAAGAATTTGTCCAGCGTGCTTACCGCTAATGTTATCTCCATCGACAAGCACTGACACAGGCTGCGCCATCGAAATCTCCAATCCATAGATATAGAGGGTTATTGCAGGAGAAATGTGCCCAAAATTTGGCATCGTCGGAGGCGCGCGCGGCGTGGCGGTCGCCTTTGGAGCATGGGGGGGCTTCGCACCCGGCCCTGGGACGAAGCCGCTCCGCGGCATTGGCGCTTTTGGCTGATGGGGTGAACAGCCCTTAGCTGTGCGCATTTTGTGATCTGGCTGACCTGATTGACGATTGGAGTTTCTCAATCGTCAATCAGGAGGTTCCCATGACACAGGAGAAGATGAGCCCGCTTCGCCAGCGGATGATCGAAGACATGCGCATCCGTGGGATGGGCGACAAACATCAAAAGTCCCATATTCGGGCAATCAAGGATTTTGCGGCTTTCCTTGGGCGATCACCAGATACCGCGACGCCGGAGGACCTGCGCACCTATCAGCTGCATATGACGGACGCAGGGGTCACGCCATCGACCTTTAACACCCGCATCGTGGCACTGCGGTTCTTTTTCGGCATGACCTGCGGGCGCGAAGAGATGAAGCGCTACATGCAATTCCGCACCGAACCGCGCAAGCTGCCCGTGGTCTTCAGCGTCGAGGAGGTGTCCGACATCCTGATGGCTGCTCCCGGGCCTGGATTGAAGTATCGCGCGGCGCTCAGCATTTCCTATGGCGCAGGTCTGCGTGCCGCCGAGGTTTGCAACCTCAAGATCGGCGACATCGACAGCGATCGCATGCTGATCCATGTCGAGCTGGGCAAGGGTCAGAAAGACCGCAAGGTGATGCTGTCGCCCGGGTTGTTAGAGCTTTTGCGTGCCTGGTGGCGCGAGGCACGGCCGGAGGGATGGCTGTTTCCGGGGAAGCCCAAGATTAACCCGATCTCACCGCGGCAGTTGAACCGCGCTTTCACCTCGGCCAAGCATATGGCCGGGGTCAAGAAGCCCGCCACCTTGCACACATTGCGACACAGCTTCGCCACCCACCTTCTGGAGGCCAACACGGACGTGCGGGTGATCCAGGTGCTTCTCGGGCATGCCAAGCTGACGACCACCGCGCGGTACACCCATGTCGCGACCAAGACGATCCGCGATACCGTCAGCCCTTATGAGATGTTGGCCAAATTGCAGGATCAGACGGTGAAGCGAAGCCTGGAGTGACCGGTCCGGGCGTTGCCCCGGCCCAAGCTGGAGATCGCTGACATCTTTCGCTCCCATGGCCCTGCGTGGCGGCGGGCTAGGCTCCAGACCCATTGATTTCAGGCTGTTGGCATGATTCAGGCTCGGCAAGGAGACCACATTCATGAGCAACCTGTTCTGGCTAACCGAGGCGCAGATGGCGCGCCTTCGTCCCTTCTTTCCTAAGAGCCATGGCCGCCCTCGCGTCGATGACAGGCGTGTCTTGAGCGGCATAATATTCATCAACCGCAATGGGTTGAGATGGTGCGATGCTCCAAGGGAATACGGCCCGCCCAAGACGCTTTACAACCGCTGGAAACGGTGGAGTGACATGGGAGTATTCGCGCGGATCATGACGGGGCTGGCTGCCGAGGCCCCCGACCACAAGACGATCTCAATCGACGCGACTTACCTGAAAGCCCACCGTACGGCGTCAAGCCTGCGGTTAAAAAAGGGGGGCGTGGACGTCTGATTGGGCGGACCAAAGGCGGCATGAATACGAAGTTGCACGCCGTTACCGATGCAATCGGGCGGCCGATCCGGTTCTTCATGACCGCCGGTCAGGTCAGCGATTACACTGGAGCCAGAGCCCTGGTGAATGGCCTGCCAGCGGCCGACTGGCTATTAGGAGATAGGGGATATGATGCGGATTGGTTCCGAGAAGCCCTTATAGGTCAGGGAATACGGCCCTGCATCCCCGGGCGGAAGTCGCGCGTCAAGCCCATCAAATACGACAAGCGTCGCTACAAACGACGTAACCAGATCGAGATCATGTTCGGTCGCCTGAAAGACTGGCGCCGGATCGCCACACGATACGACCGTTGCCCGAAGGTATTCCTGTCTGCGATCGCCCTCGCAGCAACCGTCTTGTTCTGGCTGTAAATCAATGAGTCTGGAGCCTAGGCACGGGCTTTTTCTTCGGAACCTCAACTGAAGGATCGTATTCATCGGCATCCGGGATCACGCGACCAGCAGCGCCGTCTCGCTTGGCATCCATTTTTGAACTACCGACTGCGAAACCGATTAAATTACGATTTTCCTCGCGCAAAATTCGCTCGGGCGACCAGTCAGTCACGATCAGTCCCGCCGTCGCGATGGCCGCTGCGTTACGTGAGGTGATCGCTTCGATCGCTTTGAAGATGACTTCTTGATCATGCGCCTTGCGCGCCGGATCAGACGCACGGAGCTCACGGCTCGCGGCGAGCCAGGCTTGGGCCGAGACACCTTCAAGACCGTCCTGAACGGCAGGGATTTCGAACCATTCGTCTCCAAGGCGCGCTTCAACGGCACCGATATTTCCAGGGTGCCAGCGCACTTCAACAACGCATTTATTCTTGCGGTTCATCCACGTGGCCAACACGTCAAGTGAATGCGGCGCTGTCGGCCATGCGTAACAAGACCGACAAGAACGATGCGCGCGGCTTCGCCCAGGTCTTGCGCACCGGCTATTTCAGCCCGGTTCATATGAAGAGCCGGGAGGCTCATGGCGTCCGTGCGCTGCTGAGCACCCGCAAGGCGCTTCTGAAGACCTCGCGAACGAAGTCCGCGGCCTTTTGAAGATCTTCGGCATCCGCCTGCCCATGACCGTGAAGCATGGCAGCTTCGACGGTATTGTCCGACCGCTAATCGAGATGGACGAGGTTCTGGCGCATGCCCTGGTTTCGCTTTTGGACGCCCGGGTGGTTCTCTATCAGCATTTTTGGAACTCGATCGGCGCGTCAAGCGCGCGGCCAACCGAGATGAGGATTGCATGCGGATGATGACGGTTCCAGGCGTCGGCCCCATTGCCTCGCTGACCTTCAAATCAACCGTTGATGATCCGTCCCGGTTCCGGAGGTCCCGCACCGTTGTCGCACATTTTGGGCTGACGCTAAGACGCTACCAATCGGGCGAACACGACAATCCCGGCCGCATATCCAAAACGGGCGACAGGGATGTCCGTGCGACGCTGTATGCCGCCGCGAATGCGCTTCTCATGCGAACGATGGCTGGCTCACAGATCAAGTCAGGGGGCATGCGGTTGATGCGGACCAAGGGTCGCCGTCGCGCCGTTGTCGACGTTGCACGCAAACTTGCCGTCTTGCTTCATCACATGTGGATGGATGGCACAGAATTCCGTCAGGAAAACATGGAGGGCATGGCATGATCTAATAGCCAGCACCCAACCCTGACGGGTCGTCGCTCACCGGACGAGGTTCATGGACGAAGCCGAAAATGTCTGCTGCGCAATTTGAAGCGCGTCCCAAAGCAAGGCTCCCCAGTGCCGATCCGACATATGCGTGCAGCGATGCCATCACGGCATCAACCAGACTGCGAAGAGAAGCGTGACCCGGATGACAGACAAAGACCCGATCGAAGAAGGTAAACGAGCTTGACCCAAACGCCCCAATAAAGAAGCGGCCGTTCACCTGCTGCGTTGGTGCTGCCGTGCAGCTTTCGAATTGCTGCCATTTATGACGAACGCAGCATTACCCACTACCGGATGCATGCTGAGAGGGACGTAGCGGCCGTTCGCTGCGCTCGTTCCAATGAGCGCTTGCAATCGCACGCGCCAGTAAACGCGGTGTCAAATCAGTCGCTAAACGCCTCTTGACACATTTGGTTAGAAAAAAACTTCTCACCGTTGTTGGAAACAACGTCATAGATCGCGTTACCAAATTCACGATTTACAGCTGCATTTCCACCACCAATAATAGTCCCATCCTCGACCTCAAACATATAAATTTTTGCGGATTCGGTTTGATTATCGAGCAGTGAAGATGTTCTAAAGTTATCACATATATTGAGTCTTCGCTGTTTGGAAATTCGGAATGTCCGAGAATAGGATAAAATACTTACTCCATTGCGAAGCATGTCTTTGGCAAATAGTATAAAGTTCTCATTTCTTCCAATATTTGAATTTGGGTCGGATCGTTCGAAGCACGAATAGTGAACGACGACCCACTTTGGCGGATTAATATCCCAAATTTGGCTGGTGTAGTCACTGTGTATCCATTGCGTGGGCATCGGCCTGGTGACACCAACCGATAGTCCGGCGGAGTTCACTCTTACAATTCCTCGGATATTACGAATAGTTTCAGCGCTATACTCACGATCCCCGGGACAACTTGCAATTGCGATTTCTCTATTGTCAAATTTCTCAACCCCATGCACAAACCCATTATTTTGAAGCACCTGATTATACCACTTTTTTACTAGACGATGCGGGTCGGCGGGCTCCCGACGGTTGTCCGCCCAGTCAGGCTTTACCACCGTCGAGTGGTTTCTGCTAAGAGAGGAAATACCGTCTGTACATAGTGGCTCAACGCTCTCGCGTGGAACGAGCTGCCGCCTTCTTGGTAGAATTTCAAATCCACAAAAACTTGGTATCTCTGTGGCGCTATCGATCCATTCACTTTTTAACTGATCTAGGGGGCTATCACTATCACCTTCCGTGGTTTTGAGGAGCGCCACCAATGGACCGGCTCTCGGTACATAGTAAACGAGATCAGCTAGGCTGGCACCCCCGTTTGGAACGGCAAACATAAAGAGCGCACTTGTCTTGTGTCGAAGGATATCAGAATCCAGGATCGCCCGACGAAGCGCAACCCCTCCTAAACTGTGAGCTATAAAATAGATCTCACTGTAATTTTCGATACCCGCTTCTAAAAGTTGGCTTTCTAACCCCTGAGATACGGATCTAAATGTATTTGGCGCCCAAGCACTCGTTTCATAATCGGCGACAAAAACGTCTACTCCCTGAAAGTCTGGGTCGTCATGAAGCATCTGCGGCCAGAATTTACCGTCAGAACTTGTCCATGTAGTCACTGCATTTTGACCACCGTTAGAACTTAGGCCATGGATGAAGACAAAAACCCGATCTCCTCGGGTTTCGTTGGTTGGTTGATCCCCTATGTATCCAGGAGTTTTTACTTCCGCATAAGAAATCAAAGGTGCAGTAGTAAGCGCGGCGATAAAAACAAGAAGTGAAATGTTCATCAGTATCTCCCATCTATTTTTAACTGCAATGCGTCTTCTGAGAAGTTTTCAGGTTTAGAAATGCCTCCAATTTATGAGACCGTATGTATCTTGACCGGTGTAAAACACTCTTTCGGCCTCATCGATCCTCAAAATCAACCAAACCGATTTTCCTTCATGCCCAAGACCAACTTATCCTGCACCTTACTCGCAGCCTCAGCTTTCGTAATCTTGCCGTTCTTGTTGATGTCAAGGCGAGCGTTTTGCGCGTACGCCTTGGTTCCTTTGGCAAACAAAACATGGCTGTCCAGTTTTCCAACAGCCGCCGGCCAGAGAACAGCCATGTATAGATCGCTCAAGGCGGGCATTGGCCGTCCGTTCACCTGCATCTTGAAATATGCTTCCACTATGCCGAGTTGATCGATAGCTGACATAGCAGCCAGTTTGGCAGAGGTTGTTCCTAGGTGCGTCGCGGTTGCTGGCATGAACTGTATTAGCCCTATAGCCCCGCTGCCCGCCGCGTTTTCTATGCTCGGTGAGAAGGACTCACCGGTTTCGAAAGCCATAACCGCCATCAAGTGATTGGGATCGCATTTTATTCTAGAGGCGATACCAATCACCTTATCGTTAAAGGCCTGACCATGCTTGTTTCGGGTGATCTTCCCAAAGGCTAGTGACTCTCCCGCCGCCGCAGCGGGTGGTATCGGTGAAGGTGTTGGCCCAGTTCCGGTCAGCGCACCGGACGGCCCGGAGTGTCCAGACCCGCCGCTGACGGCGTTGCCAAAGTCAAACGCAGGCAGCGCCATACCCAGCTCCGCCGCTGTATCTGCACCGACGATGCCATCATCGGCCTCCGGTCCGAAAATACGGGTCTGGAAGTCGACCACCGCGTTGAAGGTCCCCGGCCCGAAATCGCCATCTACCTTCAGGTGCGCGTTATTTTTGCGGTTGAGTGCTTTTTGAAACTCTTCCACGATCGGACCGTAAGAGCCAAATCTTAGGAGAACGGTTTTGCCCACACACTTCGTTCGGATCATCATCTGCGCTTCTTCTGCATCAAAAAGCACATACTGCGCTTCTTTCTGTCGGCCGAGCTTGTCGGCGAAAGGCGTGATAAACGTTTTATACGGCCCGACCTCCGAGCCTAGTTTGCCCTTTTTCACGGTGCCTGCAATCACTTGGCAACCAGCCGAAGAAAATTTTGCATCCGCAGGGTTGCCATCTACGCCCATATGAAAGGCACAGTGAATATTGTCGCCTGCAATGCTCCCCACGTGCCAGCGGTCGGTCAAATCATAATCGTCGTCATCGCCTGTTCTCTGAATAGTTATTGCGCAAGCCTGCTGTAATGCCCAATGCCCGCTGGAACCTTCGCTGCGCTTGTGCCATCCGGCGGTATAACGGCTATAGCGACCGCGCCCTATTTGGTTCACCCCTCGCCCATCGTTGGAAATCTTAGACATTACGATCGGACCATATGGTACCGTGGAGCCGGGAAAGAGGGCGAGCCCATCGCCGGGTTTCCAATGGCCAATGCAGCACTTCATGACTTGATAATCTACTGGGGTCATGACGATCTCGTGTTGCGCCCCCATGCCTGTGCCCGAAAACTCCACCGGTCGGCAACCGCGTAGACCAAAGATTGTGATTCGGCCAACGTCGATGGGAAACAGAGAACGCCGCCACAGAGCAATAAGGTGGGCCTCGGTCAGGACTAGCTGGCCCGAAGGCTCCAGAACAGGAGATTGCGCTTTCACTGAAGAATCCACGTTTGTATCTGCAACCAGTGGAGTTGCGATACTCTCTTCAGCGGTCTGGGCGAAAATATCCTCTATGGCCTTTTTAATTGCCGACAGCGGCCCGTTGGCCAGACTGTCAAGGTTCACCTTGTGCCCGTCAATCTTCTCGCGGATGCGCGCCAAATTAAAGGCCAGTTCTCCCAGAGTATGTAACCCCAGGTCGATACGCAGATCGTCGATTTCTCCAGCAATGTCCTCCAGTCGCTGCATCTCCGCTGAATCGCCTGCGGCCTGAGCTTTGGCAAACGGAGCCTCTAGAGAGCGACGCAGCACCAACAACTCCTGTTCATATTGCTCGTAACCCATGCAAACCTCCAATTTTGGAATAATCAGCCTAGTTTCGTGCCGTCTTTATCGCCTCCGCTAAAACCTCGATTTCAACCGAAGCCTTAATCAGCGAGGTGAGATCGGGCGCATAGGCCTGAGTTGCCACGGCAAGCACCGCCTGATCCATAGCCAGAACAGACTGGTCGATCAAAATGACCCAGCCAGCAAGAAGTCCGCGGAAATCTTCCAATCTCTTGAGGTTGTCCGTGTTGATTCCGTCTGTGCCGCCAAGTGAGCCTCTAGTGGTATAGCCAAGCTTCACAACATCGAACATCGGACCAGTGCCACGGCGCAACTCCAGCATCAGGTTTTTCATGTCGGGATGCGCTGCAACCAACCGTTCGCGGAAAACCGCACGATTCTGCGCCCGCTCCAAAACTTCGAGAACCAAAAGAACTCTTCCAATTCCTTCCGACAGGATTTTGACAAAGGCCGCATCTACG
Source organism: Roseovarius sp. Pro17 (assembly GCF_035599575.1). NCBI lineage: Bacteria > Pseudomonadati > Pseudomonadota > Alphaproteobacteria > Rhodobacterales > Roseobacteraceae > Roseovarius > Roseovarius sp. Pro17. Next base: position 2,120,407 of record NZ_CP141179.1, read on the forward strand.
CCTGTTGCCCCTCCCAGTGTGGTGAGAGACGCCTCAAGCGAAGAACTGGCGGAACTCAGTTCCGACCGCACCGCTGCCGCAGCTTCTCCGGTAGCGAACCCTGAAAGCGCATCATTGTAGTCTTTTAACGCGGTCAGACTAGCCCGAATGGCTCCCGCCAGCGGCGGATCACCTACCTTGAGGTAATATTTGGCTTCGTCAGGGTCAAATGAACGCACTCCGCTCAAGCGGTTGAATTTTTGTTGCATCAGTTTGCGTTCGGCGCGCCCAACTTCATCAAGTACTTTGTCGCCTTCGACATATTGAATCTCAAAGGCTTGGCGATAAATTTGAAACTCAGCTGCCCCAAAGCTGCAGGCGCATAACAAAGCAATAATAAAAAATTGGATTGCGAAACGAATCTTCATTGACTAATTTCCCACATTTAACCTAGGGTAGTTTATTAGTATATCTATTTCAACTATTACTTGATCTCTCCAACCGGCCTTTCGCCGGATAGGGTGTCTCTTTTGACAACTTATCGTTTAATAAATTAGACTCAGATAGCACCAAGACTCTCTGAGCAATTCAGCGCAGAAGCCGTGCGCGCAGCGTTGACTAGGCTCTGGACCCATTAATCTGCTTGAAGCAATCAGGACTGCATGATTCAAGCTCCCGAACCGAGGGGGGCTTCATGAGCAATCTTTACTGGCTGAGCGAAGATCAGATGGCGCGGCTTCGGCCGTATTTCCCGAAGAGTCATGGTGTGCCACGCGTCGATGACCGGCGTGTTCTGAGTGGTATTATCTTCATCAACCGCAATGGGTTGCGTTGGCGTGATGCACCCCGTGAGTATGGCCCGCACAAGACCCTGTATAACCGCTGGAAACGATGGAGTGACATGGGAGTGTTCGCGCGGATCATGACAGGACTGGCTGCCGAAGCGCCCGACAACAATACGATCTCGATTGATGCAACTTATCTGAAAGCGCATCGCACGGCTTCCAGCCTGCGGGCAAAAAAGGGGGGCGTGGACGCCTGATCGGTCGGACGAAAGGTGGTATGAACACGAAGTTACATGCCGTCACCGACACGATTGGCCGGCCGATCCGGTTCTTCATGACTGCAGGCCAGGTCAGCGATTATACTGGGGCCAGAGCCCTCGTGAATAGTCTCCCAGCCGCCGGGTGGTTATTGGGAGACCGGGGCTATGACGCGGATTGGTTCCGTGAAGCCCTTGTAGATAAGGGAATAACGCCCTGCATCCCGGGACGAAAGTCGCGCGGCAAGACCGTCAAATACGACAAGCGTCGTTACAAACGACGGAACCGGATCGAGATCATGTTCGGCCGCTTGAATGACTGGCGACGGATAGCCACCCGATACGACCGATGTCCAAAGGTATTCCTGTCTGCAATCGCCCTCGCAGCAACCATCTTGTTTTGGTTATAAATCAATGAGTCTGGAGCCTAGCTTTTCGGCGGCTTCAAGCCTGTGGATAAGCAGGTCCAGCGCTGGATCATCACGTTTTTCAAGATACTCGGACACAATCTTATTTTCCTTCATCAAATACTTCAAACCGGAGTGCAGTCGATCAGTTTAATTTTCACAACTCCTCAATATTTAGTTCTTATACTGGCAAACCATGCCTCGTAGTCCGGACTTTGCAACGGCTATTTCCTGCGCATTGCTGCCGCCGGTGGAGACCGCAGCAGGGGTAGCCGGGTGTTTCAGCCTTTGAATGGCTGCTTTTGCCATGCTGAGTTCTGACCCGAGCACTTGCAGCGAATTCACACTTTCCGCCGTTGGTGCCGAGCGTCACACACGGCCGATTCTGTTGAAAAACGCCCCGCTGCAGCCGCAGAAACTCGGTCTTGGAATACGGCTCAAGTGCCTTTCTGATCAGGCTTTCTTGATTTGCTGCGGTGCAGGAAAGGTCTTGGCCAGCTTGCGGAGGTTTTGGGCGGTGGCAGCGAGTAGAAATTCGTCATTCGCTCCACTTGGGCCGCGCAATCGGAGTCTTCCCAGCCCCAGAATGCGCTTAAGGTGGGCGAAGAGCATCTCGACCTTCTTCCTTAGTCGCATCGACACGGCATATTGCCTGGTTTTTGCGATCTCCCTGGCGATCTGGCGGGCGTCTTCATGTTCTTCGCGGGTGATCTTGCGCGCGTCGGCATTCGGACAACATTTCGGCTTTGACGGGCATGCTTGGCAGGTCAACTTCAGGGCCTGATATTTTGCGACACCCTTGCCGGTCGGGCCACGGTTCGGGTCCGAGTAGTTGCGGCGGAACTGTTTGAGGGCTTCGCCTTCCGGGCAGATATATTGGTTGTTTTCAGCGTCCCATTCGAAGTCGGCGCGGCTCCAGGTGCCGTCAGTGCGCCCGGCCTTGTCAATCACCGGGATATGCGGCGCGATCTTGCGGTCGACAAGCCAGCCAAGCATCGGACCGGAGCCGTAAGCGGTATCCGCTATGATGCGCTCGGGGTGCAAATCGAACGTGTCTTTGACCCGGTCCAGCATTGTGCGCACGGACCCGACCTCGGCCTGCCGGATCGACCGGGTCGCCTCCACATCGAGGATCACAGCATGATCGGTATCGATCAAGTAATTGGTCGAATACGCAAAGAATGCGGGGCCTTTGCGAGCCGCCGTCCACTGGCTGGACGGGTCGGAATGGGATGTGAACTTGGGCTCGACTGTTGAGGCAGCGCCAAAGGCCGCATCATCCAGAACCTCCAGATATTCCCGAACCGCGCGTGGCGCGTCCTCCGGGTCAAGGGCAGCCGGGTTCCAGTCTTCCTTCGCCGTCGAGTTCTGCTTGTTGGCGTCAGCCTCGATCAGGCTGGCATCCGCGGCAAAGCGCTGGCCGCTGACCAGACCCTCGGCGATGCACCGCGCCACGGTCGTTTCGAACAGCTGGCGCAGCAGGCCGCTGTCGCGGAAACGGCCGTGCCGGTTTTTGGAGAAGGTGGAGTGATCGGGAACACCGTCCATCAAATCAAGGCGGCAAAACCACCGATACGCGAGGTTCAGATGTACTTCTTCACACAGCCGACGTTCAGAACGAATGCCAAGGCAATAGCCGACCAGCAGCATGCGTATCAGCAGCTCGGGATCAATAGAGGGGCGGCCAGTGCTGCTGTAGAACGGCGCCAGATGCTGACGGATGCCGGACAGGTCGACGAAGCGGTCGATGGATCTCAACAAGTGATCTTGCGGAACGTGATCCTCGATTGAGAACTCATAAAAAAACGCGCCTTGCGCCTCTTGTCTCGGTCCCAGCATCGCAATTCCCCTCACATCATGCCGGAAATTGAATCAGCGAAAGGCCCTCAAATCAACAAGAGTTTTTCAACAAAATAGGCCCATTGCCGACCTTCAGCATAGGATTGCGATGCCGCAGTGCGGCCCGCCATAGGAGCCATTCGTCGCAACCCCAAAATTGGGAGACAGATGAATTCACGCAACGCGGACGACGCTGCCATTATAGTTTGTATTGCCAAACTGGCATTTGCGGATCACGCTCGCCCACTGTTGTCGTTTCTTATGAAGCGACGCATGCTGGGTCCAAAAAACTGTGGAGAGTAGAATGGCAGCACTTGCAGAGAGAACAGCCTATTCGTATCGAGAGGATCCAGCCGTTCCTGCCTTCGACGATAGTGGTCAAATAGCGGTCATGGACGGCGACTGCGCACTTTGCTCCTGGGGTGCGCGCACAATCGCGAAACTGGATAAAGCTGGGACGTTCCGCCTCTGCCCCGCCCAGTCGAAAACCGGCGATGCTCTCGTGCGTCATTACGGACTGGACCCGGTGGACCCTGAGACCTGGCTCTTTATCGAAGACGGGCAAGCATGGTCCGGGATGGAAGCGATCATCCGGATTGGCGAGCGCTTGGGCGGGGCAGCAAGGCTCGCCAGCCTGTTACGCGTTCTCCCGCGAGGGCTCCGCGAATGGATATATCGCCGTATAGCCCACAATCGGTATCGCTTCGGCAAGTCCGACATGTGCGCTACGCCAGACGATAAGCTCCGCCGAAGACTGATGACCTGAGCATTCCCGGCGATCTACGCCAAGCGTACATTCAAAGGACCGATCTCGGCCTATTCTGTTGAAAAACTCCGCCATGCGAAAATCACCTTAGAAATCTGGAACACCGTTCTCGCGATGGGCCGATTGGCAAACGTTGCTTGCCGAAAGTCGATTTAACGGGAAGATATTCTGGCAATCCCGTCAATTCGGGCGAGCAGGTGAGTTTTTCAACAGAATAGGCCCAGACCGGACTTTCACCGGTCGCGCCGACACCGGACTACGGCTTTCGCATTGCGGCCGTTCGTGCATCGTGCAGCATTTTTGTTGCTCGGATACGGGCCCCATTTCTACGTCGGCTATCTCCGCGACCCACAAGGCAACAAGATCGCGCTGTTCTTCAGTAATCCAGACGAACCCGGACGAGATGGGTGACGCGCTACGGGGTGGCGATCTGTGGCGGGCATGATCGGCGGTTTCCGGCCATTCGCCGCGGTCGCAAACCGATCAAGGCGCGCCATTCAAAGCCGACATCCATAGGTGTGGTAATTGCGGCAAAAGTTCTTTATCTGTTCTTGAGGCACAGGATCACGCACGGAGTCATCGTTTATGGAAGTATCCCAAGTTGTTCAGTTGTCCGAATGGTTGGACGAAAATCTAAAAGATGTAACTCCGAAATTGTCGGCCTTGGTAAACGTTTTGCAGAATAATTCTCAACAACCGAGCCAGCAACCTGTGACGGAGCCTCTTAAAGATTTGTCGCGTGCTTTAGCAGGTATGCAAACATCTGAACTTTCCGCGCTACAGATAGGTGTATTGGAAGAAATGGATGTGGCCAAGTTAGTTGGCAAGCAAGGTAAGGCTTGGATTAATCATCGTGTCCGGGCCACGACCTACGATCCAGCAACAACCTTCCAATCAGTGCAAGAGGGCCAACAAAAACTCGAAGAAGCGCAACGGCTGCTAAGAGAATTCAAGTCCTCGGCAGGTAAAGTTGGTTTTGAGGATGCGGACGAAGTGGATGCGCCAACACCTTATGTGTTCAACGTGATTTTCCAAGAAGACGCTGCTATCAAGAATGTAAGAGATTGGAAAAAGACCGCTAACGATTGGGAACTGATCATCGGGGGAGTTACTGCTGTCGCAGGCGAAAAGCCAGAAGATGTTGCGGTTGTGGGAGCTCAAAATGGATCCATCATCTACACTCTAAGCGCGACCCCTATCGTCACTAAAATCTTGGCGACAGTATCCAAGCATATCGCCAGCATTGCGAATGACTACTTAGACTTTGAGTTGAAGCGCGAAGAGCTTCGGCGTTCCCGGATGATGTCTGAGGCAATTGAGAAAGACCTAAAGCGACAAGAAGACGAACGCCGTGCAACAGGCAAAGCCCTCATATTGGATGCAATCAAGGAAATCGTACCCGATGCGACGCCAGAGAATATCGCCAAACTTGAAAAGGCGGTAGATCGACACATCAAGTTTTCAGAGGACGGTGGTGACGTTGATTTTGTTTTGCCGCCCGAACTTGATCAAGAATCTGACGATTATGACGAAGACCTTGCGCAGACCGTGAATGATGTGCGGGAGTTGATTCAAGACTATCGCTCAGAGGTTCAAAAAATGAAACTTTTGACATACGTCGAAGACGAAGAAGATGACTAAGAGGTTTGAAATCAAAAGAATGGCAAACATTAAGGCCCCTGACGGGGCCGAAGCCGTCTTCTTTGAAGTTTGGGACGTTATCGACGTGGAAGGCGAAGAGCGTGTTCACCGAAACCATGATCGGGCGTTCAAGACAGAAGCTGAGGCGCAAGCTTGGATTGATCGCCAAGGGCCGTACACATAGTGGAACGTGCCCTGATCTTCGATGGTGATCTTGTGATGTGCCCCTTCGATACCTTTGGCGACGCCCTTGCGGGCCATGATGGAAGTGCTGAGCCACGTCATTTTCGTGCTCCTTTTCTGGTGGTCTTCGATAATTCGATCTGCCCGTCAAACGTGCTTTCAGATGGTCAGATGTCTGCGGACTTCATTGGGCGAACGGATTTCGTCGGAGTTCATGTTGGCCACAATGCGGCCCTTTTCCATGACGTGCCCCCGGTCGGCCAACGAAACGATAAGCTCGAGATTTTGCTCGACGAGCAACACGGCGACGCCGGTCTCCCGGTTCAGCGTGCGCATATTTCGCGCGATGTCCTTGATGATCGAGGGTTGGATACCTTCTGACGGCTCATCCAGCAGCATCAGACGTGGATTGCCGATCATCGCGCGCGCGATGGTCCCGCTCCTCCTTGAGAATACGGACCTCGCGCCGAAACCGGTCATTCTCTCGAGCGAGGCTTAAATCGTCTTTTGACACCACAGCCGTGTCTCGATGGGCCGTAATCCATTTGTTCAGCGTCGACATACCAACCCCAAGATCATCAGCCACCTGCTTGCGTATCAGCCCGCTGGTCAGCGCGATCCGCACAGCATCTTGGCGGAACTCGTCCGTCCGTTTCAGTCCCATAGTTCGTCTCCTTTGGTGCAGTAAATGCTATCAAAGGAGCGGCATCAAACCGCGACAGGTCCATAGTTGCTTCGGCTTCAACGGAAACAAAGCAATAAGGCCGTCCAAAATCGCTTCAAAATGTATCACGTAGCTCGCGCTGCCTCACTTCGCTGTCTTCACGTTCGGCGTCTCGCTCCCAGCTCTCGGCGATCCGGGACAGCAGTGAATTGGTCCTAGGCCACAGTTCAGCAATTTCCGCCCACCGGCGGTAATCGGCAGCGAGTTCTCGCTCGAGCATACCACCATCCCGCATTCCCCGCACCGTTACACCGCGCATATTAAAGCGCTCTGTCTGAAGGCCACGCTCGACATTAGAGCTCGAGAGTCGCTCGATTTCGTCACGTACAAATCGGTGCGGCCAGCCACCATCCAAGTCGTCGTTGGGAGAATGTGCGAGGACATTGCCTAAGGATAGGTCGGTACTGACTTGCCGATCATGCTCAAGAGCAAGCTGCTGCATGCGATCTATCCAATCTGTCAACTTGGATGAATCTGGCTCCCTATCGACGAAACCCGGTAAAATCGAGAAGCCCTTAAGAAGTTTATACGACTGCCGCCACTCGGAACGCTTCGTGTCAGATGCCTCTACGTCATCGTCGTCCTTTGAAGGTGTTTCCTCGCGGTACACGTTGCGAACTATTTCGTGGTAGAAATCTGCGTTGGAAGCCATCAAACGGTGGAGGCGTAGCGGCCGCTTGGAGTGCTCAATTAAAGCTAGAAGTGCATATTCATGCGTCGCTATATCGGAATCCGCTAGGTCCCGTCGGTCAAGCTCCTCGAAAACCTTCTTGATTTTGTAATCAAGGTTCGCAGAGCTTCGTTCAGAATCCATCTTGTTGATTTCATGGACGCTTCGATTGAGTAAAGCGAGTAACAAGCATGATGGGACTTCCTTAAGGCGATTGTGGCCGGTCTCGAGAGCAGCTATCGGTCGGCCCTGTCGAGCCAATCGGAGCATCAGGCGTAACAGAATTGGCCGCTCCGCTTTAGTCCAGAGAGGCTGTAATTCCTGCCAATATGAATTTTCAACTGTTTCGCCAAACTTTGATGCTGCGTCCCAAATTTGAGGTTCAGAAGGCAACGCACACAGTAAACGAGAGATGCTTACATCGTTAACACCCGGCTGATAAAGTTCCTCGATCAAAGAAATCGAAGTCGCGTCTCCTGCCATTTCGCGAAAAACTCTCAAGAGTGACCGTGAATGACCATCGCCCGCGTCGTCTGCAAAACTGTCTTTAACAAGTTGAGCTAAGAAAGCCGAAGAAAGGTCCGCGTCAATAAGAGCCTCAAGAACATGATAGGTGTTTCGAACACTTGAAAGAAGCTCAATTACCTTTGGCGAACCTTCAGAAGCCAACTTGGAAACTGCTTCGCTGCGGAGGAGTTTTTGCTGATCCTCGTCATCTAAATCCCAGTAGTCATCAAACAGGTCGATAATCTGTAATACTGGATCCTGAGGGGTAAACTCAGCAGAAATCTTTGCCATTCTTTCAAGATTTTCCCCTTTAAGGGCCCATTCGGTATATCCGAATTTTTGATGATGCTTGACCTCTTTGCTTAGGCGTTCCCAAAGTTGATCGCGCTCAGGGTTTTCTGCACCTCGCAGCGTTTCCTCCAGGGCATCCATGGCCCCTCCCAAAGCCTCATCGGGAAACCGGAACATCATTCGGATCAGCTCCAGCATTCTTAAGGGATCTCCAGATGCCAATTCAATTGCGCGCCCACTGACATGTTGTTGCGCCTCCCAGTAATCGGCATTAGTGACCCCACGAGGGCTTTCGACGTCAAAGCCGCGCAAGCGCGGCTCATCAGTGCCACTTGTTGAGGCCTGCTCGTCAGGAAGTAGACGAAGCAACAGCGTCCAGCCTGTTTCAGGAAACTCTTTGAGAATTTCTTCCATTACTGCGATACGAAGCGACAGGGGGGCAAACGTTGACGGCAGCCATGGCAAGAAGATGTCGGCTAGGCTCGCAGCTGGGCGGTTCGCAAGATTACCACCTGGATCGATCTGATCGAGCCCGGCCAGTATAAGACAAGCGCGTCTGAACAGCTTCGGGTCCCAAGCGAGGCGCTCGAGTGCCCATAGCACATTGGTATGTTCTGCGCTGGGAAAGGCGAAGCCCTGTACTTCCTTAAAGATTGGGCGGATCGCCTCCCCGTCGCCCTCGAGCATGTGCTCGAGGGCTGAGAGAAAAGGCTCAGGTGCTGCCTCCGCCAGCATGGGGAGGTTCCCTGCGAGACTTGTCAACAGTCTATGGTTGCTCTTCAGTCCAGGGAGAGCGTTCACCACTTCGTTGGCAAATACTTGTCCAGCGCCTGCTGCTACTACAAGCCCCGCCTGCTCCTCCCAAACCGCAGTCAGCAGAAGCGTTGCCGCCAAGCCTTCTCGGAGCCACTCACTGTGCCGGTCCGGAGGCCTTCGCATGTAGGCGGGTTCTTCTGGGTCAGGTTCGGGGTCAATATGCCCGAATACCTTTCCTAGAATTGGCCTTAGTTGGTCCAGTATGTCTTGTCCAATTAGATGCCCGGAATGGATGAATGCATCCAGTGGTGCGCGAACCTTATAGATACTCTGCTCACAGGCGATGGGTGACCCGAGGCCGGCAGTGAACGGCCGGATAGCCCTCTCAAATGCAGCATAATTCGGCGTTCCTGCGATGGCGCTCATAATTTCTTGATCGTGAGCATTGTTTGAATCCCAACTGCCTGCAAGAAATGCCGGGAGCAGAACAGCTGCGTTGTTATACCATTCCGGCAGTTCAGACATGCCGCCAGGAATTTGACGTTCAAGCGCCGCCAAGCTTCCGCCGCAGCCTCGCGCATAGATTTGTGCCTCTCGTTCAGACAGGTTCATTTTCTCCAGCGCTTTCGTGAGGGCGAAGCTGGTTTGACGTCCAAGCAGCTGACCTTTGCCACCGCGCTGCAAACCGTCAAGCGGCACGATGGTTGGGCCTGACGCAGAGAATTTTCCCGGCGAACGTGCCGCATCGCCGCGTAGTAGGAATGCAAGGTTCTGCTTCGCGACCAAGCCACGTCCGCCGGCCTCGGTGTCGATAACAAGCGTTCGAGCCTCGAGAAATTTACGGACCTTCTCATCAGAGCTTCGAATCGCCGCAACTGCAAAGGCGATGACTTCGTCCGGGGCGTCACCTATCAGAGACATCTGATCCGGCGGCCCCATAAGCATGCCGAGCACTTGTTCAACCAAACTTTCGCGCTCAGTCGTCAGGACCTCCTCAATCAAAGGTGGAGCAAATCTGTTGGCGAAGTCGTTCCAGAATTCATCGGTGCTTCGAACAGCGTCGACCGGGGCTAGCTTGAGCGTGTTTCGGGCATGCCAAGCTGAAACCGCTGGTGCCTCAGCGAGCCAGCGTTCTAAGCTGGCGCCATCTATCACGATCACCTCTTTCCAAGACTGCTCTTTCTTTCGGATTTCCACCCAATTCTCGAGCTTCCAGTCCTTTTTCGTTGAGTCCCAAGTGAATGGTGTGACCAAGACAAGCGTGACATCCTTCTGGTCGGCGGGAGATATTTCGCCACTACGCTTATTGAAGTCCTTGATAGCTTTCCCTTTGTAGTCAATCTCGGTTCCAATTTCCCAAATCGACTTACCTTTTGGGATGAAGAGCGCGTCGCCGTCGCTCGCGAGAATTCCGTCTAGCCCACGCGTTCTACCTTTATCTCCACTTGGAAAACGGATGGAACGTATGTCACTCGCAGTCGCGCTAATCAGGTCCGCGACAAGTTCAGGAAGTTCGGGCTCTGCAGAGTTGGTTCGCCCCCAAGCATCGAGATGCGCTGCCGTGATCCACTTCATTTGGCGCGAACTCCTTCATTTTGTGCATTTTCAGCCACCGCCCAACCTAAGTAAGAATTTCTGAAACGCCAATCCCCCGTTGAGTGAGGCTCAGCTAGTAATTGGGTCTCACGGTAGCGCCTAATTTCGCTGGATTGATCTCCAATCCCTCAAGTTGTGTCCGTGCTGAAAACCCCCAAACCGGCCATTCGTTCATGTTACAGCGAATTTCCGCTTTTCGCCCTGACTGTTGGTGTTGGGCGGCTAGTGACGCTGGACATGGTAGCTTTTAAGGTCAAGAGGTAGGCCCAGCGCATAGGGAGCGACGGTCTAAAGGTCGCTCCTTGACGTCGACCTCTTCGAGCACGCTAGCCGTCCGCACTGCTTAGTAAATCGATATCTGGCTCCATCTCTGCCCGGTTGGCAATTTCGCGGTCCTAAACCACCTTGCAGACCGGATCGAAAACTCTGAGATTCGATTGAGGAATCGGTTTCGTGAATCCTGAGCCGAGTGTGATCAAGTGCAGGACGTCAGAAGCCTTTGAGTACCATAATATGCGAGTTCATATAATGATCCAGCTGATCAACCGTGCTGAAAATCCCTATGTATAGGCCGCTGCCGCTCCGCCCTACACGTGCCCCTCGCGAGACCATTCCGTCTTTCCTTTCAAGGTTGGCGGAAGTGAACGGTCTTGGCGCCAAGGATTTTGCGCGGGATATGGCGATATCCTTCAAACGGCTTCTGAACCTTGAAGACGAGCCCTTGGAGGCGCTTGCCGGTTGCGCCGGTCTTGATGGAGACGCTGTGGAGACACTGGTCTCTTGGACCGGGCGCCCAATCGGAGATGTGCGAATGGAGTTTCGCGCCGAGGCTTTCGTATCTCGCAGCCTCCGAAACCCGACCGTGAGGGGGTGTCCAGTGTGTTTGCGGGAGGATGTCGAAGCCTACGATGACCCGCCGCTGGAGGCCATGGTCATGCGCGGGGATTGGCAGTTTCGCGAAGTTGTCCTGTGCCTGCGCCATCATCATCCCCTGGTGCCATTGTGGACTGCCGCGCATCCAAGCGATCGGCACGACATCGGCGCGCGTCTCAACGAGATTGCTCATGACCTCATGGCGGGTAAGCTTGATCAACAAATACAATCCCCGACCCCCTATGATTTCTGGCTGGACGGTCGCCTCGAGAACGGGCGCGATGCCACTTGGCTCGCGCAGCATGATCTTTATTCAGCCGCTAGTTTCTGCAGGATCCTTGGACGGGAACTGCTCCGTCTCGATTCCCCCGCCGACGTGGGCGAAATCAGCCTGGAAATGCGGTCCCGCGCAAGAGGCTTCGAAGTAGCAAGCAAGGGCGAAGCGAGCATTCTCGCGGCGCTTAAAGAACTCATGCAATTTGCGATCAGTCGCAACCTGGAGATCACAGGGGCGTTGGGCGACCTTTTCTACAGAAGGAAGTCCAGTGTATCTTTTGATCTGGATTGTTTTGCGCCATTTCATCGCATCCTGCGACAGTTCGCAGTAGAAAACTGGCCGATCGAAACAGGGGGATTCGTATACGGGAAACCGTTCCCAGAGCGCATTCTGCACTCAGTCAGGACGGCGTCGACGGAAACAGGCTTAGGACGGGACTTGTTAGGCCAACTGCTAGTCGAAGTGGGCGCAGTTGATCCGAAGGACAACCGACCCGAAGCATGGAAGACCTTCCCGGTTAAGGAATATGCACTCTTCCTCTCGGAAGTCCCGTCTTGGCTTGGGTCCCTCGAGATCAGACAGGCAATGGGGGCGTCGCGCAGAGAGTTTAATACGCTCGTGCAAGACCAGGTACTGACGCCCCGCACTCGGCTCCCGAACGTGAAGAAAATCTGGTGCCCTTCAGATGGCATGGAACTTGTTGCCAATCTTAAGGCAGCAGCGTCACCCATCACCAAGGAGGACGACAACTGGGAGAAGCTGCAGGACGCCAAGAACCGTTCCGGGATCTCGGTGGGCGCGCTCATCGGAGCCATCCGGTCAGGAGATCTGCAGGTCGGCGCGAGAGACGGCCAGACCGGCTACCAGAGCATCTGCGTCCTCAAGCAGGAGGTCGATCGGCTGGCGAGGCCCACGGGCACGCCAAGGCCGGAGGACTGCCTCCCGGCGTCTAGTTTCGAGCGGTCCATAGGGCTCAGAACCAAGGGCCGATTCCTTGCGCTCGTACGCAAGGGACACACACCAGCCACGCGGATGCGTCATCCGACGACCGGAGCCTGGCAATATTTCATGACCGAGGCCGACATCGCCGCATTCCATCACCGATTCATGACGCTCTCATCCATGGCGAATGAGTTTGGCAGCCACCGGCACACCTATCTGACCACCCTACGATTCGCCGACGTGGCCCCCTTCGCGCCCGACGGCGAAGACTACGGGCACCTCTATCTGCGTACAGACATAGAGCCAGTTCTGCGCCGTCATCGGCTCATCACCTGAGAACCACCTTGCAATCCAGCGAACATTTGCACCACATAACGTTGCGAAAACAACCAGTTACATTCCGATACCGCCGTTCAGACGGACGCTAGAAGCGCGTTATTTCGTCCATAGTGCGTGAAATGTCTTGACAGGGGGTATGCAAGAAAACGCCGTTTCGTGCAAGCTTATGCCCCATTGGCAGTATCGGTGGAAATGGCAGGGGCAGCAGGGGTCGAACCCGCGACCTACGGTTTTGGAGACCGTCGCTCTACCAGCTGAGCTATACCCCTATGGCCGAGGTTTGCTTAATTTTTGCTGTGAGCAACGTCAAGCAGATATCGGTCAACTCGCCACTTTTGCGCAAATGACTCGCCCGGGCCAAAGGTGGCTCATTGCCGTCCAGACGGCGGCTTCCCTTGTGAAACTGCGGCGGCGGTGCCGATCCGCCCATCACATGATGCACAGATGCCAAAACGTAAGCTCCGGCCAAGATCATGACCCACTCGCGCATCACGACACCACGCCGGGGGGGGGGCCGAGATAGAGATGTTGGACCCGATCACATCCACGCCATCAACATGATTTGGCTCACTGGTACATTTTGATCTGTTTCGTCCCAATCGGAATTTATTTCTTGGGATGCTGATGGAACAATTCGTAGAAAAGCTGCTTTCCCGCTACAGCGACTCGCAACCAAACGGATCGACTGCTACAGATTTCGCTAAACAGAATTCGCAGCGCTGAGGGATGGATGAAACCGATAGATTACGAAACATTCAGACCCATCTTTATCGGCGGCACGGGTCGGTCCGGCACGTCAATCATGGCGGATTTCCTCGACTCTCATGAGACATGCACACTTCCCGCGCATGAGAACAGACTAATCGTAGCGTCACGCGGCCTCCGGTCGGTCGTAAACGATTTGACAGGTGAATTCCATTTTATGGACAACCACCTCACGATTGCGAACTTCGTCTATTTCTCAAAGGTGCTCAGAAAATCCGGCTTTCGCAATGGCGGGCTCAGGGCGCTGCAGCGCATCTTGGACGGGGTATCCCAGGCAACCCGCGGCAAGAGAGTTGGGCCGAGGCCAATTCTCGAAATCAATCCAAAATTCGAGTTCAGTTTGCACGCGATCGGCCGCGCGATCGGACTGAAACACTATGACAGCTGCATCGACCAATTCTTGAACGACATCATTCTCGATATTGATCCAGAGGGAATACTCTACATTGATGGATTGATCCGCCCCCTATACACCGCAACCACGCGAAATAGGGATGAATTGATCGAATTCAGCCGTCAATTTCTGAACAACCTGTATTCGAAGCCTCTGGAGAAAACCGGAGCATCCATCTGGTGCGACGATACTCCGCTGAATGTTTTGCATTCGAGTTTTCTACTCGAACTCTTTCCGAACGCTGCGATAGTCCACATGGTCAGGCATCCGATGGATGTCTTTGCGTCTTACATGGAGCAGACTTGGACACCGACCGATTATCAACGCACACTCTTGCGTCTAGAAAAGACCTATTCAGAGTTGATACAGACCGAGAAGGACCTCGGGGCTGATAAGTTACTCATTATTCGGCTCGAAGATGCGTGCGATAGTTTTGAAGAAACGAAGAGGAAACTTTCCGATTTCTGCCAGATCTCACAGTCTGGCTTTGATGGCAGTGTGCATTTCAAAGGCAACAAGATTGGAACTTGGCGTGAGAAATTGCCGCAAGAGGTGCAGGTGGCTGCCCGTGACAGGCTAGGCTTTGCCATTGAGCACTATGGTTATGACTGAAGACCTCAACGCCGTCGGAGGTTTCCAACACCGTCCTTTCTCAGACAGCAAAAAACGCCGCAGCATTTAGATGGCTGCACTTAGCTATCCGCGACGGCAGGCTTCGCAGCGGGCGTTTTAGGAGTGGCGCGCACGGGCTTGGCCGCAGGTTTGCGGTCGGCTGCGGTGCCGCCAAACCAGTTCTCTTGATATTTCTGACGCTCCAGCCAGTTCTGGATCAGCTTGGCCGAGTTGCGGCTTAGATTCGTCATCTGCTGTTCCTTGGACTGGGTCAGGCCAGAGCCGATGATGGTTTCACCGGAGAAGGATTCGATCACCGTCACCTGCTCGGGCTTTTCGTTCAGCTTCTTGCCGGCGGCGTCGTCCCATGCGGTCACGTTCAGGATCAACGCCGATTTCGGCGATGCGACAATAGGCACGCCCGGCACGGCCAGCACGTAGCCCTCGATCGAAATCGCCAAATGATAGAGCTTGTCACCATCATAGCGGCGGAAACGCTCATCCACCGCCTTTTTCATCGACGCTATCCACTCTTCATTCGAGGCATCGCGTGAGAGCGGGCCCTTGGCGATGTTTGGCGCGACGACGACGTTATAGCCCAGCTTGAAGTCACCTAGTGGCACCGGGGCCTTGCCCAGATCGTTGGGATTGGTGCAGGCCGCGACGGCGGCCAGCAGGCTTAAAAGGGCGATAAGTCGAAGCATGGGCGGCGATCCTCGGAAAACAGGGCGTTGAATAGCCCTGACGCGATAGCGCAGACCAGCGCAGATCGCAACGAAATGCAGGGACGCGTATTTGCCGGGGCGCGCCGCGCACCTATATGACACGTCATGAAGACAGACGCCGCCCCTGCCCCGCCCGCCGCCGCCCTGCCTGTCCGCGTCCCGCTGGTCACGCAGCCGATGGGGATTTTCGCCAGCCTCGGCGCCGCGCGGCGCAACGTGCTGAGCATCATCCCCGAGCTGGCCACGCGCCAGCCGATGGTGTCCGGGCGTACCGGCAAGCGGTGGCACATGGTCATGGACCCCGGCGCGCTGCGCCGCGTGCTGCTGGAGAATGTCGATAATTACCCCAAGTCGCTGGTGACAAAGAACCTGCTAAAGCCCGCCATCGGCAACAGCATGTTCATCGCCGAGGGCGCCGAGTGGCGCTGGCAGCGGCGCGCGGCGGCGCCCGTATTCTCGCATCGCAACGTGATGAACCTGGCCCCCATCATGACCGCCGCAGCCGAGCGTAGTGCCGCGCGCATCGCCGCCGCAGGTCCGCGCGCTGTCGATGTGGCCGAGGATATGGTGCGCACCACGTTCGACGTGATCGCCGACGTGACTTTTTCGGGCGACGGCAGCTTTGATTCGGGCGCGGTGCATGGCGCTATCGACGCCTATATCGCCGAGGCGGGCAAAATCTCGCTCTTTGACATTCTGGGGCTGCCAGATTGGGTGCCACGGCCCGGTCGCATCATGTCGGGCGCCGCGATGAAGCAGATGAAGCGCATCGCGGATGAGGCCGTCGAGGCCCGCCGCAAGCGCGGACCCCAAGGCGTGCCGGACCTGCTGGACCTGCTGCTGGACGGCGAAGATCCCGAGACGAAGCGGCGCATGAACACCGCAGAGCTGCGTGACAACCTGCTGACCTTCATCGTCGCAGGCCACGAAACGACGGCGCTGACGCTGGGATGGTCGCTCTATCTGTGCGCTTTTGATCAACGGGTGCAAGACAAGGCGCGGGCCGAGATCCGTCGCGTCTGTGGCGATGGCCCCGCAACCGGCAAAGACGTCGTCAACCTGCCCTATATCCGCATGATCGTGGACGAGGCGCTGCGCCTTTATCCGCCAGCCGCAATGGTGTCACGCAGCGCCGTGGCCGAGGATACGCTTTGCGGGCGACAGATCCGGCGCGGCGATACGGTGATCGTGCCGATCTATGCGCTGCACCGGCACCATCAACTTTGGGAAAACCCCGACGCCTTCCACCCCGAACGGTTCGAGACCCGCAAGGACATGGAGCGTTACGCCTATCTGCCGTTCGGCGACGGGCCGCGCATCTGTATCGGTGCCAGCTTTGCGGTGCAGGAGGCGGTCATCATCCTCGCCACGCTGCTGAATAGTTTTCGGTTTACGCCGGTAAAAGGGCGCGACCCGGACCCGGTGATGATCCTGACCCTGCGCCCCGAGGGCGGCGTGTGGCTTCAAGCCCAACCTGTCTGAGAATGCAGCGGAAAGGCGCGCATGACTGAAGGGGATGCGGCGGCGCGTTATTGTAATCACGCGAGCGCACCTATTTAGTCAGGCAGATCCAACATCACAGGAGACTGCAATGTACTTTCAAATCATCTCACGCACCGCCATCGTTGCCGCCCTCGCAATGGGCGCTGCAACATCAGGCGCGCTGGCCGCCTCAAGCCCGGACGAGCTGCGCGCGGCGCTGGTCGGCAATACATTCAGCGGCGACATGGGCGGCGGCGGATACGCCAGCTACTTCGCCGAGGACGGCAGCTATGAGGACGCCACCGGAGGCGGCACGTACGAGATCACCGAAGAAGGTGTCTGCTATCCCGAAACCGATTTTGGCTGCTACGAGGCCGAGATCGATGGCGACCAGCTGGAGTGGTTCCAGAACGGCGAAAGCGCCGGCACCGGCGTGATCAAGCCAGGCAACGCGCTGGAATAAGCGCGCATCGCATTAGCGATTTATGCGGCCCGCAGGATATCTCTGGCGGGCCGTTTTCAGTCGCAGATATCCTGTAGCGCCTGCCATTCGGCCTCGCTGATCACAGGGCGGGTATTCGTCTGGATCGCCGCGTTAGTCTCGGCGCGCTCGGCACGGGCTTTGCTGGCCGGGTGGCTGGAAAAGTAGCTAGGCAGTGCGTGCGCATCACTATCTTCGCCATCTGGCAAGCTGGCGAAAAATTTCGCCATGCCTGCGCTGCTAACCCCCGCGTCATTCAATAGGCCCAAGGCAAAGCGATCGGCAGTCGCCTCCGCCTCGCGGGTGTAGCTGGCCTGCAATATCAGCTCGCCCAGAAAAGCGGCCGCGGCGCCGCCGGTCACGTCGCCCATCACCATCGACAAAAGGCCTGCCGATCCGGCGGCGCGCAGGGCGTGGCGGGTGGCGTCGCGCGCCTCCACATGTCCAATTTCATGGGCCAGCACGGCGGCCGCGGCATCGGCACTGACAGCATCGTCCAGCAGGCCGCGCATGATGACGATCTGCCCGCCCGGCGCGGCAAAGGCGTTGACCATACCGTGATCCAGCACCTTCATCTCTAGCTCGTATTGCAGGCCCGCACCGTCCGACAGCCGCCCCGTCATCGCATCCAGTGCAGCGCGGCCCGCCGGCGCCTTGCAATCCAGCGCGCCCAGATCGGCGGCCCCCAGCGCCGCCTCGATTTGACCCACCACGGCGCGGCCAAAGGCAACCTCACGCTCAACCGGGATGAACCCGGCCAGCGTGTCAGCCATGCGCGGCAGAATAAAAAATAGCATGACGATGACCGCTGCCGCCGCCACAACGCCGCGCCGAACCATGCGGCCCCACATGCCGGGCCGCCGATCGCGGCGCATCAGGCGCGGGCAGCGGTTCCGCAGTGTGGCGATCAGAGCTGTGTCGCGCACCACCAATCGTGCGGGATCCAGCGGCATCGCGTCCGTGCGATTGTCCGGTTGGTGCAACGTCAGCGTCATCTGCCCGGTCTGCCCGGGCTTCGGTCCCTGCCCCCACAGAGCGCGCAAATGCTCCAACGGCCAATCAATGGCGCCCGCATCAGGCACACCCAGTATGGTTAACGCGCGACCGTCCTCCGACAGCATGACCCGCACGCTCTGCCGCGTGGCACTGAGGCCATCATAGTAGCGCGCAGATACTGGCAGCATCAGAATGCCCCTCCGATATCCAGCGCGTCGGCAAAGCCTTCGGCGTCGGTGCCGGTATCGGCGCTGCGCTGCCGGATGTTGCCCAGCGTCTCCGCGCCGCGCAGTTCGCAGCGGGTGGCCACATGGCGCAGGATAGGCTGCGAAATGCAGATCAGTGACAGCGCCGACGATATCGCCAGCGCCAGCAGGTACAGCAATACCGACGGCACAATCATGGCGCGCAGCGGGACCGTCTCGAGCCCGATCAGCAGCATCGGCACCATGCCCAGCACGACAAAGGCACCGCCAGCCCCGAGCGATACCAGAAACCCGCCGCCGACCATCTGCCACAGGATCGACCACGTCTCGGGCGCGGCGACGAAGGCGATCTGAGATTTACGGCCGAGTGTCAGGTGCTGCGTCAGATAAATAAAGCTGTTCACCCGGTAGGACAGCGCGCCGACCGCCGCCCAGATGACGCCCAGCGTGCCCCAGAGGCCCGCCATCACCCACACCTCAGACACGGCAAACACCACCGCGAGCGCTATCAGCCCCGCGCCGATAAAGAGATGCTTCATCGCCGGATAAAGGCCCTGCCAGCGCCCGCCCTGCTGAAACGGCGCATCGCCATACCAACTGCGGTCGGCCTTGTATTTCTCAAGGTAAAAGGTCATGCGCGGCAGCAGTAATCCAAATGACGCCAGCGTCACGGTCCAATGTGCCATCGCGCGCCAGACATAGCCCCATGCGCCGGGCTGCGCGCCGAACCGCACCGCCCGCCAGCGCGTACGCGCCAGCTTGTAGCGCCGCGCGCGATACTGCGCGAAAAAGATCAGCGGCAACACCGCCAGCGACGTGATGGCAAGCGCGCCGAATTGCAAGAACACCTGCGCCTGCGTCTCGGCCGACCCAAACAATGTCAGGCCAAAGTAGAACAGGATCATCTGAACCGCGCCCAGATAGATCGCCAGCACCACGATTGCGGCCAGAAAGCCCAAGAACTTCTCCAGCCCCGTGCCGGTATACTCAAACGCATCGCCATCTGCGGCCACGCAAGACCACACATGTCGGCGGATCCGTGTCTTGGCCCAAAAGCGATAGACGCCAAGCGTCAGCGCGGTCAGCATCGATGTACGCAAGGCCAGCCAGAACAATGGCCCCGCCGTGCCGCGATATTCGCCCTTCAAGCTGCCGGGCTCACCCGTCATCGATCCGCCTCATTGCTACGACCGCACATCAGGTGGGTTCAGCGCCGCAATAGCCCGCCGACCCGGACGCTGTCCAGCGCAACTCTTGACCGATCACAGATCGCCAGCCACGCTGCGAGGCTTATTGTCACGAGGAGAAGCAAGGCAATGAAGATGCAGGCCCCGATCCCCATCCTGCGCAGTTTTGACGAGGCGGCGGCGCGCGCCTTTTATGTTGAATTTCTGGGCTTTGAGGTTGAGTTTGAGCATCGCTTTGATCCGGATGCACCTCTTTACCTGTCGTTGAGGTGCGGCGAATGCGCGCTGCATGTGTCCGAGCACCACGGCGATGCCACGCCCGGCTCTGCCTTGCGCATTGAGGTCGAGGATGTCCATGGATATTGCCGCGATCTGAACGCGCGCAAATACAAAAACGCCCGACCCGGCGTGCAGCGCCAGCCTTGGGGCTTCGACGATATGAAGATCAACGATCCGGCGGGCAACAGGTTGATTTTCTGCACGGCCTACTAGATCTTAGACGGCGAAGCTCATCCAGTGAACTTGTTGTCGCGAGGAAAACCGCGCGGTGCCATACGTCCGCTGCCTGCGCGCTTGCCGATCCATTCGTCCAGCGCCGTTTCCGTACGGGTGCGCCCGGCGGGGTCCAACCAGCTCAGACCATCCTCGATGCTAAATGTCGCCGCGTCGCTCAGACCGCCATCCTTGTATTTCTGCAGCCTTACGCCTTTGCCCCTGCCCATTTCCGGCAGTTCGGACAGTGCAAAAATCAACACTTTACGATTTTCACCGACCACGGCGACGTGATCACCGGTGACGGGTTTGCAGACTAGTGCACGGGCGGGTGCGCGCACATTTAGCACCTGCTTGCCGCCGCGTGTCTGGGCCATGACTTCATCCTCGGGCACGACAAAGCCGTCGCCAGCAGACGACGCCACCAGCAGCTTGCGGCCCGTCTGGTGGATTAGAATATCGATGATCTCGGCCTCGTTGGGCAGATCGACCATCAGGCGCAACGGTTCGCCCATGCCGCGCCCGCCGGGCAGGGTGGAGGCAGGAAGCGTGTAAAAGCGGCCATTGCCAGCAAAGACCAGCAGGCGGTCGGTCGTCTCGGCATGGAACAGGAAACGCGGACCATCACCATCCTTGAACTTCAGCTCACGCGTCAGGTCGATATGGCCGGTCAACGCGCGAATCCAGCCCATTTGACTGCACACCACGGTGATCGGTTCGCGGTCGATCATAGCCTCTAGCGGCACGTCCTCGACCTCGCCCGCCACGGCGAACTGGGTGCGACGCGCGCCGCCCTCGTAGGATTTGCCAAACGCCTTCTTCACCTCGCGCAACTGGTCCGCAATGGTATCCCATTGGGCTTCGGGCCGCTCCAGCAGATCCTCCAGCCCGGCACGCTCTTCCATCAGCGCGCTCTGCTCTTTCAGCAGCTCGATTTCCTCCAGCCGCCGCAGGCTGCGCAGGCGCATGTTCAGGATCGACTCGGCCTGCACATCGCTTAGCCCATCCGCATCGCCCCCGGCGGGCGAGACATAATCGGATTCGTCCGTCGCACGCACAAAATCACGGCTCCAATCCTCACGCATCAGTGCGGGTTTGGGTGCATCGTCATAGCGGATGATGTCGATCACGCGGTCAAGGTTCAGGAAGGCTACGATCAGCCCTTCCAGCACCTCCAGCCGGTGGTCGATCTTTTCCATCCGGTGCAGCGAGCGGCGCTGAAGCACTTCGCGGCGGAAATCGAGGAAGGCGCGCAGCACCTCCTTCATCGAGCAGACTTTTGGTGTAACTCCGTCAATCAAGACGTTCATATTCAAAGAAAATCGCACTTCGAGATCCGAGTTGCGATACATCATGCCCATCAGCACCTCGGGCGCGACATTCTTGCTACGCGGCTCAAGGATGAGGCGAATATCCTCGGCGCTTTCGTCGCGCACATCAGCGAGGATCGGAATTTTCTTGAGTTGGATAACCTCGGCGATCTTTTCGATCAGCCTCGATTTCTGGACCTGATATGGGATCTCAGTCACGACGATCTGCCACTGACCGCGGCCCAGATCCTCAACCTCCCACTTGCAGCGCAGGCGGAACGCACCGCGCCCGGTGCGATAGGCCTGCGCGATGTTTTCGGGCGGCTCGACGATAACGCCGCCAGTCGGAAAATCGGGGCCGGGGACGAAATTCAGCAAGGTGTCGTCGCGCGCATCCGGCACTTTGATCAAGTGCAGGCAGGCGTCGATCAGCTCGACGATGTTATGAGGCGGGATATTGGTCGCCATGCCCACCGCGATACCGCTGGATCCGTTGGCCAGCAGGTTCGGAAAGGACGCGGGCAGCACGACGGGTTCGGTCAGCGTGCCGTCGTAATTGTCCCTGAAATCAACGGCGTTCTCAGCCAGCCCGTCCAACAGCGCCTCGGCGGCTACTGTCATGCGCGCCTCGGTATAGCGCGCAGCGGCGGGGTTATCGCCGTCGATATTGCCGAAATTGCCCTGCCCGTCGACCAGCGGATAGCGCACTGCAAAATCCTGAGCGAGGCGCGCCATGGCGTCATAGATCGCCGCATCGCCGTGCGGGTGATAGTTGCCCATCACGTCGCCGCTGATCTTGGCCGACTTTCTGAAGCCGCCTGTGGAACTTAGCCGCAGTTCGCGCATTGCATACAGGATACGGCGGTGCACCGGCTTTAGTCCGTCGCGCGCGTCGGGCAATGCACGGTGCATGATCGTGCTGAGCGCATAGGTCAGATACCGGTCACCGATCGCCCGACGCAGGGGTTCGGACAATTCGGTTGGTGTGGCGCTGGAGGGCGCGGAAGGGTCTTTGATATCATCGCTCATGCGGGCTGTGATAGCTGTGGCGCCAAAGCACGTAAAGCGCCTGTCTGAGCATGAGCGCGTCTTTTACCGTTCTGAAGGGGCGCGAATCGTGTAAACTAGAGTGTGCGAGGGTTCGGCTGCTGCCTGCTGACGATCGGACATATAAAATGTTGGGCGACTGTACGCTCGCAAATCGATAGCAATGGGGGTTGCAAACCATGTGGCGTTTCATCCTGATCAGCTTCGCCTTTCTGGGCCTCGTTTTCTACCACACCAGCGGTGGTAGTGATTACGCGCCTGCCCCAAATTCGCTTCAGGTCGCATGGCAGGGAAAATCGCTGTTCGCCGAGCCGCGCCCGGTACCTGCACCCACGCAGATCGTCGAGGCCGAGATGCCGCCGCTTCAGGTCGCGGCATCCAATTCTCGGACCAAAGCAACAACCGCTAAAAATACAAAGCGCAAGCCGGCGCTGCGCGAGGCCACCACCTTCGCCGGCCTGTCCGGGCTGTCCGAGGATGAGACAGGCGGATTCGGCATCACACTGGCCTCGATGACACGCCCGCTAAGTGGTGGGGATGCCATGGATCAGCGCGCGCCCGCCCGCACCGACACATTCGACGTCGAAACGCTGGTCAGCGACGTTCAAAGTACGCCGATTGCCGAGGCGGTCATTTCTTCGCGAGGGCCTGCCGACATTCGTAGCGTCGCGGGAGATGTCGCCAACATGCGCAGCGGTCCCGGCACCGATTTTGACAAGGTCGACCAATTGACGCGCGGCACTAACGTCGAGATACTGGACCGGCGTGGTGCGTGGGTCGAGTTGCGCGATTTGGACACCGGCCAGACCGGTTGGATGGCCGATTGGCTGGTCACGGCGGCCAACTGATTTGACCATAGTAAATGGCGCCACTCAGCGCTCGATCCTTATCACCGGCTGCTCGTCGGGCATCGGCTATGATGCCGCTCACGGGCTGGCCGCGCGTGGATGGCGCGTGTTTGCCGCCTGCCGCAAACCCGAGGATTGCGCGCGGCTGCAAGGCGAAGGGCTGCACAGCCCGCAGATCGACTATGCCGACACAGAGTCCATCGCAGCGGGCCTCGCCGAAGTGCTGGAGATCACTGGCGGCCGACTGGACGCGCTGTTTAATAACGGCGCTTTCGCCTGCCCCGGCCTGGTAGAGGATCTGCCAACAGGCGCGCTGCGCGAGATATTCGAGACGAACCTCTTTGGCTGGCACGACCTGACGCGCCGCGTGATCCCAGTGATGCGCGCCCAAGGATCTGGGCGTATCGTGCAATGCTCGTCGGTGCTGGGCCTCGTGACGCTGCCATGGCGTGGCGCCTATAATGCGACGAAATTCGCTGTCGAAGGTCTGAGCGACACCATGCGAATCGAGCTGCGCGGCACCGGCATAGACGTCAGCCTGATCGAGCCGGGGCCAGTCACGTCCCTGATCCGTCAGAACTCCATCCCGCATTTCGAGCGCTGGATTGATTGGGAAAACTCACCCCGCGAGGCCGATTACCGCGCGGGCCTGCAAAAGCGGCTTTATACGTCGAACGGCCCTGACACGTTCGAGTTGCCTCCGTCGGCCGTCACCAAAAAACTGATCCATGCGGTCGAGGCGCGCCGTCCACGTGCGCGCTATTATGTCACGCTGCCGACCCATGCGATGGGCTTTGCGCGGCGCATTCTGCCCACCCGCGCATTGGACTGGATGCTGTCGCGCGCCTGAGATGTGCCTGAGGCGTGCTGGTTTTTCCCTTTCGACTTTCGCCACAACCGGTCTAAATGCGGCCCAAACGCTTGGCAGACGCCCAGCAGACCCACACCCCGGAGGCATCAATGCTCAAAGACCCGCTTTTCCTGCTCGTCGCCGCCGCGTGCCTTGTCGTCGCGGCGATTCTCGCGATGGGCATCAGCACCTTCGGCAAGGAAGGCGTGGAAAACGGCAAACGCGCGAACAAATTTATGCGCTGGCGCATCATTGCGCAGTTTATCGCCGTCATTGTCATTCTGGCCTTTGTCACCATCCACAAACAATTCGGAGGCCAATGATCATGGTCGTTCTCAACAAGATTTATACCCGCACCGGCGACAAGGGCGACACCGCCCTCGGCAATGGCAGCCGCGTCGCCAAACATTCGGCCCGCGTATCCGCCTACGGCACAGTCGACGAGGTGAACGCGACCCTAGGCATGGCGCGTCTGCATGCGACGGGCGAAACCGATGAGGCACTGGCGCGGATCCAGAACGACCTGTTCGATTTGGGCGCTGACCTCTGCAACCCGGACATCGAAAAGGACGGAGAGGCGGAATATCCACCCTTGCGCGTCGCGCAGAGTCAGGTCGACCGCCTTGAGGCCGAAATCGACGCCATGACCAAGGTGCTGGACCCCCTGCGCAGCTTTATCCTCCCGGGCGGTACAGATTTGGCCGCCTATCTGCATCTCTGCCGCACCGTTTCGCGCCGTGCCGAGCGTTTGGCGACCGAATTGGCTGAGCTCGAGACCGTGAACCCGGCCGCTGTCAAATACCTCAATCGCCTCAGCGACTGGTTTTTCGTCGCGGGCCGCATGGCCAACAACGGCGGTAAAGACGACGTGCTGTGGGTTCCGGGCGCGAACCGCTAGGCGCAGCCGAACATGGTTGCAATCTGACCGCGACAAAACGTGACGATTTTACGCTGTTTTCCGCAACATCAATTCTGTATCAACGCCGATGAGAGCTTTTTGAAGAGTCGCATTGTGGCTCTTTGTCAATCTGATGGAGATTATGCCAATGAAGGTGCTCGTGCCTGTCAAACGCGTGATCGACTACAACGTGAAGGTCCGCGTCAAGGCGGACGGAAGCGGTGTCGATCTTGCCAACGTCAAAATGTCGATGAACCCGTTCGACGAAATCGCCGTCGAAGAGGCGATCCGCCTCAAGGAGGCCGGCAAGGCCGAAGAGGTCATCGCCGTCTCGATCGGGGTCAAGCAAAGCCAGGAAACTCTGCGCACCGCATTGGCGATGGGCGCCGACCGTGCCATTCTGGTCATCGCCTCCGAGGACGTGAACACCGATATCGAGCCGCTGGCCGTCGCCAAGATCCTCAAGGCGATCATCGACGAAGAGCAACCCGGCCTCGTTATTGCGGGCAAGCAGGCGATCGACAATGACATGAACGCTACGGGCCAGATGCTGTCAGCGCTGATGGGCTGGTCGCAGGGCACGTTTGCCAGCGCGCTGGATATCGAGGGCGATCATGCGCTGGTCACCCGCGAGGTCGATGGCGGCCTCCAGACGATCAAAGTCAAGATGCCCAGCATCATCACCGTCGATCTGCGCCTGAACGAACCGCGGTATGCGTCGCTTCCCAATATCATGAAGGCCAAGAAAAAGCCGATGGATGAAAAATCCGCCGCCGATTACGGCGTCGATGTCACGCCGCGCTTGCAGGTCACCGGCACGGTCGAGCCTGAGGCGCGCAAAGCGGGCGAAATCGTCGGTTCGGTAGACGAGCTGGTCGCGAAACTCAAAGAAGTGGGGGCTGTGTAATGGCTGTTCTTCTCCTTGCCGAAGTTACCGATGGCGAACTGGCGTTTGACGCCACCGCCAAGGCCGTAACCGCCGCGATCAAGCTGGGCGACGTCACCGCCCTCTGCTGTGGTGCCTCTGCCGCTGCCGCTGGCGAAGCGGCTGCGAAAATCAAGGGCATTTCCAAGGTGCTGGTCGCCGAGGATCCCTCGCTGGGGCACCGCCTCGCGGAACCGACGGCCGCATTGATCGTGTCGCTCGCGGGCGACTACGAACATATCGTCGCCCCCGCCACGACCGACGCCAAGAACGTGCTGCCGCGCGTCGCGGCCTTGCTGGACGTCATGGTCATCTCTGATGTCTCTGGCATCGTGTCCTCTGACACGTTCGAGCGCCCCATCTACGCGGGCAACGCAATCCAGACGGTCAAGTCGATCGACCCAAAGAAGGTCGTCAGCATCCGCACGTCTACCTTTGATGCTGCCAGCGAGGGCGGCTCGGCCTCGGTCGAGACGATTTCTGCCGTCGCAAATCCCGGCCTCTCCGAATGGGTCGAGGACAAGGTTGCTGCCTCGGACCGCCCCGAGCTGACATCAGCAGGCGTTGTCGTCTCGGGCGGTCGCGGTGTCGGCAGCAAAGAGGACTTTGCCATGATCGAAAAGTTGGCCGATGCCCTCGGCGCAGCTGTCGGCGCGTCGCGCGCGGCGGTCGATTCGGGCTATGCACCGAACGACTGGCAGGTCGGCCAAACCGGTAAGGTGGTCGCGCCCGATCTTTATGTCGCCGTCGGCATCTCGGGGGCGATCCAGCACCTCGCGGGCATGAAAGACAGCAAGATCATCGTCGCGATCAACAAGGATGAAGAGGCGCCAATCTTTCAGGTCGCTGATTACGGTTTGGTCGCCGACCTCTTTGAGGCCGTGCCGGAGTTGACCAAGAAACTTGGCTGAGAGACTCTGTCAAGACCCAATGACAAGACCCGCCCGTAATCGCAGGCGGGTCTTTTTTGTCAATCTCCCAGATACTTGCGCATGATCGGCAAGAGCGCTTCGGCAGCCGCGTCATGCGCGGCGGGTCCCAGTAGTTCGGCGGCGGCAACCGCCTCGAACTCGGAATGGACCATACCTTGTGTGCCGCTCAAACGTGCCGCGCTGTTCGCCGTGGCATCGACGATACCGGCAGTACACCCGGCCAGCGCGCGCAACATGGCGCACGTGACAAAAGCCGGGTCCTCGGCGATGCCCGGCACGTCCGCACGATCCTGCGGCGGATGGGACGACATCCACAACAGCACGACTGGCGCGTCGATGCGGTCCACCAGCAGCTTCATCCGCGCAACCCACGCTTCTTGAAGCTCAAGACGTAGCAATGCGAACCGATCCGGCCCGACATGTGCCAGATATCCCAGCATGTGCCGCGTAAAGTGAAACTCGGTAAAATCCACCTCAGAGAAAATCGCACGTAGAACGGAAGTTGCCTGCACGAACCGGTCATTGCGTCGTGGATGCACCGTGTAAAACCTATTCGACATGTTCTGCGCGCCTGCCACCTGCAACACCGTCACCTGTGCCATGGACGCAGCCGCAAGAACATCGTGATCGTGCAAAAACACATCGGCACCTGCGTTCGGCCAGCCCAGATTGACACAAGGCGCACCCAGCCGATCCTCGACCAGCGCCGGAAACGGTCGGCGGATAAATTTGCCATACGTCTCGGTCCCGCCCAAGAATGCAGCGTAGCGACCTGTCAGCGCACGCTCCGGTCCACGAAAGAGAAGTTTTGACGCGCCATATCGGCACGGCGCGTAATCAAGGGGCGTCGCCCCCAGTTTTTCATAAGCCATTTTTCCCACCATGATATTCACCCAAGGTCGAGAATCAGCGCAATCCCTTTAGAAATGGATAAAGTGCGATTTCGAATAAACCTTTAGCGTCACCGCCCCTTCCTAACGCGCCCCTTGCAGGCCCCCGGTCCGGGGGCCTATTGTGCGCCAAACGGCAAGCAGGACAGTGACATGGACATCCAGACAATCGGCATCGTCGGCGCAGGGCAGATGGGCAACGGCATCGCGCATGTCATGGCACTGGCTGGCTACCATGTGCAGATGACCGACGTGAGCCAAGACGCGCTGGACGCGGCAATGCAGACGATGCGCACCAATCTCGAACGGCAGGTCAGCCGCGAAAAAATCTCGCAGGGCGACATGGACGGCGCGCTGGAGCGAATCGATACCACCCTGACGCTGACCGATCTGGGCCAGAACGATCTGATCATCGAGGCCGCTACCGAGCGTGAGACTGTGAAACAGGCGATCTTTGAGGATCTGCTACCGCACCTCAAGCCAGACACGATCCTGACGTCGAACACCTCATCGATCTCGATTACTCGCCTCGCCAGCCGCACCGACCGGCCTGAAAAATTCATGGGCTTTCACTTCATGAACCCGGTCCCGGTGATGAGTCTGGTCGAATTGATTCGCGGCATCGCCACCGATAAGGAAACCTACGAATCTTGCCTAAAGGTCGTTGAAAAACTTGGGAAAACAGCCGCGTCGGCTGAAGATTTTCCCGGCTTTATCGTCAACCGAATCCTGATGCCGATGATCAACGAGGCGGTCTATACCCTCTACGAGGGCGTCGGTAACGTGCGCTCAATCGACCAGTCGATGAAGTTGGGCGCGAATCATCCGATGGGCCCGCTAGAGCTGGCCGATTTCATCGGGCTGGACACCTGCCTTGCCATTATGAACGTGCTGCATGACGGGCTGGCCGATACGAAATACCGCCCCTGTCCGCTGCTGACAAAATATGTCGAGGCCGGTTGGCTGGGCCGCAAGACCGGGCGCGGCTTTTATGATTATCGCGGCGACGAACCGGTGCCGACGCGCTGACCAAAGTATTCAGACATGGATATTTGAGACCAAAAAAGCCAGGATGCTCCCCCCAGCCCCTCACGGCAAATGTTGAAATAAGTGCTTCTGTTGGCCGCACTGTGGCCAACATTCCTTTTCAGACAAGACACTTGACGCATTCTCAGAGGGAGAGATCAGGTGAGTTTTGTCTCGAAAATATCTTCGACAGAAAATCCGCCTCTGGAGCGGAGGTGTCCCGAAGCCTTCGGGGGGCTCGACCTAAACTTTTGCCGCAACCCCGCGTGCGGCAGCTTCGGTGTGCATCCGGACCCGTTCAAAAGGCCAGGTGGAGAACCACCGGCACCGCCGGACGTCCTGCGAGGCGAGGTCAAAGGCACGAAGCACGAAGCACGAAGCAGGAAGCACGAAGCACGAAGCACGAAGCACGAAGAGTTCTTTCAATGCCCAACCTGCAACAAGTCCTCGCGGATCAAGAATAACTGCGCGATTACCGAAGAAAACCAACGCCTCAAGCATTTGCAAGAGCACGATCCAACCGTGCCTTCCTGCAAGACGCCGGGATGCTTCGCGCAGGGGATGGCGCCCGAGGCGCATCCCGAGTTCTACCGGCGGTTCAGCAAGACGGCGAATGGCGATCCGCGCTTCCAGTGCCGTCTGTGCTCGAAGACCTTCTTGATCGGCCAGCCGGCGCGCCGGCATCTGCGAAGCGACAAGAACCGGGTGATCTTCCAGATGCTGTGCAACGAGGTGTCGTTGTCGAAGATCTGCAAAATTACCGACACCTCCTACCGCGATCTCTACGGCAAGATCGACTTCTTCCACGACCAGATCCAGGGATTCATCGCCCAGCGTGAGGATTTCTCTCGGGTTGATTTCCGGGAGGTCGGCTCACGGTTCGCCACGGACAGCCAGACGCTGATGCTGAACTGGCCGACAAAGCGCAAGCGGACACCGGTGGCGGTCCAACATCTCTGCACGGCACATCACCGCTCCGGGTTCATCATGGAGGCAGCGTTCCAGTTCGACCCCACGATGACGATGGATCAAGCCGAGGAGCAGGCCCTCGCGGCCAACGAGGAGAGCCTCTCGGTCGCGTTCCGCCAACATGCGCGCATCTGGACGAAGACCGAGTTCCAAGACTACCTCGTGCGCCTCAAGAAACGGCAGAAGGTGCAGGAGATCGAACTCTACCAGCTGCCCCACCAGGGCGTCCTGGTGCGCTATGACATCCTCCAGTATGCCCACGCTCTTCGGGTCCAGCAGATGCTTTCCGGGGCCGATGTGCCGCTCCTGATGGTGATGGATGACGACCGCGGCTTGCAGCAGGCGTTTCAGGCGGCATTTGTCGAAGAGATATGTCAGCGCAAAGCCGAGATCGCGGTTGTCAGCTTCGATAAGGAGATGACCAACGATATGCGCAACTACACCGTCGCGGCAGGGCAGGCACTGCTATCGGGGGTCTCCGGGATGCTCATAAACCAGATCCGGCAGCTATCCGACAAAGACTATGCCCGGCTGTCGATTTCGCGCTGTCAATCCAGGTGATGGGATGGCCGCTGAATCTCGGCGCCCGTTTTCCGTTCTCGAGGAAATCCGAGCCGAACAAGGTGGTGAAGGTGCCGACCTGGCGGCCTGGACGCGATGCGATGTCGGCAGCACGCCTGATCCGTCGCGCGACCCTGCGGAGCGTGGGTTCCTACTTCCACAAGTTC
The DNA here is from genome assembly GCF_035599575.1 of Roseovarius sp. Pro17. Lineage (NCBI taxonomy): Bacteria > Pseudomonadati > Pseudomonadota > Alphaproteobacteria > Rhodobacterales > Roseobacteraceae > Roseovarius > Roseovarius sp. Pro17. The sequence goes on from NZ_CP141179.1 coordinate 2,151,002, forward strand.
CGTTCCAATGTCCGCTTCGCCTCTCGACCGTCCATTTCCAGCGGGAATGTCGGCCGCACTTGGGACAAGCAGTATCTCTATAAGCCGGAGGTGATGGCCAAGATGGTGCAGATATACCGATTCTACCACAACTGGTGCGATCCGGGCGATGACAAGAAAACGCCCGCGATGCGGATCGGGCTCGCACGCGGGCGGGTTTATGAGCGGGATTTCATGTAGATTTGGGCACTTGGGCCTAAAGCTTGATGTAGTGCTTTTGCAGAACCTTCAGCGCCGATTTATCGGTCTCGTGGAATGCCACATGCTTTCTGTCGCGCAGCCGGATCAGGTAGATCGCATGATGCCGCCTGCGCCCCCGATGGCTGCTCCGGCGAGTAATCCAAGACCACCGGTCAAGACGCCGCCAGCAATCGCCCAGCCGGCCGCACCGCCGGCAGAGCGATAGGTTTCTTCATCCATCTGCCGCATCGTCTCGATGTCATCCGGGAAATACTTGGTGGAACGGAAGCCTTTCCCACACACGATGACGAAGCCCTTTCTCCACGAAGGGTCGATGCGAACTCGCGAGATGCCATCCGATGCGCCAAGGAGCTTTGCCATCCGTTTCTTCTCCTATCGACTGGGATGCTTGGCAGATAGGGAAATGGAAGAGCGAAAAGAAAAGCTCGCAGCGTAAAGGCTGCGAGCTTCAACATTTGCCGTAAGGCGCTGGGCCATGCACCCGGCTTTTCTATGGTCCAAACATCCAGTTCCCGCTGTCCCAAGCGGCGCTGGCGGTTCAGTCGTCCTCTTCCAAGCCAAAGCCGAGATGCTTTGCCACGGTAAAAATATCTTTGTCGCCGCGTCCGCACATATTCATGATGATGATATGATCCTTGGGCAGGTCGGGCGCGATTTTCATGACATGGGCCAAGGCATGGCTAGGCTCCAGAGCGGGGATGATGCCCTCTTGCGCACAGCTCAACTGGAACGCTTCCAGTGCCTCCTTGTCGGTGATGGCGACATATTGCGCGCGCCCTATATCGTGCAGCCAGCTATGCTCGGGGCCGATGCCCGGATAGTCGAGGCCCGCTGAAATCGAATAGCCTTCGAGGATCTGACCGTCATCGTCCTGTAGCAGATAGGTACGATTACCGTGCAGCACACCGGGACGCCCGCCAGTTAGCGAGGCACAATGCTCCATCTTGGCGGTGACGCCTTTGCCGCCCGCTTCGACGCCGATAATCGCGACGTCCTTGTCATCAAGAAAGGGATAGAACAGGCCCATGGCGTTCGATCCACCGCCGATGGCAGCGATCAGCGTGTCCGGTAGACGGCCCTCGGCCTTCAGGATCTGCTCTTTGGCCTCTGTGCCGATGATGCTCTGGAAATCACGGACCATGGCCGGATAGGGATGCGGCCCGGCCACCGTGCCAATGCAGTAGAACGTGTCGCGCACGTTGGTCACCCAGTCGCGCAGCGCATCGTTCATAGCGTCCTTCAGCGTGCCGCGCCCTGATGTGACGGGGATCACCTCGGCACCCAGCAGGCGCATGCGGAACACGTTGGGTTTCTGACGCTCAACGTCATGCGCGCCCATATAGACCACGCATTTCAGGCCGAACTTGGCGCAAACCGTTGCTGTGGCAACGCCATGCTGGCCTGCGCCCGTCTCGGCGATGATGCGCGTCTTGCCCATGCGGCGGGCGAGGATGATCTGGCCCAGCACGTTGTTGATCTTGTGTGCGCCGGTATGGTTCAGCTCGTCCCGCTTGAGATAAATCTTGGCCCCGCCCAGATGCTGTGTCAGCCGGTCAGCGTAATAAAGGGGGCTGGGGCGGCCTACATAATGGGTCCAGAGGTCATGCATTTCAGCCCAGAAGCTGTCGTCAGTCTTGGCGTGCTCATACTGCTCTTCCAACTCAAGGATAAGCGGCATCAGCGTCTCGGAGACAAAGCGCCCGCCAAATTCGCCAAAGCGGCCCCTTTCATCGGGACCGGTCATGAAGCTGTTGAAAAGATCGTTCATATCGCTGGCCTCTCCGTCATGCACACTAAGGCGTTTCGCCTTTACCCTGAGACATCAGATAAAGGCGAAACGCGCGCAACGCTCATATGTTGCGCGCGTTTCCCGAAAATCTGTGATTCAGGTTTTTCGCGAAACGCTTTAGCGCGATGAATATGGGACGCGGGCAGGGTTTTCCAGCGAAAAGGCGCCCTGCGGGTCAGTCCAGCGTACGCTTGAACCCGGTATGTGTCGCGGCAAAGCCTAGGGATTCGTAGAACCGCCGCGCGTCTGTGCGCGACTCGTTCATCGTCAGTTGAACCAGTGAGCATCCGGCGGCGCGGGCGCGACCATAGGCATCCTCGAACATCGCGCGACCGATCCCCTGCCCGCGTTGATCGCCGGCCACGCGCACGCTTTCGATTTGCGCACGGCGCGCGGCATGCAGGGATAACCCGCTGATGAACGTGATCTGATAGGTGGCGACGACCTTACCCTCCGGCTCGACTCCGACGATCAGGTGATTGCCACATTCCTCGCCAATCCGCTGAAATGCCGCGAGGTAGGGGGTAATATCCGGCGCTTCGCGTGTGCGGCCCAATACATCGTCTGCCAGCAGCGCGACCACAGCCGACACGTCGGCCAGGGTCGCGTCGCGGAACGCTATCATCCGCGCGCAGCGTCGGCGAAGGCGCGCATCAGGTCCGCGTCCTTGACACCCGGCGCGCTTTCAATGCCGGAACTCACATCTAGCTGGCGCGCACCCGTGGCTTGCACCGCTTCGGCGACATTTTCGGGCGTAAGGCCCCCCGCCAGCATCCATGGCAGCAGCCAGCGGCGTCCGGCAATCAGCGACCAATCAAAGGCCAGCGCATTGCCGCCCGGCACGCCAGAGCCCTTTGGCGGCTTGGCATCGATCAAAAGCTGATCGGCAACGCCCGCATATACATCAATCAGCGACAGGTCCGAGGCTTCACCGATACCGATCGCCTTCATCACTGGCAGACCATAGCGCGCCTTGATTTCAGCGACGCGCGCGGCGGTTTCTTGTCCGTGCAGTTGCAGCATGTCGAGCGGCACGGCAGAGGTCAGCGCATCCAGTTCCGCGTCGCCTGCGTCCACAGTCAGCGCGACCTTGCGGATACCTTTGGGTGTGGCCAGCGCCAGTGCGGCGGCCGCGTCCGTTTCCAGATGTCGCGGCGAGCGGCGAAAGAAAACGAACCCGACATAATGTGCGCCCGCATCAACGGCGGCCACTACGTCCTCGGGCTGGGTCAGCCCGCACATCTTGATACGAATATCTTTGGTCATGTCGGATCAGCGGCCATCATCCAACAGCGCGAGGACGTCGTCTTTGCCCTCATGCTTTTGGGCCTTCAGGCGCTTGATCTCGGCGCGCAGACGAGTCATTTCGCGCGCCTGCTTGGCGGCAGCGGCGCGTTCGCCCGCCTCACGAATCCATTCCCAAATAAAACCAAGGATCAAACCGGCCAGAATCCCGCCAAAGATGACCACAAATAGCGGCACCTCATGCGCAGGGCTGAGCGCGGTGAAGCTGGTCAGCTCCGGCGGCACCAAACGGATCGGCACCCAAACGCGATTAGCCAAGGCGATAAGGATAAGGGCCAGCGCGAAGATGGCGATCGAGACGTAGCGAATATAGCGCATGTATTACTTTCCGTTCAGGCGGTCCCGCAAGAGCTTGCCAGTCTTGAAGAAGGGCACATGTTTCTCTTCAACAGGAACGGATTCGCCCGTCCGTGGGTTCCGCCCGATCCGCGCATCGCGCTTTTTGACCGAAAACGCGCCAAAACCACGTAGCTCTACCCGGTTGCCCGCCGCCATGGCATCGGTGATCTCGTTGAAGACGGTGTTTACGATCCGCTCCACATCGCGTTGGTAAAGATGTGGATTTTCATCGGCGATCTTTTGAATCAGTTCCGATCGGATCATATGTTTTCCCCCCGAGTCGTTTTGTTTCAGGCCTTTGCGGCTTTAACCGGAGTATAGGTTGAAACACGCGAAACGAAAACAGAAAGCGCCGTAAGATACCCGAAATCTGCCAGTTTCATCTCATGCGTGCGCCCTTGACCGCCGATTGGGCAGGCTGCGCGCCCTCTTTGGGACCGATGAATGGCCCATAGCGGTCTGACGCGCGGGCCGATTCGCACAGATCACAACGTTATCAGGCCCCGCCTGAGCAGGTTCAGCCCCGCGATCAACAGGATCCACAGCGTCAAACGCTTGAATAGGGTCTGGTCGATTCGATCCTGTATCTGGAACCCCGTCCAGATACCCAGTAGCGCGGGCGGCACCAGCGCCAGCGACAGCGGCAATGTCTGGGCGTTCAGCACGCCCGACGCGACATGCGCGCCCGCCAGCGCAATGGCACCAAGGCCATAGATTACGCCCTGCACGCGCACCTGTTCGCGTTTTTCAGTTTCCATCGCCGTCAGCATCGCCACGGTAATCGGCCCCCAAACGCCCGAAAGGCCACCGATAAACCCGGCCCCGCCCCCCAAGGCAGCCTCCAACCGTCGCCCCGGACGCAAAGGCAGGCGCAGTGGGTGGCCCGCCAGCGTCGCAGCAGCGTAGATCACCAGAGGCACCGCAATGATCAACAACAGCGTCGAGGCAGACAGCACCGGCACCAGCTGCGCGCTCAGCACCAGCGCCACGCCCCCGGCTAGCAGATAGACGTGGAACCGCCGGATCGATGCTGCCGCCGCGAGCGACCCCTGTCGCAGCGCCTGCCACGCGTTCGTCAGCAGCGTCGGCACAATTAGGCAGGCCAGCGCCAAATCCGGAGCGACAAAGCTACTGAGCCCCGACAGCAAAATCAGCGGCATGGCAAAACCGACGACACCCTTTACCACTCCCGCGCCCAACGCGATTGCATAGGCAAAGAGCCACAGTTCAGGCGGACCAAGGGGGGCGAAAATCTCCATGCTTTGGTCCTTAAGGCGTTTTGACATGTTGTTGAATCACAATAATATATCAAGGCGCCCACAACAAACGAGTGTTTGTGCGCGTTTAGAATTCAAATCGTGGCTAAATTTGAACTTGGAACGCCACGGCCGGGAAGCGGCGGTGGCGGAGTGGGCGCCGGCACCTATGCGCGAAAATGCCGCGCAAGATTGCATCAAAATGCCGCGCCCATTTGGCTTATAGTTGCGCTGCACCTGCAAAATGACTAGGACAAGCCGCAAGTGTGAAAAGGATCGCAAAATGGCTCATGACGGACAATTGGATAAGGCGGCAAACGCCGTCCTGCTGGACAATCTCACCGACCTCACGCGCGCAGCGATCGCGCCCGTCGACAGCATTGTCGCCACGGCCAAGACCACGCTACGCGGTGAGGTCACCGAGGATGGCCGCGTGTCGGGCGCACTGGTCGATCAGCATCAGACAGCGGCGCATGGCCTCGCGTGGCTGGCCACCTACGCCGAGGCGTTGCGCCAGATGCAGGCATGGGCCGACCGGCTGACCGAGGCCGGCACCTTCGGTGAGGTCGAGGCGCTGATCCACCAGATCGCGTTCGGCGAATACTTGTGGCAGATCTATGGTGGCATCCCGATGAGCCAAGGCGAAATACTGCGCCTACAGGACATCGGCCTATCGCAGGACGACATGCGCACCCTGATGACGCCCGAGATCATGACCCTGACCCAAGGCGGCAACACACAAGCCGCCCGCACGCGGCTGGTCGCGCTGATGCAGGAACGCTCAGCCGAGATCACCGTGGGTCGCACCGGCCTTGATGACGAGTTGGAAATGATCCGCGAACAATTCCGCCGCTATGCGGTGGAAAAGGTCGAGCCCTACGCGCATGACTGGCACCTCAAGGATGAGTTGATCCCGATGGAAATCATCGAGGAACTGGCCGAAATGGGCGTCTTTGGCCTGACCATCCCCGAGGAATTCGGCGGTCTGGGCCTCAGCAAGGCGTCGATGGTCGTCGTTTCCGAGGAACTCAGCCGTGGCTATATCGGCGTCGGCTCGCTTGGCACGCGCAGCGAAATTGCCGCGGAACTCATCATCTGCGGCGGCACTGACGCGCAAAAGGCGCAATGGCTGCCTAAACTTGCCAGCGGTGAAATTCTGCCCACGGCCGTCTTTACCGAGCCGAACACCGGCTCGGACCTTGGCAGCTTGCGCACGCGCGCAGTCAAAAATGGCGACGACTACCGCGTCACCGGCAACAAGACGTGGATTACCCACGCTGCGCGCACTCATGTCATGACGCTGCTTGCACGCACCGATCCGGACACGACCGACCATCGTGGCCTGTCGATGTTTCTGGCCGAGAAAACCCCCGGCACGGACGACGTCCCCTTCCCCACCGAGGGCATGAGCGGCGGCGAGATCGAGGTGCTGGGTTATCGTGGCATGAAGGAATACGAGCTGGCTTTTGATGGCTTTCACATCAAGGGCGAAAACCTACTGGGCGGGGCCGAGGGCAAAGGCTTCAAACAGTTGATGGAGACGTTTGAGAGCGCCCGCATCCAGACCGCCGCACGTGCCGTGGGCGTGGCGCAATCGGCGCTGGATGTCGCAATGCAATACGCGCAGGACCGCAAGCAATTCGGTGGCCCGCTAATCGACTTCCCGCGCGTGTCGGGCAAGCTGGCGATGATGGCGGTCGAGATCATGATCGCCCGCCAACTGACCTATTTCAGCGCATGGGAAAAGGACGCGGGCCGTCGCTGCGACGTCGAGGCCGGGATGGCCAAGCTGCTGGGCGCGCGCGTCGCTTGGGCCGCAGCTGACAACGGCCTGCAAATCCACGGCGGCAACGGTTTTGCGCTTGAGTATAAGATCAGTCGCATCCTTTGCGACGCGCGCATCCTCAACATTTTTGAGGGCGCCGCCGAAATTCAGGCTCAGGTCATCGCGCGGCGGTTGCTCAGCCAGAGCAACTAGGCCCGTTGCCAGAGCCCGTTAACCGGCGTCCAGAGTGGCGCCGGTTTTTTTTGACCAAAACATCTAAATCCAGCGGTCGACGTTGCGCCTAGCCCGCAATGGTCAACGTGATCGGCTCCAGTCCATCGACTGCACCGCTCAGCAAGCTCCCCGGGACAACTGGACCGACGCCCGCAGGCGTGCCGGTATAGATCAGATCGCCCGACGCAAGGTGGTAGTAACGCGACAGATGCGCGATAATTTCGGGCACGCTCCAGATCATGTCCGACAGACGCGCCTCCTGCACACGCCGCCCGTCCAGATCCAGCGTGATCGCGCGCTCTCCAACCGCGCCGAATACCTCTGCTGGCGTGATCGCGCCCATCAGCGCGGAATTCTCAAAATCCTTGCCCAGATCCCAAGGCTTGTGCGTCGCCTTGGCCGTCGCCTGCAAATCGCGCCGGGTCAGGTCGATCCCGCAGGCATACCCGAACACAGCGTCCAGCGCGCGTCCCTGCTCCACCTGATGGGCCTCGCCCCCAATGGCGACGACAAACTCCATTTCATAGTGGCAATCACTCGTGCCCGGCGGATAGGCGATTTCGGACCCCGAAGGGATCACGGAATGGGCCGACTTGGTGAAATAGAACGGCGCATCCCGGTCCACCTCATTGCCCATCTCGGCCGCATGGGCAGCATAATTGCGTCCCACGCAGAACACCCTGCGCACCGGAAACACGTGCTCCTGGCCTGCGATCGCGACACACGGCGCAGGCGGAATGTCGAAAATCTGGGTGATGGGCATGGACTATCCTCTACGACGGAAGGGCTGTTTTATGTGCAGCTCCGGTATGAAGCTGTGCGCATCATCTTGTCAAAGGCGCTTGATCGTTGGAGCGAGGCCGGAGTTATGCGATGAACGCGCACCAGCCAAGCCCGAATTGAGAGACACGGACCATGCCCGACCCCGCCCTTTACAGATATGGCATCTACTACACACCCCCCGATGGCGCGCTGGCCTGTTTCGGTGCCGCGTGGCTGGGTTGGAACATCGCATCAGGTCAGAGCGCGCCACACCCCGAGGATATTACCGGCCTGCCCACTTCTATCGCCGAGTTGACCGAAACGCCGCGCCGCTATGGGTTTCACGCCACCATCAAGCCGCCCTTTCGCCTTGCGCAGGGCGCCCAGCCCGAGGCACTTTACGACGCGCTCGCCAATTTCTGCGCCGCTCGCACGCCCGTCACGCTGGACGGGACCAAGCTGGCGCGCCTTGGCCGTTTTGTCGCGATTGTCCCAACTGGGGACACGGGCGCGCTGGACCGCCTCGCCGCCGATACCGTCCGCCAATTGGACCCGTTCCGCGCCGCCCTAACCGCGGCTGAGATTGCGCGCCGCACGCACCCCCGGATGAGCGCCGCTCAAAGCGAAAACCTGCACCGCTGGGGCTATCCACATGTGATGGATCAGTTTCGCTGGCACATGACCCTCACAGGAAAACGTCCCGCCCCCGAGGCCGCGCGCGTTCAGGCCGCCCTCACCCCTGCCCTTGCGCCGCTATTGGCGCGCCCGCTTGTCATCGACGCGCTCAGCCTCGTCGGCGAGGATAATGACGGCTTTTTTCATCTCATACATCGTGCGCCGCTCGGACGCTGACGCTCGGGCCAGACTTTCACCGTTCCGGAAATACTCAAGCCCACCCGCTTCAAAGGCGATATCAATCGCGGCTATTCGCGCGCGCTGCAAACCGCTCGACGAACCGCGCACGTGCCTCCGGAAGGGGTTTATGCCCCAATTCAGGCGCGAGGCGTGCGTGCAGGAAATGTCCCGTGAGAGCAAGGCCCTCGGCAATTTCAGAATCGGGCGCGGTGCCGTGCCCCAAAAGGCAAGGCGGCAGCGGCAACAGCCGATCCGCCCACTCGCCCGCGCCCGCGCGCGACACCGCGCGCCCGGTGCGGGGTGATACGTAACTCAGATCGTTGGCTCTGCGGCCCAGCACCGCGCATGTGCTCAGATCAAGGCCAAAGCCCATCTCTTCGAGCAGAGCCAGCTCCCACCGCAGATAGGCCAGTGGCCAGATGTCGCGCTCGCCCATGAGGTCCATCAGTGTTTCGGTGCGGGCATAGAGCGGCGCGTGCGCCTCGCGTTCGGGCAGCGAGAATAGCAGCAGGGACGTCACGGCGTTCAGCCCCGCCAGCGCCAGACGGTCGCTCATGACATGCATCGCGCGCGAGCGGATGGGTTCGACCGTGAAGGTGCCGATGTGATCCTCCAGTCGCGCGCGCCATGCCAAATCCAGCTGCGCGCCCGGTTGCAGGATCGGCGCCAGCTTGCGCGATGCCCCGCCGCGCACGACGCCCGCATGGCGACCATGCACTGGCGTCAACACCTCGATGATCGCAGCACTTTCCCCGTGCCTGCGCACCGACAGCAATATGCCCTGATCGCGCCATTCCATGCCGACCTACCCCTTTCGCGCCCCATTGGGCACAGCCAGTGACGCTATGACAAGCGGCTCAATCGGCAAGGCCGGGCTGGTCCAGCAGGTGACGGCCTGCGCGGTCCTCGACCTCGATCACCCAAAGATCGGGATCGAAACTGCGCTGGCGGGCAATGGCCGCGTCGATGTCAGCCTCGGGACCGCGCGCCAGTTCGTCCCATTTTCGCGCGCCGCTCATCAAATCAAAGCTGCGCTGATAAGCTGCCGCCTGCCCGTCCAGTGTGTTCAGTTTCACCAGCACCGCGCCGGAGGTGTCATCACCGTGAGCGGTGACATAGACGGGGATATCGTATGCACGCAGCCGCGCAATGTAGGCGTGCACCCAGAAATCTGCCGTGAGGCGGGTCATGCAAGCCTGTGGATTCGAGTATTTTCAGAACGATGAAAGACGAGGGCGCGCATCAATTGCCATCCTTGAAGTTAAGGCCCATTTCCGAATAGCGCTCGGCCTCTTCCAGCCAGTTGGGACGCACCTTGATCTGTAGGAACAGGTGGACGCGGCGACCGAGGAATTCCTCCAGTTCGGCCCGCGAGGCGGCGCCAACCTGCTTGATGGTCTCACCCTTGTGGCCGAGGACGATACCCTTGTGGCCGTCGCGCATGACATAGACCAGTTGGTCAATGCGGGCAGATCCGTCTTCGCGCTCTTCCCAGTTTTCCGTCTCGACGGTCAGCTGGTAGGGCAACTCCTGATGCAGGCGCAGGGTCAGTTTCTCGCGCGTGATCTCGGCGGCTATCATGCGCAGGGGTAGATCGGCGATCTGATCCTCGGGGTAGAGCCACGGGCCCTCGGGCATTTCGCCTGCCAACCACTGGCGCAGGGCATCGACGCCGTGACCCTTTTCGGCAGAAATCATGAATGTCTCGGAAAAGGCAAAGCGTTCGTTCATGCCCTTGGTCAGCGCCAGCAGCGCGGGCGATTGCACGCGGTCGATCTTGTTTATCGCCAGCGCGACCTTACGCCCCTTGGTCACGTCAGCGAGGTTCTCAAGAATACGCTCGACCCCTTCGGTGATACCGCGATGCGCCTCGATCAGCAGGATCACAACATCAGCATCGGCAGCGCCGCCCCACGCGGCGGCCACCATGGCCCTATCGAGCCGGCGGCGCGGTTTGAAGAGGCCGGGCGTGTCGACAAAGATCAGCTGCGCCTCCCCTTCCATGGCGATGCCACGGATGCGGGCGCGCGTCGTCTGCACCTTATGCGTGACGATGCTGACCTTGGCGCCGACCATGCGGTTCAGCAGGGTCGACTTGCCTGCGTTCGGCTCTCCGATCAGGGCTACGAATCCGGCGCGTGTGCTCATTGGCTTGGGTTCCATCGGTTGCAAGTCGCAGCCCTACCCGATTGGCGCGCTCTTGCCCAGAGCGTCACGTATCGGGCGCGGCAAGAAGCCGGGCCAGCAGCGCCTTGGCCGCCACCTGCTCGGCGTGACGTTTTGACCCTGCGGATGCCGATTCTTCGACGCCGTTTTCAAGCCGGGCCGCGATGGTGAACATGGGCGCGTGATCGGGGCCGCTGCGCGCGGTCTGGATGTAGCTTGGCGGGGCCATGCCGCGCGCCTGCGCCCATTCCTGAAGTGCCGTCTTAGCATCGCGCGCGTCGGATTCCACCGCCTCAATTCGATCTGCCCAGAGCCGCACGATCACGGCCCGCGCCGCGTCAAATCCCGCGTCGAGGTAAACCGCCGCAATCACCGCTTCCATTGCGTCGCCCAGCAGTGCCTCCTTGCGGCGCCCGCCCGATAGCATTTCCGAACGGCCCAGTTTAAGCACCTTGCCAAGGTCGATCTCACGCGCGACAGCGGCGCAAGCCTCCTTGCGCACCAGCGCGTTAAAGCGCGGGGCCAGCAGCCCCTCGGCGGCGTTGGGATCATGTTCCAGCAACGCCTCGGCCATGACGAGGCCCAGCACCCGGTCGCCCAGAAATTCCAGCCGCTGATTGTCGGATCGGCTGGGGGACGACATCGAGGGATGCGTAACTGCCTCGATCAGCAGCGCAGGGCTGGCAAAATCATGCCCAAGCAGCGCGGTGAACGCCTGAAGATCGCCCGAGAGCTTCAATCGAGCCTCTTGAAGAAGCGGTCCCCCCGCCATGTCCAGAAATAGAGCATGGATTTACCGGCGGACGAAAACATGACGCGCCCGGCCCGACCGATGAGGTTTTCGTAAGGCACGAATCCGACGCCGCCCACGGTCTGCGGATAGCGGCTATCGGTGGAATTGTCGCGGTTGTCGCCCATAAAAAAGTAATGTCCCTCAGGTACCGAAAACACGCCCGTATCGTCCGAACGCTGGTCCGCAATATTGAGGATACTGTGAGAATGCCCGCCCGGCAGCGTTTCCATCTGGCGCGATTTTGAGCAAAGACCGCCCTCGCCCACCACACCGTTTTCGCAGCGAGGGCGGCTTTTCATTGATCCTTGCGGCTCGTAAACCTCGCCAAAGCTGCCTGCATCCTCCAGCTGGACCGCCTCGCCGTTGATAAACAGCACGCCGTCCTTCATCTGGACCTTGTCGCCGGGCATACCAATCAGGCGCTTGATAAAGTCCTTGTGGTTGACCGGGTGGCGAAAAACGATGATGTCACCGCGCTCGGGCTCACGGCCCAGAAAGCGGGTGTTGTCGCCATCCAGAAAGCCGCAGATATCCTCGGCGTCGATATCCAGACCGCCGATGCGGATCGACGGGCATGAGGCGTAGGAATAGCCATACGCCATCTTGTTCACGAACAGGAAATCGCCGATCAGCAGCGTGTCCTTCATCGACCCGGACGGTATCCAGAAAGGTTGGAAAAACAGCGTGCGGAATACGCCCGCGATCAGCAGGGCAAAGACCACCGTCTTGATCGTTTCGATGATGGGATTGCCTGTCTTGGCTTCGGATGCCATGCGCGGTTTCCGCCTGTGTTTTGGAGCTGTGTTTTGGGGCTGTGAATTCAGGTGCTTCATGGGCGTGGGGCGCTGCCAAGTCAACCCGCGCCGTCGGCAATGGGGTGCGCTTGCGCAAGTGGTCGCGCCTCGATCACCACAAAGGCCTGCGCCCATGGGTGATCGTCGGTCAGGGTGACGTGGATCAGCGCGCTATGGCCCGGCGGGGTCATCTCGGCCAGCCGCTCGGCGGCCCAGCCGGTCACCTCCATCACCGGCTGGCCCGTCGCAAGGTTACTAACGGCCATATCCTTCCATCCGATGCCCATGCGCAGGCCGGTACCAAGCGCCTTGGAACATGCCTCCTTGGCGGCCCAGCGCTTGGCGTAGGTGCCGGGGGTGTCGGCGCGTGCCTCGGCTTTTTGCTGTTCGACATCGGTAAAAACGCGATTGCGGAAGCGGTCGCCAAAACGGTCGAGCGTGCGCGCGATCCGCTCGATATTGGCCAGATCGGTGCCGATCCCAAGGATCATAACGCGGCAGCCACGACTATGCTCACGGTTTGCCAGTCCCGTTGCGGCGGGCCTGAACCACTTCTTCGTTGCGCGCGCCCAGTCCCAGGAAAAAACGGTTCGACAGCAGATAGACCAGCGTATGCACACCCAGCATCAGCCAGAATGCGCGCGTGCCGACCGGCGCGATGCTCTGCGCTGAGTTGGCCGGGATCAGGTGCGCGCCCGCATAGCTGAGCGCGACGTTGAGCACTACGGCCAGCGCCGTGGCCAGCAGGGCAAAGTTCCACGCCTCGGCCGGGTTCGGCGCGCGCGCCTCACCGCGCACGAAGGCGCGCCCTTCGAGCAGCGCGGCGATCATTGCAGGCGCCAAAAGCTGTCCAGACGATCCCAAACCGGCATCCGCCCACGTATTGAGCGCGAGCACCACCAACGCGGACAGCACAGCAATGCTCAGAAAGATGCCGGTATAGCGCAGATAGTTCATCGCGCTTCGTCCATGAGGCGGCGCATTTCGACGATCGCGGCCTCAAGCCCCATAAAGACAGCCTCACCGATCAGGAAATGACCAATATTCAACTCGACCACCTCGGGCATCGCGGCGACGGGCCCGACGGTGTCAAAGGTCAGGCCGTGGCCTGCGTGGACTTCGAGGCCCAAAGAATGCGCGTAGGTGGCCATCTCGCGCAGCGAATTCAATTCCGTGTCGCGCGCCATGAAACGTTTTTCGGCGTGGGCGTCGCAATAGGGGCCTGCGTGCAGTTCGATTATGTCGGCACCGATGCGGGCGGCGGCCTCGATCTGGGCCGTGTCGGCGGCGATAAAGATCGACACGCGGCAGCCTGCATCGCGCAACGGGGCGATGAAATGGGCCAGTTGGTTTTCCTCCTGCGCCACATTCAGACCGCCTTCGGTCGTGCGCTCTTCGCGCTTTTCGGGGACAATACAGACGGCGTGGGGTTTATGACGCAGCGCGATCTGCTGCATTTCGACGGTCGCGGCCATCTCAAAGTTCAGCGGCAACGTCAGCGCGGCCATCAGCGCGTCAATGTCGTGGTCCAGAATATGGCGGCGATCCTCGCGCAGATGCGCGGTAATGCCGTCGGCGCCGGCCTTTTCTGCCAGAAGTGCCGCGCGCACTGGATCAGGATCATCGCCGCCACGAGCGTTGCGGATGGTGGCAACGTGGTCGATGTTCACACCGAGGCGTAGCTTGGACATTTTCGGTATATCCCCCAAATATGGCCCCTCAACCGGCAGCAGCTCCGGGGCCTGTACTGACTTTACAGAACGGCGCGCGCGCCGCGCCGTCAAGCTGCCTATTGCGTCGGGGCCTGTGGGTGTGACGCTTTGGCATCGTCAACCGCGGCCTTTTGCTTGAGCGCGATCCATTTGGCCTTGAGCCGCGCCTGTCGGCGCTTTTGGTAGACCATGATGATCGGTAGTGAGAAATAATATGCCGCCAGCCCGCCAATGAGGCCCATGACGATGCCGCCGATCATGTAGGGCTGAAAGACGTCGTGATAGAATACCGCCAGCTTGCTCCAATTAGCCTGCTCGGGGGTGAACATGGCAAGGAAGTTGTGCTTGAGATCTGCGGCCGCGCCCGCGAATTTCTCGGCGAGGGTGCGATTGGCCTCGTCAGGTCGCCGCCCGCCGGTGCCCAGCAGGAAATGCCCGGTCTGAAGCGAACTGGCGGCGATGGCGAGAAAGGTCAGCGGATTGCCCACAAACGTCGCCAGCAGCGAGGCCACGATATTGCCGCGAATAATCTTGGACAGCAGCGCGGCCAGCACGAAATGCATCCCGAAGAACGGCGAGAAGGTCACGAAAACACCGGCAAAGATTCCGCGCGCGATCCGGTGCGGTGGATCTGGCAGGCGCGTGACGCGAAATTTCACGTATCGCGCCGCCCGCGTCCATCCGCCCTTGGGCCAGAAGAAACCTGCGGTGGCCTTCCAGACGGATCTTTTGTCTCGTCGCTTAAAGACCAATTGTAGCCCTCTTTCGGTTTCAGGTTGCGCCTTTGCCAGAGGCGAGGGCCATATCGCGATGACGCTCTATCTGCGCCACATCGCTATCCGCGTCCAGCACGCTGATAACACGGTGTAATTGTTCAGCGTCGCGCAACTCAACCTCTACAAGAATTCGGTAGTAGTCCGGCTTGCGGTCCAAGAATTTCAGGTTTGAGATATTGGCCTTGCTCTCGCCGATCAAGGTGCAAATGCGGCCCAGCACCCCGGCATCATTGCTTAACGTGATGTTCAGCGACACGGTATAGGCCGCCGCATGGGTGCCCGAGTGCCATGCCAGATCGATCCAGCGCTCGGGCTGGTCCTCGTAGGTTTGAAGCGCGTCGCAGTCGATCGCGTGGACGGTCACGCCCCGCCCGCGAAAGGTGATACCGACGATCCGCTCGCCCGGCAGCGGTTCGCAGCAGCGTGCGCGGTCGAATCGCTGACCCTGATCGAGTCCGATCACCGCACGATCCCGCCCCACCTCCTCACCGCCCTGCGGCGTAATATCCGGATAGACGGCACTAACCACGTCGCGCGCGGTCAACTCGGAGCTGCCAAGCCGCGCCAGCAGTGTGGAGGTATCGCGCAGGCGCAGATTGCGCGCGGCGGTCGTCAGCGCCTTGTCGGTCACCCGCTTGCCCACATGTTCGAACGCGGCGCGCGCCAACTCGCGACCCAGCTTGATGTAGCGACCGCGATCCAACTCGCGCAGCGCGCGGCGAATGGCGGATTTGGCCTTGCCCGTCGTGGCGATGTCCAGCCAAGCTGATTGCGGCGTCTGGCCATCTGCGATGATCACATCGACTGATTGCCCGTTCTTGATCCGCGTCCAGAGCGGCACGCGCATCCCGTCGATCCGCGCACCCACCACGGCATTGCCGATCCGGGTGTGGATCGCGTAGGCAAAGTCGATGGGCGTCGCGCCGCGCGGCAGCTTGATGACGTCGCCCTTCGGCGTAAAGCAAAAGACCTGATCCGAATACATCTCGAGCTTGACCGCCTCGAGGAATTCGGCGTCATCCTCATCGGCATCGAACTGATCGGTCAGGGTGCTGATCCACTTTGCGGGATCGACGGCAAAGGGGTTTTCGCTGCGCACCCCATCGCGGTAGGACCAATGCGCAGCCACACCCGCTTCGGCCACATCATGCATCTGGCGCGTGCGAATCTGCACCTCGACCCGTTTGCCGTCGCGCCCCGACACCGTCGTATGGATCGACCGATAGCCGTTCGATTTGGGTTGGCTGATGTAGTCCTTGAACCGGCCCGGCACGGCGCGCCAGCGCTGATGGATCGCGCCGAGAATCGCGTAGCACTCAGCCTCGGTGCCAGTGATGATACGAAAGCCGTAGATGTCCGAGAGGCGCGAAAAGGCCAGCTCCTTTTCCTGCATCTTGCGCCAGATCGAATAGGGTTTCTTCGCGCGCCCTACGACCTCGCTCTCGATCCCGACCTTTTCCAGTTCCTTGCGGATATCGCCGGTAATCCGCGCGATCACGTCGCCGGAATCGCGTTGCAGCGTGATAAAGCGGCGCATGATCGACGCGCGCGCCTCGGGGTTGATGACGCGAAATGCCAGATCCTCCAGCTCTTCGCGCATCCACTGCATGCCCATGCGTCCAGCAAGTGGCGCAAAGATATCCATCGTCTCGCGCGCCTTTTGCACCTGCTTGTCGGGGCGCATCGCCTTGATCGTGCGCATGTTGTGCAGACGGTCGGCGAGTTTCACCAGGATGACGCGCAGATCCTTGGACATGGCGATCAGCAGTTTGCGGAAATTCTCGGCCTGCTTCGTCTCGCTGCTGCTTAGCTGCAGGTTTGTCAGCTTGGTCACGCCATCGACCAGATCGGCGATTTCAGGCCCGAACATCTCGGCGACCGAGGCGTAGGAGGCGCGCGTGTCCTCGATCGTGTCGTGCAAGAGCGCGGTGACGAGGGCAGCATCGCCCAACCGCTGCTGCGCCAGAATGGCGGCAACGGCAATGGGATGTGAAAAATACGGCTCACCCGAGTGGCGCGTCTGCCCTTCGTGCATGCGGCGACCGTAATCATAGGCCCGGCGCAGCAATCCCTCGTCGCAGCGAGGATTATAAGTGCGGACAATTGCGATCAGGTCGTCGGCGGTAATCATGAAATGCATCCGCCGCGCGCCGCGGCCACCCTGGGAAGGGGCGCGGGCGTCAGCCCTGCCCTTGTGCCCTCATTAGCTCGCGCAGAAGGCGTTCCTCGGACATATCGTCCTCGGCGGGTTTGTCGGCCTCGCCCCCCATCAGCAGAGCCATCGAATCCTCTTCGGGCTCGTCCACCTCGATTTCGGTCTGGTTCGATTCGATCATGCGCTCGCGCAAATCGGCAGCAATTTGCGTCTCTTCCGCGATCTCGCGCAGGGCGACGACGGGGTTCTTGTCATTGTCGCGGTCCACCGTCAGCGGTGCCCCGGACGAAATTTCGCGCGCGCGGTGCGCGGCGAGCATCACCAGTTCGAAACGGTTGGAAACCTTGTCGACGCAGTCTTCGGT
This sequence comes from Roseovarius sp. Pro17, assembly GCF_035599575.1. Taxonomy (NCBI): domain Bacteria; kingdom Pseudomonadati; phylum Pseudomonadota; class Alphaproteobacteria; order Rhodobacterales; family Roseobacteraceae; genus Roseovarius; species Roseovarius sp. Pro17. The sequence continues at coordinate 2,168,307 of NZ_CP141179.1, forward strand.
GGTTACGCGGGCCATGAGACCTCCGGAATTGATAACGGCATTGCCAGGATCGGGGTGTAAACGTGCTCCTTACGCGGCGTTGCGGCAAGGTGCAAGCGTGTTATGGCAGGGCCACCACCTCGCGCACTGCATCGACGGGCAGGCGCGCGACCATCTCGCGTACGGTCACGCCCAGAACCGGGTGCCGCCAGTCCGGCGCAACATCCGCCAGCGGGATCAGCACGAAGGCCCGCTCATGCATACGCGGATGCGGCAGGATCAAACGGTCCGGTGCGCGCTGTTCCTGCGTCGCGGGCGGCAGGGCGCGCCATTCTGCATATGTCTGGACGTCGGGCAACACCTGCGCACCATACGCGATCAGGTCCAGATCCAGCGTGCGGCGCCCCCAGCGCTGCACCCTTTCGCGGCCAAATCGTGCCTCAATCCGGTGCAGCATCGCCAGCACCTCGTCGGGGCTGGCGTTCATGGCCAGACGCGCGGCGGCATTGACGTAATCGGGGCCCGCTCCGGCCGGAAAACAGGGTGTCGCGTAAAATGCGCTGACGGCTAGCACCTGTGCGCCCTCGTCAGCCAGTGCACCTAGCGCGACGCGTAGCGTATCGGCGGGCGACCCTACTTCGGAGGGCAAATTTCCGCCCAAAGCAACGAGAATATCGGCAGATGTCGTCGCGTCACCCATAAAATATGGATCCTTCCGGACTTGTCGAGCGTTCCTATCGCAACTATCTCGCTATTCGCAAGGCGTCAGACTCACGCCCATCGTCATTTCTACGGCAGCGGGGCATCCGGTTCGCCCCCCTTTATGCCGACAATTTATAGACCGCACCGGCGCGCTTGCGACAGCCTCTCGCTGAAAGGAAACCGTCATGTTTTATAAGGACGAGCGCCTCGCGCTCTTTATCGATGGATCGAACCTCTATGCCGCCGGCAAGGCGCTGGGTTTCGACATTGACTATAAATTACTGCGCGCAGAATTCATGCGGCGCGGCAAGCTGCTGCGCGCCTTCTATTATACTGCGCTGCTCGAGAACGACGAATATTCACCCATCCGTCCCCTTGTTGATTGGCTTAACTACAACGGCTTCACCATGGTGACCAAACCGGCCAAGGAATATACGGACAGCCAAGGCCGCCGCAAGGTCAAGGGCAACATGGATGTCGAACTGGCCGTAGATGCGATGGAACTGGCGCCACGCGTCGATCACATCGTGATCTTTTCCGGCGATGGCGATTTCCGACCTCTTATTGAATCGCTGCAACGTCAGGGCGTGCGCGTCTCGGTCGTGTCGACGATCCGCAGCAATCCGCCAATGATCTCGGATGATTTGCGCCGCCAAGCCGATAATTTCATCGAGCTGAGCGATCTAAAGGACGTCATCGGCCGGCCCGCGCGTGAGCCTCAGGCCGAGCGCCCTGCCAACTACGAAGCGCAGGGCTGACCCAGTCTCTCACCGGTGATTCCACTTGCCTGTGATTTCACTTTTCGGTGATTTCACCAATCGTCTGCGCGGCGACGTTAAAGCCATGCGTCATCCCCTGCCCGTTCGTCACAGTCAACGCCGTAACGCCGGGCGCGGGATGCAGGCGCAGCAGGCTTTGCCCAGCCAAATGCGCATAGCGTCCCACCCAGCGCGCAGCAATGCTGCGCTCGGGCAGGGTCATCCTTTCGTCCAGTTCGCCCAGGATCAAATCGTCCACCGCGCCGGGATCGTCCGGCTCTGCGTTCGCGCCATAATGGTGCGAATCGCCCAAGGTTACGCTGCCATCTGCCTCTTGCGCTGCGATGACATGCACGCCGTTCGCCACCGCGTCCGCCTGATGACTTTGTTGGTGGGATCTGAGCGCGGGCAGGCTCGCGCATTCCGCAAAGGCGCTGTAGCGCGTCACGCTGAGGCCGCCCAGAACGAATGGATCCAGCTGCCAACCCCCCGGTTGCGGTGCGGTGCGCAGCATTTGAAGGCGGCAGGAGGTCACACCGCTTTGCGTCCACGCCTCGGGATAAAGGCGGGCGAAATCGTCGCCGCCACAAATCACGATATGCTGCGCGGGCCATTCACTGGCTGCCGTCGTGACACGGCCATTCGCCGCCTCGAGGACCTCGGCCCCAAAGTGAAACGTGACGCCATGTTCGCGCGCAAGCCAGCCAGATATTGCCGCCAGAGCCCCGCACTGATCGACTTTCCACGCATCGGGGCTGTATAGTCCGCCCAGCGCAGTGCGGCTGAGACCGGGCGCGAAATCATGGACATTGTCGCCGTTCAACAGCGTGAAGTTCTGTCCGTAACCATCAGAATTTGCTGCACACTCTGACAGAACCGCCATCTCCTCATCCTGTCTCGCGACAAAAAGGCACCCGGCCTGCCGCAGCGCAAGCCCTGCGCCCGCCGCCACCTCGCGCCAAGAGTCCAGCGTCGCGCGGGCGCTGTCCAGCTCGGGGCCGGGCCGTTGAGCGACAATCGCCAACATCCCAAAGTTGCGCACCGATGCACCATCGGCCACCTCGCCACGCTCGAACACCGCAACGCGCATCCCTGCGCGAGCAGCATGCCACGCATGGGCAAGACCCAGAATACCGCCGCCCACCACCGCCAAATCATATGTCATTGCCCGCCTCCTTGCGCCGCAACCCTTTCGCGCCGTTCGCACCCCGTCAAGCGCGTCATTTCCGCCGTCCCCTCTGGACGCGCCGCGCCCTACCCCTTACCTCTGCCGCCAAGGAGCGCGCATATGACCAATCCCCCTCTTACCCTCTATCTCGCGGCACCGCGCGGCTTTTGCGCGGGCGTCGACCGCGCGATCAAGATCGTCGAGATGGCGCTGACCAAATGGGGCGCGCCGGTCTATGTGCGTCACGAAATCGTGCATAATAAATACGTCGTCGACGACCTGCGCGCCAAGGGCGCGGTTTTCGTCGAGGAGCTGGATGAATGCCCCACCGACCGCCCGGTGATCTTTTCCGCCCACGGCGTGCCGAAATCAGTCCCGGCAGAGGCGGATCGCCGCCAGATGATCTATGTCGACGCTACCTGCCCACTGGTCAGCAAGGTCCACATCGAGGCCGAGCGCCACCATGACGCGGGTCTGCAAATCATCATGATAGGCCATGACGGTCACCCCGAAACTATCGGCACGATGGGCCAACTGCCCCCCGGCGCGGTCCTCTTGGTCGAAGCCGAAGAGGATGTAGCCAACCTGAACGTGCGCGACGCGGATGCGCTGGCCTATGTCACGCAAACCACCCTCAGCGTCGACGACACAAAGGGCATCGTCGCCGCCCTTCTAGCGCGATTCCCCACCATTCAGGGGCCGCACAAAGAAGACATCTGCTACGCCACCACCAACCGTCAGGCGGCAGTCAAGGCGATGGCCGCAGAATGCGAGGCGATGCTGGTCGTCGGGGCGCCCAACTCCTCCAATTCGCGCCGTCTGGTCGAAGTAGGCGCGCGCGCGGGCTGCGGCTATGCCCAACTGGTGCAGCGCGCCGCTGACATCGACTGGCGCGCCCTTGCAGGTATCCGCACCATCGGTGTGACCGCAGGCGCCTCCGCCCCCGAAGTACTGGTTAACGAGGTGATCGAGGCGCTTCAGGCGCGCTATGACGTGACCATCAAGCAGGTCGAAACCGCCGTCGAAAACGTCGAGTTCAAGGTGCCCCGCGTGCTGAGGACACCCGCATGAGCAGTATCCCCCGCTCTGCCCTGATCCTAGGCCTTGCCGGCCTAATCCCGTTCCTGTGGGGTGCAATTACCGTGCTGCAACCCAGCCTTGCCGACTGGACGATCCGCAGCATTGGCCCCCGCTTTTCCGGACCATATGTCATGTTGTTCTACGGCGCGATCATCCTCGCGTTCATGTCCGGCGTGCTCTGGGGCTTTGCCACGAAACTGGAGGGCACACAGGCCAGCGCGGGCTATGCGCTGTCAGTCATCCCGGCGCTCTGGGCGTTCTTTACGACCGGGGGCGGACCGTCCAGTGCGGGCATCTCGCTGATGGCGGGCTTCATCGGCCTCTTGGGACTCGACTGGCTGTTCTGGCGCTACGGCGTCGCACCCGGGTGGTGGATGTATCTGCGCGTCCCGCTGACGGCCATCGCGCTGGCCTGCCTCGCCGTAGGCGTCTTCGCATGAGCGCCGATGACAAGACCCTCGCCATCTACGGCGCGCAGGCGCAGGCTTATGCCGATCTGACGGATGATCTGGAAGGTGACAAACACCTAGTGAAGTTCATCGCCGCTATGCCTGATGGCGCGCGCGTGCTTGACCTCGGCTGCGGCCCGGGCCGCGCAGCAGGCCAAATGGGCGCAGCAGGGCTAGACGTGGATGCGATGGATGCCGTGCCGGAAATGGTCACCATGGCTGCTGCGCATCCGGGCGTTACTGCGTGGCAAGGTACGTTTGACGACATCACAGGCGACACCATCTACGACGGAATCTGGGCCAATTTCAGCCTGCTGCACGCCCCGCGAGCCGCCATGCCACGCCATCTGGCAGCGCTGCGTCACGCGCTGAAGCCCGGAGGTCTGTTTCATATCGGCGTAAAAACCGGCACGGGCGAGGCGCGCGACAACTTGGGCCGCCTCTACACCTACTACACCGAGGCCGAATTGCGCGGCCTGTTGACCGCCGCAGAATTCACCCCGCAGGGTAGTTGGACGGGCCGTGATACCGGCCTCTCGGGCGAGCCTGCCGACTGGATCGTGATCCACTCACATGGCTAAGCTGTTCGCCTATACCGATGGTGCCTGCTCGGGCAATCCCGGCCCCGGCGGTTGGGGTGCCCTATTGCGCGCAATGGACGGCGATAGCATCGTAAAAGAGCGCTGCCTTAGCGGCGGCGAGGCTAATACCACCAACAACCGGATGGAACTGCTGGCCGCCATCAACGCACTGGAAACGCTTGCGAAACCATCCAAGCTGACCATCATCACCGACAGCCAATACGTGAAAAACGGGGTCACCGGCTGGATTCACGGCTGGAAGCGGAACGGTTGGAAAACCGCCGCCAGAAAGCCGGTAAAAAACGCCGAGCTTTGGCAGCGGCTGGACGAGGCGCAGGCCCGCCACGACGTGACATGGGAATGGGTCAAGGGCCATGCAGGCCACCCCGAAAACGAACGCGCGGACGAGTTGGCCCGCGAAGGCATGGCACCCTTCAAAGGCAAACCAGTCAAATGACCGCGCCTGTCCTACTCGACTATGCCTCGGTGCTGATCTTTGCGCTGACTGGCGCGTTGGTGGCCAGCCGTGCGCAGCTTGACCTCGTTGGTTTCGCCTTCATCGCCTGCCTGACAGCGGTCGGCGGTGGCACATTGCGCGATGTGATGCTGGACCGTCATCCGGTCTTTTGGATGAACGATCCGACCTACATCCTGATCGCCGTCTGCGCCGCCGTGCTGATCTTCTTTACGGCGCATCTCGTTGAAAGCCGCTATCGCTGGCTCTTGTGGCTCGACGCCTTCGCGCTGGCGGTCGCCGTCCCGGCGGGCGTGTCGGCGGCGCTGCTGATGACGCAGCCCATGCCGATCGTGGTGCTGATGGGCATGACAACGGGCTGCATGGGCGGACTGATGCGCGACGTCGTCATCGGTGAGGTGCCGCTGGTCCTGCGCAAGGGCGCGCTTTACGTCAGCGCCGCATTTGCCGGATCGCTCACCGCGACCATCCTCGACCGGTTGGGCTTTGAGGCGATCATCGTCCTTAGTGCCTGTGGTGTCGTCACATGGGCCCTGCGCGCGGGATCGCTCGCCTTCGGCTGGGCCTTGCCGATCTACAAGGCACGACCGCCGCACGAGTAGCGCCGCGCCGTCAGCGCCGCCCGCGCCAGTGAAACGGCACGATGATCAACGCTCCGACAGACGACGCGATGGCGTTCAGCCCGGACGAGCCAAATCCGATGCCGAACATCAGCCGCACGAAGTAAAACAGGAACGCGCCGCCGATGCAGATGATGATCGACGGCAGGATACCGTTGCGCGTAAAGCCAGATTTTTCCGAGATGTAGCCGACGAACCCGGCGATCACGACCGTACCCATTATGGTTGGAAACATGACGCCTCGCCTATAGCCGCGTGCCTACAGGCACAGTCATGCCGCGCAGGAATTCACCCGCATCCTGCGCCGCACGGCCCGCCCGCTGCAAGCGCAAAAGCTGCACGGCGCCCTTGCCGCAGGCGACGGTCAGTTGATTGTCCAAAACCTCACCCGGAGCGCCCTGCCCCTCAGCCAGCCGTGAGGCCAGCAACTTGACGCGTTGTCCGTCGATCTCGCACCACGCACCGGGAAAGGGCGACAAGCCACGAATCAAGCGATCCACCTCGGCGGCGTCACGGCCCCAATCTACGCGCGCTTCGGCTTTGTCTATCTTGGCGGCATACGTCACGCCCTCGGTGCTCTGGGCCTGCGGCACCAGCGTATCCAGCCGCTCCAGCGCCTCGCAAATCAGACCAGCGCCCATAGCGCTCAGGCGATCATGTAGCTGCCCAGTCGTGTCCTCGGCCCCAATCTGCGCCTCCTCGCGCAATAGGACCGGGCCGGTGTCCAGCCCGGCCTCCATCTGCATGATGCATACGCCTGTCACGGCATCGCCAGCCATGATCGCGCGGTGGATTGGCGCCGCCCCACGCCAGCGCGGCAGCAGCGAGGCATGAATGTTCAGACAGCCATGCGTTGGCGCATCCAGCACCGCCTGCGGCAGAATCAGGCCGAAAGCCACAACGACGGCGACATCGGCGTTCAGCGCCCGATAGGCCGCCTGCACATCTGCATCCCTCAGGCTGACCGGATGCCGCACCTCGAGGCCCAGCGCACGCGCGCGCGCATGAACCGGCGTCGGGCGATCCTTTTTGCCCCGCCCCGCCGGGCGCGGCGGTTGGCTATAGACAGCGGCGATATCATGCCCAGCGGCGATCAGCGCGTCGAGTGTGGGAGCCGAAAAATCAGGTGTTCCCATAAAGATAACGCGCATTGCTAATCCTTTACCTTACGTGCCTTGCGCAGAAACATATCGCGGCGCAGCTTGGTCAGGCGGTCAAAATACATGCGCCCATTCAGATGGTCGATCTGGTGCTGCACAGACGTGGCCCAAAGGCTGACAAAATCACGCTCTTCGATCTCGCCTAAGTCGTTCATAAACCGCACCGTCACCGCACGCGGCCGCGCGACCAGCGCCGACAGGCCCGGCAGGTTCGGGCTTGCCTCTTCATGCGGGCGCATCTGGGCGCTGGCGTGCAATACCTCGGGGTTCGCCATGCGGATCGCCTGCCCCCGCACGTCGCTCGCATCGACCACGGCAAGGCGCAGCATCACGCCGATCTGAGGCGCGGCCAGGCCGACGCCCGGCATCGCCTCCATCGTGTCAATCATATCGTCCCAATGGGCGCGGATCTTGTCGGTGATCGCATCGACCGGCGTTGCGGCGCTGCGCAGCCGCTTGTCCGGCCAAGGAATGCAGCGACGCACGACCATCCGCTAGCCCCGCGCCATTTCGCGTTTCAGCTTCTGCATCCGGCGGGTGATCAGCTGCCGCTTCATCGGGCCGATATGGTCGATAAAGAGTTTGCCGTTCAGGTGGTCAATCTCGTGCTGCACGCAGGTCGCCCAGAGGCCGTCAAAACCGGCGCTCTGCTCATTTCCGTCCATATCGACCCAACGCACTTCGACCTCGGCGGGCCGGGTCACGTCGGCAAATTGATCCGGGATCGACAGACACCCTTCCTCATAGACGTTCATTGCCTCGGAACTGGCCGTTACCTCGGGGTTGAACATCACCATGGGTCGGGGTGTCGCGCCCTCTTCCTTGATGCAATCCATGACGATCAGACGGCTCAGCACGCCAACCTGCGGCGCAGCAAGGCCGATGCCTGGCGCATCATACATCGTCTCCAGCATATCCTCGGCCAGCCGGTGCATATCGCCGGTGACGTCCGTGACGGCCTCGCAGATTTTTTTCAGGCGGGGATCGGGGTGTATGAGGATCGGCATTTTCATGGGCTTGCATGTAGGTGATGCGAACGCGCGGTGCAACGGTCCTTGCACCCGACGCTGCGTCGGGTAGCTTGCGCAGCAGGCCGCAAAAGGGAGACCCTGCATGAACTTCGACGAAATCATCGACCGCGTCGGCACCCATTCCAGCAAATGGGACATGATGGAGCCGATATACGGCGTCAGCCCCAAGGATGGGATCGCGATGTGGGTGGCCGACATGGATTTCCGCCCCCCTGCCTGCGTCTCGAACGCCATCGCGGCGATGCACGATCATGGCATTTACGGGTATTTTGGCGACGAGGGAGCGTACCGTGCCGCGATCCAGTGGTGGATGAAAGAGCGGCATGGCTGGAGCGTCGACAGGGACGCGATTTTCACCACTCATGGCCTCGTCAACGGCACGGCGATGTGCGTCGACGCCTTTACGGCACCCGGCGACGGCGTGGTCCTGTTCACGCCCGTCTATCACGCCTTCGCAAGAGTGATCAAAGCGGCAGGGCGCAAGGTGGTGGAATGCCCGCTGACGTTGGAGTCGGGCAAATATCAGATGGATTTCGCAGCCTACGACGCCCAAATGACCGGGCGCGAGACGATGGTGATCCTCTGCTCACCGCACAATCCCGGCGGGCGCGTCTGGACCCGAGACGAACTGCAGGGCGTCGCCGATTTCGCGCGGCGACACGACCTGATACTGGTCTCGGATGAAATTCACCACGATCTGATCATGCCGGGACACCGCCACATCCCGATGGCGAATATCGACGGGATCGAGGATCGCCTCGCGATGCTGACCGCGACGACCAAGACGTTCAACATCGCCGGCTCGCATACCGGTAACGTCATCATCCCCGACGAGGGTTTGCGCACGCGCTTTGCAACGCGGATGGTGGCGTTGGGCCTTTCGGCGAACTCCTTTGGCCTTTTCATGGCCGAGGCCGCCTATTCCCCCGAAGGTGCCGCATGGGTCGATGCCGTCTGCGCCTACCTCGATGGCAACAGGCAGATCTTTGACGCAGGGGTAAACGCGATACCGGGGGTGACGTCGATGCCACTAGAATCGACCTATCTGGCATGGGTGGATTTTTCCGGCACCGGCATGACCCGCGAGGAATTCACCAGCCGGGTTGAGCAGACGGCGCGCATCGCGGTGAGTCATGGGCCGACCTTCGGCGCCGGTGGCGAGAACTATCTGCGCTTCAACATCGCCACTCCCCGCGCCCGCGTGCAAGAGGCTGTCGAGCGTTTGACCAAAGCGTTCTCCGATCTTCAATAAGGTTGTGACGGGGCTGGGGCGTCTGCGCGCCCGGCCCCGGCTATGCGGCGTCGTCTGGACGCCGCGCGACATGTTCCAGCAGGCCCGCAGGCGCATCTGGCGCGCGCGCGAAGTCGGCTGGCTGACTCGCCGACGCGTCGGTCATGCGCTTGTAGTCAAAATGCCACTCGCCCGCCTCCTCGACGGCTGCGACTATCAGGCCGCGCGACAGATGCCGGGAGCCGTCGTAGAGGTCCACCAGCCCGCCAAGATGCGGCGCATCCGCTGCGTCCACTGCAAAACCGCCAGGCCAGGCGCGCAGAATTCGGTAGAACACACCGCCCGCCTCGACCCTCAGGCGATGACTTTTGAGTTGCGCAGCCTTGCGGGCGGCATCCAAGCCGTCCTGCACATCGCGCGGCAAGTGCATTTCCATGGTGATCCCCTCCGGCTGTCGTCGCCTTACTAGGATGCGCCGAAAATCATTCCGATCAAGTTAAGAATTTTCGAAATGGTCTAGCGTTGCCGGTTTGCCAACCGATCTACACCGCCGAACCTCTAGCCTCCTTGCGCGGCGCACATTTATCCGATTGAACATAAAGTCAGGCGAATACCCCGGAAAGGAGGCCTCCGATGAGCATCCCAGCCATCCTCGCGCTGGCCATGCTGCTGGACGCCGCTTTGGGTGAGCCACGCTGGCTGTGGTCCCGCCTGCCTCACCCTGCGGTCCTGATGGGTCGCGCAATCGACGCGCTGGACATGCGTCTAAACGCGGGGGCGTTTCGGCGGGCCAAGGGCGTTCTTGCCGTGGCAATGTTGGCTGTTGGCGCTCTGACCATCGGGGTGGTGCTGGCCCAGTTGGGCACGCTGATTGTTGCCATAGCCGCCGCCATCCTGATCGCGCAGCGCTCACTGGTGGATCATGTCGCGGCCGTCGCGGCCGGCCTGCGCCAATCAACTGAAGCAGGGCGCAGCGCAGTCGCAATGATCGTCGGGCGAGACACCAACGGCATGGATCAGGCGACGGTCACCCGCGCCGCGATCGAATCGGCATCCGAGAATTTCAGCGACGGCGTCATCGCCCCTCTGTTCTGGTTGGCTATCGCCGGGCTGCCCGGCCTCGTCCTCTACAAGACAATAAATACTGCCGACAGCATGATCGGGCACCGCACAGCGCGTCACGCGCAGTTCGGCTGGGCGGCAGCACGGTTGGATGACGTGATGAACTTTGTTCCTGCCCGCGCCAGTGCTGCGCTGATCGCTCTGCTTGCCCGCCCGCGCCCCCGCTGGCAGGACATCGCATCGGATGCCCGCCAGCACCGCTCGCCCAACGGGGGCTGGCCCGAAGCCACGATGGCACGTAGCATTGGCGTGGCCCTATCGGGACCGCGCGCCTACGCAGGGCAGACGCAAGACTATCCTTTCGTCAACCCCGCCGGCCTGCGCCGCGCCGGCCCGGCACAGATCGACGCCGCGATCACGGTTCTGTGGCGCGCCTGGGGCGCCGTCCTGATTCTGGCAACTCTCGCAGCCCTCCTTGTGTAACCATGCGATCCTGCTGCAATTTCCTTAACTTCCGGTTTCAGACCCCCACTAAAATCCCGTAGTGTGCCGAAAATCTACAAACACCGACGAGGCCCTTCATGCGTTTTCTGCCCCTTTTCGCCACACTGCTGCTTGGCACCGCGCCAGCGCTCGCCGCGCCCTGCGGCGGCAATTTCGGCGGTTTCATAGCCGATCTCAAACAGGAGGCAGTGAGCGGGGGCCACGACAGTGCCGATGTCGATCGCTTTTTCGACCCGGTGCGGCGCGACCCGGCAGTCCTGAAGGCGGATCGCGCACAGGGCGTCTTTCAAAAGCCGTTTACCAACTTTGCGCAGCATCTGATCTCATCCAACCGCCTCAACACCGGACGGTCCAAGGGGCAATCCTACGACGCGGTTTTTGACCAAATCGAGGTGGAGCATGGCGTGAGCCGGGGCATCCTGCTGGCCTTTTGGGCGTTTGAGACCGACTTCGGTGGCTTTCAGGGCGATTTCAACACGCTCAGCGCCTTGGTCACGCTGGCGCATGACTGCCGCCGCCCGGCGCTGTTCCGCCCCCAGATATTTGCCGCGCTGAAGCTATTTGAGCAGGGTAATTTCGATCCGGCCCGCACCACCGGCGCCTGGGCCGGCGAGATAGGAATGGTGCAGATGTTGCCGCAGGACATTCTGGACAATGGCGTTGATGGCGATGGTGATGGGCGTGTATCGCTAAAAACATCCGCCCCCGATGCGCTGATGTCGGGAGGCCGGATGTTGCGTCATCTGGGCTGGCGCGCAGGCGAACCGTGGCTGCATGAGGTCACTGTGCCCGACGGGCTGGACTGGTCGATGACCGGGCTGCGCACCACAAAAACCGGCGCGGAGTGGGCTGCGATGGGCGTGCGATCGCGGGATGGCCGACTGGCGCAAAACCTGCCCGCTAACATCCTGCTGCCCCAAGGACGCGGTGGGCCGGCCTTTATCGCCTATCCGAATTTTCGCGTTCTTTTCGAATGGAATCAAAGCTATACCTACGTTCTGACCGCCGCCTATTTCGCCACGAGGCTGGAAGGCGCGCCGGTCATGGCCCTCGGCAACCCCGATCCGGGGCTGTCGTCGTCACAAATGAAGCAGCTGCAGGAAAAGCTGGCCGCGCATGGCTATGACGTGGGAAAGGTCGACGGCATTCTAGGTGCCGGAACGCGCGCGGCTGTGCAGGACGCGCAGCAAAAACTGGGGATGGCCGCGGATGCGTGGCCGACGCGCGAATTGTTGGGACGGCTGTAAAAATCGCGTCGGCTTGAACGGCGGCCAACACGTCTGACACAAATGAAGCGCTGTTGTCTCACGCCACCAGCGTCTCGGCCTTCTTGAGGTCGACCGACACCAGTTGCGATACGCCCTGCTCGGCCATGGTCACGCCGAACAGGCGGTCCATCCGGCTCATTGTCACCGCGTTGTGCGTGATGATCAAAAACCGCGTTTCGGTGCGGCGGCACATCTCGTCCAGCAGATCGCAGAACCGCGCCACATTGGCGTCGTCCAGTGGCGCGTCGACCTCGTCCAGCACGCAGATTGGCGCGGGATTAGCGAGGAACACGCCAAATATCAGCGCCAGCGCAGTCAGCGTCTGCTCGCCGCCCGACAGCAGGCTGAGCGTCGCCAGTTTCTTGCCCGGCGGCTGACACATGATCTCGAGGCCCGCCTCGAGGGGATCGTCGCTTTCGACCAGCACGAGGCTTGCCTCGCCGCCGCCAAAGAGGTGTTTGAACAGCATGGAAAAGTTGGAATTGACCTGCTCGAATGCGGTCAGAAGTCGCTCTCGCCCTTCGCGGTTGAGGCCGGCTATCCCACTGCGCAGTGCCTTGATCGCTTCTTCCAGATCGGTCTTTTCCGCGATCAGCGTGCCGTGCTCTTCCTCGATTTCCTTGGCGTCCTCCTCGGCGCGCAGGTTGACAGCGCCCAGCGCGTCGCGCTGACGTTTCAGCCGGTTCACATCGGCCTCAATCGCGTCAGATGACGGCATCCGGTCGACGTCGACTTCGAGCGTCTCTAGTAGTGCCTCGGGCGTCACCTCCAGTTCATCGGCGATGCGTTGATGCGCGGCGCGGCGCGCCTCGCTGGCTCCGTCGGTGCGCGCCTCACTGCGCGCGCGGGCCTCGCGGGCCTCGCCTGCGGCGCGCTCGGCGGTGCGTTCGGCCTCGGTCGCATTGCGCAGCGCGCCTTCGCCGGTGCTAAGCGCATCGCGCGCCGACGCTTGGCGCGCCTCGGCCTCGGTGATCTTGGCCGCCAAGGTGCCGCGCTCTTCGGCCAGGCGTTCGGGGACTGCTGTGGCGTCCTTCAGCTCGGCCTCCGACGTCTCCTTGCGCTCAGCCAGTTCGGCACTTCGTTTTTCTGCCGTCTCCAGACGGTGCCGCCAGCCGCTGATTTCCTTCGTCACTTCTTGGCGACGGCGCACACGGGCCTCGCCCTCGCGGCGCCGCTCGTCATGGGACGACCGGCGCGTCATCATCGTGATGCGCGCGGCCTCGACGGTCATCTTGATATCCTCGGCGCGGGCGCGCTCGGCGTCCAGATCGCCCAGGTCCGCCAGCCCCTTTTCGGCCTCTGCCAACTGCGCGCGCGCCCCCGTCGCCTCGTCCTCGTGCCGCGTCACTGCGAGCCCTAGGGACTCGAGCCGGGAGGCCGCCAGATTACGATCCGCCTCGGCCCGGCTGAGGGCGCGGGCAGCATCGTTTACCGCGCTATCGGCGGCGCGGCGGGCGGCGCGGGCGGCTTTGTCTGCTTCGGTCCGCTCCGCCAACTGGCGGCCCAGCGTTTCGTGCGCGGCGCGCGCACCATCAGCACGAGCCGTGGCGTGGGCCATCATCTGCTTGAGCTGTTCCAGCCGGTTCAGCTGCTCCAGCCGCAGCGCAGCGGCCGACGGCGCGTCCTCGGCCCAAGCGCGATAACCGTCCCAGCGCCAAAGATCGCCCTCGACGCTGACAAGGCGTTGACCGGGCTTCAGCAGCGGTTGCAGGCGCGGTCCATCGTCGGAATCGACGAGGCCGATCTGACTCATGCGGCGGATCAGCACGTCTGGCACCGATACGTTCTGCGTCAGGTCCGGAATGCCTTCTGGCAAGGCTTGCGGCGCGTCGTATCCGGGCAGTTCTGTCCAGCCCGAGGGGCCGTCCGCGTCGACCTGCGGTGCGCGCAGATCGTCGGCGAGCGCGGCGCCCAGCGCCTTTTCATAGCCCTGCTGGACTTGTAGGCGGTCCAGAATTTGGCCGCCCTCGGCAGTGTCGCGCTCGAGCAGACGCGCCAGTGCGGACACCTCGGCGCTGAGCGCGCTCAGTTCGCCCTCGGCCTCGCTACGTTCGGCGCGGGCATCCGCTTCGCGCGACTGGGTATCGCCGCGTGCCTCGTCAGCGGTTATCAGCGCGGCCTCGGCAGCTTCGGCAGCGGCTTGCGCGTCCTTTTCGGCCTTGCCTGCTGCGTCGAAATCATGCCCCGCCTGCTTCATCGCGTTGCGGCTATTTTCCACCGCAACACGCGCGCGGGTCGCCTCGCCTTCGCTGCGCTCCAGCGTCTTGCGGCTGTCCTGCAAAAGCCGCTGGGCCGACTGATACCGCGCCGACAGGCGCGCAACATCTTCGGTCAGCGTGGCCAGATCGCTCTCGCGCGCCTGCAAGACCTGAGAGGCCTCGCGTGCGGCCTCAGCTGCTGCCTCCAACCGGTCCTCGTGGCCCTCGCTGGCCTTCGTCAGCTCGGCCAATTCCCACTCAAGGCGCTGCATCGTATCGCCCGCGTCGCGGTTCAGGCCTGCCTCCCGCTCCATGTCTCGGGCGAGCTGCGTGATGCGCCCTTCCAGCGTTTCGATCCGGGTACGCGCGGCGGTTTCCTGATCGGCAAGGCTGGCCTGATGGACGCTCAACCGCTGCAGGACGGCGGCGGCGATCGCCTCTTCCTCACGTAGGGACGGCAAGGCGTCATCGGCTGCGGTGCGGATTTTCGCCGCCTCGCGCGCGGCCGTTTCGGCCCGCGCGGTGGTCGCTGTACGCTCGCGCAACTCAGCGCGGGCAACGTTCAACGCCTCGTCCGCCTCGCGCCAGCGACGGTAGAGCAATAGCCCCTCGGCGCTGCGCAGCTCGTCCCCGATGGCGCGGTAGCGGGCAGCCTGCCGGGCTTGGCGCGCCAGCGTGGCGAGCTGCGCAGCCAGTTGATCGACCGTGTCATCGACGCGGGTCAGGTTCGCCTCGGCGCCCCTTAATTTTAGCTCGGCCTCGTGGCGGCGCTGGTAAAGGCCCGAAATGCCGGCCGCCTCCTCCAGAATACGACGGCGCGCCTTGGGCTTGGCGTTGATCAGCTCGGAAATCTGGCCTTGCCGCACCAATGCGGGCGAATGCGCGCCGGTCGAGGCATCGGCGAATAGCATCTGCACATCGCGGGCGCGCACGTCCTTGCCGTTGACCTGATAGGCGCTGCCGACGTCGCGGGTGATGCGGCGAATAATCTCGATATGATCAGCGTCGTTGAACCCTGCGGGCGCAAGGCGGTCGGCATTGTCGATATGGATCGTCACCTCGGCAAAGTTGCGCGCGCCGCGCGAGGCGGCGCCGGCAAAGATCACATCCTCCATCCCGCCGCCGCGCATGGCGGTCGGTCGGTTTTCGCCCATGACCCAGCGCAGCGCCTCCAAAAGGTTCGACTTGCCGCAGCCATTTGGGCCGACCACGCCTGTCAGCCCGCTGCCGATGATCAGATCGGTCGGATCGACAAAGCTTTTGAAGCCGGTCAGTTTGAGCTTGGAGAAGCGCAAGAGGGTGTCTCGCTCCCTTAAGGTTTCGCGTGATTCCGGGTTTGGGGCAATGTGGCGGTGCTAATGGCGTCCTGTCAACGGTCAAACCCCCGTATCTGGCGGCCGCGGTGCAGTTATCCACAAGATATTGACGCGACGGAAAGGGTGCATGGGCGCGCACCCTTGACTTAGCGCGCTCTGGCGGCGCAGATCAGGCGCATGTTAATTGTTGAGCCCTGCAGCCCTCTGGACCCCGGCCCCCACGCGCTGCTGGAACAAAGCCACGCGTTGATGCAGGAGTTGTTCGAGCCCGAAGAAAACTATTTCCTCGGTTTCGAAGCGCTTTGCGCGCCGAACGTGCACTTTGTCCTCGCACGCAGTGGCACCGAAATTCTGGGTACCGGTGCGCTGGTGCAGATGGACGGGTACGGCGAGGTGAAGTCGATGTTCACCGGACCGAATGCGCGCGGACGCGGCGTAGCGGCCGCAATCCTGCGTGCGCTCGAAGATCACGCACGCGGATTGGGCCTGACTATCCTGCGACTTGAGACAGGCGAGGCGCTACTCGCTGCGATTCGCCTATACGAAAGGTACGGCTTTCGCCGCTGCGACCGGTTCGGCACCTACGAGGCGAATGACGTCAGCGTCTACATGGAAAAGGCGCTCTAGCCCTTCGGCTCTTCGGTCTTGTCCTGCTCGCCCGTTTCTTGAGCGGCCTTCTCCTGCGCGGCCTTCATGCGTGCCAGAAGTTCAGCCTTGCCGGGGCGCTTGCCCGAGCGTTTGCCGAACGGATCCTTGTCCGATCCCGGCTCGTTATGCTCTGAATGGCGCGGTGCGTTGCGGCCCATTTTGGGGGCTCCTTGTGCCTTGTAGTTCATGGCGATCATCCTTGGTGGGCGTAGCTGCCCCCTGCGCCTGCTCTTGCCCCAAAGTGGCGCGATATACAAGCGCCTCGGATTACGCGCGCACCGCCTCGCACGTCAATTCGGCCAGACCACCCACAATCTCGTAGACGTCGCAATCGTAGGTATTTCCGCGCGGCAGCGGTGCCAGCCTCTGCCCACAATCGAGTCGCGCCGTCATCAGCGCCGCGTCGCCGTCCAGCTTGCGCACACGGCAGCCCGACACCTGCTCAATCGCGGCAGTGCCCTGCGGCGCGACAGCATCAAGGCGCGGCGCCCACCTTGTATTCAGGCGCATCGCCTCGGCCTGCAGGCCATCGACGCGCACATCGAATGTGTCGCCCTGCACAGTGATGCGAACCGGCTCGACCCCGCGAAATGCCGGGCCGGGCGTATTGCACGCAACGACGAAAAGCAGAGCTGTCGCCGCAAAAAGGCGTTGGGCATATTTCATGCCCCCACTCTGGCAGGCGAAGGGTTAACAGAGGGTTACCTGGCGACAAGGAAACGCCCGCGCAGCGCTAAACAACGTCAATCACATCCAAATTTTTACCAGTTGATAAAATTTCGAAACGTGCTTTACTGGGCGTCAGCCACCCCCTTCTGAGGAGGACGCCATGACGGACACCGCACTGACCCCCGGCATCGTTGCAGGCCGACTGCCTGCCGAAGACTACGCCGAGAACTTCTCGGATCTGCACCCGAAACTGGACCGGCACGAGGCGCTGGTCGCGGCGGATCGCTGTTACTTTTGCCATGATGCGCCCTGCATCACGGCCTGCCCCACGGATATCGACATCCCGCTATTCATCCGCCAGATCGCCACCGGCACGCCCGAGGCAGCGGCAAAAACGATCCTCAGCCAGAACATCATGGGCGGCATGTGTGCCCGCGTCTGCCCGACCGAAACGCTTTGCGAAGAGGTCTGTGTGCGCGAGGTGGCCGAGGGCAAGCCGGTGCTGATCGGCCAGCTTCAACGCTACGCCACCGACACGTTGATGGAGGCCGGCGTGCATCCGTTCACACGCGCCGAGCCAACGGGCAAGCGTGTAGCGGTCGTCGGCGCCGGACCTGCGGGCCTTTCCTGCGCGCACCGACTGGCGATGCTGGGGCATGACGTGACCGTCTATGATGCCCGGCCCAAGCCCGGCGGGCTGAACGAATACGGTATCGCCAGTTACAAGACGCCCGATGACTTCGCCGCGCGCGAGGTGGAGTGGCTGCTGCAGATCGGTGGAATCACGATTAAGACGGGCCAAAGCCTGGGTGACACGCTGACACTAGACCAGCTGAAATCCGATCATGACACCGTCTTTCTTGGCATCGGTCTGGGCGGCGTCAACGCGCTGGGGCTGGACGGCGAGGACAAGGATGGGGTGCGCGACGCGGTCGATTTCATCGCCGATCTGCGACAGGCCAGCGATGTGGCAGCCCTGCCCATAGGGCGCGATGTGGTGGTGATTGGCGGCGGAATGACCGCCGTGGATGCGGCCGTGCAGGCCAAGCTGCTAGGCGCGCTGAACGTCACGCTGGTTTACCGGCGCGGGCGCGAGCGGATGAATGCAAGCGCGTTTGAGCAGGATCTGGCCGCGTCCTCGGGCGTGCGGATCATAACCAACGCCAGCCCCCGCTGTGTGATCGGTAATGGTGCCGTGCGGGAGGTCGAGTTTGAGTATACCGATGATGACCTGCAGCCTACAGGTCAGACATTTCGCCTCGCTGCCGATCAGGTATTCCGCGCCATCGGCCAGACGCTCGAAGGCGCCAGCCTTCCCGATCTGGACGGGCGCAAGATTGCTGTCACCAGCGTTGGTCGCACGTCGATTCCGGGCGTTTGGGCGGGTGGCGATTGCGCGGCGGGCGGCGACGACCTGACCGTGACCGCAGTGGCCGAAGGCCGCGACGCCGCGATGGACATTCACGCCAGCCTGATGGCGCAGCAGGGCTGAACAGCCTGCGAAGGGAGCAAACACATGGCAGACCTCACCAGCGACTTTATCGGGATCAAATCCCCAAATCCCTTCTGGCTAGCTTCGGCGCCGCCGACGGACAAGGAATACAACGTCCGCCGCGCGTTTGAGGCGGGCTGGGGCGGCGCGGTATGGAAGACGCTGGGCGAGGCAGGCCCGCCGGTAGTCAATGTCAACGGCCCGCGCTACGGCGCGATCTACGGCGCAGACAGACGCCTGCTGGGCCTCAACAATATCGAGCTGATCACCGATCGCCCGCTGGAGGTGAACCTCGAGGAAATGAAGCGCGTCAAGCGCGACTATCCGGATCACGCGCTGATCGCATCGCTGATGGTGCCCATGAACGAGGACGCGTGGCAGGAGATCCTGCGCCGCGTCGAGGATACCGGCTGCGACGGGGTCGAGCTGAACTTCGGTTGCCCGCACGGGATGAGCGAGCGCGGCATGGGCAGCGCCATGGGACAGGTTCCCGAATATGTCGGACAAGTCGCGCATTGGTGCAAGAAGCACAGCGATCTGCCGGTAATCGTCAAGCTGACGCCGAACATCACCGACATCCGCAAGCCCGCGCAGGCGGCGATGGAGGGGGGCGCGGATGCCGTCAGCCTCATCAATACGATCAACTCGATCACCTCGGTCGATCTGGACCTCTTTGCGCCGGAACCCACAATCGACGGGCAAGGCGCGCATGGCGGTTATTGCGGCCCGGCGGTGAAACCCATCGCGCTGAACATGGTCGCCGAGATCGCCCGCGATCCGGCCACGCGCGGCCTGCCGATCAGTGGCATCGGCGGCATCACCACATGGCGCGATGCGGCCGAATTCATGGCACTGGGGGCCGGGAACGTGCAAGTCTGCACAGCCGCGATGACCTACGGCTTCAAGATAGTGGAGGAGATGATCTCGGGTCTTAGCCAGTGGATGGACGAAAAGGGGATGACCAGCACCGCCGAAATCGTTGGGCGCGCAGTGCCAAATACCGTCAACTGGCAGGATTTGAACCTCAATTACGTCGCCAAGGCGGTCATCAATCAGGACGAGTGCATCAAATGCGGCCGCTGCTATGCGGCCTGCGAGGATACGTCGCATCAGGCGATTTCAATGTCTGCGGACCGCGTGTTCGAAGTGATCGATGCCGAATGCGTCGCCTGCAATCTCTGCGTCAACGTCTGCCCCGTCGAAGGCTGCATCACGATGGAGCAAATGATGCCGGGTCAGACCGATCCGCGCACTGGCAAGGTGGTCGAGGCGGAGTACGCAAATTGGACGACCCACCCCAACAATCCGGGAAAATGCGCAGCAGAATAGTGGGATTTTTCGCAGAAATATCTGCCCAGAGAAAATTCGCGAGTATTTTTAGAACAAAAGTTGGGCCTGCCTGCCGGGGCAGATGACCACAAGCTGATCGCCACAGCGTATCAGGGCAAACGTCGCGTCCACGCTGTCGTCGTAAATCTGTCCCGCTCGACCTAGCGGTCCACCACTTTAGATACGGTCGCATCGAGCCACCGGATCGTCCGGCCAGAAATCAGGATTCCAATTCAGCGTCACCTTCTGCATGGCGACCAGCCTGCCAAGCTGTTGCAAATGGACGGGTTAACACCTGCGCTCATGTTTGACGCCGCCCCGACGCTTGCCCAGATCCTCCCACGCCTCAGCGCCGCTCGTGTCGATAACCCGCGCGCCGTCTCCGCCCGGCTCGTCATCGCCCAAGAGCTGCCCCGACACCGCCTGCGCCCGTGGCCGCACTCCAAAACCGCTCGCCACGCGAACCGCGCGCAACATTTGATCTGTGCGCAACCGCGCCAAGGTTTCATCGTCATGCCCGGCACCCTCAGCGCCAAGTTCCCGATATAAAAACTCCACCATGAAGCCCTCACCAAAGGCCCGCCACCCGCATGCACTCTACCCCGTTTCCGGCCTTGGGCCCAAGCGCCATCGCGACAGAGGATTAACGCGGTCCTAACCCTCGCCCGGCGTCAGCGCCTTGCGGTAGAGTTCGACCAGATAGGGGCCTGCACCCTCACGCGCTGGCGCGCCCGGCATCAGCACGCTGATCTGCGCCTCGAAATCGGCGTAATGTTGCGTCGTCGCCCAGATCGAAAAGATCAAATGCCGCGCATCTGACACAGCAATCGCGCCTGCGTCCATCCAGCCCTCTATCAACGCCACGGCGTCGTCAAAGAGCGGCTTCAGATCGCCCTCCAGCAACGGCGCGATACGCGGTGCGCCCTGCAAAATCTCGTTGGCGAACAGGCGGCTTTCGCGGGGGAACGCCTCGCTCATCTCCAGCTTGCGTCGTACATAGGTTAATATCTCGTCCAGCGGCGCACCATGCGGATCAAGCCGGCGCAAAGGGTCCAGCCAGCGGTCCATCAGGGTGTGCAACAGCGTGACATGGATCTCTTCCTTGCCCGCGAAATAATACAGCAGGTTCGGCTTGCTCAGGCCCGCCTGCTCGGCGATCTGGTCCAGCGTCGCGCCGCGATAGCCATGCTGCGAAAACACGTCCAGCGCGGCCTCGAGAATACGCTTGCGATTACGCCGCTGGATTCGGCTGGGCGCGGGATCTGCGGGTGCCTTGGTATCGCTCATCTTGCCCCTTTCGCATCCATGTGCCACGGCGCAACCTATCGCCAGCGCGCCAATGGCCCAACACAATTCTTGACAGGCACGGCGCGCTCCGCAATCGTTTACTTGACCAAATGGTAAAAATGCGACCCCGCGTCATAACGCAAGGAAGGCGATTTCAATGTCAGCACCCGGACAAAACCTCAGGATAGACGGCCAGCGCCTTTGGGACAGCCTGATGGAGATGGCCAAAATCGGCCCCGGCGTGGCTGGTGGTAACAATCGCCAGACCTTAACCGATTCCGATGCCGAGGGCCGCGCCCTGTTCCAGAAATGGTGCGAGGACGCCGGCGCCACCATGGGCCTCGACACGATGGGCAACATGTTCGCGCGTCGCGACGGGACCGACCCCGATGCCCTGCCCGTCTACGTCGGCTCGCATCTGGATACGCAGCCGACGGGCGGCAAGTATGACGGCGTCCTTGGCGTTCTGGCCGGGCTAGAGCTGATCCGTACGCTGAACGACCTCGATATCAAGACCAAGCACCCCATCGTCGTCACCAACTGGACCAACGAGGAGGGCACGCGGTTCGCCCCTGCCATGCTATCCTCGGGCGTGTTCGCAGGCCTCTTCGATCAGGATTTCGCCTATTCGCGCAAGGATGCCGAGGGCAAAACCTTTGGCGATGAGCTAAAGCGCATCGGCTGGAAGGGCGACGAGCCTGTGGGCGAGCGCAAGATGCACGCGTTCTTTGAGCTGCACATCGAACAAGGCCCGATCCTTGAGGCCGAGGGCAAGGATATCGGCGTGGTAACGCACGGTCAGGGCCTTGACTGGACCGAACTCACGATCACGGGCAAGGACGCGCATACCGGTTCGACCCCCATGCCGATGCGGCGCAACGCGGGCCTTGGCATGGCGCGCGTGCTGGAGAAGGTAAACGAGATCGCCCTCGCGCACGCGCCAAATGCCGTGGGCGCAGTCGGCGCGTTGCAGGTATTCCCCAACTCGCGCAACGTCATCCCTGGCAAGGCGGTCTTCACCGTCGATTTCCGCTCGCCCGATATCAATAAGCTGGCGGAAATGGTCGGCCAGATGAAGGAAGCCGCGCAAAAGATCTGCGACGATATGGAATTGCAGGTCGAGTTCGAAAAGGTCGGCGGTTTCGATCCGGTCGAATTCGACGAGGGCTGCGTGACTGCGATCCGATCCGCCGCCGAGCGGCTGGGGTATTCGCATAAGGATATAATTTCCGGCGCGGGTCACGATGCCTGCTGGATCAATCAGGTTGCCCCCACCGCGATGGTGATGTGCCCCTGCGTGGACGGTCTGTCGCACAATGAGGCGGAGGAAATCACGCTGGAATGGGCGCGCGCCGGGGCGGACGTTCTGCTGCACGCGGTGGTGGAAACGGCGGGGATTGAGGGTTGAAAGGTGTCTTGACCAGCGCTCTATTCACCTTTCTGCTGACAGGCCTTGCTATGGCGAACCCATTTGACAGTCTCCCTACAATTCCTTGTGGTTTCCAAACGGAGCGTGATGCGGATTACGTAGGCTCTGATTCTGTTGCCCTATGGCTGCATGGCTATGCGGCCGGTGTCATTATGACAGATCCCGACTTAGCTGACACAGTCGGAGCCGACGTAGCCAATTTGAGCCACGTGGTGCGCGAGATTTGCGACGACAGTCCAGATGCGGAAATCAGCAGCAGCGTCCTAAACCGACTTTATGAAACGATGGATTGAGATGGGAGAAAACCAATGACCACCAAAGTCATCAAGGGCGGCACCGTCTGCACCGCCGACCGCACGTGGAAAGCGGACGTCCTGATCGAAGGCGAGACGATCAAACAGATCGGCGAAGATCTCAAGGGCGACGAGTATATCGACGCCTCAGGCGCCTATGTCATCCCCGGCGGCATCGACCCGCACACGCATCTGGAAATGCCCTTCATGGGCACCACGGCGGCGGAAACCTTCGAGACCGGCACATGGGCTGCGGCCTGCGGCGGCACTACGATGCTGGTCGATTTCTGCTTGCCCGGCGCCGATGGCAGCATCAAGAACGCGATCAATGAATGGCACCGCAAATCCGCGCCGCAGATTTGCAGCGATATCGGCTATCACATGGCGATCACCGGCTGGAATGAGAACGTTTTCAATGAGATGCAGGACGCCGTCGACATGGGCGTCAATTCCTTCAAGCATTTCATGGCCTACAAAGGCGCGCTGATGATTGAGGACGACGAGATGTTCGCCTCGTTCAAGCGCTGCGCCGAACTGGGCGCGCTGCCGATGGTCCATGCTGAAAACGGCGATCTGGTTGCTGAAATGCAGCAGAAATACTTTGACCAAGGCATCACCGGCCCCGAAGGCCACGCCTATTCCCGCCCCCCCGAGTTCGAGGGCGAGGCGGCGAACCGCGCGATATGTATCGCCGACGCGGCGGGCGTGCCGCTCTATATCGTGCATGTCAGTTGCGAACAGGCACACGAGGCGATCCGTCGCGCACGCCAGAAGGGGATGCGCGTTTACGGCGAGCCGCTGGTGCAGTTTCTGACGCTGGACGAGTCCGAGTATTTCAACAAGGATTGGGACCATGCCGCGCGCCGCGTCATGTCGCCCCCGTTCCGCTCCAAAGAGCATCAGAATGGACTCTGGGCAGGCCTTCAGGCTGGATCGCTACAAGTCGTCGCGACCGATCACGCCGCTTTTTCGACCGAGCAAAAACGCGCTGGTCGCGATGATTTCCGCATCATCCCCAACGGCTCGAACGGGCTGGAGGAGCGGCTGCCGGTGCTTTGGACAACCGGCGTCGAAACCGGACGCCTGACGCCGAACGAATTCGTCGCAGTCACATCAACAAACGTCGCCAAGATACTGAATATCTACCCGAAAAAAGGCGCCATAGTTGAGGGCGCCGACGCCGACATTACGGTATGGGATCCCAAGATCACCAAGACGATCAGCCCGACCAATCACCATTCGATCCTCGATTACAACGTTTTCGAGGGGTTCGAAGTCACGGCAAACAGCCGCTACACGATCTCGCGCGGCGAGGTTATCTGGGCCTGGGGCCAGAATTCGCAGCCCCAACCGGGCCGTGGCCGGTTCGTGCCACGCCCCGCCTTTCCATCCGCGCATACAGCCCTCAGCAAGTGGAAGGCGCTGACCGCGCCCAAAATGATTAAGCGCGATCCGTTGAACATCCCGGCGGGGATCTAAATCGACATGCCTGGCAGACCCCACGCCCCTCGATCCGTCCTAGAGACGGCCCTCTACGCGTCGGATCTGGACGCAGCGGCGGCCTTCTACAGGGATGTGGTCGGCCTAAAGGAGGACAGCCGCGTGCCCAATAGACACATCTTCCTGCGCTGCGAGACGTCGATGGTGCTATTGTTCAACCCCGAGGCAACAGGCGAGAGCAGCGGTAAACTGCCTGTCCCTCCGCATGGCGCAACAGGTGCGGGCCACGTCTGCTTTTGCGCCGCGCCGGGCGAAATGGACGCATGGGCCGCGCATCTGGTGGCCGAGGGCGTCGAGATTGAAACGGATTTCTATTGGCCCGGCGGTGCGCGTTCGATCTACGTGCGCGACCCGGCAGGCAATTCCGTCGAATTCGCCGAAGCAAAACTGTGGGGGTTCGACGCGTGAGCGATACGATCATCTCAGCCAAGAACCTCAGCCTGACCTTCCAGACCAACGATGGTCCGGTACATGCGCTCAAAGACGTGTCGCTGGCCGTGAAACGCGGCGAATTCGTCAGCTTCATCGGTCCCTCGGGCTGCGGCAAGACGACGTTCCTACGGGTCATGGCAGATCTTGAGCAGCAGACAGCGGGCACCATTACTATCAACGGCACCTCCCCCGAAGAGGCACGCCGCGCCCGCGCCTACGGCTATGTGTTTCAGGCTGCGGGCCTCTATCCGTGGCGCACTATCGACGGCAACATTCGTCTGCCGCTGGAAATCATGGGGTATTCCAAGGCCGAACGGGCGCGACGCGTCGCCGAAGTTCTGGAACTGGTCGAGCTTGCCGGGTTCGAAAAGAAATTCCCATGGCAGCTATCCGGCGGAATGCAGCAACGCGCCTCGATCGCGCGCGCCTTGGCCTTCGACGCCGACATTCTGCTGATGGACGAGCCATTCGGCGCACTGGATGAGATCGTGCGGGATCATCTGAACGAGCAGCTGTTGCAACTATTGGACCGCACCGGCAAGACCATCTGCTTTGTCACCCATTCGATCCCCGAAGCGGTCTATCTCAGCACGCGCATCGTTGTCATGTCACCCCGGCCGGGCCGCATCGCCGATATCATCGACAGCCCCCTGCCCCGGCATCGCCCTCTCGACATCCGCGATACACCCGAATTCATCGACGTCGCCCACCGCGTCCGCGAAGGACTGCGTGCGGGGTACGACCATGAGTGAGCGGCGAGAAACATTGAATGCCCCCACCCTTTCAATCAGGCGGGGAACTTTCATCGTTCACGGTCATCGGCTCTCCAGCCTGTACCGTGTGACCAGTAGGCCACTTGAATCTTTCGTTGTTCTTAAAATACTCAAAACAATCTGGCGAAAGCGGGCGTGCCAGCCGAGTATTTTTGGAACAATGAAAGGCGGAGTGGCCGGATGAGAAACGTCCTGCCCATCCTCACCGTCGTCGTGGCCATCCTCGCATTTTGGTACATTGCCGCGATTCCGCTGAACGCGCATTGGGCTTATGACAAGGCCAAGCGGGCAGACGTCCAGCTAAGCGCGACCCAGCTTGTGGCCGATACCTGGAGCCAGAAAAAGCCGAAGCTGCCGGTACCTCATCAGGTCGCGTCCGAGATGTGGGACACGACTGGCGCCATGGTCCTGAAGGGGCGCGGGTTTTCCAAGCGCTCGCTGATCTATCACAGCTGGGTTACATTCAGCGCGACCATTCTCGGCTTTGCCCTCGGCACTGCTTTGGGAATCGCGCTGGCGGTGGGGATTGTTCACAATCGGACGATGGACATGAGCGTCATGCCGTGGGTCATCGCCAGTCAAACGGTGCCGATCATCGCGATCGCACCGATGATCATCGTAGTGCTGAACGCGGTGGGCATATCGGGCCTGCTGCCCAAGGCGATGATCTCGATGTATCTGTCGTTCTTTCCGGTCGTCGTGGGCATGGTCAAAGGGTTGCGCAGCCCCGACGCGATGCAACTGGATCAGATGCGTACATGGAACGCCAGTAAGGCTCAGACGTTCTGGCGTCTGCGGCTGCCATCGTCGATGCCCTACCTCTTTGCCTCGCTAAAGGTCGCAATGGCAGCCAGCCTGGTCGGCGCGATCATCGGCGAGCTGCCGACAGGCGCGGTAGCGGGCTTGGGCGCGCGCCTCTTGGCTGGAAGCTACTACGGCCAGACGATCCAGATCTGGAGCGCGCTGTTGATGGCCGCTGTTCTGGCCGCCACGCTGGTCGGGATAATCGGCATCTTGCAGCGCGTCACACTGCGCCGCATGGGGATGACGTGATGGCTGATCGCGAACTTGAGATGGACGGCACGGCGTCGATGTTGAGCGGCGTCAAGGGCTTGGTGATCCTGCTGGTCACGCTCGCCGCTGCCGCTGCGATCAGCATGAACCTCGCGCTGCTGCTCGCCATCTGGATAATCGCGTGGCGCATAAACGTCTGGCTTTCCGGTTTCACAACGCGCGCGGCGCGGCTGGCGGTGCCGGTGATCTTTGGCGCAACGATCCTCGTGCTGTGGGAGGTGGCGGTCAACGCATTCGCTATCAGCCCGATCCTCTTGCCCCCTCCTTCGGCAATCGCCGCGACCTTTGCAGCGTCGACAGGGCTGCTATGGCAGGACTTCGTGCAGACGGCGGTCAAGGGGGCGATGACGGGTTACCTGATCGGTTGCGCCAGCGCGGTCGCCATCGCCGTCGCGATTGATCGCTTTCCATTCCTTCAGCGGGGTCTGTTGCCCGTTGGCAATTTCGCGGCCGCCCTACCGATCATCGGCCTCGCGCCGATCCTGGTGATGTGGTTCGGCTTTGACTGGCAATCCAAGGCGGCAGTGGTTGTCGTGATGGTTTTCTTTCCGATGCTGGTGAACACCTCGCAGGGATTGCAGGAAGCCAGCGAAATGCAGCGCGATCTAATGCGCACTTATGGCGCCAGCTATTGGCAGACATTGGTTAAGCTGCGCCTACCCGCCGCGTTGCCTTTCATCTTTAACGGGCTCAAGATCGCGACGACGCTGGCTCTGATCGGTGCTATCGTGGCCGAATTCTTTGGCTCGCCCACGCGGGGGATGGGGTTTCGCATCTCGATCTCGGTGGGCCAACTGGCCATGGATCTGGTCTGGGCCGAGATCGTCGTGGCCGCGCTGGCCGGATCGGCCTTTTACGGCGCTATCGCGCTGGCCGAGCGGGCACTGACCTTTTGGCACCCGTCGCAGCGGAGCCGATCATGAAACGAAAAATCAACAACAGGGGAAACCAACCATGAAAAACATGAAAACCACATTCGGCCTTGCCGGCCTCGCACTGATGGGCGCGGGCGCCGCGCAGGCGGCGGATAACGTCACGTTGCAACTGAAATGGGTCACGCAGGCGCAATTCGCCGGATATTACGTAGCGCAGGATCAGGGATTCTACGACGGAGAGAACCTGAACGTCACGATCAAGCCAGGTGGGCCAGACATCGCCCCCGCTCAGGTTATCGCTGGCGGCGGCGCTGACGTGGTCGTCGATTGGATGCCCTCGGCCATGGCAAGCCGCGAAAAGGGGCTGGATCTGGTGAACATCGCCCAGCCATTTAAATCGTCGGGCATGATGCTGACCTGCCGTAAGGATACCGGCGTCGAGACGCCAGAGGATTTCCCCGGCAAGACGTTGGGCGTCTGGTTCAGCGGCAATGAATACCCGTTCCTCAGCTGGATGAATAAACTGGGCCTTGCGACGGATGGCTCGGATGGCGGCGTGACCGTTCTCAAGCAGGGCTTTAACGTCGATCCGTTACTGCAAGGGCAGGCCGCCTGCATTTCGACCATGACCTATAACGAGTATGGTCAAGTGCTGGACGCGGGCCTTACCCCCGAAGAGCTGGTCGTCTTCAAGTACGAGGATCAGGGCGTCTCGACGCTGGAGGATGGACTATATGTGCTGGGGGAAAACCTCGAAGACCCGGACTTCGTTGACCGCATGGCCCGCTTTGTGCGCGCCTCGATGAAAGGCTGGAAATGGGCCGAGGAAAACCCCGAAGAGGCCGCGTTAATCGTGCTGGATAACGATGCCAGCGGCGCGCAAACCGAAGAACATCAGGTGCGCATGATGAAGGAAGTCGCCAAGCTGACGGCCGGTAGCGACGGCGCGCTGGACCCTACCGATTTCCAGCGGACGATTTCTTCGTTGCTCTCAGGCGGCTCCGACCCCGTCATTACCAAAGATCCAGGCGACGCTGCTTGGACCCACGCGGTGACAGACAAGGCACTGAACTAAGCCTTTGCCACACCTGAATGGGGGCGCGTCCAGTGATGGACGCGCCCCTTTTTTTATGCCCACGGCATACGGTAAATGTGGAAGTCTTCGCAAAAGGGTAATTTCAGCCATTAGAGGCAGCAGCGCGCGTCCATTCTTTCACCGTTCTCAAAATACTCAAAGCCTCAGGCGCCACGGCTGATATTTGCACCGAGGCCCGCCATCAACGGCTCAAAAATCGGGAAGGATGTAGCGATCGGGCCGCCGTCATCGACGCCGACATCTGCATTTGCAGCCATGCCAAGGATGAGAAACGACATTGCGATGCGGTGGTCAAGATGGCTGGCGCAGGTCGCGCCGCCCGGCACCGCGCCGTGACCGCGTCCATGGACAATCCACCAATCCTCGCCCTCTTCGACCTCGACCCCGTTGGCGCGCAAGCCGGTGGCCATCGCGTCGATTCGGTCGGATTCCTTGACCCTCAATTCGGCGACGCCGCGCATAATTGTCGCGCCCGTCGCGAAGGCGGCGACGACGGACAGAATTGGGTATTCGTCGATCATCGACGCGGCGCGGGCCGGGTCCACCTCGATCCCCTTTAGGTCCTGCGAGAATCTGGCGCGCAGGTCGGCCACAGGCTCGCCGCCCTCAAGCCGCTCGTTCTCATAGCTGAGATCGGCGCCCATTTCACGCAGCGTAGTAAAGAGGCCGGCGCGCGTGGGATTCAGACCGATATTCGGCACCAACACGTCCGAGCCGGGCACGATCAACGCGGCGCAGACCGCAAACGCCGCCGAACTGGGATCGCGCGGCACAGTGATGGTTTGAGGCGTCAATTCCGGCTGGCCCGTCAGGGTGATGACGCGGCCCTCATCCGTGTCCTCGCTGGTGACGACCGCACCAAAGCCTGCCAGCATCCGCTCGCTATGGTCGCGTGTCGCCTCACGTTCGATCACCACGGTCTGGCCGGGGGCATTGAGGCCCGCCAGCAAAACCGCGGATTTCACCTGCGCCGAAGGGACCGGCACGGTGTAGCGAACCGGCACAGGATCCCTCGCGCCAACGATGGTCATAGGCAGGCGCCCGCCCACGCGACCCACCGTCTGCGCGCCGAACAACGCCAGCGGGTCGGTCACACGCGCCATGGGACGCATATTCAGCGAGGCATCGCCGGTGAAGGTCACAGTGATCGGCGACGTGGCCATCGCGCCCATGATCAGGCGCACGCCGGTGCCGGAATTGCCGCAGTCAATGACATTTTCGGGTTCGGCAAAGCCACCGACGCCGACGCCATGCACGGACCAAGCGCCGCCGCCATGGTCCGTCACCTCGGCACCAAAGGCACGCATGGCGCGCGCTGTGTCCAGCACATCCTCGCCCTCCAGCAGGCCGGTGATGCGCGTCTCGCCCACCGCCATTGCGCCCAGAATCAGTGCGCGATGCGAGATGGATTTATCACCCGGCACGTTCGCGGTGCCGGTCAGCGGGCCGCATTTGGCCGAACTCATTGGGATGGGATTGCCGTGGCCGGACATGGGCGCGCCTTCGTCGATGTTTCGTCGCGGCACTGATACCGCAACCGGGCGCGCGGGTCCATCGCGGCTATTCGCGCGGGCCTCAGCCCTTGTCGCCAAGCGACAAGGTATGCACGCGCAGCCATGTCATGAAGCCGCGCGGGTCGCTCTCTAGCATCTTCATGCGC
Source organism: Roseovarius sp. Pro17 (assembly GCF_035599575.1). NCBI lineage: Bacteria > Pseudomonadati > Pseudomonadota > Alphaproteobacteria > Rhodobacterales > Roseobacteraceae > Roseovarius > Roseovarius sp. Pro17. The sequence continues at coordinate 2,198,446 of NZ_CP141179.1, forward strand.
TCGTCGCTAACGGGCGCACCGACGACCGGCTTCTGCGGGCGATTACAACTGTGCACGACCTCATGCAGCAGCAACCCTTGCCGTAGCGTAGACGACAGGCGGTTGGCGATCTGATACCACCGACTGTTGGAACCGGGAAAATAAATCGGCACCACCTTGGCGCCCGAACGTCGGATCATCTGCGCGGTAAAGACGTTCCACTCCCGCTCGACAGTCGGGCCGAACATCGTATCCGACGACGCCACCACGCCCGAGGGAAAGACGCTGATCAGCCCGCCCTCCTTCAGATGGGCCATCGCCTTGGCCCGCATCTCGACCGATTTGCGCTGTGCGTCAGGCTCGTGCGGAAACGGCACCGGGATCATATAGCTGGCCGCTACCTCGTCGATGCCAGTTAGCAGCGCGCGGGTCAGGATCTTGTAGTCGGTTCGGCGCCGGCCGATCAGATCGGCCAGGATCATGCCATCGACCAGACCGTGAGGATGGTTGGCGACCGCCACGACCGGGCCATCCACCGGAATGTTGCTTAACTCGTCCTCGGGCGTCAGCAGATCAATGCCCATCGTGTCGAGTGAGGCACGCCAGAAGGGCTGGCCGGTGGGCGCGCCGCGCCGCTCGAAATCGCGGATCATGCGGATGATCGACAGCTTGCCTGTCATCCATTCGATCCCCCGAATGATGGCCGCAGTCAGCGGCGCGTCGAACGAATTGGAATACGTCAGGCTGCGCCGGTCATATTTGGGAAAGGTCATGGTCTGACTCGCAGGCGTGCCGTGATCGGGCCCCTCCGCGCCGATACGGTCGGATAGCTGATCGCCCTCATCGCGTTGCTCGATTGCCAACTTGGACCGTTCCAATCCGTAGCTCAGCGCGCGTGCGGGCGCGCTACATGTCTTCGCCGAACCTGGCCGCGACAAGGGCGGCCATGGCATCGGCCAGCGCCTCGGCGTCGGGGCCGCGCGTTTCGACGTCAATAGTGGTTCCCATCGCGGCTGCCAACATCAAAAGGCCCATGATGCTGTCGCCGCTGGCCGACTGCCCATCATGCGAGACTTCGGCGGTCGCGTCGAACCCCTCGACCACCTCAACCAGCTTGGCCGAGGCGCGTGCGTGCAGGCCCTTGACGTTCACGATCTTCAACTTGCGCGTCACAGTTGCGGACATAAGTTCAATCTTCCACTGAAATGTTCTGGCTGTCGGTATATTTGCGCGCGGCGTAAAGAGCTTCGCGCACCGCGTCGGGCAGCGCCTTGTCCCGGCTTTTCGCCAGCTTGATCAGCATCGGCAGGTTCGCACCATAGAGCATCCGGCGATCTCCGGTGCGGCAGGCCGGCAACGAAAGGTTCGACGGCGATCCGCCGAACATGTCGGTCACCACCGCGACGCCTGATCCACGATCAACGTCATGGGCGGCCTGCGTGATCTCGGCCGCCTTGGCCTCGCGGTCATCGCCGCTGTCGACCGAAATGGCGCGGATGCCCTGCTGCGGCCCGACGACATGTTCGACCGCGGCCAGATACTCGCGTGCAAGGCCCCCGTGGGCGACTATGACGATCCCGATCAACGCCTTGAATTCCTTATCTTCCGGTGCCTGTCACCGTGCGAGCGTATCGCTTGCGCGGCGCTCCAGTTCCCGGTGCCTAATTGACACCTGCTGGCCACCTTCTGCAAGGGTACGCGCCAAAGATTCCGCCATTGCGACCGAGCGATGCTGCCCCCCGGTACAGCCCAGCGCGATCGACAGATACGATTTGCCCTCCGCCTCGTAGGCGGGCAACAACAACTGCACCATTTGCGACAATTGCGCATGAAATGCCTCGAACCGGGGATCGGCTGCGACAAAGGCCGCCACCGCAGGCGCACGCCCGTCGAGCGCACGCAAGGACGGCTCCCAATAAGGATTACGCAAGAAGCGGCAGTCGAAAACCATGTCGACCCCGCGCGGCAGGCCGCGCTTATAGGAAAACGAATGGATCGAAACGGCCATGCGCCCTGCCCCGCCGGGGCCGATCCATTGCTCCAACTCCGCGCGCAGCTCCTGCGGGCTGAGTTCGGAGGTGTCGATCAGGATATCGGCGCGGGTGCGCACGGCGCGCAGGAGGTCCATCTCGCGCGCGATGCCGATCTGCGCGCTTTCGGCGGGGGCCAGCGGATGGCGGCGGCGCGTCTCGGAAAAGCGGCGCAGCAGCACGTCGGGGCGGCAATCGACGAACAGCAGCTGAACAGGCCGGTCACTGAGCGCGCCAAGCCGCTCGACCGCGTCGATCAGCGCCTCGGCGGAAAAATCGCGGTTGCGCGGATCGACACCCAGCGCCATCGGCCTCTCGGGCATGGCGCCCGCACCTGCGGGTGCGCTCAGCAGGCGGGGCAGCAGGCTAAGCGGCAAATTGTCGATCGCTTCGTATCCCATGTCTTCCAGCGCGCGAATTGCCGTGCTGCGACCCGCGCCAGAGGGGCCAGTGACCAACACCAGGGGGGGGGCGGCGCCGTGCTGCGTATCTGTCATCTCATGGCTCATCGGGACATCCTGTCATTCAATCCTTTCACGCTCTGCGTCCATGCTTGAGATAAAGGTGGAGCGCCGCTGGAAAATGCGATGCTCCACTGCCCCGCACCAAAGGGAGTGAAACACCCAGCACACTCGTCCGCTCATCCAAAGGCAGACGGGGTGCGGCGGACGCGTCCATATCCACGATCAGCGCGGCGGGCGTCGGTCCGGCAGAGGGCGTATTCAGGATGCCGACACCCCGCGCCTCGATCTGGCCGCGTATCGCCTCAGGTGCATCAAGCATCAAATTATCTCCGTCACGCGTCAGGCAGGTCTGGTCATCTGCGACCAGAACGGCCCCCAGCGCAATCAATTGCAACGCCAGTGCCGATTTGCCGCTGCCCGACGCACCCCGGATCAGCACCGCGCGGCCCGCGACTGCGACGCTGGTTGCATGCAATGTCACCGCATCCGGCGTGTCGTCCGGCATCAGCCTAGACCGGCAGGCCGACGACGAACCGCGCGCCAAGCGGATCGGACGTGATATCGGCGTCGGTAGGGCGAATATTTTCGGCCCAGATGACGCCGCCATGCGCCTCGACGATCTGCTTGGAAATGGCGAGTCCGAGTCCGGAATTGTTGCCGAAATCACTTGCGTCACGCTGCGAGTAGAAACGCTGGAAGATCTTGGTCAAAGCCTGATCGGGAATGCCGGGTCCAGTGTCCTCTACCACGATCAGCACGCGATTCTCACGGCGTCGAGCCCAGATCCGGATCGCATCGCCATCTTCACAAAAACTGGTGGCGTTGGAAATAAGATTGACAAAAACCTGCGCAAGGCGCGCCTCAAGGCCACTGATCACGATGGGGCGGTCCGGAAAATCAGTGATGAATTCAATTCCTTTCTCGCCGGCCTGCTCGCCCAGATACTGGCCCAGATTGCGCATCGTGCTCAGCAAATCAAAGGATTCCTCTTCCTCTTTGACCAACTCGCTGTCGAGGCGGGACGCATTCGATATGTCACTGACCAGCCGATCCAATCGTCGAACGTCGTGATCGATGACGTCCAGCAATTTATCGCGCTGATCCTCGCGCTTGGCGACGCGCATGGTGCCGACGGCACTACGCAGGCTGGCGAGCGGGTTCTTGATCTCATGCGCGACGTCTGCGGCGAACTGCTCATTTCCGTCAATGCGATCGTAGAGGGCAGACACCATGCCGCGCAGCGCACCGGACAGGCGCCCGATTTCGTCTGGGCGCGCGGTCAGATCCGGTATCCGGATGCGCCCTGCCCCTTGCGTACCCCGATTTCGCGCGCCGCCGACTTCAGCGGCGGCCGCAAGGTCCGCAAGAGGATGTGCAATGGTCGATGCCAGAATCAGGCTGAGGCCGATGGACACCAGAGTCGCGATGAGAAACATCTGAAGCACGCGCTCATGCTCGGACATGACAAGATTGTCGATCTCTCCCGTGGCGCTGATCACGGCGACGACAGCGATAGGAGTGCCGTCCTGCAAAACCGGCGTGGCTACGGAAAAGACCGCGCCCCCGTCGACCATTCCGGTGATGACCTGCGTGCCCTGTTCCAGCGCAACGGCGATCTGGCTGCGCGCCAAATCTTCACCGCTGGGTGCGGCCGCGTCAGTAGTCGATGTGAACGGTGTCGAAAGCCAGTTCCAGAACCGGCTGAGGGCATCAGTAATGATCGTAGGTTTGCGGCGTGCGTCGTCGCCGGGGCGCGTCGCGGTTCCAGTCATCTGCCCTGCAAGAGCCCCACTCGTGTCGAAGACGAACACTTCTGCACCCGCCTGAACATCGAGCGCGGACAAGGTTGCGGCCACGTCGATCCCGTCGCCGGTTACCAAGTTGACGGGCGAGTGGCCGGGTATCTGTGCCTCGAACACGTTCGCCACCAGTTCGGCCTCGCCGACCAGACCGCTCATGCGCTGAAGTGCCAGACCGTCCCGAGACGAGTTCAGATAGAGGATACCCGCGACCAGAATATTCAACGCTATCAAATTGAAGATAATGATCTTGCGAGTCAGAGGCGACTCGCGCAGTGAGAAAAAGCTGCGCCGCGCCCGGCGCGCACGCACCTCGTCCTCAACCACGTTATCGGGCGCGACAAAATCATCGCCCAGGACAACGTCGCCATCTCGTCCCAGTGCCGAATCGCGCACGTTAATCCTCTCGGCCAGTGCCACGTTTACTCTTCGTTATACCTGTAACCGATCCCGTAGAGCGTCTCAATCGCCGAGAATTCTGGGTCGACTTGGCGCAGTTTCTTGCGCAAACGCTTGACGTGGCTGTCGATCGTTCGGTCATCGACATAAACCTGATCGTCATAAGCGACGTCCATCAGCTGATCGCGGCTTTTGACGAAACCGGGACGCTGCGCTAGGGCCTGGAGCAGCAGGAATTCGGTGACGGTCAACGACACGTCCGCCCCCTTCCAGCTGACCGCATGGCGCAGCGGGTCCATTCGCAGTTCACCGCGGTCGATTACTTTGCCCTCTTCGGCGTCAGCAGGCGTTATGATGCCGTCCAGCGCGTCCTGCCGACGCAGTAGCGAGCGGATACGTTCGACCAGAAGGCGTTGGGAAAACGGCTTTTTCACGTAATCGTCTGCACCCATGCGCAGGCCCAACACTTCGTCGATCTCGTCATCCTTGGACGTGAGAAAGATCACCGGCAGCTGCGACTTCAACCGCAACCGCTGCAACAGGTCCATTCCGTCCATGCGCGGCATCTTGATGTCCAGCACGGCCAAATCGGGAAGTTTCTTGGAAAATGCGTCGAGGGCCTGCTGGCCATCATTATACGTTTCGACCTCAAAGCCTTCGGCCTCGAGGGTCATGGAAACGGATGTCAGAATATTCCTGTCATCGTCCACAAGCGCGATTTTGGACATGTCGTTATTCCTTGTACTGCTCAGATTGCCTAATTTTTTCCATCATTATGGTGTTGTTTTCGCATACCGATCAATCCTAATTCGCGAATCACCCTGCTTTGCGGGATCATTTGACGCCGATTTACATAACCAATGGCTAATATGACTCACCTTTATATATTACATCCTTTGCAATCCGGCGATGACCGACATTAGCATCGCTGATTGCGCTAACTACGATTTGGTTGCGCTAACTGACCCGGAGCCGCCTGTTCGGCCCCGAAACCCCATGCTATGAGGCCAGCGTGCCATGGCCCGACGCTGGCCACGATTAGATATCAAAGAGAGATTGTCATGACATTGGGACAGGTAAACCCGAAATTCCGCCTTGAAGATCAAGGGATCACCGGGCTGGAGAGCGTCTATTACAATCTGATCGAGCCCGCGCTGATCGAGGCCGCGCTAAAAAACGGCGAAGGCACGTTGGGGCGCGGCGGTGCATTCCTGGTCTCGACCGGCAAGTTCACGGGTCGCTCGCCACTTGATAAACATGTGGTCAAGACGGACAGCGTCGCCGACAACATCTGGTGGGAAAACAACGCCGAGATGTCGCCCGAAGGGTTCGACGCGCTCTATGACGATATGGTCGCGCATATGGCCGGCGGCACTTACTATGTGCAGGACCTCGTAGGCGGGGCCGATCCCGCGCACGCGATCAAGGTGCGCATGGTGACAGAGCTGGCGTGGCACGGCCTCTTTATTCGCCACTTGCTGCGCCGCCCCGACCGCGATGCACTGGAGAATTTCGTCGCCGACTTCACCGTCATCAACTGCCCCAGCTTTCAGGCTGACCCGGCAAAGCACAATTGCCGCTCGGAAACCGTCATCGCGATGAATTTTGACCGCAAGATCATCCTGATCGGCGGCACCGAATACGCGGGTGAGAACAAGAAATCGGTCTTTTCTCTGCTGAACTATTTGCTGCCCGAGAAAGACATCATGCCGATGCACTGCTCGGCCAACCATGCCAAGGGAAATCCAGTCGATACGGCCATCTTTTTTGGCCTGTCCGGCACCGGCAAGACGACGCTGTCGGCCGATCCGGACCGCACCCTGATCGGTGATGATGAACATGGCTGGTCCGATCGCGGCACGTTCAACTTCGAGGGTGGCTGCTATGCCAAAACCATCAACCTCAACCCCGAAGCCGAACCCGAAATCTACGCGACGACCAGCAAATTCGGGACCGTGATCGAGAACATGGTGTTTGACGCCGAAACCCGCGAGTTGGACTTCGACGATGACTCGCTTACAGCGAATATGCGCTGCGCCTACCCGCTGGACTATATCTCGAACGCGTCCGAGACGGCGATGGGCGGGCATCCAAAGAACATCATCATGCTGACCTGCGACGCATTTGGCGTGCTGCCGCCCATCGCGCGGCTGACGCCGGCGCAGGCGATGTATCATTTCCTGTCGGGCTTCACCTCCAAGGTCGCAGGCACCGAACGCGGCGTGACCGAGCCCGAGCCGACATTCTCGACCTGCTTCGGCGCGCCCTTCATGCCGCGCCGTCCCGAGGTCTACGGCAACCTCTTGCGCTCGAAAATTGCTAAGCATGGCGCGACATGCTGGCTGGTCAACACCGGCTGGACTGGCGGCGCCTATGGCACGGGATCGCGGATGCCGATCAAGGCGACGCGCGCCCTGCTGACCGCCGCGCTCAACGGATCGCTGGGTGACGTGAAGTTCCGCACCGACGCTAATTTCGGCTTTGAGGTGCCCATCGATGCGCCCGGCGTGCCGACGGTTCTGCTGGACCCGCGTCGCACATGGGACAAGCCGGACAGCTACGACCGACAGGCAGCCAAGCTGGTCGACATGTTTGCCAAGAACTTTGAGCAGTACCTGCCGCATATCGACGAGGACGTGAAGGCCGCCGCCATCGGCTAGGCCGCCTCATCTAATGGCATAGCTGCGAGGGTCTGAACGATATGGCTGTCCGTCGTCAAATAAAATGGGACATCAGAGCGGCTTGAGCATTGGAGGCTCTGGCTCGTTCGTGTGATTGATTATGCGGCTTGTTTCTGGTGTTGCAAGCGGCGCTGTCGGATTGTCTGTTTCTTGATCTTCTCCCTTTCCCTGAGAATGGCTTTATCGCGGCCGAAGTAGACGTCGGCGGGTGTGACGTTGTTCAGACTCTCGTGGTATCGTTGGTTATTGTAATATTCGACGAAGGCCCCGATCTGCTGCTCGAGATCGCCGGGCAGGTAGTAATTCTCCAGCAGAACCCGGTTCTTCATAGTTTGGTGCCAGCGTTCGATCTTGCCTTGTGTCTGTGGGTGGAATGGCGCCCCGCGGACGTGCGTCATTTTGTGATCCTCCAGCCAATCGGCCAGATCGCCAGAGATATAGCATGAGCCGTTGTCGCTGAGCAGCCGCGGCTTGTGGCGCACGACCGCCTGGTCGCAACCCGATTCCGCCAGAGCCAACTCGATAGTGTCGGTCACATCGGCAGCACGCATGGTGCTGCAGAGCTTCCACGCAATGATGTAGCGGCTGTAATCGTCCAGGATCGTGCTGAGGTAATACCAGCCCCACCCGATGATCTTGAAGTAGGTGAAATCGGTCTGCCACATCTGGTTGATTGCCGTGGTTTTGTCTTTAAACTCGTCGGCCGCCTTGATCACCACATGCGCGGGCGCCGTGATCAGGTCAGCTTCCTTCAGAATACGATATGCTGATGATTCAGATATAAAATACCGCTTCTCGTCGGTGTATTTCACCGCCAGCTCCCGTGTCGTCAGGGCCTCAAATTCCAGCGCGAACTCGATCAAATCATCGCGCCGATCCTGTGGAATACGGTTCCAGACAGAACCTGGACGGGGTGCGTGGTCCGCCAGGGCATCAAGGCCGCCGTCGACATAACGATCATACCAACGGTAGAAGGTCGCGCGCGGGATGCCCAGCATGTCGAGGGTCTGCCTGGCCGGTAGATGTGAGCCTTCAACCGTTCGGATGATTTCCAGCTTCTCGGACGCGGGATACCTCATTTCTCTGCCTCCCCAGCCCCTGTCATGCTTTTTTTGAGCAGACGGTTCTCAAGGGTCAGGTCTGCCACGCATTCCTTCAGGGCAAGTGACTCCGAGCGCAGATCTTTGACTTCTGGCGACGTTGCCTGCCGGGCCGTGTCGCCGGACAATCGCCGCTTGCCAGCCTCAAGGAATTCCTTCGACCAGCTGTAATATAGGCTTTCGGCGATGCCTTCACGGCGACAGAGCACCGAAATGCTCTCTTCGCCTCGCAGACCCGCCAAGACGATGCGGATCTTCTCCTCAGCCGAATAGGTCTGACGGGTCTTGCGGCGGATGTTCTTGACCAGCTTGTCAGCTGCGTCCTTAGACGTTCCGGATTTCTTGTTCATCTTCACTCCATGAAGGTTACGATGAACCAGAAATCCTCCGTTGTTCAATTCCTCAAATCTGTCCCACAGGCGCTGACGTCAGACAATATGGCTCAGCGCGCGCTAGCGCTTGGCCGCGCGCCATACCTCGTGGCGGACGCGTGCGGTTTTGTAGGCGTCGTAGATCGCCATCGCATAGACAAAAATCCCGCCTGACAGCTTGCCGATCATCGACACATCCGGCGCGGCGGTCTTGAGGGTGTATCCACCCAAAAGCAAGATAAAGAACAGGAACAACAATCCGCGAAACGGCTGCCGGTTCAGCACCTGTCCCGATGCGGGCAGAATGATAGCGCTGACCAAAACCAGACGCGGATGAATCGGGGGACGTGTAACAATGCTCATGCAGGTATTTCATGCCTTTCGGGGATGGCCATGTCCAGCACATCTGCACGAAGAGCCACGAGCGCGTCCAACCTCCGCTTGAGCCGTTCTGCGGACAGCGGGATCAGGCCCATCTCACAATCACGATAGATCAGATAGCGGCTGCGCTGCGCCTCTTCGGCCAGAAACACCAGACGCACTCCTTTAGGCGAAATCACCAGTTCCTTGATTGTCGGATCATCGAACAGGTGCAGATGCGGGCGCACCAACGCTTCGGGTGAGACGAGGGCGGGGCTGTCGGTGCGCAGAGCGCAATCCTCGGGAAAGCCGTCGGGCAAATTCATCTGGTTGTTCAACTTATGAAAGCGCGAGAACGGCTCGACACCGGTCGGGCGGATCATCAGATCCAGCGTGGCGCCCACCGGCAAAGGACCGGGTAGTGTGACCAGCACCCAAAGCGCTGGCAATTTACGAAAGGTCAGCGTGTCGGGCATCACCTGAATGTCGGCCTCATGCCCGCGATAGGTGCCGGCCAGCCGGGGAAATCCCGTAGGACCGATGCGTGTGCGCGGCTGATCCAGCAGCGCCTGACAATCGTCAAAGTAGGCAGCCCGCGTACGCCCGCGCGCAGCGGCGGCCCGTCGCATGTTCATCGCCAGAAGAGCGACAATAGCCCCAAGCGCGACGATCATCGCCATCAGCAGAAATCTGTCCATACGTCCCGCTCTTCCCTAGTAATGAACCGGCCCGCCATTTGGCGGGCCGGTCCGGGGTCTTAGTAACCGCGCGGGCGCGGCCATGGCATGGTGAACTGCGCCGCCCGGCGCACAAAGCGGTAGCGCCAGAAGTGGAACCACAGCGACACGATGATGTAGAATGAGATCATCGCCACCAACTGCGAGCCATATCCGAGGAATACCGCAAAATAGGTCACACCGCAGAGGAACAGCAGTACGATCGCCGGGATCGGGTGGAACGGGTGTTCATACCCCCGCTTGATCGAGTCGAGTGGCCATTTGCGCCGGAACAGGATCACGTTCAGCGGCATGAACGTATAGCCCAGCAGACCTGATAGGATCGAGAAGGTGATCACCTGATCCAGTGGCGCGCCCAGAGCAAAGATCAGCGCGATCGGTACGAGGAAGATAATTGAGCGGTAGGGTGTGCGGAACTTGGGATGCACCGCGCCAAACCAGTCGGGCAGGTAGTGATCGCGCCCCATGGCGAACCATGCGCGGCTGGCATCGTTGATACAGCCGTTGGCCGAGGCCAGAGTGGCGAACATGGTGCCGACACCCAAGAGGATCATCAGCGCCATAGATCCCGACATACGTGCCGCGTCGAACAGCGGAACGCCTGCCTGGCCCAGATATTCCCACGGCATGAGGCCCACACAGACATACCATGTCAGCGTCGCCGCGATCAGCAGTGTCATGACCCCTGCGAGCGTGCCGAAAGGCAGCGAGCGCGCGGGCGAGCGGACCTCTTCGGCGGCCTGGCAAGTGCCTTCGATCCCGAGGTAATACCACAGCCCGAAATGCATCGCCGCCAAAACGCCTAGCCATCCATAAGGCAGGTCAGTCATCAGTTCAGTGTGCCGCAACGGGCTGTCGCCCATAAAGACAGCTGTCGACAGGAACAGGATGATGATAGCGCAGAAAGCGACGGCCGTGATGATCAGGCTGAACGTCAGCGTCGCCAGAACGCCGCGATAGTTCAGCCACGCAAGAAACATGATTGCCAGAACGATGAATGGCCTCTCATCAAGTCCTTCATGGCCTGTCATCCCGGCCACCGTGTCTATCAGGAAACCAAAGGTGATAGCATTCGCCGCCTCCAGCATCGTGTAGGCGAGGACCAGATATAGACCGACATTAAAGGCCATCAGCGGGCCGATAATGTGCTTGGCCTGCGTATATTGACCACCAGCCGCGGCAACGGTCGATGTCACCTCGCTGTCGATCATGGCGACGCAAGAATAGAGGATGCCGGCGAACCAGCAGGCCAGCAGCGCCGCGTATGCACCACCCTTGCCTACGGCAAAGTTCCAGCCCATGTATTCGCCCACGAGGACGATCCCGACGCCAAGGCCCCAGATATGCGCCGGCCCCAGAACCCGCGCTAGGCCTATTTTGGTCCCACCGGGGCCCATTCCATCCATTTCCTTGGATGTGATATCCGTATCAGACATCTACTTACCCCTTTAAAGTGTATGTTCTTCGGTCATCGCCTCAAGCTCACCCTCGCGGGAGGACATGAGTTCCTCTTCGCTGTAGGTGCTGTCGGTTTTGATCCAGTCGATGACGATATAAAGCCCAAAGATGATCGAAAGGCCCCAAGCGGCGTATTCCAGTATATTCCACATATCCATTTGCGTGCCTTTCTTACTTCGAGCCGAATTTTTCAGAAATCACGTCGCGATATTCCTTTTCCGAAAACCGCAGAATGATAGTGTAATAGCCGACCACGACCACGATCATCACCAGCAGGCTGAGGATCGAAAACGAATAGTCAAAGCGCGCCGTTATCAGCTCGGCCGCGTCGGCAGCTTCGGCGTAGCCCAGTTGGTTCCACTTCTCGACCATGGTGGCATTCTGCCCCAAACTCTCCCACGTGGCATTTTCGGGCACGTTGGAGGTTTGCGAACTGCCTGCAAGGTTCATCCAGAGCGGAAAGTAAAGCGCGCCGATCGCCAGCACCAACAACACGATAACGTCGATGATCTGGCTAAACTTGCTTTGGACGGGGGGAATGTAATCTGCCATGTCCTGACCTCCTCTCAGCGGTTTTTCTGCGCACGGGCGAGATCAAGAAACTTGATATCGAGCCCATACATGAAATCACGATCTTCGCGGTAGTGACGCAGCATGGCCAGAATGGCGGCTGTGTTGAACAGCAGTATGATGGCCCCACCAATCAGCAGCAGAGTTCGCGCGGCGACACTGGGCGCGAGCGACCAGGTTGCAATGGCGACAAAGATAATCGCAACCCACAAACCCACGACAAAGGCCCAAGCGATGATGATGTCACGCCTGTGCATGGTTTCGATTCTTTTGGATAAGTCTGACAATAAATTTCTCCCTGCTTTTGTTAGTTTTGGATTTGCCTTCGAAAGCGCATCGGAGGGCCGATTTGCCTGAAGGTGAAATTTTTGTCTCGGCAGGAAGCACCAAAAAGTGATGTCGTGTCAAGCTTGACAAACTTTAATCTCATCATAAGGACAAGACGAAGGCGCCGTGGTTTGGTCCGGGATTAGGAGGGGAAGCGTTCAGGTAAACCCACCGCAAAGCTGCTGACCCGCCACAAGCTGATCTGATCCCCTACGCCAGCCCCCATCAAAGAAGGTGTTTTCCGCAGCAGAGCCATTGGGATTGAGACGCCTCTTGGTGCAACCGGGACAACTAGCTGAAATGGCACCTGTTTGTCATGAAAGCTCTTGTGCGGTTGATCCATGCGCAGGATCCCCTCGCGGCGCTGGCAGCGCACCATTTCGAAATCGACCTCAATGGGGATCACTTCTTACTTAACGCTTCCGCGGTGCAGTATCGGGCCCGCAGGGTCGATCACCATGGCAAAGCCGTTGCCGATCGCGAGCAGCCGATTGATGTGAAAATACTGCTCTGGGACATCGCCGCAGATCCCTGCGCGATTGCCAGATCAGCAGGGCGATCCACAAAGCTGGTCGTCAAAGCGGACTTTGCAGGTGTCAGCCCATGCTTGGACGATGCAAAAGACCGCTGTTAAGCGCGCCCTGCGGCGCGTGAGCGAAGGTTTTTGACCCCGAAGCTACAGCCTGCCCCGACCCGCTGGATATGCTCTTAGATCCAGCAGCAGAAAAATTGACCAACCGTTCACGCCGGTCGACTGACCCCAGGTTCCACGCCTCCCCCGTGCCATCCATCCAGTTCAATGAAATCGTCTGCGACACAGGGCGATAGGCGGCGGTATAGACCGTACCAAACCCCTTGTCGTATCCGGTGCTGGCAAGGGGACTGGTCAGAAACTCACCAATCAACCTATCAGCGGTCAATGTGGGATCCTGAAGCAACTGTTCCAAGTGATCCGAGCGCCCCTGCGTATTCGAGAACCTGCCATGGCGCGGCCATTCTATACCAATCTGGTGATTGGTCGTGAATGGTGTGCGCGTCACGATAGCTGGCCTGTCGGGGGACAGATATACGGTCGCCCAGTCGCCAGACGCATCGGCCACCGTGACATTATAGGACATATGCGAAGGAATGGCGCGCAGCGCTTCGATGGCCTGCGCAACATCCGCGCACATTTCCAGCACATAGCGAATAATCATTGGAATGCCGAAGCCGGCGCCGCTGATTGAGCGGCCCCCGAACGTCAGGGACGCCGCGAGACCGACGTCGTTCATACCGTCGGCCAGACCGACGATACCCTCGACCATGCCCGCCACCCGCCGCCCGCGCCAGTTCGTCGAAAATAGTGTGGATTCGTTCAACTGGGGGTCCAGATCATAATTGCGGATCAGGACCGGACCATCAGCGTCCAATAGAACAGCCTGTGAGCAGTTCACCAGATAACGGGGCGGCGACCAAAAGCTGAGGAACAGGGCAACGTCACGATCATCGCCGCAGGCCTCAACCCACTTGTCCCACAGCGTCTCGAACTCGGGCATATGGCGACGTAGAGCAAGGCGCGCGTCACGCACGTCGGTGTCGCTGGTCGTCTGGCGTGTGCGCAACCAGTCGGACCAGCCCGGCCAACCATGCGAAAACACGTCCCGCAAGACGTCAGAAGGCTTGTCTTCTGCGAGGCTTCTGAAATTAAGCTGCATGGTGTGTCCGTGACTATCCAGTGGATGAGATACGTGCATTTTGCACGAAGCTCTCCTTACCTCTCAGCGGGCATGGAACACCATAGTGCATGGTGTAACGATATTGACATTCAATGTCACATTGTCAAGATCGCCACCATGCTTCCATCACCCGTTCCCACCGGCACGATACGTCAGACCGACATCGCGGAACTCGTCGCAAGCTACAGAATTACGCAATATCCGGCTGTTGTCCGCGTACGGCGGACGACCCAAGGCGGCGGTTTTGGCGATCAGGATCGCAATCCATTTACATGGACAGTGTTCTTTTTGGTCGATGGCCAATGGATGTCATTGGTAAGCGCCCGTGGCATAGCGCGGCAATGGGGCAGCCTGGACAAGCTCGAAATCTGGCTGCGCGGACAGGGTTTCGCGTTCTTCTGGGTCAGAAATGATATCGACGCCGTCGGAGAGCCGAACGGGGAATCAGAATGATCCCCCGTTCGGGGCCTGCTTAAAACCATTTACCTGCGGTCATGTCCGCGGGCATGGCGACTTCGGTTTGAGAGGTCAGAGGCACGCTTTTAAATTCGGCCTTGATCGCGCTGTTCCACTGCTTGGCACGTTCCAGCAGCTCGCGATCGTCCGACTGCATCCGACCACGGGCCAGTATACAGCCCAGATCGGCGCCGTGATAACAGTATTCACCCACACCATAGACCCGCAGGTAGAACGCCTCGTGTTCATCCCCGAGCGCGTTGATGTTGTGCCCCGCGCGCTGGAAGCTGATGGCGCCGTCATCGTCCATCGCCCAAATCCCCGACTGCGGAGCCTGAGTGATCAGTTCGACCTTGTCCTCGGTCTGCTTGAGGATCAGTTGGGTCCAATAATCATAGTGGTTCCAGCGGCTCTGAACCTCTTCGATATCAATCTCGTAGTCGACATCCATGAATTCCAGCAGGTGGAACAGGAACATCGGACAGCCCCCATAGGTGGAGGTGATTAGGTTGGTTGGCGGGGACGCACCGGAAACCCGCGGATTGATCTCGCCGAGGTAAACCTCGTTGGTGTCGGTATCGAGAAGGAAATCAGTACAGAAAACGCCCTTATAACCTTCCTGATAAAGCCGATCGCCTAGTTTACGCGCCATCTCGCGCACCTTGTCAGGCACGCCGTCGGGCAGAATTGCGGGCGAAATGTCATTGCCACACCAGCCGCCTTTGTAGGGCGTGATCTCCTCAAATCCGGTGATGTCGGTCATCACCGGACCAACCAGCGTGCCATGCTTGGTGGCGCAGCCCTCAATCGTGCCGGGCAGGTGATTGATGCGCTTCATCACCTTCAGCTTCTCGCCGATGATCTTGCTGGAAAACTTGTCCCAGTCCTTTTTCGACTTGATAAAGAATGTCGTGCGTCCGCTGTCGCCATAAGGCGTCTGCACCACCAGATCCTTGCCCAGCTTGGCGCTGGTCGCCAGCTTGTTCAGCTTGGCGTAGGTGTCGGCCTCGCCCATCACGTTGGGCGCGCTTTCGACACCGGCCTCGTTGCCCAGCCTGGTCGTCTCGATCTTGCTGTCCAGCCGGTGGCGCAACTCGTTCGAGGGCAGCGCAATCTCGAGGCCGATTTCCTTGCAGAGATCCTCGGTCTTTTCGTCAAACATCACAAAGACCGCCAGTCCGGGGTCGCGCTGCTTTACCCGGTCACGGAATTCGGGGTGGTCCACCAAGTAGTTTCCGACATCTTCCATCGACTGGAAAATCGGCGCGCCGAGCTGTGTAGGTTTGAAAACACGCGGATGCTGACCGTCGAACACATCGAAATAATTGACGAATTCCAGCCCACCGACCCATTGGTCCAGCCCCATCAGGTTAAATGGCGTTGGCATAACGACATAGATCGGCCGCTTGTTGCGCCTCAGATAACGATAGATTTCCGTCAAGCCGACCAGCTTTTCCTTTTTCGGCCCGCTTGGCTTGGCTTTCTTCTTTTCTTTTGTCTTGGCCATTTTTGGCTGTCTCCCATTGGTAGAAGTCCGTTTGCGCGGTGGCTTGACTGCAGGAACGTGAGGCATTGATTTGTCTGGCATCGGGGATCTGTCAGGTATCGGGTCGGCGGCGGGCATCGGGGATTCGTCAGGTATCGGGTCGGCGGCAGACAGTCTCGACGGCATCCGCAGCTTGGCCGAGGCGAAGGCCCGACGCCAAATGATCTTTAGTCTGGTTGCTAACAAATTCTGCGCCACCTTTGCATCTATTACCGGAACGTGCCCCTGAACGACGGTTTTAGCGGCTTGGGTACGGAATTCCAACATTAATGTTGCTGACATCATGATCCATGTCGTAGGCTCCGTAATCAGGCCCCGCCTTGCGGGGTGACAATAAAGGACCGCTGAGCGTGATCGGCAAGGTTCTCGAAACATTGGCGCATCGACGCCCAACCTGGAGGGTTTAATCTATGAATGTTAGTCTGCTCACACGCCGCGTTGCGCTTGCCGCTATGACCGGTGCTGTCGCACTGGGCGCGATGGCCACGGCGGCGACTGCCGAAACCACGCGTCTGCGGTTTCACACCTATTATGGCACTGAAATTGATCCAATCATCAAAAAATTCCGCGACGCGGTCAAAGAGGCGTCGGGCGGCGATCTGCGCGTTCAGGTCTTTCATGGTGGCGAATTGGTTGCCAGTGACCAACTGCTGGAAGCGGCATCAAAAGGGTCCATCGACATTGCGCACGGCACTGGCGGCTATTGGTCCGGTCAGGTTGACATCGGCAACATCGAGGCCGGATTGCCCGGCGGTTGGACCAGCGTCGATGAAGCCGCAGCATTTTTTGACAGCGAGCCTGTCGATGCGTTGCTAAGAGAAGCCTATGACGAAGCCGGCGTTGTCTATCTGGGCAAGGGCTATGGCGATGCATATGATCTGCTGACCAAAGAGCCTGTCGCCTCGCTGGAAGATTTGAAAACGCGTAAAATCCGCGCCACATCAGCCGTCGCCAAGGTGCTGGAACATTTCGATATTCCGACCGTTTATCTCCCTGCGGGTGAGCTGTATATCGGCCTGTCGACAGGCGTGATCGACGGGGCAATCTATGGTGGCCCCATCGAATACGAGCAGCTGAAGCTGAACGAGGCGGCAAAGTACTATACGCGCCTGAACATGCTGATGCCCGGTTGGACCGATACGTTTCTGGCGAATCCAGAAACGTGGAATGCCCTGTCTGATGAACACAAAACAATCATGAAAGACGCGATTGCGCAGTATTCTGCGGACATCAGCGAATGGCTTGCCGCAGGCAACCAGTCTGTCGAGGACAAGGGCGGCGTTTTCGAATTCTCCGCACTGCCCGAGGCGGATTCCAAGGAACTGACGGTCGCGGCGCAGGTCGTCTGGCAGGAAGAGGCCGCACGTTCCGAGCGCAATGCAAAGCTGATCGAACTGCTCGTTGAAAACGCCAAGGCACAAGGGCGTCTCTGATGACTTGGGTGACAAGATATCTTGTCGCTCAGGATGGCCTGTCCGAGTTTGTCGGGCGGGCCATTTCCTGGCTTACGCTGGGGATGATCGGGGTTCTGATGATCGAGATCATCTTTCGATATTTCCTCAATTCCCCGACCCTGTGGGCGCATGAAACCAGCACGATGCTGTATGGCGCCTTTTGCATGCTGGCAGGATGCTACACGTTGCGTCACCGCGGCCATGTCCGCAGCGAAGTGATCTGGGGCGCGCTGCCCAAACGCGGGCAGGCCTTTTGCGATGTTTTGATCTTTTCGATGGGTTTTGTCGTTCTGGCCATGTTTCTAAAGTTGGCAATCGTGTTCGCCGCCGAAAGCTGGGCTGTGCTTGAATACTCCAACAAGAGCATGTGGCAGCCGCCGCTTTACCCGATCAAAACCGTCATTCCGATAGCTGTTGGCCTAATTCTGTTGCAGAACATTGCCGAATTGCTGCGTGCCGCGCTGACCCTGTTCAAGATCGACTATGACGATCCCCGCGAACGGGAGTTCAAATCCGACATCGATCCTGAGTTGTTGCCGGTGATTTTGGACGGTGATGTTGATGAAGCCGTCGATACTGACACATTGGGCAAACGCTGACGCGTCGGACGCACCGCGCCGCTGATATTTCAAGGATCTCGAAAAATGGAAAACTTGGACCCGCTTGCCATCACGGGCATCATGTTCGCATCCATGCTGTTGCTTATGGCCCTTGGGGCACCGTTGGCCTGGGCGCTGACGATCTGCGGCATCGGCAGTGCCTTGGCGATCTATGGCGACGGCGGGCTCGACCTGCTGATCTCTTCGACCTTCAGCGCCATGGACAACTTCCTGCTGGTGGCCTTGCCGCTGTTCATCTTCATGGGTCTGGTGCTGCAACGCTCGGGCATTACCGACGATCTGTTCGAAATGATACACAAGCTGATGGGGCGGTTGCCCGGTGGCCTTGGTATCGGAACGGTCATCATCTGCGCCCTGATCGCCGCAATGGCGGGCGTGTCGGGCGCGGCGACCGTCAGCCTTGGCATTATTGCCCTGCCCGCGATGTTGAATCGCGGCTACGACAAGCGGCTGGTGACAGGCACGATCATGGCTGGCGGCGCACTTGGCTTTTTGATCCCGCCCAGTGTGCTGATGATCATCTACGCCTTCCTCAGCCGCGATTCCGTGGGCAAGCTTTTTGCCGCCGGGTTGATGCCGGGGCTGATGCTTGCGGCGATCTATATTCTCTACATTCTGATCCGCTGCCGTATTAATCCAACGCTCGGCCCCCCTGCAGAAGAGCAGTTCACCACCACCGAAAAACTTAAATCCCTGCGCTTTCTGATCGCGCCCGGCCTGCTGATCTTTACCGTGCTAGGTTGCATTATCGGTGGCATTACCTCGCCCTCCGAGGCGTCAGCCATTGGGGCATTCGGGGCCCTGCTGATCGCCGCAATCCAACGTCGCCTAAGTTGGGACACGCTGCGCTATGTCATGCTGTCCACGACCAAGCTTATGGGCATGTTGATGTGGATCACCATCGCGGCCGTATTCTTTTCCAAGATCTATGTTGGCGTCGGTGCCGGCATGGTCGTCGGCGAGCTGATCGAGGACTACGATCTGTCGCCGAACCTTGTGATTATCGCGATGCTCGTAGCCTATTTCGTGCTCGGCATGTTTCTGGACGATTTCGCCATCGTGTTCATCACGGTGCCGCTGTTTGTCCCGATCGTGCGGGACCTGGGGTTCGACACCACCTGGTTTGCCGTTCTGTTCATCCTTAGCATGCAGTCGGCCTATCTCACGCCGCCGTTTGGCTACAATCTGTTCTATATGAGGTCGGTTGCGCCGAAGGATGTGACAATCATAGATATCTACTGGGCGGCGCTTCCATTTGTCGGGCTGCAAATTCTTGGCCTGGCACTGGTCTTTTTGTTTCCGCAGATTGCCCTGTGGTTGCCCAGCCTCCTGTTCTGATTTGCTGAGGAACCAAGGGGCGGTAACTCTGACAAGTGCTGTTTCAGACAGCCGCCCCTATTTCTCACGGCGATGTGGCGCAGTGAGTGCGCCACATTGCTGTCAGCGAGGCTTGGCCGACTTGGATCCGAGACCAGAGCGCGCCAGCTTGTTCCACTGGTTGCTGAGCGTGGGGCTTTTACTCCCGCTCTCTTCCTAGAAGCGCACTAAGACGGGCGCGTGGACAAGGGGCCGCCCGAACTCCGAACTTCATGCCGTGACGGACATTCCGGAGTGACGGCCAGAAAAGCGATTACGTCGGTGCAAGCGCCCTTGTGGGCGAGCTACCAAAAGCGCGAGCCCTGATGTTAGATCGCGGCTATGACGCGGATAGGTTCCGCGAAGCCCTTGGAGAATGTACAGATCGCGCCATGCATTCGACCGCGCAAGTTACCGATCCCGCATGACGCGAAGCTCTGTAAAAAAAACCGCCACCAATCCAGCACGGTTTTGCGTGCCTCAATGACTGGTGACGGCTGCAATGCGCTAGGACCGATAACCCAACGCGCTTCTGGCGACATACGCCCTCATAGCCGTCGTAATACTCCGGCTATGAGGGCTGACTTCAGCAAAAACGCAAAGGGCTTTAGCGGCCCAATGACCACCAGCCCTTCCGCTTGGGCTTGGCCGAGTCCACCTCTGCCTCGGCTGGTTCAGGCGCGGCCTGAGCAACTGGAGCGGGTTCGGGCGCGGGTTGCGGCGAGGGTGCCGCAGCCGGTTGCGGTTCGGGCGCAGCTTGTGGCGCAGGCGCAGGCGCGGGCGGGAGCACGACCTCAGGTGCGATGTCTGCGGCAGGCAGGGGCGCCGCGTCGTCGCTCTTCTTTGCGCGCGGTTTGCGGGTGCGCTTGGGCTTGGGTGCCTCTTCGGTCTCGGCGTCCGCTACAGGAGCCTCGACAGCCTCGGCGCCTTCTTCGACCTTCTTGGCACGCGGCTTGCGGGTGCGTTTGGGCTTCGGCTTGTCCTCGGACGCATCTTGAGTGGTCGCATCTTGATTGAGCGCGTCAGCACTCGCCACCTCTTCTACCTTGTCCTCGCTACGCTTGTCGGCTCCGTCATTGCCAAAACCGCTTGCATCGGACTGATCGCTGTCGGAATTGCCATCATCATCGCCATTGTCGCCGTTCTCGCCATTCTCGCGAGATTTAGAGGACTTGCGACGCCGCCGCCGGCGGCGCTTTTTCGGCTTGCCGTCGTCACCTTCGCCATTGTTTTCATCATCGCTGCGGCGACTTTGCTGCTCGCGCTCCTCATCCTCTTCGGAGGGCAGTTCATCGGGATCTGCCTCGGTCTCGCTGTCGATATCGTCCATCAGCGCGCTGTCGACCGACACGACGCGTGCGATCTGTTCGGGCACGGCGCGAGTGGCAGTTTTGAACTTTTCCAGCGCGAAGTCCGGGCTGATCAGGGACGGATCACCCTCGATGCGCACAGACAGGCCATAGCGGGCCTCGATCTGACCGATATGTTCGCGTTTCTGGTTCATCAAAAAGTTGGCTATGCCAACCGGCGCACGTACCAGCACTTCGAGCGAGCGGCCCTTGGTCCCCTCCTCTTCGATCTGGCGCAGGATACTGAGCGCGAGGTTGTCGTCCGAGCGGATAAGGCCCGTACCGTGGCAGGATGGGCAAGGCTGCGTCGTCGCCTCGATCATGCCGGGACGCAGGCGCTGGCGCGACATCTCCATCAGACCAAAGCCCGAAATGCGGCTGACCTGAATGCGCGCGCGGTCGGTTTTCAGCTTGTCTTTCATACGCTTTTCGACGGCGGCGTTATTCTTGCGCTCGTCCATGTCGATAAAGTCGATGACGATAAGACCCGCAAGGTCACGCAGGCGTAGCTGGCGGGCAACCTCTTCGGCGGCCTCAAGGTTGGTCTTGGTCGCGGTTTCCTCGATCGAGCCCTCTTTGGTGGCGCGGCCCGAGTTGACGTCAATGGCGACAAGCGCCTCGGTCACGCCGATCACAATGTAGCCGCCGGATTTCAGCTGAACCGTGGGGTTGAACATCGAGTTAAGGTAAGATTCCACTTGGAACCGCGCGAACAATGGCATCGTGTCCACATAATTGCGCACGTTTTTCGCGTGGGACGGCATGATCATCTTCATGAAGTCCTTGGCGATGCGGTAACCACGCTCACCCTCGACCAGCACCTCGTCGATCTCGCGGTTATAGAGGTCGCGGATCGAGCGTTTGATCAGATCGCCCTCTTCGTAAATATTGGCGGGCGCGATGGATTTCAGCGTCAACTCGCGGATCTGTTCCCACATGCGCTGGAGGTATTCGTAGTCGCGCTTGATCTCGGGCTTTGTGCGCTTGGCGCCTGCCGTGCGCACGATCAGGCCAGCGCCCTTGGGCACGTCGATCTCGCTGGCGATCTCTTTCAGCTTCTTGCGGTCCGGCGCATTAGTGATCTTGCGACTGATGCCACCGCCGCGCGCTGTGTTGGGCATCAGGACGCAGTAGCGACCAGCGAGCGACAGGTAAGTGGTCAGTGCGGCGCCCTTGTTGCCACGCTCTTCCTTGACGACCTGAACCAACAGGATCTGGCGGACCTTGACGACTTCCTGGATCTTGTACTTGCGCGGACGCGGCTTGCGCGGGGGGCGGATGTCGTCCTGGCTGTCCTCGTCGGCGACGGTTTCGATATCGTCGTCCTTATCGGCGGCGTCCACGCCTTCATCAGCGTCGTCGTCGCCCGTTGACTTTGAACGTGTTCGCGTGCGTGTGCGGGTGCGACGCGGCTTGGGCGCGTCATCTCCGTTGTCGGTGTCATTGTTGTCCGAGGCGTCGCCATCAGGCTCTTCCACGGGCGTTTCAGCCACCCGCTCCATCGGCGAACTGCCTTCTTCGTCGTTGTCGCTGTCGCCATCGCTGTGGTCGATCATCTCCATGCCCGCCACGTCGGTGCCAGACACGTCTGCGCTGGTCACGGCGTCATCGGATGACGTGTTCTCTGCCTTTGAACGGCCGCGCCCACCGCGCGAGCGGCCTTTGGGCTGGGAGCGTTCCTCATCCTCGGCCTCCTGGGCCTCAGCATAGGCGCGCTCTTCCTCCATCAACGCCTCACGGTCGGCGATGGGGATCTGGTAATAATCGGGATGAATTTCCGAAAACGCCAGGAAACCGTGGCGATTTCCGCCGTAGTCGATGAACGCCGCCTGAAGTGACGGCTCGACGCGTGTTACCTTGGCGAGATAGATATTTCCGGCGAGTTGCCGTCTGTTTTCGGATTCGAAATCAAATTCTTCGACTTTGTTTCCGTCCACCACCACAACGCGAGTTTCCTCGGCGTGGGTGGCATCGATAAGCATTTTCTTGGCCATGTTGTCCGTTCGCATCCGGGCACGCGCGCCCACCCCGGTGGGGCGGCGTCGTGCAGGGGATGTCTGATTGAGGCGAAGTCAGGCGCGCTGGCGGCGGTGCCGTATCGGCCCCCCGTCGGACTAAAATCCTGTGTAGCGCGCGTCATCGCGTTTCTTCTCCGGCGCCATATGCGGCGCCCATGATATATCCGATGCACTCCCAAAGGGAGGCCCGGCGTTAATGCGGCCCCCCTTGCGAGGGACCTGATCGGTCTGCCCGAACGTGCCAGCATGAATGCCTACACAAGTGTCCGAAGCAGCGAAACTCATATGGAGAGGCGCGATTTTTAGCGCGCAATCCATAAGCTACACTAAAGCGCGGGGGGGCATAATGACAATGGGCAAAATGCCAATTGGAAGGATAGAGGGTGATGAGCAGGCCGGTCACACGCTTGCCCGTCAGGCCAAAGACGTGGCGAAAATACACGGCGTGCCTTTGGTGTCACAGGTGGCGTTACGACGACAGCCGATATGTTTTTGGCCCTCCAAAAACCCCTTATCACCACTGAGGCTCCCGTGATTGGCCAAACGCCAGATACCGGGAGAGGCAGTCGTGCAGCCGACGGCTTTGACTGGGCGTCGGGTGAAAAGAGAGCTGGCCTCTTACAGGTAATCCGATCGCTGAAGCGCGTATTTTGCCATCTTCTCGTTCAGGGTCCGACGCGGCAGGCACAGTTCGTCCATGACGGCGGCAATACTACCCTTGTGGCGGCGCATGGTGTTGTCGATCAGCATCCGCTCGAACGCTTCGACATACTCCTTCAACGGCTTGCCTTCGGTCGTCATCACGGGCTGCATGTCCTGATGATCCGACATGAGTAGCGAAACGATGGTACCCGATCCGCGCCGCGATTGAAGCACCGCGCGTTCAGCTACGTTAAAGAGCTGACGCACATTTCCCGGCCATGGCGCCTGTAGCAATTGCGCGGCCTCCTGCGCGCTGACCTGCGGCGCGTCGCAACCGTAATCGTCGGCAAACTGGTCGGCAAAGCGAGTGAACAGCGTCAGAATATCCTCGCCGCGCTGGCGCAACGGCGGAACGGTAATCCGCAAACTGGCCAAACGGTAAAACAGATCCGGGCGCAGCGCGTCCTCGGACGTCTTGCCCTCATCCTGAAGGTTGCTGATGGCGACCAGCCGCGTCTCGGGCGGTGTGCCTTCCTCGTTCAGCCAAGTCAGCAGACGCGCTTGCAAGGCGTCGCTCAGAGCCTCGATATCCTCTAGCACCAGGGTGCCGCCACGCGCCTCTTCTACGGCAGGCAGGCGGCTGTCGTCGGGGTTCATCGGACCAAAGAGGCGGGTGGCCAACTGCTCCTGCTCGAAGGCGGCGCATGACACCAGCACAAATTTCTTGCCCGCGCGCGCGCCGACAGCATGAAGGGCGTGGGCCACAAGCGTCTTGCCGGTCCCCGTTTCGCCATCGATCAGCACATGGCCGTCGGCCTGTCCCAAATCGAGAATGTCCTCTTTCAGCCGTTCCATCACGGGGCTGGAGCCGATGAGTTTCTTCATCAGTTGGCCGCCATCAGATAACTCACGGCGCAGGGCGCGGTTGTCCAGCGTCAGGCGGCGGGCATGCGTGGCCTTTTTCGCCAGCTCGGTCATGCGGTCCGGGTTGAACGGCTTTTCCAGGAAATCATACGCGCCAACGCGCATCGCCTCGACGGCCATCGGCACGTCGCCATGGCCGGTGATCATGATCACGGGCAGCGTGCTGTCGGTGCCCATCAGCTTTTTCAGGAATTGCATCCCGTCCATGCCGGGCATCCGGATATCGGTCACCACGATGCCGGGATAATCGGCGCCCAGTTTCTTCAGCGCGTCCTCGGCGCTGGGGAACGTTTCGGTGTCATAGCCAGAAAGAGCCAGCCATTGGCTGATCGACTGGCGCATGTCCTTTTCGTCGTCGACGATCGCAATCTTCATCGCATTGGCCATTCTCTGGTCACTCCGCTGCACGGGTTTCTTCGTTTAAGATAGGCAGGCGCATCTCAAATACAGCCCCCCCTGACGCTGCATCTCGCGCGGTCAGTCTACCACCAAGGTCGTTCACGATACCCGAAGAAATGGCAAGGCCCAGTCCGACCCCCTCGCCCGGCTGTTTCGTGGTATGAAATGGCTCGAACAAATTCTCGAGATCCTTGATGCCGTGGCCGTTGTCGCGCACCGTCAAAAGTGCAGTCGAACCCGCCGCTAGCAGGATGTCGATCTGCGCCTCATCTACCCCCTGCGTGGCGTCAAGCGCATTGCGCAGCAGGTTGATCATCACCTGCTCGATGCGCACACGATCACCCATGACCATAACGGGATCATCCGGTAGGGTGCGGTTGATAGTAACGCGCCGCTGGCGCAGCTGCGGTTCCATCATGGACAGGGACGATGCCAGCGCATCGCCCATGTTTACAGGCTCGAACGTGTCGCCGGTGCGGCGCGCATAGGATTTCAACTGCTTGGTGATCGCGCCCATCCGTTCGATCAGATCATCGATGCGCTGGAAGGACGACAACGTCTCATCCGGTCGATTGCGGATCAGCAAAAGGCGCGCGCCGGCGAGGTAGGTTTTCATCGCCGCCAGCGGCTGGTTCAGCTCATGACTGACGGCGGCCGACATCTCGCCCAAGGCGGCCAGTTTGGAACTCTGCGCCAGCGTCAATTCGGCCACGGCGAGGGTCTCTTGCACCCTTTCACGCTCGGCGATTTCCCGCTGTAACCTTAGGTTCAATGCGCGAAGCTCTGCCGACTCACGCTGAAAAAGTGCGGCGCGCACCGCCGTCTTGCGACTGAGAAAATAGAACGCCAGCGCCAGCAGAATCGCAAAAGCCATGATTTCGAGCGCCAGAACCCCGTTCACTTTTTCGCGCACAGAATCGAAGGTGGTGAAGTTCGCGATGCGCCAGCCGCGAAATGCGACGCGCCCCTCGACGCGCATCACCGCCTCGCCGCCCAGGTAGGCATCGGCCGGTAGTGCCGTCCAATCGGCGGTGGCCTGAAGTGCGCGTTCCAGCGCGCTGGTGACCGGCTGTTGGGACAGCGCCTCGGCCTCACTCAGGCCGCGCCAGCGCGGCTCGGTCGACAGGATAATGCGTCCCTCGGTATCGGTGACAACGACGGCATCGGCAATACCCGCCCAGGCACGCTCGTACTTGTGCAGATCGACGGCGACCAGAATGACACCGATGAGCGTGCCCTGACTTTCGACGCGGCGCGAATAGAAGAAATCAAAGCGCCCGGTTTCGTGTTGGATCAGCGAAAACACGGTGTCCTTTGAGCGCAGTGCATCAACATAATAAGGCTGTGCGCGGTGCGATTCGCCAATCGTGTTGCGGTCGGTCGAGGCCACGGTGCGGCCTTCCTTGTCCAGTAGCGTCAGCGAGGCTGCGCCGATCTCCTCCACGAAGGAGATCAGTCGCTGGGTAGATTGCGAGTAGTTGTTTGAGTTCAGCGCCGAGATCAGCGCCGGATCACGTGCCAAGAGCTGCGGAACGATAGCGTTCTGACGCAGCTCGCTGAGCAGGTTACCGGAATAGAGGACCAACCGTAGTTCGGCTCGGTTGCGAGTATTCTGGGTAAAGCGGTCGGTCAGCAGCCGGTTGGTGACAAAGACAACGCCGACGGCCAGCGCAGTCAGCATGATCAGCGCCATGCGCACCCGCCAGCCGGTCGTGCGCGTCCGGGGCTCGGGCCGCGCACGTCGTGGGGGCGCGGGTTTTGGGCTGGATCGTCCCTGCGGTGGCGTGGGATCGGGATTGCTCATCTTTTCACGCTACGGCGGCGGCGGGACTGCCTCAACCCCCAAGGCCGCACCCCGCCCAATTAAGCGTGCTGTAGCTGATCGACGAGCCCGGCGAACATCGCCGCGCCATCCGTGCCACCATGAGCCTCCTCGGCCATCCGCTCGGGGTGGGGCATCATACCCAGCACACGGCGGTTTTGCGACAGGATACCGGCGATATCATCGGCAGACCCGTTAGGATTGTCGCCATAGCGGAATGCGATCCGGTCCTCGGCGGCCAGCGCTTTCAGCGTCTCGCTATCGGCGTGATAATTTCCGTCATGATGCGCGATCGGCACCGTGATCGTCTGGCCCGCGTCGTAGCGCGTGGTAAAGACGCTGTCGGTTGTCACAACAGTCAGCGGCACGGTGCGGCAGATATATTTCAGCCCCGCGTTGCGTAGCAGCGTGCCGGGCAAGACCCGCGTTTCGGTCAGTATCTGAAAGCCGTTGCACACGCCCAGCACATATCCGCCCCGGTTCGCATGGGCCGTGACCGCACGGCAAATCGGCGAATTGGCGGCGATAGCGCCGCACCGCAGATAATCACCGAACGAGAACCCGCCCGGCACGCCGATCAGGTCCACGCCGTCCGGCATCGCAGTATCCTTGTGCCAGACCATGCTGACCTTGGCCCCCGCACGCTCGAGCGCGACGGCCAGATCGCGATCACAGTTTGATCCGGGGAAAACGACGACAGCAGCATGCATCAGAGGATCTCCACCTTGTAGCTTTCGATCACGGTGTTCGCCAGCAGACGCTCGCACATGTCATTGACTGAGGCCTCATCCGTGCCGTCTGCGAGGTCCAGTTCAATCACCTTTCCCTGACGCACCGAATTGACGCCTTCAAACCCCAGCGAGCCGAGCGCGTGGCGCACCGCCTCGCCCTGCGGGTCCAGAACGCCGGATTTAAGCATGATGTGAACGCGGGCTTTCATTGGCGGATTCCTTCGGCCTTGGGATCGGAACTTGGGGGTATCAAATCAGTTTATCAGCGTCGGGCGCGCCATCGGCGTCGCGCCCTTGGGCAGCACGCCGAGGCGCTTGGCAACCTCGGTATAGGCATCGGTCAGACTGCCCAGATCGCGGCGGAACACGTCCTTGTCCAGCTTCTGACCGGTCTCGATGTCCCACAGGCGGCAGCTATCGGGGCTGATCTCGTCCGCAATAATAAGGCGCTGGAAATCGCCATCGTAAACGCGGCCAATCTCGATCTTGAAGTCGATCAGCTTGATCCCGACGCCATACATGACGCCCGCCAGAAAATCATTCACGCGCAGCGCGAGGCTCAGCATATCGTCCAGATCCTGCTGGCTGGCCCATCCAAAGGCGGCGATATGCTCCTCTGTCACCAGCGGATCGCCCAGCTTGTCGTCCTTGAGGCAGTATTCCACGATCGGGCGTGGCAATTGAAAGCCCTCTTCCAGACCCAGACGCTTGGCCATCGTCCCGGCGGCGTAGTTGCGCACGATAACCTCTAGTGGGATGATCTCGACCTGGCGTACCAGTTGCTCGCGCATGTTGAGTCGCTTCATGAAGTGGGT
The DNA here is from genome assembly GCF_035599575.1 of Roseovarius sp. Pro17. NCBI lineage: Bacteria > Pseudomonadati > Pseudomonadota > Alphaproteobacteria > Rhodobacterales > Roseobacteraceae > Roseovarius > Roseovarius sp. Pro17. The sequence goes on from NZ_CP141179.1 coordinate 2,226,568, forward strand.
CGGCACGCCGATATTGCCCAGACCGACCATGAAATATTCGGACAGGATGTTGTTCAGCACACCCTTGCCCTCGATCACGGCCTTCTTTTCAGCGTTAAAAGCGGTCGCGTCGTCCTTGAAATACTGGACGATCGTGCCCGGCTCAGGACCCTCATAGAGAGTCTTGGCCTTGCCTTCGTAGATCTTTTTGCGACGTGCCATGATATTACTGCCTTTGCCTATGGGGATGCGACCCCAAATTGACTTGCGCCTTATGTAGTTCATGCCCCGCCCTGCCGCAAGCGTGCAGGCCCGGCCCTTGCGGTCACGCGTCTGAGCGGCCATATCTGGACAGGAAGCATCAGCGACACAGTCAACACAAACGGGAGGGAACCACGCCCATGAGCACGTTCAAAGACCGCGAAAACGCATTTGAAAACAAGTACGCCCATGATGAAGAGATGAAGTTCAAGGCCGAGGCGCGCTGCAACAAGCTGCTGGGCCTCTGGGCGGCCGAGTTGATGGGCAAATCCGGAGACGAGGCAGACGCCTATGCGCGCGAGGTCATCAAGGCCGACTTTGAAGAGGCAGGATTTGAGGATGTGATCCGCAAGGTCGCAGGCGATCTGGGCGACAAGGCCGACCCCGACACAATCCGCGCCAAGCGCGCCGAGATGATGGCCGCCGCCAAGGCGCAGCTGGTCGCCGAAAACTAGGTTTTCACGTGCGCCGCATGATCCTCATGAGTGTTATGGATTTGCGGCGCGGCGCCGCGCGTGGCACAAGTGTTCGAAACCCAATCTGGATGATTTGATGAGCAACGCACTTTCCCGGATGATGTCGCAGCGCGACTGGATCTTGGCCGATGGCGCCACCGGCACCAACCTTTTCAACATGGGGCTGGAATCGGGCGATGCGCCCGAATTCTGGAACGACAAGCACCCGGACCGGATCACCACGCTTTACCAGATGGCGGTGGATGCGGGCAGCGATCTGTTCCTGACAAACAGCTTCGGTGGCAACGCCTCGCGCCTGAAACTGCACGGCGCGCAAAAGAGGGCGCGCGAATTGTCGCGCATGTCCGCCGAGATCGGGCGCGAGGTCGCCGACAAGTCGGGCCGCGAGGTGATCGTCGCGGGATCGGTCGGGCCGACGGGCGAAATCATGAAGCCGATGGGCACCCTGACCCATGAATTGGCCGTCGAGATGTTCCACGAGCAGGCCGAAGGCCTCAAGGAAGGCGGCGCAGACGTTTTGTGGCTGGAAACCATCTCTGCCCCCGAAGAATACAAGGCCGCCGCCGAGGCGTTTGGCCTCGCCGATATGCCATGGTGCGGCACGATGAGTTTTGACACAGCCGGGCGCACCATGATGGGCATGACCTCCTCGGATATGGCCGACATGGTTGAAACGCTGGATCACAAGCCGCTGGCCTACGGCGCGAATTGCGGCGTAGGCGCGTCTGACCTGATGCGCACGATTTTGGGCTTTGTCGCGCAGGGGACCGAGCGTCCCGTGATCGCCAAGGGTAACGCAGGCATCCCGAAATTCGTCGACGGCCATATCCACTATGACGGCACGCCCGAATTGATGGCAGAATACGCCTGTCTCGCACGCGATGCAGGTGCGACAATCATCGGCGGCTGCTGCGGCACCATGGGCGAGCATCTGTCGAAGATGCGTGAGGCGCTGGAAACACGCGAGCGTGGACCGCGCCCGACGCTGGATCAGATTACCGAAACCCTTGGTGCGTTCTCATCTGCTGTGGACGGCACCGGCGACGATGCCCCTGCACCGCGTCGCACCCGTCGTCGGGGCGGCTGAGCCCGTTTAAAACAGCGATAGCTGGTCGCCCGCCTCAGCGGGTGGCCGAAAGAGATCACAGCGCAGATCCGGCAATTTACGCGCATATCCATTGCGCCTCAGCGCGACCTCGAATCGCTGCGCGATCATCTCGGCGTAAGGACCAGTTCCGCGCATCCGTGTACCGAATGTGCTGTCGTAATCCTTGCCACCCTGCATGTCGCGCACATGGCCCATGACGCGGCCAGCCCGGTCCGGATAATGCGCCTCCAGCCATTCGCGAAACAGCGGCGCCACTTCCAGCGGCAGGCGCAGCATTATCCAACTGGCGGCGATGGCCCCCGCCTCGCGCCCCGCCTTTAGCAGCGCTTCGACCTCGTGATCTGTCAGACCCGGAATGATCGGCGACGTCATGATGCGTGTCTCGATCCCCGCCTCGCTGAGCGCGCGAATGGTTGCCAGCCGCCGGTGCGGCGTGGGCGCGCGCGGTTCCAGCTTGCGCGAGAGGCCCGCATCAAGCGACGTTACCGAAATGCCGACGCGCACCAGCCCCTGACGCGCCATATCGCTGAGGATATCGATGTCGCGCTCAATTAGCGTACCCTTGGTCACGATCGCGACCGGGTGGCGGAAATCGCGCAGCACCTTGAGGCATTCGCGCATGATTTCATGCTTTTTCTCAATCGGCTGATAAGGGTCGGTATTGGTGCCTATGGCGATAGTGCGCGGGGTATAGGCGCGGTGGCGCAGCTCGCGCGCCAGCACTTGAGGCGCCTCGGGGCGCGCAATCAGCCGGGTTTCGAAATCAAGACCTGCCGACATGCCCAACCACGCGTGCGTAGGGCGGGCAAAGCAATAGATACAGCCATGCTCGCAGCCGCGATAGGGATTGATCGAGCGATCGAATGGCAGATCGGGCGAGCGGTTGTAACTGATGACGCGGCGCGGCACCTCCAGCGTCGTTTGCGTGCGTAGCGGCGCCTCATCCTGCGGCGTCCAGCCGTCAGCCTCATACGCGCGCTGCACCGCCTCATAGCGGCCCGCAGCGTTGCTGCCCGCGCCGCGTGCGCGTCGCTCCATGCCGAGAGGGAATGTTTGATGCTGGCTCATACGTCAATATATAGAACAAAAACAGAACATATGCAAGAACACCATAATCAACATGCATATTTCGACCCTTCCCGCACCGAATTACTCGGTGTAAGTCGGTTCAGACGCGGCCAGTGTCGCAATTCGCCAAGTGCACAGGGCGCAAATTGGCGAAACGTGAGACAGGTAACAAAGGGGGCCGCTGCGCCCTCCAACTCAGGGGATTGCACCATGTCGGAAAACCAAGACGACATCATCCTGTCCGAACTGGACGACGATGAGCTTGTCCAGCAGATGTTCGACGACCTCTATGACGGTCTCAAGGAAGAGATCGAAGAGGGCGTGAATATCCTTCTTGGCCGTGGCTGGGCCCCCTACGACGTGCTGACCAAGGCGCTGGTCGGCGGCATGACCATCGTCGGCAAGGACTTTCGCGACGGCATCCTTTTTGTCCCCGAAGTGCTGCTGGCCGCCAACGCGATGAAGGGTGGCATGTTTATTCTCAAGCCGCTTCTGGCCGAGACGGGCGCGCCCCGCGTCGGCAAGATGGTGATCGGCACGGTCAAAGGCGACATCCACGACATTGGCAAGAACCTAGTCGGTATGATGATGGAGGGCGCCGGTTTCGAGGTGGTCGATCTGGGCATCAACAACCCTGTCGACAACTACCTCTCGGCACTGGAAAGCGAAGGCGCGGACATCCTCGGCATGTCCGCCCTGCTGACCACGACGATGCCCTACATGAAGGTCGTCATCGACACGATGATCGAACAGGGTATCCGCGACGATTTCATCGTTCTCGTCGGCGGAGCGCCCCTCAACGAGGAATTCGGCAAAGCCATCGGCGCCGACGCCTACTGCCGCGACGCCGCCGTCGCGGTCGAGACGGCCAAGGAATGGATGGCCCGCAAGCACAATCAGGCCGTTACCGCCTGAGCGCTTGCCTAGTGGCACACAGCCAAAGGCCCTGCGCGTGCGTGGGGCCTTTTTTACGGGCCGTGCATCACTATCTAAAGCGTATCGAGATGGTGTTGGATCAGGACAACATTTCGATACGCCCACGGCGAACAAATGTTACGCTGGTTTCGCGTTAAAGTCATGGATCAACTTGATCTTGGAACGCCTTGAAAGGTAGGAGGATTTGCACGTGCCAACAATCAGATTTCTACTGCTTCTTGCCTGCGTGATCGTTGCCGCCGGAGCGACCGTTTTAATCATGGCTCAAGCAGTTCCGACATTGGGCTTTGCCGCTATGTCTGGCGGGCTGGCCGCGCTCATGGTGCTGCGCCTCGCCTGCCACCGCAGGAGCGACTGATATGACCGCGTCCCCCACTGACCTAACCACCAATTTGCCCGATGCGCACACCCTGACCGAACAAGGCCTTGCACCGGATGGCAACAGCGGCAGCATCCTCATCCTCGCCTGCGGCGCTCTGGCGCGCGAGATTTTGGCGCTGGTCCGCCTCAATGGCTGGGATCACATGACCCTCGCCTGCCTTCCGGCCAAGCTGCATCTTTATCCCGACAAGATCACAGAGGCCGTCGAGGAGGCTGTGGAAAAGCATCGCGCGCAGTTCGATCGCATATTTGTAGCCTATGCCGATTGCGGCACTGGTGGGCTCTTGCAGGCCAAATGCGATGCGCTGGGGGTCGAGATGATCGCAGGCCCCCATTGCTACAGCTTCTTTGAGGGCAATGACGCCTTTGGCCGCCACGAGGACGAAATCACGGCCTTCTACCTCACCGATTTTCTGGTCAAGCAGTTCGACGCCTTCGTCTGGCGGCCCATGGGCCTAGATCGCCACCCCGAGCTGCTGGAAATGATATTCGGCAACTATACCAAGCTGGTCTATCAGGCCCAGACCGAGGATCCGGCTCTGCGCGTCAAGGCCGAGGAGTGCGCGCGCCGCCTCAAGCTTGACTTCGAATATCGCTTTACTGGATATGGCGATCTGGCAGGCGCTCTCGAAGGCGTCGCCGAAAAGAAATAGGCGTGCCAACTACGCGGCACGCCCTGCTATTTCTAGATCCAAACATCCCGATCCTACCCTGCAAAATGCACGGCGCAGGATAATCAGGCGTTGGCTTCGCGGATCTTATCTGCGGCGGCCTTGTCGTAGGTAACGCCGTTCTGCTCCAGCAAAGTGTCCAATTCGCCCGACAGGGTCATCTCGGTGATAATGTCGCAACCGCCGACGAATTCGCCTTTGACGTAAAGTTGCGGAATGGTCGGCCAGTCGGAATAATCCTTGATGCCCTGACGGATGTCCTCATCCTCCAGCACGTTCACATCGCTATAGTCGATGCCCATGAAGTTCAGCACCCCCGCCACGCGGCTGGAGAACCCGCATTGGGGCTGCTCTCTGGTGCCTTTCATGAAAAGCACGACGTCTGAGGCTTTGACGGTCTCTTCGATACGGGTCTTGGCGTCGGTCATGTCATATCCTTGTGATCTGATGTCTGTGAACTTTGGCGCGCAATCGCGCTAGTCCGGCGCGCGGGTGGTCAGCGCCAGAGCGTGCAATTCGCCCGCCGGTCCGTCCATCCGGCCCTTAAGCGCTGCATAGACGGCGCGCTGCTGTTGCACGCGGTTCATGCCCTTGAAGGAGGGATCGACTACCTCGGCGGCGAAATGCGCGCCGTCATTGCCTTGGACGTTGACCTGCGCGTCCGGGAACGCCTCGCGGATCATCGCTTCGATATCGCTGGCAAGAATGGCCATCTGCGTGCTCCCCATGGTTCGGTGCAAAGTCGGTTTGCATCAACGGATGTAAAGGCCCGCCCACGCGAGTGCAAGATGCGGCCTGCCCAAAGCGTTTCGCGAACCTCGCGCGACGCCCGACAGATGGGCAGGGTTCAGGTATCCTCGCCCCTGCGCAGCAATTCCTCGATCAACGCGCCACCCGACGCGGGGCCATCGCCCCCGCCAAAGCGCAGTTCGCCGCTGGAATAGTCAGTACCATAGCTGCGCGCCAGCGTCACGACCTGCGCCAGCCCCGAAATCAGATGCGCCTTGTCCAGCCCCTCCAGTGGATGCACAAAGACCGACCAGACCAGCCCCTGCGCGATCGCATAGCGACCATCCAGCGCGCTATCGAAATTGGCCTGCAGCATGCGCGCCAGATCATCGGCGTCCAGACCGGCTGTGATGCGGACCGGCACCATGGCGCGCAGACGCCCAGCATCTGTGTCGGCGACAACCAGAACGACCTGCGCGCCGATGCGCAGCCGCCAGCCGTGGCCCTGCCGCACCGCCTGCGGATCCAGAGCGTGCAAGATCTGGCCCAGCCGATCAATGCTCATGCAATCAGCACCCGATGAGACCGGCGCATCGGGCGGGGTATCCCCGGCTGATATGTCCTGCGCCCAAACGGCACCGGCCGCGATGATCGCGATAGCGGCGCCGATCAGCGCCTTTCTGGTGAGCGACATATATTCTCCCTCACGCCGTACCCCGCGACCCTGCCACCCGATAGGTGCGCCAATCAACTTGCTGTGTAAAATTTTACTCAAAAACCTGCCGATCCACCCATCGATCCACACCCGGCGCTCACCGCTTGCGTCCGGCGGCGTTGCGCGCCATTCTGCGCCTTAGGTATCATCGGGCAGACCACATGACACAGAAGACCACATGGGGCCTCGTGTCGACGATCAAGGCCCCGACAGGCGCGATCCTGAATTTCGCCGCCCACCACCTCGATATCGGCGCGCACCGCATCCACATTTTCCTAGACGAGGATTGCCCCAAGGCGCGCCGCGCCCTCGCGGCCCATCCGCGTTGCACAGTCACCGTGACCGACGATGCCTATTGGACCAAACGCCGCGAGCGCCCGGACAAACATCAGGCGCGCCAGACGATAAACGCGACCCGCGCCTATCGCCGCAGACCAGGTGTGGATTGGCTGGCTCATATCGACGTGGATGAATTCCTGCATCCCGATGGCGCGCCACTGGTCGAACAACTGGCCGCCCTGCCCCAATCCGCGCGCACCGCCCGCGTGCGCCCGATCGAGGCACTCGCCCCGATCAACGGCGACGCGCCCGGATTATTCAAAGGCTGCCATCCGCGCCAAAGCCCCCGCAACACCCAGACCGAAGAGATTTATCCGACCTACGGCGCACTGCTAAACGGCGGCTTTCTCAGCCATGTGGCGGGCAAGATATTTGTGCGGACAGGTCAGGAAAAGGTCAGTCTGCGCATCCACAACGCCTTTGATGAGGCGGGCCAGATCGCCAACGATCACGACCTCACCGAAACGCACCTGTGCCATCTTCACGCGCCCAGTTGGGAGGCATGGCAAAGCGCCTATCGCTTCCGACTCGCCCGTGGCTCGTACCGCCCGGACCTGAAGGGCGCGCCCAGCATCCCGACGACGATGCACGCCCTCTTTAACGCGATCGAGCAGGATGGCGGCGAGGCCGCGCTGCGCGCCTTCTATGACGAGGTCTGCACTGCTACAGCTGCCTTGTGCGCGCGGCTTGAGGCGCGCGGGCTGCTGCATAGGATTGATCTGGATCTGAACGCCAAACGCGCGCGCCATTTTCCGGATTTCTACTAAAGCGGCCCGCCGCGCCAGATTGATGCCCAAGCCGCAACAATCGTGGCCAAATACCGCGCATAGCTTGCAAACTAACGCAGTTGATTGACCATTACCCCAATCTTGGGATAAACGCGCGTCAGGGGTCCGCATATGTGGAGAACCACGGGGTCATACGGACCCGGACCCAATCAGACGTGCGGGCCAAGTCGTGTCCGTAACATACGGATACCCATGACAAAATTTTCCGATCTCAACCTGAATCCTAAAGTACTTAAGGCCATCGACGAGGCCGGGTATACCACCCCCACCCCCATTCAGGCCGGCGCGATTCCCCCGGCATTGGAAGGCCGCGACGTTTTGGGCATCGCCCAGACCGGCACCGGTAAGACCGCTGGATTCGTGCTGCCGATGATCACGCTTCTGGCACGCGGCCGGGCGCGGGCGCGCATGCCGCGGTCTCTGGTGCTGTGCCCCACACGCGAACTGGCTGCACAGGTCGCCGAGAATTTCGACACCTATTCCAAGCATGTGAAGCTGACCAAGGCGCTGCTGATCGGCGGCGTGTCGTTCAAGGAGCAGGACAAGCTGATCGACAAGGGCGTCGACGTGCTGATTGCCACACCGGGAAGACTGCTGGACCATTTCGAGCGCGGCAAGCTGTTGCTGACCGGCGTCCAGATAATGGTCGTGGACGAGGCTGATCGCATGCTCGACATGGGTTTCATCCCCGACATCGAACGCATCTTCAGCCTGACGCCCTTTACCCGTCAGACGCTGTTTTTCTCCGCCACCATGGCGCCCGAAATCGAACGGATCACCAATACCTTCCTCAGCTCGCCCGAGCGGGTCGAGGTCGCACGCCAAGCCACGGCCAGCGAGACGATCGAGCAGGGCGTCGTCATGTTCAAAAGCACTGGTCGCGCTCGCGAGGCCAGCGAGAAGCGCAATATTCTGCGCATGATGATCGACGGCGAGGGTGAAAAATGCACCAACGCCATCGTGTTCTGCAACCGCAAGATTGACGTCGATGCTGTGGCCAAGTCGCTGAATAAGCATGGCTATGACGCGGCGCCCATCCATGGCGATCTGGACCAGAGCCAGCGAACCCGCACCCTAGATGGCTTTCGCGCGGGCGATCTGCGCCTGCTGGTCGCTTCGGATGTTGCAGCGCGTGGCCTTGATGTGCCGGCGGTCAGCCATGTCTTCAACTTCGACGTGCCGTCCCATCCCGAGGATTACGTCCATCGCATCGGTCGCACCGGCCGCGCAGGTCGTGACGGCAAGGCGATGATGATCTGCACCCCCAAGGATGAAAAAAACATGGCTGCCATCGAGGCGCTGATCCAGAGGGAAATCCCGCGTCTGGAGAGCCCGCTGGGTGGCACCACCGCAGAGGCCGGTGCGCAGGCTCCGGCCCCCTCCGAGACGCCCCGCCATGACCAGTCCGGCGACGCGCCAGCCAAGCCGCGCCGCTCGCGTAGCCGCAAAAAGCCCGAAGAAGCGCCCAACGAGGCACCCGAGACGAATGTGGTGCAAGAGATCGCACCACAGCAGGCCGAGCCCGCAAAGGCTATCGAAACAGCGCCCCAGGATGATGCCCGGAATGAAACCGCGCCTCAGCACGACGCCGTGACCGAAAACAAATCCTCGCGGTCGCGCGGACGTGGCGGACGTGGTCGTTCTGGCGGCGGTGGCAATGGCGGTGGAGGCGATAATAACAAGGTTGTCGGCATGGGCGATCATATGCCCAGCTTCATCGCGCTCAGCTTCGACGATCGCCGCACTGGCTAAAGCGTTTCGAGTCTAAGTTGGGACACAACTGACATTCGGCACGCGCGTGGGCCTCGATACATTGCGGGCGTGTCAGTCAATATACGCGTCCGCACGTTGTCCGGCCCGCTCGTGGTGGATCGGCAACGTCCGGCCATATAGCTGCATCGTGCGTTCTGGCGCGCCGACCATTCCCGGCTCCTGCACGTAGGAAAATATCGCCACATAGCGCGGACGATCCCCCGTCAGCGGAGCCACGCGGTGCAGCGAATAGCGGCCTCGGAACAGTTGCAGATCACCTGGCTCCAATTCCAGACGCACGACCCGGTCTGACGTACCGTTCAACACGCGCGCCACCTCTTCAAAATTTTCGCCGCCAGCACGAATCCCCGGCGCATACTCGAACGCCCCGCCTCCGGTTGCAGTCTGGATTGCCAGTGTGACGGTGAAATTGTTGGTGTCAAAATGCCAAGGAAAGCCATTGCCCGCCTCGGCCATGTTCACAATCACATCGGCCAGCGGGTCGGCATAACGATAAAACGCGCCCTCTTGCAAACAGTCCTGAATAAACCCGTCAAACCCTGGAAAATCATAGATTGCGCGCAACGGCGCGCCGGGCGCAAAGTTATCCGCCGGGATGAATGCATTGGAGCGCTCATAGAACTGGCGGCGCGGATCGCTCTTGGGCAGGCTTGGATCGTCCTTGGTAAAATAAGCGTTGGTCCGGCTAAAGGACTTGTAGCCCTTGTCCGCCACACTTTCAGCCTCGGCCGTCAGGGCGATGATCCCCGCCGGTGTCAAAAAGCGCTTGATTACCGCACAGCCATCTTTGGCCAAGTCGGCGCGCACCTGCGCCAGCAGCGCGTCCCGCGCCTCGCCCGGTTGATTAATCGGCCGCTCAGCGAGGTTAATCAGGTCTTTGGACTCCATGACGCGGCCCCCCTTTTGGTCATCTGACCTGAAGGAGGGCCGCGCCGTCTTGCCTGTTTTCGCCAAAACGCGCGTCGTTTATAGCGTTGCGCAATAGTGCCGAGTGTCAGCTCATGCGGCTGATAATCACGGTCACCTCAGGCTTCTTGCCTATTTCGGCATTGGCCGACTGACGCGCGACACGGCGCAACTCTTCTTCCAGCTTGTCGTCGTCGGCGCGCAGCCGGTCCGCCGAGCGGCCAAGAAATTGGCTCAGATCCTCTTCCAGAACGTCCAGCAACGGCGCGCCAGATGTGCCGGTTTCGGCCAAGCCCTTGGTTTCGCACCAAGGATCGCCAAGGCTCTCGTTGTCCTCGTCGAGGATGATATTGACCGTGATATGCCCATTCAGCGCCATGCGGATTCTATCGCGCACGACACCGTCCAGCGCCCCTACCTGAACCGAACCGTCCAGATATGTGCGCCCGGTCTCGACATGTTCGGCAACGACTGGCGTCTGGGCCGTGAGGTCAATCATCATGCCGTTCACGGCGAGAATACCACGCAGACGCTTGGCCTCGCAAATCTTGACATGCTCGCGCAGGTGACGATGCTCGCCATGCATGGGCACAACCATCTGGGGCTTGATTAACTCATGCATCTTTTCGATATCGGGTCGGTTCGCGTGGCCCGAGACGTGATAGCGCCCAGAATCGTCATCGACGATATCGACGCCCTTTTCGGAAAACTGGTTCATGATGCGAATGACGCCGCGCTCATTTCCGGGGATCGTCTTGGAGGAAAAGAGGAACAGATCCCCCTCCTTTAGCTTGATCCCCTGATACTTGCCATTTGCCAGCTGCGCCGACGCGGCGCGTCGCTCGCCCTGCGATCCGGTCACGATCAGCATCAGCTTCTCGCGCGGTAGGTTCTTGGCATCCTCGGGGCTGACGGTGGCCGGGAAGTTCTTCAACACCCCGGTCTCGACCGACGCCTCGATCATACGACGCATGGCGCGGCCCATCAGGCACACGCTGCGCCCGGCTCGCTCGCCGGCCTCGGCCAGCGTTTTCACCCGTGCCACGTTGCTGGCAAAGGTAGTAGCGGCGACCATCCCCTTGGCAGAGGCTACCAGCTTTTCGATCTCGGGGCCGACAGTCGCCTCGGAGCGGCCTTCGTGCTGGCTGAACACGTTTGTAGAATCGCACATCAACGCCAGCACGCCGTCCTTGCCGATATCTTCGAACATCGCGTGGTCAAATGGCTCGCCAACGCCCGGATCGGTGTCGATCTTGAAATCACCAGTATGCACGATCCGCCCCATTGGGGTGTCGATCACCAGTGACGAGCTTTCAGGTATGGAATGCGAGATGGGCACAAAACCTACTTTAAACGGCCCCACCTTGACTGTTTCGGGCCAGGGCGAGACAACCTTGACCGCCTTTTCAGGATGCCCGTGCTCGGCCAATTTGCGCCGCGTGATGTTGGCGGTAAAGACGCGCGTATAGACGGGAACGTCCAGCGCGCCATAGTAGTGCGCAATCGCGCCCACATGGTCCTCATGCGCATGGGTGACGAAAATCGCCTCCAGATCATCCTTGCGCGCCACCAGCCACGACATGTCCGGCAGGATCAAATCCACACCGGGGCTGGTATCCATATCAGGGAAAGTCAGCCCCAGATCCACTAGGATCAGCTTTTCCTTGCCGGGTTTGCCATACCCATAGACATAGGCATTCATGCCAATTTCACCCGCCCCTCCGAGGGGCAGGTAGATTACTCGTTCATTGCTCATTCGGCCTCAGCCTTTCTTGTTATAGTCATGAATCACGGTCAGGCCGTGCATCGTCAGATCATCTTCAATTTTGTCGAACAGGTTCGCGCCTTGGGCAAAAAGCGGGGCAAGCCCGCCAGTGCCGATCACTGTCATGGGCTGTGCATATTCCGCCTTGATTTGCGCGCACAGGCCCTGCACCAGCCCGATATACCCCCAGTAGACGCCCGACTGCATACAGTCGACCGTGTTCGTACCGATCACGCGCGGCGGCGTGGTCACATCTATGTGCGGCAGCGCAGCAGCGGCGGCATGCAGCGCCTCAAGGCTAAGGTTCACCCCCGGCGCAATTACCCCGCCGACATAAGCGCCATCGCGCGCCACCACGTCAAAAGTGGTCGCAGTGCCGAAATCCACCACGATCAAATCGCCGCCATGGCGATCATACGCCCCGGCGGTATTCACCAAGCGGTCCGATCCGACCAAAGTGCCCGGATCAACGCGCGGCGGGACCGGTAGCGCGCATTCCGGTTTGCCCACCACCATAGGTCGGCAGCCAAAGAACCGATCAGCAAAGACCCGAAGATTGTACACCACGCGCGGCACCGTAGACGAGATGATGACATCCGTGATGTCCACGTCGATCCCGTAATGTTTGACCAGTGTGGAAAACCACGTGAAATAGGCATCTGCCGTGCGCGCATGATGGGTCGAGGTGCGCAGCGTGCACAGGAACTCCGTCCCGTCCCAGATCGAAAAGACAGTATTGGTGTTCCCACAATCTATCGCCAGCAGCATCATTCGGCCTCATTTTCGAAAAACACGTCCGCCGCGGGGATCGCCCGCCGCCCATCCGGGGTAGATAGAACAAGATTGCCGCTCTCGTCCACCGTATCAAACCGGCCCCGGATTTCATCCCGCATGGTGCGCGCTGTCACGTCCTGACCCAGCCGCGCCGCGCGGTCCAGCCAGGCAGCGCGTATCGGGGCAAAGCCATCGGTCACGAACACCGCCTCGCGCCGTGCATAGGCAGCGGCCAGATGGTCCAGCAATGTTTCAGCGTGCACATCCACCCCTGCACCGGACAACAGCGAAACTGGTGCCACCGCCGCATCGCCCTGTTCAGGTACGCCCGCAAGGTTCACACCAAACCCGATCACCAGATGATCCAGATGCGCCCCAGCACCCGCGCCCTCCAGTAATATTCCGGCCAGCTTACCACCGCTCAACAACACGTCATTGGGCCATTTCAAGGCCAGCTTTGCCGCAGGTGCCAGCGTGCTCAGCGCGTCAACCAATGCCAGCGCCGCAACGAAGGACCGCAGCGCCGCCTGCCCCGGCGCCTCAATGGGCTTGAGCACCAAGGATGCGGCAAAATTCCCCTCGGGATCGCGCCACGCGCGCCCCCGCCGCCCCCGTCCGGCAACCTGCCGCGCGGCAAATATCCACGTTGGCCCAGCCAGATCCCGCGCCAACCGCAGCCCTTCGGCGTTGGTGCTGTCCACCTCGGCCATCACACGCCGCGCATACCCATCTGGCCAGTCCGGTGCTTTCATTGTTCTTCAAATACTCCCGCCGGAGGCGCGCGGCCCACAGGGCCGCCAAAAACAAAAGCGACGCGCCGTGGCGCGTCACCTTGTCGTATCATATAAGGCGTGCCGCTCAGTTGACCAACGTCGCTGCCGCCGCCTGCGCCGCCCCTTCGATGCCAAAGAGGTTTACACCCGGCAGCCAAGCCAGCCCGATAATCGCGGCAGACACCATGAGGAACCCCCACAAAACGGGCGACCCCGGCGGATCCAGCGCCTCGCCTTCTTCGCCGAAATACATGTAGAACACGATGCGCAGGTAATAGAATGCGCCGATGACTGACCCAATGACGCCCAGCACCGCCAGCCAGACCAGCCCGCCCTCATAAGCCGCGCGCAGAACGTAGAACTTGCCAAAGAAGCCGACCAAGGGCGGTACGCCCGCCAGTGAAAAAAGCAGCACCAGCATCGCCAGCGCCCGGCCCGGATGCGCCTTGGAATAAAGATGCAGACTGCGAATGTCCGTGACCGGCAGCCCATCTTTTTGCATCGATAGGATGAACGCAAAGGTGCCGATGTTCATCGTCACATAGATCGCGAGATAGATCAGCATCGCCTGCACGCCAAAGGCAGTTCCCGAGGCAAGCCCCATCAAGGCAAAGCCCATATGCGCAATGGTCGAATAGCCCATCAGGCGTTTGAAATCCGTCTGACCGATGCCAGCGATACTGCCCCAAAAGATCGACAGGACGCTCAGAAGCGCGACGATCTGCTGCCAGTCAAGGACGATGCCGCCAAAGGCGTCAAACATCACGCGGGCAAACAGCCCCATAGCCGCCACCTTGGGCGCCGTGATGAAAAAGGCCGTGACCGGCGTCGGGGAGCCCTCATAGACGTCCGGCGCCCACATGTGGAACGGCACGGCCGACACCTTGAACGCAAGCCCCGACATCACAAAGACGAGGCCAAACAGCAAGCCGACAGGCGCATGTCCCTCGGCGGCGCGGATGATACCGGCAAACCCAGTGGTGCCCGCATAGCCATAGACCAGCGACGCGCCATACAGCAGCAAACCTGAGCTGAGCGCGCCCAGCACAAAATACTTAAGGCCCGCCTCTGTTGATTTCACGCTATCACGACGCATTGCCGCCATGACGTATAGCGCCAGCGACTGCAGTTCGAGCCCCATATAGAGCGACATGAGATCCCCGGCGCTGACCATCATCATCATTCCGACAACGCTAAGGGCCACCAGAACGGGATATTCGAACCGCATCATTCCGCGGCGCGCCATGTAGTCCTGCCCCATCACTATCACAGCAGCGGCGCTGAGCAGGATCATCACCTTGGCAAAGCGCGAGAATCCGTCATCGATGAACATCCCCGAGAACGCGCTTTGCGTGCCATTTCCGGTGGTGCCGATCCAGAACGCCAACGCCACAAAAAGCGCGGCAGTCAGCCAGATCAACATGCCTGCCATCTTGTCCTTGCCGGTAAAGACCGCGCCCAAAAGGGCCAGCATCGCGTAAACTGCGATGACGATCTCGGGCAGGATAATATTCAGATCAGCCTGGATCATCTGAGCCTCCTCAATGCGCGGTTTCGGCGGTCTGGACGGCAGCACTGCCACCCTGCGCCAGCGCGGTGTCATAGTGTGAAATCAGCGCCTCGGTCGAGGGGCCGATAATGTCGGTCACCAACGACGGATAGACGCCCAATAGCAGCGTCATCACCACCAGCGGGGCAAAGATGGCCCGCTCGCGTCCGCTCATGTCGGTGATGGATTTGAGGCTTTCCTTGATCAGATCCCCCAGCACGACCCGGCGGTAGAGCCACAGCGCATAGGACGCCGACAGGATCACGCCGCTCGTGGCCACGACGGCGACCCAGGTATTAACCTTGAACACGCCAACGAGCGTCAGGAATTCCCCGATAAACCCGGATGTACCCGGCAGGCCGACATTCGCCATGGTAAAGAACAGAAAGATCAGCGCATAGGCCGGCATCCGGTTCACAAGGCCACCATACGCATCGATGTCGCGCGTGTGCATCCGGTCATAGATAACCCCGACGCAGAGGAAAAGCGCGCCCGAGATAAAGCCGTGGCTGAGCATCTGAAAAATCGCGCCGTCGATGCCCTGCTGGTTGGCGGCGAAAATGCCCATCGTGACATAGCCCATGTGCGCGACTGACGAGTAGGCGATCAGCTTTTTCATATCCGACTGCGCCAGCGCGACCAGTGAGGTATAGACAATGGCGATGGCCGACATCCACAACACCAGCGGAGTCATGACCTCGGCTCCGATCGGGAACATCGGTAGACTGAACCGCAGGAAGCCGTATCCACCCATCTTAAGCAGGATCGCGGCCAGTACGACCGATCCTGCCGTGGGCGCCTGAACATGCGCATCGGGCAGCCATGTATGCACCGGCCACATCGGCATTTTGACCGCAAAGCTGGCAAAGAACGCAAGGAACAGCAGCGTTTGCATACCGCCGGTGATGGTCAAGCCCAGCACTGTCAATGTCGAATGGTCGAACCCGTGGCGCATTAGGGTCGGGATGTCGGTCGTGCCTGCATCCGAGAACATCGCGACCATCGCGACCAACATCAGGACCGACCCGAGGAAGGTGTAGAGAAAGAACTTGAACGACGCGTAAATGCGCGCCTTGCCGCCCCAGATGCCGATGATCAGGAACATCGGGATCAATCCGGCCTCAAAGAAGACGTAGAACAGAACCAGATCCAGCGCCATGAACACGCCCAGCATCAGCGTTTCCAGGATGAGAAACGCGATCATGTATTCCTTGACGCGGCTTTTCACGCCCCACGACGCCGCGATCGTCAGCGGCATCATGAACGTGGTCAACAGCACGAACAGAACGCTGATCCCGTCGACGCCCATCTTGTACTTCAGGCCCAGCAGCCATTCGCGCTCTTCCACGAATTGAAAGCCGGTGTTGCCGGGATCGAAATCGAACAGAATGAACAGCGAGACGAGGAACGTCACGACCGTCGCCGCCAGCGCCACCCATTTGGCATTGCGCTGCGCCGCCTCATCCTCGCCGCGCAGGAAAATGGCGAGGATCGCCGCCGCGATGAGGGGGATGAACGTGGTGATCGACAGAACGTTTTCCATCAGTTTGCCCCTCCGGCCATAGTCATCCATGTGACGAGAACCGCGATCCCGATCACCATGGCGAAGGCATAGGTAAAGATGTAGCCAGACTGCGCGCGTCCTGCGAGCCGGGTAAAGAAGGGCACGATGCCCATCGCCACGCCGTTGATCAGGCCGTCGATCACTGACCCATCACCGCGCGTCCACAGAAAGCCGCCGAGGCGTTTGGCCGGGCGCACCAAGAGGACATCGTAGATTTCGTCGAAATACCACTTGTTCAGCAGGAAATTGTAGAGCGGACGCTGAGCGTCTGCGAACTTGCGCGGTGTGCCGGGGCTCCAGACGTAGAACCACAGGGCCGTCAGAAGGCCGAGCACCATGGCGACGAACGGGCTGACCTTGACCCAGACTGGCGCGTGATGCGCGTCGTCTATGACAGTGTTCCCGTCGCCCATGTAAATCGCGCCCTCGGGGGCCATGCCGGGCGTCGCCGCATGCTGCGCCTCGGCTGCTTCGGTCGTGTCTTGGCCGGTCTCAATGTCGGTGGTGACGGCATCGGCAGCGGCAGCGACATCGCCTTCGGCCAGATTTTCACCAGCTGCGACGACGCCTTCGCCGTGACTATCATCGCCAAGCCCGGCCTCGCTGGCCTCGGCCTGATGCGCGGGGATGCCGAAAAACTTGTTCACTTGCGCATGATCGCCGAAGAAGCTGCCATACCAGACCATACCCGCCAGCACCGATCCCAGCGCCAGGACTCCTAGGGGAACCAGCATGAACATGGAGGATTCATGTGCGTTCTGGTGCGTAGCCTTGTCACCGCGCGCAGTGCCAAAGAACGTCATGAACATCAGCCGCCAGCTGTAAAAGCTGGTCAGTGCCGCCGCGATCACCAGCATCCAGAAGGCATAGCCGCCTGCGGTTCCGGCCCATGCGCTCTCGATCACCGCGTCCTTGCTGAGGAACCCTGCAAATCCGATATGCGTCAGCGGGATGCCGACGCCCGTGATGGCCAGCGTGCCGATCATCATCGCCCAAAAGGTGTAGGGCATTTTTTTACGCAAGCCGCCATAGTTGCGCATGTCCTGCTCGTGATGCATCCCCGTGATGACCGAGCCCGCGCCAAGGAACAGCATCGCTTTGAAAAACGCGTGTGTCAGCAGGTGGAACATCGCCACCGAATAGGCGCCGACGCCTGCGGCGACGAACATGTAGCCCAGCTGTGACATGGTGGAATAAGCAATGACGCGCTTGATGTCGTTCTGCACGAGGCCGATGGTCGCGGCGACAAACGCCGTGGTTGCGCCGATAAAGACGACAAACAGCAACGCCTCGGGCGCGTATTCCATCAGCGGCGACATGCGGCAGACGAGGAACACACCAGCGGTGACCATCGTCGCCGCGTGGATCAGGGCCGACACCGGGGTCGGGCCTTCCATCGCGTCGGGCAGCCATGTGTGCAGACCCAGCTGTGCGGATTTGCCCATCGCGCCGATAAACAGGAGGAAGGCGATCAGGTTCGCCGCGTTCCAGTCGGCCCACAAGAATCGCAGGTTCGTTTCGGCCAGCATGGGACCAGAGGCAAAGATATCCTCAAAGAGGAGGCTGTCGGTCAGCATGAAAATCGCAAAAATGCCAAGGAGAAACCCGAAATCGCCGATGCGGTTGACCACAAAGGCCTTGATCGCGGCGGCGTTGGCCGATGGCTTGCGATAGTAAAAGCCAATCAGCAGATATGAGGCGAGTCCAACGCCCTCCCAGCCAAAGAAGAGCTGTAGGATGTTGTCCGCCGTCACCAGAGCCAGCATCGCGAAGGTAAAGAGCGACAGGTAAGCAAAGAAGCGGGGGCGATAGCTGGCACCCTCTTCGAAATTATGGTCATGGGCCATGTAGCCCATCGAATAGAGGTGAACCAGCGCCGACACGGTCGTCACCACGATCAGCATGATCGCCGTCAGCCGGTCAAGGCGGATGGACCAGCTTGCGTTCAGATGACCCGATTGCACCCAGTCCATGATGTGGATCTGCTGCATGGTGCCGTCATGGCCGATAAACACGACCCAGCTGAGCAGACAGGCGAGAAACAGCAGCGCGGTCGTGATGACCTGCGCGCCCTTGTCGCCGATAATCCGCCAGCCAAAGCCCGCGATGATGGCGCCCACCAACGGGGCAAGGAGGATAATCTTTTCCATGGCGTCAGCCCTTCATCACGTTGACGTCTTCGACCGCGATGGTCCCGCGGTTGCGGAAGAAGCAGACGAGGATCGCAAGGCCGATAGCGGCCTCGGCGGCGGCGACGGTCAGCACAAGCAGAGTGAAAATCTGCCCGGTCAGATCGTTCGCAAAGCTGGAAAAGGCGACAAGATTGATGTTGACCGCCAGCAGCATCAGCTCAATCGACATGAGCAGAATGATCACGTTCTTGCGGTTCAGGAATAGCCCGAAAATGCCGATGACAAACAGCGTCGCCGCCACCGTCAGGTAATGTTCAATTCCGATCATGTCTGTCCCTCAGTCTTTCTTGTCTGGCGCCGTGTGCCCGGCGTCCTTGCGGATCGCTCAGCCAAAAAGCGTGTAGCCACCGCCAAAGAGAATAATCAGCACGACTATCAGAACCACGATTGTATTCGTCGACATAAGCCCGTTCCTTTGGTTTTGCGCGAGGTCCATATTGGCCCGCATTTCATTTATTCTCAGGGGGGGGCCTTACAGGCCCTGCCCCGGCTTGACGTCCTTCAGCTCCATCGCCTTGGCCGGATCACGCCACATCTGGTGCAGCACGTTCTGGCGCTTGACGTCGACGCGGTGGCGCAATGTTAGGACAATTGCGCCGATCATTGCGACCAGCAGGATCAGACCCGCCAACTGGAACAGCAGGAAGTATTTGTCATATAGCAACAGACCCAGCGCCTCGGTGTTCTGCACGCCGACCGGCGCAGCCGCCGCGACGGCGGCCTCGGCGCCAGCGCTCGTTTCCCACGCGCCAAATGCGATGCCGAACTGCATCAGCAGGATCACCGCGATCAGCAGGGCCAGCGGCATGTACCGCGCCATCTCGGCCTTCAGCTCGGCGAAGTCGACGTCCAGCATCATGACGACAAAGAGAAACAGGACCGCGACCGCGCCGACATAGACGATGACCAGCAACATGGCGACAAACTCGGCGCCCAGCAGCACGAAAAGGCCCGCCGCGCTGATGAACGACAGGATCAGCCACAGCACCGAATGCACGGGATTGCGGCTGATGACGGTGAACAGGCCACCGATCAGCGTCGATAGTGCAAAGAGATAGAACGCAAGAACCATAGCGGTCATGTGTCTTTTCCTTCTTCGGTTTCCCCGCCCATCACTTCGCGCGCAAGTTCCATCGCGCGGGTCGTGGCCGGAACGCCGGCGAACATCGCCATGCTTGCGATAGTCTCGGCAATCTCGGCGTCGGTGGCGCCGGCCTCGCGGGCGTGGCGCACAGTCATGCGCACCGCCGTGTCGGCCTGCGCGCCCTGCATCGTCAGCCCTGCCAGCGTCAGCAATAGCCGCGTCTTGGCATCAAGCCCATCGGGGTTCAAGCCCTTGCCGAAGGCCATCTCCATGATATCCTTTGGCATCGTCTGCCACATCGCCTCAAACGCCTTGGGCGAAAACGCATCCATGCCGGGGGCCATGGATTTCGCCATGTCCTGCATCTGCTTCATCATCTGCTCGAAGGGGTTGGTTGGATTGCTCATTTTACTTCTGCCTCGACTACTTCGAGTGCTGCGTTCAACGCATTTATCATGGCCGGAAACCCGCCATATAGCGCCATCTGGTTTATGACCTCCGCCACTTCCCGCTGCGTGGCACCCGATCGCAAAGCATTGCGAATATGCACTTTTAGTTGCGGGCCCGTCTGCCCACCCAATGCGGCCAACGCGGCGACCGTCGCCAGATAACGGGTTTTGTCGTCCAATCCGTCGCGCGTGTAGAAATGCCCGAAAGCGACGTCCATCATCATGGTCGAGAATCCCGGCAGGATCGCGTCATAGCGCGCCGCCAAGGCATCCTCGATTCCGGGGTTGGTCGCTTCGGCCATGGCCTTGCCACGGGTATATGTATCGGACTCACTCATCGGTAGGGTGCATCCAGTTCGAGGTTGCGGGCAATCTCGGCCTCCCAGCGGTCGCCGTTCTCCAGCAGCTTGTCCTTGTCATAGAACAGCTCTTCGCGGGTTTCGGTCGAGAATTCGAAATTCGGCCCCTCGACGATGGCATCAACCGGGCACGCCTCTTGGCAGAAGCCGCAATAGATGCATTTCGTCATGTCGATGTCGTAGCGCGTGGTGCGGCGGCTGCCGTCATCGCGCGGCTCGGCGTCGATGGTGATGGCCTGCGCGGGGCAGATCGCTTCGCAGAGTTTGCACGCGATGCAACGCTCTTCGCCGTTGGGATAGCGGCGCAGCGCATGTTCGCCCCGGAAACGGGGGGACAGATAGCCCTTTTCATGCGGATAGTTCAGCGTCGCCTTGGGGGCGAAGAAATACTTAAATCCCACCTTGAAGGCTAGAATGTAGTCGCCCAGCAGGAAATACCAGGCGGCGCGTCCGTAATCTGTGGTCGCCATTGCGTCAGCTCCTTGCATCCGTGGTGGTCAAAATCTCGCCGCTCTGAGTCTTGCCGTCCAGCCGGGTCTTACCGGCATTCGCGGCGCCATTCCAGCGGGTCTCGTAATCGCTTTGCAGTGCGAAATCGGGCAGGTGCGAGTCTTCGGTTTTTTCGATCTCGTAATAGAGGTATGTCCGCCCCGGTCCAATCTGGTTTTTCAGGCGTAAACGAACGCCTGAAAGGGCGGGATCCTGAAATTCCACATGCCCGAAATCATCGTTCGGCTCGACCGGGATTGCGCGACAGTCAATGACGTTGCAGTTGCATGCCCTCTTCCAGAAGGTCCAGACCAGCTCGGGGTTGAATTGATACATGCCATGGCCATACCAGCCGTTCAGCCCGTTGGCCGAAATCAGCCTGCCGCCGGGTTTGAGCATGCGAAATAGCCCCTCCAGCGCCATCGGCACGTTGAATACATGTTCGACCGTGCCGCCGTCGAAAATCAGATCGAACTTGTTCTCAAGGCTCTTCTTGGGCTTCTTGTTCAGGTCGTGCAGGACGCTCGCGCCCTCGTAATCGGAAAAATCCATCGTCTCGACATCGCCGAATCCCAGCTTGGACAGCAGGGTTTCGGCATAGCCATCCTCTTGGAGGAAATCGAACCGGCGCGCGGCAATTCCGTGCTGCTCCAGCGACTTCTCGTAGAGGGCGCGAAACTTGGTCTGAATGGGAAACTTCTGACGTCCCAGCATGAGCGAGCGCCCCGCCGGTTTGAACCGGGTGGACAGCTCGACAAGCCGATCAAACAGGACGTAGTCGATTCCCAATGCTCTAGCCCCCCATCGCAAAGCGCGCCCAGAACGCGCCCAGCACTTCGAACTTGGCGAGGAAGGCGATGATCACAACCCATGCCAACGACAGCGGCAGGAACACTTTCCAGCCGATGCGCATCAGCTGATCATAGCGGTAGCGCGGCGTGATCGCCTTGACCATGGCGAAGAGGAAGAAGAAGAACGCCATCTTGCCGACCATCCACAGCACGCCATCGGGCAGGCCCGGAATGGGCGACAGCCAACCGCCGAAGAACAGCAGCGACGTCAGCGCGCACATGAGGAAAATCGCGATATATTCGCCCGCCATAAAGAGCAGGAACAGCGTCGCGGAGTATTCGACCTGATAGCCTGCGACCAGTTCAGACTCGGCTTCGGGCAGATCGAAGGGCGGGCGGTTCGTCTCGGCGAGGCAAGAGATAAAAAACAGGAAAACCATCGGGAAATGCGGCAACCAATACCAGCCGAAGAAGCCGTATTTGGTATCCTGCGCACCGACGATATCGCCGAAATTAAGGCTGCCGGTGGAGATGATGATACCGATGATGATCAGGCCAAGGCTGACCTCGTAAGAGATCATCTGCGCGGCCGAACGCAGCGAGCCGAGGAACGCGTATTTCGAGTTCGACGCCCAGCCACCCATGATAACGCCGTAAACCTCAAGCGACGATACCGCCAAGACATAGAGGATCGCCACGTTGATATCCGACAAGACCCAGCCATCGGCCATCGGGATTACCGACCACGCAATGACAGCCAGCACGAAGCTGACCAGCGGGGCCAAAATGAACACCGCCTTATCCGACCCGGCGGGAATCACGATCTCTTTCAGCACGTATTTCAGCGCGTCGGCTACCGATTGCAGCAGGCCGAAAACGCCCACCACGTTAGGGCCGCGCCGCATCTGCACGGCGGCCCAGATTTTCCGGTCGCCATAGACGAGGAACAATAGCGAGACCATCACAAAGCCCAGCATCGCCAGACATTGCGCAAAGATCAGAAGGACAGTTCCGAAAGGGGTGGTAAAGAATTCAGCCATCAGGTCCTCATACCATCGGTATTCCGTTTTCCGCGCAGTCAGCGGCGACGACTTCGGCGTCGATTGTCTTTAGCCCGCGCGGCAGGGCAGGCGAGATCGTATAAACCGCATCGGCGCGCCAGATGCCACCCTCATCCGCGATATTCGTGCGCACGTGGCGCGCGAACCCGTATCCCCGGATCAAGGCGTACTGCGCCGCAGCGCATTCCGCATAGCGCGCCACATCGTCGCTACCGCGTGCGCCACGCATGGCGACGTGGAAGTTAACAAGGTCGCCGTCCAGAAGGTCGGTCTTGATCCCTTGATACTCGGGTGCGAACGCCGTCTCGGCATCATTGACCGCCTCGTCGCAGCCCGAAACCACCCCCGCAATCGCGAGGGCCGCAATGGGTGCACAGCGGTGCATCATGCACATCCCGGTGTCGGCTTGCGATATCCGCTGACGACCCAATCATTGCCACGCTTATCGCTGATCAGCGTGTAACGGCATGTCTTGGAGTAAGGGACGTAGGACGTGTTGACGGTCGTGATTCCACCGCCCCATCGACCCCTGCCGATCCCGATGCCCACCCCGATAGTGGGCTGGGGCGCAGGGCGAAAGCTGTCCTTCCTGATTTCCCACTGATAGGCGCGGCGCCCATCCGTCAACAGGAACACGTCGTCAGGAGGCCCGTAATCCAGCATCGCCTCCGAGATCGAGCGGCCGACATAGCCCTCCATCTCGCTGGTCGTGGCGCAGCCCGCGAGGATCAGCGCCGCGAGGGCGAGGGCCGAGATATGTCGCATCGTGCGCATGATCATTCCGCAGCCATCTTGGGCGCGCGGCGCGCTTTGGCATTGGCGCTTAGCTCGGCCATCACTTGGCTAGCGCGCGCGATCGGGTTGGTCAGGTAGTGATCCTTGATCGCGCTTCGGAACGCGGCCTTGCCCAGTGCTGTGACGTCCAGCGGCTGCCATTCATTCTGTGGCACCTGATCGATTCCGGCCAGATGCGGCACTTTGGCGATCAGTGCCTTGCGCAGTTGCGGCAGGCTATCAAATGGCAAGGTTGCGTCCATCTCACCCGACAGCGCGCGCAGGATCGCCCAGTTTTCCTTGGCCTCGCCGGGCGCAAAGCTGGCGCGCAGGGCCAACTGGGGCCGCCCCTCGGTGTTGACGAACAGGCCCTGCTCTTCGGTATAGGCGGCACCCGGCAGGATCACGTCGGCGCGGTGCGCGCCCCGGTCGCCATGGCTGCCCTGATAGATCACGAAGGGGCCTGCCGCGATCTCGGTCTCGTCCGAACCGAGGTTGTAGATCACTTCGGCACCGTCCAGCGCAGCGTTCAGCCCACCCTCGGTCGTGCAGCCCGCATCCATCGCGCCGACACGGCCAGCCGCCGTGTGCAACACCAGCAGCTTGCCGCCGGATTTGTCACAGATCGCCTGCGCCATAGCCAGCACAGCCTCGCCATCGGCCTCGGAAATAGCCCCCTGCCCGACGATCACGATACAGTTCTTGCCCTTCAGCTCGGTCATATCCAGATCCGCCACATGCGCCAGCGCCGCACGGTCCGCGCCCATATGCTCGTAGTCATACGTCAGATCGACCTTCTCGCCGACCAGCACCACATCCGCGCCACGCAGCCATGCCTTGCGGATACGCGCATTCAAAACCGGCGCCTCGACGGCAGGATTCGTGCCAATGAGCAGCACCTTGTCGGCGGCGTCGATCTCCTCGACCCGCGCGGTCCCGACATAGCCCGAGCGATTGCCGGCGGGCAGCTTGGCGCCGTCGGTGCGGCACTCGACATGGCCGCCCTGCCCCTCGATCAGCTGTTTCAGCGCAAATGCAGCCTCGACCGGCACCAGATCACCGACCAGACCGGTGACCTTCTTGCCGTTCATGGCAGCCGCAGCAACGCTCAGTGCCTCGGGCCAAGTGGCTGCACGCAGCTTGCCGTTTTCGCGGATGTAGGGTTTATCCAGACGCTGGCGACGCAGGCCGTCCCATACGAAACGGGTCTTGTCCGCGATCCATTCCTCGTTCACGCCGTCATGGTTGCGCGGCAGCATCCGCATGACTTCGCGGCCCTTGGTATCGACCCGGATATTACTGCCGAGCGCGTCCATCACGTCAATGGACTCGGTCTTGGTCAGCTCCCATGGGCGGGCGGTAAAGGCGTATGGCTTGTTGACCAGCGCGCCGACGGGACAGAGGTCAATGATGTTGCCCTGCAAATTGCTGTCCAGCGTTTCGCCCAGATAGGACGTGATCTCGGCATCCTCGCCCCGGCCGGTCTGGCCCATCTGGCTGATGCCTGCGACCTCGGTGGTAAAGCGCACGCAGCGGGTGCAGGAAATGCATCGCGTCATGTGCGTTTCCACCAGCGGACCCAGATCTAGGTCCTCGGTCGCGCGCTTGGGCTCGCGAAAGCGCGAGAAATCAACGCCATAGGCCATCGCCTGATCCTGCAAGTCACACTCGCCGCCCTGATCGCAGATCGGGCAATCGAGCGGGTGATTGATCAGCAGGAATTCCATCACACCCTCGCGGGCTTTCTTGACCATCGGCGAGTTGGTTTTAACCATCGGCGCTTCGCCATCCTTGCCGGGGCGCAGATCGCGCACCTGCATGGCGCAGCTGGCCGCAGGTTTCGGCGGGCCGCCGACGACCTCCACAAGGCACATGCGGCAGTTACCAGCGATCGACAAACGCTCGTGATAGCAAAAACGCGGGATTTCCACGCCAGCAATCTCACACGCCTGGATCAGGGTCATCGCCCCGTCCACTTCGATCTCGGTTCCGTCGATGTTCACTTTGCGAAGGTTCGTCATGGTGTTCACTTTGCTTTCAGGAATGAGCCTATGCGGCTGCGGTTCTTGATCTCGTCCCGGCCTAATCGACACAGGCTGGCGGCGTCCAGATTGCTGGCGCCTTTCGATTTGAAATAGGCGTTGCGGCGCTCGCGCATCTTGGCCTTCTCGGCGCTGTCGTTCACATAGGCCTCAATCTGCGCATCGCTGTAGCCGCGCTTGGCTGCGAGGTCCTTGAGCTGGTTGGCATAGCTGCGCGCGGCCCAGAAGCGTCCCGACAGATCGCCGCACTCGCGGCGAATCTTGTCTGCGGCGGCAACAGCCAGAAGGCCGGCGTTGATATCCTTTTCCCCGGCCAGATCGGCGCGGGCGGCACCTGCCGTCCCCGCGAGGGAAAGCGCGATGAGCGTGGTCAAAATCAGGCGCATGGTGTCACTCCTTTCATGCGTGTGGGGCGAGGTGCAACTGCACGCTCACTTAACACGCAAGTGGAGATCAGGGTGGCCGTTATGCAATAACATACGCAGAACGCCGCCGAAATCATCGCGAGACTTACCATATCACACAGTTCCCGCGCAAAATCAGCTTGCCATCATCAATCACTGCTGCGCCGGCGTCGGGATCGTAGCCCGCTAGCCAGGTGATGTCGCTGTCGCCGAAGGTTTCGACGCAATGGCGCGTCGCCTCAAAGCGGCCTGCCTCGCGCGCGCCGGCAATGCCTTGGCCGGGATCGCTCACGGCGACCACGAAATTCTCGCGCCGCTCTCCTACCTTGCTCAGCTGGGCAGGAAAGTAATTACCGTCAAAGCGCACCCGTTCACCCGGTTTACCACACGCGGACAGGGCAACCGCCGCCGCCAAAAGCGTGCCTGTCATCCTTAATACACTCATACCGCACCTCCGAACGCTGCCACGATGGCAAAAATAGCCAGCAGGATGCACATCACCCAGCCCAACACATAAACGATAGACCGCGCGCCCATATGCGGCTTGCCGCCACGCAAATGAATCACCAGCATCACCAGCCGCGCGACAAGGAAAACCGTTGCAAAGAGGTTCACCCAGAACGGCGCGGCCCCCGCGAGTATCGCCGCAAGCGTGACCAGCGCGAAACTGCCGGTCGCCTCGGTGAGGTTGGCGTAGGCGCGATGCCAGCGGTAAGTCGCATCGGCATAGTCCTCGGGCGGGGTCGCGCCCGGTGCCAGCCCGGCGGCCTGCTTGCGCATTGCCGACATTGGGCTGAGGATCAGCGCCAGAAGCCCGATCAGCGCCATTGCGGAAATCGCGTGGCCATATTCTGCAAATTGAATCAAACTGCTACTCCGCCGCCACAGGGCGCACTGTCGTGCCACGCTTGTGCTTGATGCGGTCTTCGATCTCGTCGCGGAAGTTGCGGATGAGGCCCTGAATGGGCCACGCCGCCGCATCCCCCAGCGCGCAGATCGTGTGGCCCTCGACCTGCTTGGTCACGTCCAGCAGCATATCAATTTCCTCGGGTTCGGCGTTGCCGGTGACGAGTCGGTCCATCACGCGCATCATCCAGCCGGTGCCTTCGCGGCACGGCGTGCACTGGCCGCAGGATTCGTGCTTGTAGAACTTTGACAGCCGCCAGATCGCCTTGATGATGTCGGTCGACTGATCCATCACGATCACGGCAGCAGTGCCGAGACCGCTGCGCTGATCGCGCAGATAGTCGAAATCCATGATCGCCTCGCGCATATTCTCGCCCCGGATCAGCGGCACGGAACTGCCACCGGGGATAACGGCCTTGAGGTTGTCCCAGCCGCCGCGAATACCGCCGCAATGCTTTTCGATCAGCTCTTCGAAATTGACGCTCATCGCTTCTTCGACAACGCAGGGGTTGTTGACGTGGCCCGAGATCGCGAACAGCTTGGTGCCGGAATTGTTCGGACGGCCAAAGCTGGAAAACCACTCTGGCCCGCGCCGCAGGATCGTCGGCACGACCGCGATGGATTCCACGTTGTTGACAGTGGTTGGGCAGCCATAAAGACCCGCCCCCGCCGGGAATGGCGGCTTCATGCGCGGCATCCCCTTTTTGCCCTCAAGCGATTCCAGCAGCGCGGTTTCTTCGCCGCAGATGTAGGCGCCGGCGCCGTGCGTCAGGTAGAGGTCGAAATCATAGCCCGACTTGCAGGCGTTCCTGCCGATCAGCCCGGCATCGTAGCATTCGTCGATCGCAGCCTGAAGCGCCTCGCGCTCGCGGATATATTCGCCGCGAATATAGATGTAGCAGGCATGGGCTTGCATGGCGTAGCTGGCGATCAGGCAGCCCTCGATCAAGGTGTGCGGATCATGGCGCATGATCTCGCGGTCCTTGCAGGTGCCCGGCTCAGACTCGTCGGCGTTGACCACCAGATAAGAGGGGCGGCCATCCGATTCCTTGGGCATGAAGGACCACTTGAGGCCGGTGGGAAAGCCCGCACCGCCACGTCCGCGCAGGCCACTGGCCTTCATCTGCTCGACGATCCAGTCGCGCCCGTTTTGCATAATCTTGGCCGTGCCGTCCCAATGGCCACGCGCCTGCGCGCCCTTCAGCGTGCGGTCGTGCATCCCGTAAAGGTTGGTAAAAATACGGTCCTGGTCTTTCAGCATTGCGTCAACGCCCCTGATTGTCCCGGCGCGCACGCCAGATATTGTAGATCATCCAAAACGCCCAGAGGAATCCCCCGAGGGCCATCAGATCGAGCGCAATCCGCGTAGACGGACTAAGCTCCAACTTATCGCCAAGATAGGACGCCGCCACCCAGAGGATGGCGGTGCCCGCAATCACCAGCGCGGCGCGGCGCCCTGCCTGAGCCTGAGTGCGTTCTGTATCGCTCATGCCACTGCAGTCCTATTATTTCCCGCCCTTCGAGGCACGGGTCGAAAATTCGGTCGACCCGCCGCGTGCAAGCGTTGCGGCCTGCCCGGTCCAGTCGTCGCGGGTGGCACGGCCCTTGAAGCCCTGAAGGTTCTCATCAACCCACGCGACCTCGCTATCTGTCCAGTTCGCGATCTGATCGAAATGGTAAAACCCCATCCCGTTAAGCATCTTCTCCAGCTTGGGTCCGACGCCCTTGATCAACTTCAAATCATCCGCTCCACCCGGGCGCGGCGCGCTGAGGGAGCTTGGCTTTTTGTCTGTGGCAGATGCGGCGCTGGCAGCGGGGCTAGCGCTGGCGGCAGAGGCGGCCGGGGCGCTCTTGGCCTTGGCCGGTTTCACCTTGTCCACCTTGTCCACCTTCGGCTTCTTCGCCTCAGTGGCTACGGGGTGCGCTTGCGGTGCAGGCTCGGCCGGTGTTTGCATCGGCGGCGGTGTCGCTGCTGCAGCGGCTGCCGCAGAGGCAGGCGCGCCGCCCGGCAGAGGTGCAGGCGAATCGCCCGCGACATGGCTGGAGGGCGTGCTGGTCGCCGTCATCGGGCGGTCTGACCGGCCGCCGGTGCAGACCAATTGCGGTAGCACAAAGCCGAGGACCAGGAACACGATCACCCCCAGCAACAGCGCCCAGAGAAAGAACCAATCCGCCACGATCAGCACGATCGCCAGCAACAGGCCCAGCCCTACGGCGACATACCAGCAGGTGCTGGCACATTTCTTGGCAGAAGAATCGGTCATCATCTCACGTCCCCTTCATTTTCGGGCGCGTAGGCCCAAGATTCAGTCGTAAACATCGCCCTTCTTAACGCGTTTGGCAAAGTCCGTCTCGCTTCCAGACGCCAGCGTGCCCGCTTGCCGGACCCACTCATCGCGCGTGGCGCGACCCTTGAAGCCTTCAAGATGCGCGTCCACCCATGCAATCTCATCGCCGGTCCAGGCCGCGATTTGGTCGAAATGGTAGATGCCAAGGCTGTTCAGCAGCTTCTCCAGCTTGGGCCCGACGCCCTTGATCATCTTCAGATTGTCGGCCCCGCCATCGCGCGCAGCATCCAGTGCGACCGGTTTGCGCCCTTCGTCGGACGCGGCCGCATCGGTTGCAACAGCCTTGTCCTCATCACCAGCCTTGCCCTGACTAGCCTTGTCCTGGCCAGCCTTGCTTGTGCGGGGCACGCCTGTCGGATCGCCCTCGACCTGAGGCGCCTTGGACGATGCCTTGGACGTCTTGGCGATGCTCGCCGGGTTGTCCGGACCGGGCTCGCCAGCGGGAGCGTTGGTGTTGTCGATCTTTGGCTTGGCCTTGGACGTTGCCGCATCACCCTTGGCCGCCTTGGCCGGGGCGATACGGCCGGTCTCCTTGACGATATCCAACGGCGCATCCAGCACTTTGACGTTCGGCTTGGCAGGTTGGTGCATCGCACCCTTGTCCTGCCACGGCGACAACAGCGGCACTTCGGTGCCGTCGATCCGCTTGACGGTCTCGCCCAGATCGGCGGCCAACTGTGCGGAGGCGTTGTATTTCTTGTGACCGCTGTCGAATTCCTTGAGGCTGGTCAGACCGCTCGCCGGTTCCGAGGCAAAGCGTCCGTTCTGCGGGCCGGGTGTGGGCACGCTGCCTGCCGCCAGCTCGTCGATGATCTCGCCCAGCCGTTCAGCGGTCAGATCCTCGTAATAATCCTTGCCGATCATCGCCATCGGCGCGTTCGCGCAGGCGCCCTGACATTCGACCTCTTCCCAGCTGAACTTGCCATCGGCGCTGACCGTGTGGGGCTTGTCGGCGATCTTTTCACGGCAAACAGCCATAAGATCTTCGGCCCCGCAGATCATGCAGGACGTCGTGCCGCAGACTTGAATGTTTGCAATACTTCCAACAGGTTGCAACTGGAACTGAAAGTAAAATGACGCCACTTCCAGTGCGCGCATGTAGGCCATACCCAGCATGTCGGCAATGCCCTCGATAGCGGGACGGGTCAACCAGCCTTCTTGCTCGTGGGCGCGCCACATCAGCGGAATGATCGCGCTGGCCTGACGACCCTCGGGAAACTTGGTAATCTGCGCCTCGGCCCACGCCTGATTGGCAGGTGTGAAGGCGAAGCTGTCGGGCTGTTCAGGGTGGAGGCGACGTAGCATCAGGCGCTCTCTTTCGTGCGTAACTTAAAGGTGGTCAGCGCGGCGGCGCGGACGATAAAATGGCAAGCGTTCACCTGTCAATCTCCCCGAACACGACATCCATCGTGCCGATGATCGCGGCGACATCAGCCAGTTGGTGGCCCTTGGCGACATAGTCCATCGCCTGCAAATGCAAGTAGCCCGGCGCGCGCAGCTTGGCCCGGTAAGGCTTGTTGGTGCCATCGCTGACCAGATAGACGCCGAATTCGCCCTTGGGCGCCTCGACGGCGGCGTAAATTTCGCCGGCGGGAACATGAAAGCCCTCGGTATAGAGCTTGAAGTGATGGATCAGCGCCTCCATCGAGGTCTTCATGTCGGTGCGACTGGGCGGTGATATCTTGCCGCGGTGCATGATATCGCCCTTGCCCTCTGGCGCGCGCAGCTTTTCGATGGCTTGGTGGATGATGAGCGTCGACTGGCGCATTTCCTCCATCCGCACCAGGTAGCGGTCAAAGCAATCACCATTTTTGCCAACGGGAATCTGGAACTCGAATTCATCATAGCACTCATAGGGTTGCGCCCGGCGCAAATCCCACGCCATGCCGCTGCCGCGCACCATCACACCAGAAAAGCCCCAGTCCAGCGCCTCCTGCTCACTAATGACACCGATATCGGCGTTACGCTGCTTGAAAACGCGGTTTTCGGTCAGCAGGTCGTCAATATCGTTCAGGACGTTCGGGAAGTGTTTGGCCCAAGCCTCAATATCGTCCAGCAGATCGCTGGGCAGGTCCTGATGCACGCCGCCGGGCCTAAAATAGGCCGCGTGCAGGCGCGCGCCACAGGCCCGCTCGTAAAAAATCATCAGTTTTTCACGCTCTTCAAAGCCCCAGAGTGGCGGCGTCAGCGCGCCCACGTCCATCGCCTGCGTGGTCACGTTCAGCAGGTGGCTGAGGATGCGGCCAATCTCGCAATAAAGCACGCGGATCAGGCTGGCGCGGCGCGGCACTTCGATGTCGCACAGACGCTCAATCGCGAGGCACCAGGCATGTTCCTGATTCATCGGCGCTACATAGTCGAGGCGGTCAAGGTAGGGCAGGTTTTGCAGATAAGTACGCGATTCCATCAGCTTTTCGGTGCCGCGATGCAGCAGGCCGATATGGGGATCGCACCGCTCGACAATCTCGCCGTCCAGTTCCAGCACAAGGCGCAAAACGCCATGTGCCGCAGGGTGTTGCGGGCCGAAGTTGATGTTGAAGTTACGAATCTGCTGCTCGCCCGACTCGTAGTCGCGCGATCCGTCGTCATAGGTATTGTTGCGGATATCGCCGTCCATCATGTCCGTGTCTCCGTAGTGCCGGAATTAGGCCATGGCAAAATAGCGATTACCCATAGCAGTAGAATAACACCCAAAAACGGGATGACAGCTAATCCGAGATAATACTTCGGCAGTGACGCCCGAACCAAAAGAAAGTAGCAGGGCGTCGCCAGCATTGCAGTGAAGGCAATAACATAGGTGACCATCTGGATCATGAAAATATCCATCACTTCGCCCCCTCTTTCTTCTCACCAGCCTTGTCATCACCCGGCAGGATGTATTCAGCCCCCTCCCATGGCGACATGAAATCGAACTGGCGGTACTCCTGCACAAGGCTGACAGGCTCATAAACCACGCGCTTCTGCGTTTCGTCATAGCGCACTTCGGTATAGCCTGTAGTCGGGAAATCCTTGCGCAGCGGATGCCCGCGAAAGCCGTAATCAGTCAGGATGCGGCGCAAATCAGGGTGGCCCGAAAACAGGATGCCGAACATATCGAACACCTCACGCTCGAACCAGTTGGCCGAGGGGTGGATGGCGGTGATCGACGGCACCATATCCTCGGCACGCGTGGCTACGCGCAGGCGGATGCGCTGGTTCTGATACATGCTGAGGAAGTGATACACCATGTCGAACCGCTTGGCCCGCTCGGGGTAATCCACAGCGGTAATATCAACCAGCGTGGAAAAGCGGCAGGTGCTGTCGGTTTTCAGAAATTCGACCAGTCCCGCAATGCTGCTGAGAGCCACATCAACGGTCAACTCGCCATTGGTAACAGTCCAGCCCAGCACGCAATCCGTGCGCTTTGTCTCGATATGCGAACCCAGTTCCTTGAGCGCTTCGGTCATGTCATTCCCCTTGCCTGCATCAATCGCCCGCCTTTAGCGGACGATCGTTCCCGTGCGGCGAATTTTGCGTTGCAGCTGAAGGATGCCGTATAGCAGCGCCTCGGCGGTCGGCGGGCAGCCTGGCACGTAGATATCGACCGGCACGATGCGGTCGCAGCCGCGCACGACGGAATAGCTGTAGTGATAATAGCCGCCGCCATTGGCGCAGCTACCCATCGAGATAACGTAGCGCGGCTCGGGCATCTGGTCATAGACTTTGCGCAGGGCCGGCGCCATCTTGTTGGTCAGCGTGCCGGCGACGATCATAACGTCCGACTGGCGCGGGCTGGCGCGCGGCGCAATACCGAACCGCTCGGCGTCATAGCGCGGCATAGAGGTGTGCATCATTTCGACCGCGCAGCACGCGAGGCCAAAGGTCATCCAATGCAAGCTGCCTGTGCGCGCCCAGTTGATGATGTCCTCGGACGCGGTCAGCAGGAAACCCTTGTCCTGCAACTCAGCATTCAGATCCTGCGTGGCGACGTCACGGTCGGCACCCGCGTGATTGGCGGCGGTGCTCACTCCCATTCCAGAGCTCCCTTTTTCCACTCATAGGCGAACCCGATGGTCAGCACGCCCAGAAAGACCATCATTGACCAGAAGGCCACCATGCTGATGTCCTGAAACGCGACAGCCCACGGAAACAACATCGCGATCTCTAGATCGAAGATGATAAAAAGGATCGCCACCAGGTAGAACCGCACGTCGAACTTCATCCGCGCATCGTCGAAGGCGTTGAATCCACACTCATATGCGCTGACCTTTTCCGGATCGGGGTTACGCCCGGCCAGAATGAGGGAGGCAAGGATCAGCACGGCCCCAAGACCGATTGCAACGACCAGAAAGATCAGGATGGGAAGGTATTCCCTCAACATCACGTCCAAGAGCGGCTCCTTTTCTGCCATGGCGCAGCGCGCGGGCGATCAAGTGGCATGTTTGACTAGCGTCCGGTTTACTCTCGCCCCCGATGAGGGTCAACGGCTCAATCCCGAATTTAGGCCGCGCGGCGCGGGCAGTCAAACCGCCAGAGGTGCGTCGGACCGCCGCGCCCTGCTCTGCCCCTGCGACCCGGTGTCAGCCAGCAGGTGGCGGGTAGAAATCACGGTCGTACATGCGGCTGCTGCCCTCGCGCGGCAGCGCGTCCCGATAGCTCTGCCGCTCGGTGATGCGCTCGAACCATGCGGCCACCTCGGGAAAGCCGTCCAGTGGGGCAAAGTGGCGCGCCATATAGACCGCTTGCCCCACGCAGATATCAGCGGCCGAATAGCCCCCCGTCAGCAAATAGTCGCGGTTCTCAACCGGCGTGCTCAGCCGCGCCTCGATCGCGGCGTAGCAATTCAATAGCTGCGCCACCTCGATCCGCTTGGTGGGGTCGCTGCCATCCGCGCCCAACACGACATGCTGTAGCGTCAGGGCGGCGACGTGCTGGCTGACCGTTTCGGCAAAATGCACCCAGACCAGCCATGCCATGCGGTCCATGGCACCCGGCAGTTGCCCGATGCCGCGTTCTGGAAACCGCTCGCAAAGGTATTCCACCATGGCGCCGCTCTCGAACATGCGCTCGCCGTCGATCTCCAGCGCAGGCACGCGGCCTGCGGGGGATCGGATCAGAAATTCCTCAGTGCGCAACGATCCGTCGAACGGCTTTTCCACCAGCCGGAATTCTACATCCAGCTCGTTCAGCAGCCACAGCACGCGCATCGACCGGCTTTGCGGCACATGATAGAGCGTGATCATCGGTATCCTCCAAGGTAGTGCAGCCAATCCGGCCCACCTGAGCCCTGATCTAGCGCAGCGGTCGGCAAATTCACATGCCAATCGGGCTCGCCATACCGGACGCAGACGAAATTTGGGAACCTTCCCGGCATTTTGCCTAATGAAAATTTCTATCGCCCGAAGTTAATTGTGTGGGAGCCGCACAATCATGGCGCGCTTCGGTGCTCTAGCCCGCCGAAACGGTCAATGAAATATTCAAACGCGCGCGGCCCCGCCCCCGGCGGCGTGCAAGTCACCACCAGCCAAAGCACATCAGAGGTGGCCGGGCGCGCGGTGCAGTCGGTGATCGCCGCGCCCCGCCCCGCCTCGGTCACGTACATTGCCGCGATCCGCTCGATCACTTCCGCCTCGGTCGTGGTCGCGGCTTTGCGGCCCAGCGACAGCCCGATGACGGCACTTGCGGCGACAAGGCCGATCAGTGGTGCAAAGAACATCCAACGCGGCATGATTCCTCCGTTTGTTCCTCATACGCTGCCTTCATACCCCACAGTGGGGAACCGTGCGGGGCCGCGCATCGTTTAGGCCCAGACACCGCATGAACCGAAAGGCATCGACATGAGCGAGAACAACCTGAAATCCACCTTCTGGGACCGTATCACCGACGTCAATGTCGGGATGCTCTCTGCCAAGGGCACCGCTCCACGCCCGATGGCGCATCACGCGATCAAAGAAGACAACGCGCTGTGGTTCCTGACCGCCGATCATACCGATATCGGCGAGGATGCCGCAGCAGGCAAGGATGCGCGCTACCAGATCGCCAGCGGCGAAGCCAAGCTATATGCAGTTCTCGACGGCAAGCTCAGCATTGAGACCGACCGCGCCAAGCTGGATCAGGTGTGGTCGCCCATGGACGCCGCATGGTTCGAAGAAGGCAAGGCCGATCCTGCCGTGCGGCTGGTCCGCTTTAGCCCCAAGTCGGCGGAAATCTGGGCACATGAGAGCAGCGCCAAGGCGTTCTACGAGATGGCGAAATCCACTGTGACGGACGGCACGGCGGATCTCGGCGATCATGGCAAGGTCACCTTTTGATGGGCCGCATCGCGCACATCATCGGGGCCGCTCTGCTAGCGGCCCCTTTCACATTTCAGGCGCCGCAAGCCATTGCCGAAGAGGTCGGCGAGATTGGCGTCGACTGGGCTGGCAATGACATCGTGATCGAGGCAATCGCCGACCCTGAGGTCACCGGCGTCACATGCCACCTTGCCTATTTCCGGCGTGGCCTGATCGACAGGCTGGCCAATGGTAACTGGTTCGAAGATCCGTCGAACAGCGCCATCGAATGTCAACAGACTGGCCCGATCAAGCTGGGTGATATCGACCGTTCAAAGGATGGCGAGGACGTGTTTCGCGCCAGCCGCTCGATTATCCTGAAATCGTTGAGGGTCAAGCGTATTTATGACGAGGCCAACCGCACGCTGATCTACGTCGCGCACGCGCGCGAGCTGACCCAAGGTTCGGCCAAGGTGGCGATATCAACGGTGCCAATCGGGGACGCTGCACAGTAGGGTTCAATCCTGCCCATGCCCCTGCCAGACCGCACCCACCTCGGCGCGAATTATACGCGCGATCAGCGCGCAATCGTCTAGGGTAAAGGTCAGAGGCAGGCGCATGTCTACAATCCCGCGCAGCACCCTGTCGCTGGTCGGCATGCGCGCGCTGGGGGCGTAGTGCCAGCTATCATAGCGGCTGGTGAACCCCTCTGGCTCGGCCCCGCCGAACCATTTCAGGTGGACGCCCCGCGCGGCGCAACGGGACAGCACCTCGCCCACAGCTTCGTCCGACCAGTCCAGCAACAGGAACTGGATTGATGAGCCGACAAAGCGCTCTTCCTCGGGCCGCTCGACTACTGTCAGGCCGGGCGTGCCGTGCAAGCCATCCTCGACGGCGCGGTATCGCGCGGTCCAGGCCGCGCATTGTGCCTCCAACCGCCGCAACTGGGGCCGTAGGATCGCGGCGCGCAGGTTATCCATGCGCCCCGACACGTTGGGCGTGACGTATTTCGCCCGCTCAAATGCCTCTTCGGGCGGCTGGGTGCCATGGCGGGAATAGAGCATGTATGACCCCGACAGCAGGATCGCCCGCGCGGCCACATCGTCGTCATCGGTAATCAGCAGACCACCCTCGCCCGCATTCATATGTTTGTAGGTCTGCACCGAATAGCAGCCAATCAGCCCATCGCGCCCCGACATGCGCCCGCGCCACGCCGCGCCCATCGTATGCGCGCAATCCTCGATAACTATCACGCCTGCTTCGTTACAAATCTGCATCAGCCGATCCATGTCCGCCAGATGCCCACGCATATGGCTAAGCATCAGCACTTTCGCCTCGCCAGCCTTGGCGGCCAGGTCGTCCAGATCAATGGTCAGATGCTCGCTCACCCCGACGAATACCGGCACGGCACCAACGCCCGCAATCGCCCCCGGCACCGGCGCGAGGGTGAATGCGTTGGTCAACACCTTGTCGCCCGGCCCTATGCCAACCGCGCGCAAGGCCGCGCCCATCGCATAGCCCCCCGAGGCCACTGCCAGCGCGTATTTGGCCCCGGTGTAGGACGCAAACTCACGCTCCAGCGCGGCCACCTCACCATCTTCGGTGTTATATCGGTGCAGCCGCCCCGAACGCATGACCGCGACAGCCGCCTCAATGGCGTCCTCGGGAATCGGCTCTTGCTGGGTAAAGCTGCCGGTGAAGCGTTCCTGCCCCGCGCCGCTCATGGCAGCAGCCGCGCGGCAATGGCGGGCAGGTCTGCGAAATCCTCCAGCAGTGCATCAGGGGCGAGTGCGCGCATGTCCGACCCATTGGGGCCAAAGGTCACCAGCACCGACGGCACGCCAGCCGCGCGCGCGGTCGTGTGATCCGTGATCGTGTCACCTACCAGCAGACAGCGCGCCGGATCGCCGCCAGCGCGGCGCGCAGCCTCGCGCAGCGGCTCGGGGTCGGGTTTGCGCACAGCCAATGTGTCAGCGCCGATCAAAGCGCCGAACAGATCCAACGCCCCCATGTTCTGCAACAGTTTGCGCGCTAGGTACTCCGGCTTATTTGTGCAGATCGCGACTTTGAAATCCGCATCGTAAAGTGCCGCAACCGCCTTCAGCGCACCGGGGTAAAACACCGTATGCGTATCGATCTGATCCTCATAAGCATTCAGCAACATAGGGTAATACCGATCCAGCAGCACCGGGTCAGGCGCGCGGCCCATCCTCTCGAGTCCCAGCAACAGCATCGCGCGCGCCCCGCAAAGTGCGGTGCCTGCATCTGCGACGGTCAATTGATCGCCTGCACCCATATCGCGAAAGCAGACATTGGCAGCGGCCACCAGATCGCCGCTGGTATCGGCCAGCGTTCCATCCAGATCAAAGATAACGCTGCGCATCGCGGTACTCCCACTATTATACTACAGACGGTGCCCAGCGGCGCTTTTTCGCCCGCCCTGTTACATTCGGAAATCTAGTTTGATCACCCGCTGCCTTGCACCTGCGCCTGAGCCAGATAAAACGGGCAGGCTCCGGATACAAAGGGAATCTTGTCAATGAGCACTGCCCTCATCGTCCTTGCCGCCGGTAAGGGCACGCGCATGAAATCGGAAATGCCTAAGGTTCTGCACCCCATAGCGGGCGCGCCGATGCTGATCCACGCCCTGCGCGCCGGCGCCGCGCTGGAGCCGCAGCGCATCGTGGTCATCACCGGCCACGGCGCTGAGGCGGTCGAGGCGGCGGCAATAGACCATGACCCCGATATCCAAACCGCCCGGCAGGAGCAGCAACTGGGCACTGCCCATGCTGTCGCGCAAGCACGCAGCGCATTAGCGGGCCATGAGGGCAACGCGCTGATCCTCTATGGCGACACACCCTTTATTCAGGCCGAAACGCTAGAGCGGATGATTGACGCGCGGCGCGACCATGACATGGTCGTGCTGGGATTCGAGGCCGCCGATCCGGGCCGCTATGGGCGTCTGGTAATGAACGGTTCCGCGCTGGAACGAATCGTCGAATTCAAGGACGCGTCAGATCAAGAGCGCGCCATAACATTCTGTAATTCTGGAGTTATTGCGGCGGATAGCCATGTTCTTTTCGACCTGATCGACGCGGTCGGCAACGACAATGCCTCTGGCGAGTATTACCTAACCGACATCATCAGCATCGCCCGCGAACGGGGCCTCACCGCTACCGCCATCGCCTGCGATGAGGCCGAGACGCTGGGCGTCAATTCGCGTGAGGAACTCGCCGCCGCCGAGATGCTGTTTCAGGCCCGCGCCCGCGCCGAGGCGTTCGAGGACGGCGTAACCTTTTATGCCCCCGATAGCGTCTATTTCTCATTCGACACCGTCATCGGACGCGATGCGCTGCTCGAACAGAACATCGTCTTTGGCCCCGGCGTCACGGTGGAAAGTGGCGCGCATATACGCGCTTTCAGCCACCTTGAGGGATGCCATGTCGCGCGCGGCGCCATTGTGGGCCCTTACGCCCGCCTGCGCCCCGGCACCGAATTGGCCGAAGATGTGCGCGTCGGCAATTTCGTTGAGTTGAAGAACGCTGTGCTGGATACCGGCGCCAAAGTGAACCACCTCAGCTACATAGGCGACGCGCATCTGGGCGCAGCTAGTAATGTCGGTGCGGGGACGGTCACGTGCAACTATGACGGTGTGATGAAGCATCACACAGAGATCGGCGCGCACGCCTTCATCGGATCCAGCACGATGCTGGTAGCGCCGGTCAGCATCGGCGATCACGCGATGACGGCGTCAGGCTCGGTCATCACGCAGGATGTGCCTGAGGGGGCGTTGGCACTTGCGCGTTCGCGGCAGGTGAATAGGCCAGGCCTCGCACGCAAATTGTTCGAAATGTTAAAGCAAACCAGAGATAAACGCGA
The DNA here is from genome assembly GCF_035599575.1 of Roseovarius sp. Pro17. NCBI lineage: Bacteria > Pseudomonadati > Pseudomonadota > Alphaproteobacteria > Rhodobacterales > Roseobacteraceae > Roseovarius > Roseovarius sp. Pro17. The sequence goes on from NZ_CP141179.1 coordinate 2,266,152, forward strand.
AAAAGGGGCAGTATAATGTGCGGTATTGTAGGGATGCTCGGCCAGCACGAAGTCGCTCCGACGCTGGTCGAAGCGCTAAAGCGTTTGGAATATCGCGGCTATGACAGCGCCGGAATCGCGACGATCAACGATGGCGTGCTGGACCGCCGCCGCGCCATCGGCAAGCTGGTGAACCTCAGCGATTTGCTGGTGCACGAACCGCTGGCAGGCAAGTCGGGCATCGGCCATACCCGCTGGGCCACGCATGGCGCACCGACTCTGACCAACACGCACCCGCATCGCGCGGGCCGCGTTGCCGTCGTGCATAACGGCATCATCGAAAACTACCGCGAACTGCGCGCCTATCTGGCCAAGGTCGGTATCGCCTACCAGACCGAAACCGACACCGAAACCGTCGCCCTGCTTGCGCAGCATTATCTAGACGAGGGCGCGACACCGGAAGAGGCGGCGCGCTGCACGGTCGCGCGGCTGGAGGGGGCATATGCCCTCGCATTCCTCTTTGACGGCGAGCCGGATTTGATGATCGCGGCACGCAAGGGCAGCCCACTGGCCATTGGCCATGGCGAGGGCGAGGTCTATATCGGCTCGGACGCGATCGCGCTGGCACCGATGACAGACCGCGTCACCTATCTGGAAGAGGGCGATTGCGCGGTTCTGACGCGCAGCTCGATCAAGATTACGGACGCAGCAGGTCAGGCCGTCCAGCGCGAGGCGCGCACAATCCGCATAGACGCGGCGCGCATCGACAAGGCCGGGCACAAACATTTCATGTCCAAGGAAATCGCCGAGCAGCCCACAGTCGTCAGTGAAACGCTGGCCGCATACATCGCACCCGATGCCAGCGACATCAACCTTCCCGGAGAAGGTATTGATTTTAAATCCATAAGAAGGATCACGATGGCGTCGTGCGGCACCGCTTATTACGCTTGCCTGACCGCCAAATACTGGTTTGAGCAATTGGCTGGCATACCGGTCGAGGTCGATTTCGCCTCCGAGTTCCGCTACCGCGAGCCGCCAATCACCGAAGGGACGGCCGCACTTTTCGTCAGCCAGTCAGGCGAAACGGCAGACACGTTGGCCGCGCTGCGCTACTGCGCGGGCAAGGCGCAGACGATCCTCTCCGTGACCAACGTGCCCGAAAGTTCGATCGCACGCGAAAGCGATCTGAATATGCCCATTTACGCGGGCGCCGAGATCGGCGTGGCATCGACCAAGGCATTCACCTGCCAGTTGACCGTGCTGCTGCTATTGGCGCTCAAGGCAGCCCATGCACGCGGACGTCTCAGCGACGAAGGGCTCAAGGTCAAACTTGCCGCGCTGCGCGGCCTGCCCGCAACGCTCAATCAGGCGATGGGTGTCGAAGAGGCCGTGCGTGCGGTATCGCTGCGCCTCGCAAAAGCGCGCGACGTGCTGTTTCTGGGGCGCGGGCGGATGTTTCCGATGGCTTTGGAAGGCGCTCTTAAACTAAAGGAAATCAGCTATATACACGCCGAAGCTTATGCGGCCGGCGAGCTGAAACATGGCCCGATCGCGCTGGTCGACGAAAAGATGCCGGTGGTGGTAATGGCCCCGCGCGATGCCCTCTTCGACAAGACGGTGTCGAACATGCAAGAGGTGATGGCTCGCGGCGGTAAGGTGATTCTGATCACCGATCACGCGGGCGCCGAGGCGGCGTCGGACGGCGTATGGCAGACCATCGTCATGCCCGATATCGACGACGATCTCGCGCCGATCCTCTATGCGTTGCCGGTGCAATTCCTCGCCTATCACACTGCCGTCGCCAAGGGCACGGATGTGGATCAGCCGCGCAATCTGGCCAAGTCGGTTACTGTCGAATAAGCGCTATTTTAGCGAGAAAACCTGCACTTCGGGCAGCCCCGTCAGGGGCGCCTCGATCACGCGCAGGGCGGCCAGCGACATGCGGCTGCCCGCGCCCGCATCGCCGCCCAAAGGTATGAGGTCCACCTTTACCGACTTACCGTTCGCGGGATAGACTACGCGACCCGGCCCCGGCGCACTGACCAGCGGTGTTTTCAGCCAGAACCCCGGCTCACCGGGTGCGCCAAGGCTGGCAATGGTAACGCCCAAATCCGCGCCGCCTGCAGCCGGCTGCGCTGCTTTCGCCTTGTCCTCTGCGCTGGTCGTATCGAATTGCTCGACCGTGCGCGCATTGGGCGGCACTTTTGGCGCAGTGGCAGAGGCGGGCTGCGCGGCCTCCACCGGGGGCGTCGACGACGCGGGCGCGCCGCGCGGTTTGAGCCAATCAGCCGCTCCGGCGCAGCCTGTGAGCAGCGTCGCCGCTGCAAAGAGAATGATGTGTTTCATGCCGTCAGCCTATGGTGCGCGGTCGCGCCGATCAATCCCTTGCTGCGGGATGCGGCAAAGCCCCGCCCGCGTCATATGCCCCTTGCCCCGCCGCGCTGTGGGCCTTACCTTTTGGGTATGAATATGCCCCTTATAGATCCCTTCCAGCGCGCTATTGACTATCTGCGCGTCTCGGTCACCGACCGCTGCGATTTTCGCTGCGTTTATTGCATGTCTGAAAACATGACGTTCCTACCCAAAAAGGAGCTTCTGACGCTGGAAGAGCTGGACCGTATGTGCTCCACCTTTATCGGCATGGGCGTGCGCAAGCTGCGCATCACCGGCGGAGAGCCTTTGGTGCGGCGCGGAATCATGTCGTTTTTCGCCTCGATGAGCCGCCATCTGGACAGCGGCGCACTGGCCGAACTGACCCTGACGACCAACGGATCGCAATTAGAGCGGTTCGCCGATGACCTTTACGCCGCTGGCGTGCGGCGCGTGAACGTGTCGCTGGACACCGCCGACGAGCAGAAATTCGCGGATATCACCCGCTGGGGCCGCTTGCCTCAGGTGCTACGTGGTATCGACGCGGCGCAGAACGCGGGCCTGAGGGTCAAGATCAATGCCGTGGCGCTGAAGGGATTCAACGAGAGTGAGTTGTTCAGCCTGACGGAATGGTGCGCCAGCCGCGACATGGACCTGACCTGGATTGAGGTGATGCCGATGGGCGATATCGGCAACGAGGATCGCTTGGGGCAATACTGGCCGCTCAAAGACCTGCGCGCACGTTTGGCCGAGCGCTATACCGTCACCGACCTCCCCGAGCGCACAGGCGGCCCCGCGCGCTATGTGAGATTGGAGGAGACGGGCCAGAAGATCGGCTTTATCACGCCGCTCACGCATAATTTCTGCGAAAGCTGTAATCGCGTGCGCCTGACCTGCACCGGAGAACTTTATATGTGCCTCGGCCAAGAGGATATGGCCGATCTGCGCCCGCCGCTGCGCAATCATCCTCAGGATATTGCCCCACTGGAAGAAGCTATTCGCGCCGCCATCGCGCGCAAGCCAAAGGGCCATGATTTCGATTATTCCCGCCAGAGCGTGGACGGAAAAATGCCCCGCCACATGAGCCACACGGGCGGCTAGGGGCATGCCCCACCAGCCCGGCCGACCAACGCCCTTGGTGCGCGCCTATGCGCTGGCCTCAAGGGCGCTGGCACCGCTGGCCATGCGGCGCGTGCGACGCAAGCTGGCGGCGCAGGGCGTGACATCAGAGCGCATGGGCGAGCGTATGGGCCGCGCAACGCTGCCGCGTCCAGACGGCCCGCTGGTCTGGTTCCACGCCGCCAGCGTGGGCGAAAGCCTGTCGATCCTGCGCCTGATCCAGCATCTGGGCGAGGCGCATCCGGGTCTGAATTTCCTCATTACTTCCGGCACGGCCACCTCGGCGCAAATCGTCGCGGCGCGGATGCCGTCGCGCTGCCGCCACCAGTTCTCCCCGCTCGACAGCCCCGCTGCGGTGGCGCGGTTTCTGGATCACTGGCGTCCCGATGCCGGTATTTTCGTCGAGAGCGAGCTGTGGCCGAACATGCTGCGCGGCGCAGCGGCGCGGGATATCCCGCTGGCCTTGCTGAATGCGCGCATCTCGGATCGCAGCGCTCGCGGTTGGGCGCGGATCGCCAGCACGGCGCGCTACCTTCTGGGCCATTTTAAAACGGTGCATTGTCAGGATACGCGCACCGCAGATCATCTGCGCACACTTGGGTGCGAGCAGGCGGCAATGGGCGCCAATCTCAAGGCGATGGCCGGGCCGCTGCCGCATGATGCAGCCGCCTTGGACGCGTTGAACGCGCAAATCGGCGCGCGTCCGGTTTGGGCCATGGCCTCGACCCATCCGGGCGAGGACGAGGTAGCGCTGACAGCGCATCGCGCCCTCTTGGCCAAGCATCCGAAAACGCTGCTGATCCTTATCCCCCGCCACCCCGAGCGCGCGGACACCATTGCACGGATGATCGCGCAAAGCGGCCTCAGCCACACCCGGCGCAGCGTCGGCGAGGATATCGGGCCGGATCAGATCTATCTAGCCGACACGCTGGGCGAGATGGGGCTGTGGTATCGCCTTGCGCCGATTGTTTGCCTTGGGGGCTCGTTCGTGCCCGTGGGTGGGCACAACCCTTACGAGCCGGCCCATAGCGGCGCGGCTGTGTTGCACGGGCCGCTCTATGCTAATTTCGCGCAGGCCTACGCCCAGATGGATGCTGCAGGTGCCGCACGGCAGGTGCCGGGTGCGGACGCTTTGGGGACGGCGCTGCTAGCGCTGATTGAGGAACCCGACGATCTGGATGCCATGCAGGCCAATGCCGCGCGGTTTGCCGCAGCGCAGGACGATCGGCTGGCCGATCTGGCAACAGACCTTTGCGCAGCGCTAAAGCTGGGGTAGGACGGGCGCACGCCATCTGAAAGTGACCGCGTTGACCGAGCTTGTCGTCACCAATTTCAATCGCAACTTTACTGGCGTGTCCGCCACGGCGGCCGGTGTGCTACGCGCGCAAACCTTGCGCTACGATCTGGCACTGGCTGGCCGCGCCCTGCCCGGTTGCCCCGCGCCGGTCAGCGTGGCCGAGGCCCGCCGCATGTCGCGCCGCGCGCCGGCTGGGCGGGATTTCGTCATCTGGCATGTGCGGCGCAACACCGAAATGCGCGCGGCGCTCTGGGCGCGGGACGTGCTGCGCCTGCCGATCCGAATCGTGTTCACGTCTGCCGCTCAGCGCCGCCATTCCGCGCTGCCCCGCTGGCTGATCTCGCGCATGGATGCGGTGATCGCTACCACGCAAAAGGCTGCCGAATTCGTGCCGCATGTGCGCGCTGTGGTCCCGCATGGCGTGGATTGCAGCGTCTATCAGCCCGCAACGAATCGCGCCGCCGCTTGGACCGCCACCGGCTATCCGGGCGCGCGCGGCATCGCCACGATTGGGCGCATCCGGCCTGAGAAGGGCACCGACCGCTTCGTTGATGCCATGCTGCGCCTGCTGCCAGATCAGCCGGGCACAACCGCGCTGATCCTCGGGCGCGCAGGGCGTGGCGATCTTGCGTTTTTACAAGGATTGAAGAACCGGATTGCCGGTGCAGACCTGCAAGATCGCATCCTCTTTCCCGGTGAGATCGCGCCTCAGGCCCTGCCTGCATTGATCCGCAGCCTGTCGGCGGTAGTTCAGACGCCTCGCTACGAAGGATACGGCATGGCTCCGCTGGAGGGGATGGCCAGTGGTGTGCCGTTCGTCGCCACGGATGCCGGATATTACCGCGATTTCAGCGAAGGCGGCGCCACGGGCCGGATCGTCGCCGATGCGGATGAGGCGGCGCGCGCGCTTGACACACTCCTGAGCGATCCCGCGCGTCACACGGCGATGGCCGATGCTGCGCGCAAGGTCGCCCAGACGCGCTTTAGCGTCGAGGCCGAGGCCGACGGAATCGGCGCTGTCTATGAGGCGCTTTGGCGCGGTGCCTAGACCGGCATCCGCTGTTCGATGATTTCGGCCCACCAACTGCATCCCATAGGGATGATCGCATCATCGAAATCGTATTCAGCGTTGTGGACTGGGGCGCTGTCGCCATTGCCCAGCAGGATGTAGGCGCCCGGACGTTCCTCAAGCATGTAGGCGAAATCCTCGCCGCCCATCACCAGTGGCGCGTCTGCGCAATCGCCAGAAACGCCGCGCGCGACATCGGCGGCAAAATCAGTCTGATCGGGGTGGTTCACCATTACCGGGTAGTTGCGCTGATAGCGCAACTCCGCCTCGCCGCCCATCGCCGCGCCCAGATGCGTGCAGATGCCGCGCAACCGCGCCTCGGCCAGATCGCGCATGGCGTTGTTCAGCGTGCGCACCGTACCCTTCAGGTGGACCGAGCCCGGGATCACGTTCAGCGCCTTTGAGGACGATTCGATCGACGTGACCGACACCACCAACTGCTCGGTCGGGTCAGCGTTGCGGCTAGAGATCGTCTGAAACATCGTGATCAGCTGCGCCGACATGACGATGGGATCGACGCCCTCATGTGGCTTGGCCGCATGGCCGCCGCGCCCAGTCAGGATGATCTCAAACTCGTCCGTCGAGGCAAAGAATGCGCCGGGTCGGATCGCAAAGCTGCCCGCAGCCACGCCCGGCCAATTGTGCATGCCATAAACCTCCTGAATGCCAAACCGCTCCATCAGGCCGTCCTTGCACATGACGGCGGCGCCACCTCCGCCCTCTTCGGCGGGCTGGAAGATGACGATGGCGGTGCCGTCGAAATTGCGCGTTTCGGCCAGATATTGCGCCGCGCCCAGCAGCATGGCGGTGTGCCCGTCATGGCCACAGGCGTGCATCGCGCCCGGCACGGTGCTGGCATGGTCGGCCCCGGTCGCCTCGTGGATAGGCAGCGCATCCATATCGGCGCGCAGGCCAACGACCTTGCCCGATGCGCTCGCGCGTCCCTTGATAACGCCGACAACCCCGGTGCGCCCCATGCCGGTAACCACCTCGTCGCAACCAAAGTCACGCAGCTTTTCCGCAACAAGTGCGCTGGTGCGGTGGGTGTCGAACATCAGTTCGGGATGAGCGTGGATATCGCGCCGCCATGCCGTGATGTCGGCATGGGTTTCAGCAAAGCGGTTCTTGATAGGCATGGCATCTCTCCTTTGGCGGGCGGAGCCTTGGGCATGGGGTTGCGCCCAAGGATGAACCTCACGGCAGGCGGCGTAAAGGACTATTGCAGCGCCATCGCAGCGCCGGGCGTGCCGTCCAGTTCGCTGGCCGCGATCAGCGCGCGGGTGCGTGGATGGGCGGGCGTGGTCAGGATTTGCGCAGCGCCTCCAGTTTCGACGATACGGCCGGAATCCATCACTGCGATACGGTGCGCCACGGCGCGAGCGGCATGCAAATCATGCGTGATGAACAGCATGGCAAGGCCGCGCCGGTCCTGCTCGGCCCTCAGCAGCCTGAGGATGCCCGCCGCCTGCACGGAGTCGAGCGCCGACAGCCCTTCGTCCACCACCAGGATATCCGGGTCCAGCGCCAGCGCGCGGGCGATTGCGGCGCGCTGGCGCTGCCCACCGGATACCTCATGCGCAAATCGCTCCATCAGATCAGGCGCCAGACCCACCTGCGCGAACAGCGCGGCAATGCGCGCCACACCCGCCGGGTGGCCATAATTGCGCAGAGGGTCCGCAACCTGACGACCAAGTCGGCGACGCGGATCAAGCGCGGTCACCGGGTCCTGAAACACCATCTGGATACGTGCACGAGCGCGGTGCAGCGCGCGCGCCGACATCTGTGCGATATCCTCACTACCAAGGCGCACATTGCCTTCTGCCACCCGTTCCAGCCCCATCGCGGCGCGGGCGAGTGTGGATTTGCCACAGCCCGATGCACCGACCAGCGCCAGCGTCTCGCCGGGCGCGACGGACAGATCGATGGATCGCACGGCGAGCGTTGCGCGCCCGTAGCGGACGCTTACGCGCTCCATCTGCAAGAGTGGTGCGCGCTGTTCGACGCCGCCCACCTGCGGAGGTGGCACCGGCCGCGCGGCGTCGATCAGCGCGCGGGTTGTGGCATGGCGCGGCGCATGCAGCACATCCTCGACCGGCCCATCTTCGACGATGCGGCCCGCGTCCATCACCGCGACCCGCCCGCCGATGCGCCGCACTGCGCGCATGTCATGCGTGATCATCAGCAGCGCCAGCCCGGTCTCGCGCCGCAAGTCATTTAGCAGATCGAGGATTCCCGCGCGCAGCGGCGCATCCAGCGCCGTCGTCGGCTCGTCCGCGATCAACAGGCGCGGCCCGCAGGACAGCGCCGCCGCGATCGTCACCCGCTGGCGCAGCCCCCCAGATAGCTGGTGGGGATAGGCCGTCAGGCAGCCCTCGGGGTCCGGCATCCCGACACGCTTTAGCAAGGCGATGCTGCGCGCCCGCGCTGTGCGCGCGTCCAGTCCGAGATGCGCGCGCATCGACTCGCCTACTTGCCGTCCTGTGCTGAGCACCGGGTTTAGCGCCGCCGCCGGGTCCTGATAGATCATGGCGATCTCGCGCCCACGCAGCGCGCGCATGTCCGCTGGAGCCAGTACCAGCAAATCGCGCGCCGCGCCGTCCGCCCCTGATTGATCCCGCCGGGACCAAAGCGCGCGGCCCGAGACCTGCGCGCCCGGTTCCAGCCCCATCAGTGCAGCAGCAAGCGCCGATTTGCCTGCGCCAGACGGGCCGACAACGTTAAGCGCCTCGCCCGGCATCAGGCTAAACGATACCCCGTCCACCGCGCTGCGCACTGCGCCGGCATGGCGCAGCGACAGATCGTGAATGTCCAAAAGTGGCAGGATCGAAACTCTCCTCGGCAAAGACCCCTGACGCAAACGATGGCAGCGCCAGCCCCCCCTGTATTGTCGCGAATCACTCTAGAAAGTTCGACGAAATTGAATGAGACTGCCACCAGTTATCATCAAGACCAGCAAGTATCGTCTACATGCCCTCCCATAAACCGTGTATCATTAAGTGTCACACGCCAGAGACAAGCGCATCCATCCACGCCCTCCCGGCGTTCAGAGGAGCCTTCATGACCACCAGAGCCACGGCTACGTTGGCCTACATCATATCACTGATAACAATGGGCATTTTCAGCCCACTCCCGGCGACGGCGACCAACCACTCTAGCGAACCGCAAAGCCGCGGCAGCGACAAGACGCTGCGTGTTCTCTATTGGCAGGCACCAACGACGTTGAACCCCTACCTCTCGGGTGGGGTCAAGGATATCGAGGCCGCATCGCTGGTGCTGGAGCCGCTGGCGCGTCTGTCGCCCGAAGGCGAGATGATCCCGTGGCTGGTACGCGAGATACCAAGCTTGGCCAATGGCGGCGTGGCCGCCGACCTGCGCAGCATCAGATGGCGGCTGCTTCCCGGATTGACGTGGTCCGACGGCAGCGCGGTCACCTCGGCAGATATCGACTTTACCTTTCGATATTGCACTGCGCCCGGGGCAGGCTGTGCCCAAGCGGCCAAGTTTCGCGATGTTGAGCGTATCGACACACCAGATCCGCTGACCGCCGTGCTGCGGTTCTCGCGTCCGAGACCGTTCCCCTATGGGGCCTTTGTCGGCCCCCAGACACCACTTTTGCAGGCGGCGCAATTCGCCGAATGCATGGGGGCGCAAGCGGCGGGCTGCACGGACGCGAATTTCGCGCCCATCGGCACCGGACCGTTCACGGCGACCGAGTTTCGCCCTGGCGACGCCGCACTCTTTGTCGCGAACGAAGCGTATCGCACGTCGGGCCTCCCCGCTTTTTCAGAGGTGCTGATCAAGGGCGGCGGCGATGCAATCTCGGCCGGGCGGGCGGTTCTGGAAACGGGTGAGTTCGACTACGCTTGGAACTTGCAACTCAGCCCCGAGGTGCTGGGTGCGATGGTTGAGCGCGGCAAGGGGCACATCGTCACGGCGTTTTCCACGCTGGTTGAGCGGATGGCCTTTAACCTGCGTGAGCCTGCGCCAAATCCGGGCACCCTGCGCAAACTGGCACCGATTCCGCATCCCGCGCTGGCCAATATCGACGTGCGCCACGCCCTGACCATGGCGCTGGATCGGGCCACGATGGCCCAGATCGGATATGGTCCTACCGGACGCGCCACCTGCAACATCCTGCCCGGCCCACCTGCCTATGCGTCGGACGCCAACGAGGGTTGCGAGACGCAGGACATCGAAGGCGCGCGCGCCCTTCTGGACGGGGCGGGTTGGATCGACACCAACGGCGACGGCGTGCGTGAGCGCGACGGCAAACGGCTGGAATTTGTCTTTCAAACCTCGACCAACGCGGTGCGCCAGGACTTTCAGATTCTGGCCAAGGAATGGTGGCGCCAGATCGGAGCGCTGACGGAATTGCGTGCGATCGACGCCTCGGTGTTCTTTAGCAGCGATCCCGATAGCCCCGACACACTAGCGAAATTCAACGCCGACATGCAGATGTATGCCAGCGCGTCGGACGGGCCGGATCCCGAGGCGTATCTGTCAGGCTGGGCCTGCAACGATGTGCCACGCGCGGTAAATAGCTGGCAGGGTCGCAATGTCGGCGCATGGTGCGATCCGGCCTATGACGCGTTGCTGAACGAGCTTTCGGGCACATCGGGCAACGCCGAACGCGCCGCTCTGGCACGCACGCTCAACGACATGCTGGTGCAACAATATGTCGTCGTGCCGCTGGTCGATCGCGGGCGCGTGTCGGCCCATGCCAATTCGCTGGGTGGCGTGCGCATCAACGCCTGGGACAGCGAGCTGTGGAATATCGCCGAGTGGTATCGCATCCCTGAATAAGCGTGGCAGAGCGCGCATTGCCTCCTGTCGTGGCTTCCCTATGCTGCGTCTGTCCGACCCCTACTCAAGGCGCTCCGATTTGATGCGATCCCACGCCCTTCGCCGCTTGCTAATGGCGATCCCCACATTGCTAGTGATCTCGGTCGTGATATTCGCCCTGCTTGAGCTGGCGCCGGGTGACCCGATGGCGCAGCTGCCCGCCAGCATTCCAGCGGACGTGCGCGCCGACATGCGCGAGGCGCTCGGCCTTGGCCAGTCTGCGCCGGTGCGCTACGCCAAGTGGCTATGGCAGATGACGGTGGTCGAGCCGGGAGTTGCGCTGGGGCTGGTCGATGAGGACGCCACGCGCATCCTCAGTTGGCAAACACGCGGGCCGGTGATGGCGCTGATCGCACAGCGCCTGCCGCAAACAATGATCGTGATGGGATCGGCCTATGTAATCGGCATCCTCGCCGCCATCCTTCTGGGTATGTCCTCGGCGCAGCGACGTGGCGGCGGCATCGACCGGGCGGGCACCGGGCTGGCCGCTATGGGCTATGCGCTGCCGCCCTTTTTTACCGCTGCGGTGCTAATCTATGTCTTTGCGATCCGCCTCGGGTGGTTTCCGACCATCTACGACACGACACTGCGCGTCACCGGCTGGGATAGCATGATCGCGCAGCTGCGTCAGATGGCGTTGCCCATCGCGGTGCTCAGCCTGCAAACCACGGCCCAGATCACCCGCTATATGCGCGCCGCGATGCTGGACACGCTGGGACAGGACTATATCCGCGCTGCCCGCGCCAAGGGTCTGCCCGAACGAACGGTTATTTGGGTCCACGCCCTCAGCAATTCGATGATCCCCGTCACGGCAGTCATCGCGCTGGGGGCGCCGCAGATCTTTGCCGGGGCGATCATCACCGAGGCCATATTCGGCGTGAACGGCATCGGCCAGCTGCTGATCACGTCGCTGAGGGCCGGCGATCTGCCTGTGGTGCAGACGATCACGGTTCTCATCGCAGCGCTGATCGTGCTGGCGAACCTTGCCGCAGATCTGGCGCTGCCATGGCTCGACCCAAGGCTGCGTGATGAATAGGCGGCGCCTGCCCCTCTTTGGCATCGCCATTTTGGCAGGGATCGCGGCATTCGTTCTGATCGGACCGCTCGTCTGGTCCATCAGCCCCGGCCAGATGGACCTTGCCGCGCGCAATCAAACTACCAGTTGGGCGCACCCTCTCGGCACTGATCAGCTGGGTCGCGACACGCTGGCGCGGCTGATGGCGGGCGGGCGGCTATCGCTGGCCGTTGGGCTGGCGGCGATGCTGCTAGCGCTCAGCCTCGGGGCTGGCATCGGAATCATTGCGGGCATGTCGCGGCGGCTGGACGGACCTCTGATGCGGCTGACCGATCTATTCCTTGCGCTACCGCTTTTGCCGCTGCTGCTGATTGCTACCACGCTGTTTCGTGCGCCGCTCGCTGCGCGGTTCGGACCTGAGGCGGGCATATTCGCACTCATCACCATCGCCATCGGCGCGACCAGTTGGATGAGCGCGGCGCGCATCCTGCGCGGCGAAGTGCGCAGCCTGATGCAGCGCGATTTCATCCGCGCGGCGCGCAGCACCGGCACACGGACCGGGCCGATGATCTGGCGCCACATCCTGCCCGCCATCGCCGCCCCCCTCGGCGTGTCGGTAGCGCTGGGAATCGCCTCGGCGATCCTGATGGAGAGCGCGCTCAGCTTTCTCGGCCTCGGCTTTCCGCCCGACCTGCCCAGTTGGGGGCGGCTGCTATACGAAGGCACACCGCATCTTGGCGCCTATCCGGGTCGCGCGATCTGGCCCGGCGCGTTGATCACGATCGCCGCGCTGGGGGCGACGTTGCTGGCCGATGCTCTGCGTGATCTGGCAGATCCGCGCCAATGGACACGGCACCATGATTGACGCGGGGTCAAATAGTTCCTTTGGTCCAAAGTGCCACATGCCGACAGATTGCACCGGGCGGAATTCCTGCGATTCTGGCGTCGGCCGGCAGGGCAGTTTGGCGCTGGACGCAGGCCCATGGCGGGCTATCTGCGCCCCCGAGAACAGGAGAGACCCATGAATTACGGCGACGACCGACCGCGCGAGCTGCGCTACAACCCCTTCAAGGCGATCATCGCGCCGCGCCCCATTGGCTGGATCGGCACGCTCGACCCCGGCGGGCAGGCAAACCTTGCGCCCTACTCGTTCTTTAACGGGATTGGATCGGATCCCGACATGGTCATGTTCTCTAGCGAGGGGGCGAAACATTCGGCTACCTATGCGCGCGAGCGGGGGGAATTCACCTTTTCTCTGGCGACCGAGGCGTTGGCTGAGCAGGTGAACATCTCGTCCGGGCCTGAACCCTCCGGCGTGAACGAGTTTGAGCTTGCAGGGCTAGAGGAAGGCGCGTCCGTCGTCATTCAGACTCCCTTCGTGGCTGCCAGCCCCGCCGCACTGGAATGCGTCACGCTGGACGTGCGCCAGCTAAGCGACCGCCACGGCGCGCTGCTGGAGCGGTTCTTGGTGATCGGCGAGGTCGTGCAGACCCATATCCGGGACGAATACGTTAAGGAAGGCCGGTTCGACACCGTTGGCGCCCGGCCCATAGCGCGGATGGGATACGCCGACTATGCCACTGTCACTGACGCATGGCAGATGGGTCGACCCAAGCGCTGAAGCTTTAAATGTCTGGTGTACGGGCTTGAAAACCATAAAAAAAGGAGCGGACCATTTCGGCCCGCTCCGTTTCGGTTCGCATATCGTTGTGAGCTTACGCCGCCCGCGCTGCCGCGATCGATTCCTCAAGGATATCCATCGCCTCGGCAAAGATCTCATCCTGAATGGTGATCGGCGCGAGGAAGCGGATAACGTTGCCATAGATACCGCAGGTCAGCAGGATCAGACCGCGCTTGAGCGCCTCCATGCGGATACGGTTGGTCATGTCGGGGTTGGGCGCGCTGCCGTCCGTGGTGTTGAACTCGGCCGCGATCATGAAGCCAGGGCCGCGCACGTCGACCATCTCGGGCGTGTTGGCCCGGATCGATTCCAGCCGCTGCTTCAGGCGCGAGCCCAGCTCGTTCGCACGATTGCACAGATCCTCTTCCTCAATCACGTCCAGCACGGCGTTGGATGCCGCGATGCCCAGCGGGTTGCCACCATAGGTGCCGCCCAGACCGCCGGGATGCGCCGCATCCATGATCTCAGCCTTACCTGTCAACGCCGCCAGCGGCAGACCGCCAGCCAGACCCTTGGCCATGGTCGTGATATCAGCGGCGACGCCGTAGGCTTCCATCGCAAACAAATGCCCGGTGCGCGCGAACCCGGTCTGCACCTCATCCGCGATCAGCACGATGCCATGATCGTCGCAAAGCTTGCGCAGGCCGCGCATCAGATCGGCGGGCGCAGGGTAAAATCCGCCCTCGCCCTGCACGGGCTCAATGATGATGGCCGCCACACGCTCGGGGTCGAGATCAGCTTTGAACAGCTTGTTCAGCGACGCCATTGCGTCCTCGGTGCTGATACCGTGCAACTCGATCGGGAACGGGACGTGATAGACGTCGGGCATCATCGCGCCAAAGCCCTTTTTATAGGGTGCCACCTTGCCCGTCAGTGACATGCCCATAAAGGTCCTGCCATGGAACGCGCCGCCAAATGCGATGACGGCCGAGCGGCCCGTGTGGATACGCGCGACCTTAATCGCGTTCTCGACTGCCTCAGCGCCAGTGGTGACGAATACGGTCTTTTTCTCGAAATCGCCCGGCACCTTTTCGTTCAGTCGCTCGGCGAGACGGACGTAGTTCTCATATGGCAGAACCTGATGGCAGGTATGCGTGAACTTGGCGATCTGATCCGACACCGCCTGCATCACCTTGGGGTGGCAATGGCCAGTGTTGACCACGGCGATCCCGGCGGCAAAATCAATATAGCGGTTGCCCTCGACGTCCCACACTTCGGAGTTCTTGGCATGGTCAGCATAGACCTGGGTCATCATGCCCACACCCTGCGAAATGGCGCCTGCGCGGCGTTCTGCGATCTCGGCGTTCAACATGACGCATCCTTTCGAGAAATAATGACAATACCCAAGGCGGGTTTGCCTCCTTGGATTTCAGCTTGCTGTACGCCGTTTCGCCAGCGTGCAAAAGTCTGTTTCTTGCGCGAGGCAAGCCATTGATTTATATGGCCACCAATTGAAAACGTTCAAGGTGCTGAACATGGTGGCGAATAATACCGATCTGGAACTAGGGCCGCGCCTGCGCGCGGTGCGCGCGCAGGCGGGCCTGTCACAACGTGCACTAGCCAAGAAGACGGGCGTGCCTAATTCGACCATTTCGCTGATAGAGGCGGGCAAGGTGAACCCGTCTGTCTCGGCGCTGAAACGCATCCTCGAAGGGATTCCCATCGCATTGTCGGAATTTTTCGCCTACCAGCCCGAAGCCGAACGCAAGGTGTTCTACGCCGCTGAGGAGCTAACTCAGATCGGCAAGAACGGCGTTTCGCTGCGCCAGATCGGCACGACGCTCTTTGGCCGAGCGATGATGATTCTGTCAGAAACCTACGAGATCGGCGCCGATACGGGCCGTACCATGATCGGCCACGAGGCAGAGGAGGGCGGCGTCGTGGTCAAGGGCCGCGTAGAGGTAACAGTGGGCGATCAGCGCAAGGTGCTGGGGCCGGGTGACGCCTACTACTTTGACAGTCGCAATCCGCACCGCTTTCGCCAGGTTGGCCCCGAGCCATGCGAGATCATCAGCGCCTGCACGCCGCCGACATTTTGATAGGTAGCCCGGCGCCGGACGATCCAACGCGTTGAGCCATGCCACAAAAAAGAGCGGACCCGCAGGCCCGCTCTTTCTTCATTTCACATCCGACAGATCAGCTCAGAATGGATCGTCGATCCGCACCACTGCCGTCACCGTTCCGCTGACCGGGGTGCCAAACTGCAGGCGGATCTGGTTGCGGTCCGGTCCTTGCTTGGCCTGATAATAGGGCGCGACGTAAACGATATCGCCACCACTGTCAGTCAGCGGACCCGCAGGTATCACAGACGTGACCGTCTGCGCATACGCACCGAACGGCAGGCTTTGCCCCACGTCGATGGTCCATGTCGCTTGCGGCGAGTTTTCCTGATACTCCAGCAAGAGTGGGCTAGAGACGGGGTGGTAAATGTTGCCGAAGGTATTGTCGGAAAACGCGATATTCTTGAGCCGGTTATAGTCCAGATCGGCAAAGCTGGTGTCGATCCTTTCGATCCTGTCGACGGGAGTGTCGATGATGCGAAAGGAATTCCCGCTGACATTCACCCCATTCAGGAAGTGCCCCGCGCCATGTGGCTTGACCACCAAAAAGGTGAACCACGGCGCCACGTTACCGGCCAGAAACACGTTGTCGACAATGTTCAGCGCGCTGAACGAAAACTCGCTTGAATATTCAGGCGCGCTGTCATGTTCATTGCTCCACTCGATGAAACAATTGTCGACATAGTTGGCGTTTATGGTCGTGCGGCAGTTGGTCCGCGTCAGGATCAAACCCGCGCTGCGCGTGCCGTCGGTAGAGGTATCGCCCTGAAACCAGTGATTGCCAGACACGATGTTGCTGGAGCCGGCCAGCAGCGCAAAGTGGCGGAACCGCACGATGCGGTTGTCGCGCAGCTTGACGTCATTGGCGTTGGCGTTCAGCGCGATAGCGACGCGGTCGGCCACGTTCTGGTCGCTCTCGTCGGACAGGAACTGACAGCGATCCACGATCATGCCCTGATCGCCAAGTGCAAGGCTGGATATCCCGCGATCCATGGGCCGGGTAAAGAAACAGTCCCGAAAGTGAAATCCGGTGCCCGTGCGCGGTAGCATTACGGCACTGCAAACACCGCTGCATTGAAGCTCGACGTTGGAGATCGAGAATTTGCTAAGCTTCTCGAAACCACTGAAATCCAGCATGTATTTGAATCGCCGAAAGGTGAATACCTGCGTGCCCGCCGCATCGTATAGTTGCTGGCTCAGCCGCACCTCCTGCGCCGCGATGTCGACACCCGAGACATAGACTTCGCGCCCCACGCCATTGCCCTCGACAACCGCGCCAATCGGGATGTTGGCCACGTCCAGCACATTCGTCAGCGTCAGGCTGTTGCCGGGCGAATAGGTGGCGCGGGATGTGACGACCTCAGTCGCCCAAGCCTCGCGATCCAGCGCATAGATCTGGCCGTTCTTGATAAGGCGGCGCTGCGAATAGCTGCTCTTGTCCGGCACAGCTGCGGCCATGTCGATCGGTCCGGTCAGCGAAATGATCCGTCCCTGCATGTCCAGAGAATCGTGGCCCGCATTGTTCAGCAATGCCTGAAACGCCTTGCGAAAGGCCAGCTCTTCGTCACCGAACGCGTCGATATAGGCGGGCAGATTGTAGTTGCGCGTCAGCGTAAAGATATGCGGCGTCGCCATCGTGACCGTGCCGTCAAAGCGCACCGAGGATTGCATCGTCACGCTGTCGCCCAGAAAATACGTCCCGTCCGGCACCAGCACGTCGCGCCCGGCGGCGGCGGCATCGGCGGCCTCAAAGGCCGGCTGGTCGTCATGCACCCCGTCGCCCAGCGCGCCATAGTCACGCACATCGACCGTGTCGATCAGATCGCGCAGGAAAACGCCGGTGACGTCCTCAATGACCAGATCGTCGATGCGCAGGATGCCCCCATTCGCGCCGATCAGATCAAGGCCGAAATGCCCATAGACGGGTTCAGGGCCCCAGACCATATTTACGCCGCGCCGATCCCCAGTGCCAACAATGGCGCTGATCTCGACCACTTCGCCATAGCTTTGAAGTGTCACCTCAGGGCCGGTTTCGGTCAGACCGGACACATGCGCGCCGCCCGGACCACCTGCCCAGCCAGCGATACGCACGGTCGGCAGGTTGCCGGACAGCGCCTTGACCCGTGCGCTGATGCGCAGATAACAGCCCGGCAGGATCGGCGTTTGACCCATATAGCGCATCTTCTGCACAGCTTGCGCCTTTTGCAGTTCCAACGCGCCGCCGAAATCCTGATCGGCGGGGGCGAACACTGCGTTCGGCGCGTTCTGATAGGTGTCCGATCCGGGCGTGCCGTCGCCGCTGGACCAGACGCCCAGATCGCCTGAAAAAGCGGGCGGCATAAAGAGGATTCCGTCAGTTACTGCCTTGTTCATCTTGATTTCCCTTTCGCATCCACGCCGCCCTGCTCAGGGCCGCAGATGTCACAATTGACGCCAGCCCGGGGCGCGCCCGGATGGTCGAGGGAAATATAGCCGCAAGGTTAACGGCTCTTGGCAGCACCGTGACGGTGGTCGCGTCTTCAGGCGCTACCGGCGCTGGCACGGCGAATGTTCACGCCGTTGATCTTCCAGCCGCCCGCGCCCTCCTGCATCTGATATTCGAGGATGTGCAGCGCGCCCTTGTCGTCGCGCACCATAACGTCCTGAAACAGAAGGCCGCCGCGTTCCTCCAGCGCGAGGTAGCGCAGTTCATCGGGTCGCCAGACCATCGGATAGCCACCTTTGACCATCGCGCCAAAATTTTCGGCGGTGCCGAACATGCCCTGAATGGTCGGGCTGGCGTAGGTAAAGGCGGTGTCGAAATCGTCCGCCTCGAACGCCTCGATCTGCGCTTCTATAACAGCGCGGATCGGCCCCTCTTGCGCGCGCGCAGCAGGGGCAAGGCTTAGCGCGGCGGCGGCGCAAAGCGCCAAGATAAAATGTCTCATCAGAGTATCCTTCCCTCAGGGAAAGATACGTCGCCGATGGCGCAAAGCAAACTTTGCGGTAGTGCAGCGCCGCTCAGGTGGCCCCAGCCAACCCACGCAGCTGCTCCCACAGCGCATCCGGCACATCGACGCTGGTTGCCTCGCGACGCCCCTGACCCGGCATCCGCGCGCCCTCGTCAGCGGCGATGCCTTCGGCCACACGGGCCAGCCGGGCGGCAAAATGATCCGACATATCCGGATCAATCAGCAGGTAGAACTGGCCCAGATCGTGCGGCGCGCCCTCCGGCACCTTCAGCGGCGACAAGTCCTGACTGGCCAGGCTACCGGTCATACCCGCTGCCAGTATCTCGGCCATCAGGCCAAAGCCCCAACCTTTGTATCCAGCCGCACTGCCGCCAAGGCTGACCATCGATCCGGCCAGCCCCGCCGCAGGATCGGTCGTCGGGCGGCCATCCGCATCGACGGCCCAGCCCTCCGGTATGCTCTCACCCGCCGCTTTCGCCATCGTGATCTTGCCCATTGCGGTTGTGGTGGTCGATTGGTCGAACTGCATCGCAATGCCGCCCTGCCCGTCCGGCACCGAAAATGCGATAGGGTTTGTGCCGATGATGCGGCTTTTGCCACCCGGCGGCGCGACGACGGGCGTCGCGTTGGTCAGGCCCAGTCCGATCAGCCCCGCGCGCGCGATCTGGCCGGTAAAGTAGCCCAGCGACGTGCAGGTATGCGCATGGCAGACCGCCAGTGACGCAGTGCCACATTCCTTGGTCGCCGCAATCGCGTCGGGCAGCGCCCGCTCGAACGCTGCCTGAGCAAATCCAAACTTCGCATCCACCCGGACCGAACCGGGGCGGGGGCGCGTCACCTCGGGGACGACGTCCCCTTTGACCCGGCCAGTTTTCAACTGCTGGCAATAGCTCTCGAGGTAATAGAGCCCGCATATCCGGTTGCCCGTCGCCTCTGCCTCGCGGATGGCATCTGCGACACTGGCCGCAATCCAGTCCTCAGCGCCATGACGGATTAATGCGGCCTTGGACAGGGCTTCGATTTCTGATGTTTCGATCATGGGCATGGGTGCGGCTCCTCGTTGCGTGTCGTCTTTTGCAGCCGGTCACTGCGCGCGTCAATCACTCTGCGACAAGCCGCCCGTGATCCAGACGCACCACCCGGTCCATCCGTGCGGCCAGCTCCAGATTATGGGTCGCGATCAGCGCCGACAGCCCCGTCTCGCGTACCAGCCCCATCAGCGTGGCAAAGACCTGATCAGAGGTCGCAGGGTCCAGATTGCCCGTCGGCTCATCCGCCAGCAAAAGGCGCGGCTGGTTCGCCAAGGCCCGGCAGAAAGCGACACGCTGCTGCTCGCCCCCCGACATGGTCGATGGACGGTGCCCCGCGCGTGGCCCGACGCCGACATGATCCAAGAGTTCCTGCGCGCGCGCCTCAGCAGCGCTGCGGCGCACTCCTTCGGCCAACTGCGGCAGCGCGACGTTTTCCAGCGCCGTGAATTCTGGAAGCAAGTGGTGGAATTGATAGACAAATCCAATGTCGCGTCGCCGCGCAATAGTGCGCCGTCGGTCACCAAGGCCGGTCATCACCTCACCGCCAATCGCCACCTCGCCCGCATCCGCAGTGTCCAACAGGCCCGCAATGTGCAGCAGCGTGGATTTGCCCGCGCCAGAGGGCGCGACCAGCGCCACGATCTCGCCGCGCGCAATGTCCAGATCCGCGCCGCGCAGAACGACGATCTCGGCCTCCTTGCCGCGATTATATATCTTCTCGATGCCCCTGAGGCGCAGCACGGGATCACTCATAGCGCAGCGCCTCCACCGGGTTCATGCGCGCGGCGCGGCGCGCAGGAAAAATCGTCACGATAAACGACAGCGTCAGCGACAGTGCGACTGCCGACATGACATCGCCGAATTGCAGCTTGGCAGGTAGATAATAGATGCCGCGCACCGACGGATCCCAGATTTCACCCCCCATTGCCCAGTTCACAAAGGCAAAGAGCGGGTCAATATAGATGGCAAAGAGGCAGCCCAGGATCACGCCCATCGCCGTGCCGATGATGCCCGTGAACGCCCCGCAGATAAAAAATACTCGCAGGACCGAACCTTCGGTCAGGCCCATTGTGCGCAGAATGCCGATATCGCGACCCTTGTTCTTGACCAGCATGATCAGACCACTGGTGATGTTCATGGCCGCAATCAACACGAGGATCGACAGGATGATGAACATCACGTTGTCCTCGACCTCCAGCGCGCGCAAAAATCCTCCGCTCTGGTCCTTCCACGTCCACAGCAGCGCGCCGTCCCCAGCCGCCTCCATCAGCGGCATCACCAGATTGTCCAGATGCTCAGGGTCGGTCACCATGACCTCCAGCTCGTCCGCCTTGCCCTCGCGGTTAAAGAAGCTCTGAGCCTCGCCAAACGGCATGTAAACTCGTGTTCGATCAATGTCATAGCGCCCGGCGCTGAATATATAGGCAACGTCATAGGCATTGACGCGCGGGGTTGTGCCGAACGCCGTCTTGACGCCGCCGGGCGAGATGATCTTGACCTTGTCGCCGATGCCCACGCCCAATTCGCGCGCCACGCCCGAGCCAATGGCAATCCCCTCGCCAAAGCGCTCGATATCACCCTGCCCCGTGCTGGGATCGGCGATGCGCGGGATGCCCTTGAGATCGTCCAGCGTGATGCCGAACACCTCGACGCCCGCGTTGCGATCACGCGCGTTGGCCATGACCTGTCCCTTGATCAGCGGGGCGACACGGGTCACGCCCGGCACCTCGCGAACGCGGCTTGCCATCGCCTCGTAGTCAGTGATCATGCGGTCGATCCGGCCCGACAGCGCGTCGACCTCGCCCGCGTTATAGACGGTCACATGCGCGTTTGAGCCAAGGATGGTATCTACGAACTCTGCCCGGAATCCGGACCTGACTGCCAGCGTCGCGATCAGCGCCAGCACCGCCAGCGTAATGCCGATCAGCGAAATCCATGTCATGACACTGACGCCGCCCTCGGCGCGTTTTGCGCGCAGATAGCGCCACGCTATCATCCACTCGAAGGGGGCGAAGGGGGCGGATTTGCCTGCCACTGAGAAACCTCTTGATCTAGTCGCGCGCAACTTGCGCCGGGGGCTAAGCGGCGTCAAGCAGCGCGGGCGCGCCTGCGCCGAAACGGCGCGCGCAGCAGTGCCAGTGCGCCCCCGATCACGGCCAAGCCCGCCAAAAATCCCGCCCCGGCAAATATCCCGCCCGCCATGGTCAGCGGCACGGCAGGCTTAAACTCCTCCCAAGCCGCCTCGGCGATCTCGGCGTCGGCAAAGCTGCGCATCCGGTAGGCGCGTGTAAACGGCCCCGCGTCGCGCAGCGTGGCAAGGTCGGCCGACAACCGCTGATAGCGCACGATCACGTCTGCCATGCTCTCGGCCCGCTGTGCGCCTATCGCGCTGCCCTGTCCCAGATCGGCCAGCGCAGCCGCGCGCGTCAATCCGACCTCGGCGGCGTCCGCGTCGAACTCAGCCACAAAACGGCCCAGCTCATCGACCGCACCACCCAGCCGTTGCACATATTGCTGTGAGAATTCCGGGAACTGCGAAAACCCCGCAGCCCCCGCAAGGCCGCCCGCCAATGCAAGGGCACGGGCCAGCATTTAGCCGACCAGCGCGCCGCGATGGGGCGCATAGATCTGCGCGAGGCGCTTGATCGCGTCCTCGGGCGGCATCTCTTCACTCTCGCCCGTGCGACGGCTGGTCAACTCGACCACGCCGTTTTTCAGGCCACGTGGCCCGACAGTGATCCGCCACGGCAAACCGATCAGGTCCATTGTCGCAAACTTGCCACCCGCCCGCTCGTCCCGGTCATCATAAAGCGGCTCAAGGCCCAGTGCGGTGATCCCGGCATAGAGTGCCTCGCAGGCCGCGTCCGCCTCGGCGTCGCCCTGCTTGAGGTTGACGATCCCTGCATGGAAAGGTGTCACACCTTCGGGCCAGATGATGCCCTTGTCATCATGGCTTGCCTCAATGATCGCGCCCACCAGACGGCTGACACCGATGCCGTGGCTGCCCATATGGACCGGCACGCTCTTGCCATCCGGGCCCTGCACGTTGGCCCCCATCGCCTCGGAATACTTGGTGCCAAAGTAGAATATTTGGCCCACCTCGATCCCGCGCGCCGTGCGCCGCCGCTCTTCTGGAACCTCGTTGAACAGCCCCTCATCATGCGTCTCGTCCGTGCGAGCATAGCGGCTTGTAAACTCGTCCAGAACCGCGCGGCAAGCATCATGCGAATCGTAATCGACATCGCGATCACCAAATTTCAGATCGGTGATCTCGGAATCATAGAACACCTCACTCTCGCCCGTGTCGGCAAGAACCAGAAATTCATGCGTGTCGTCACCACCGATAGGGCCGGAATCAGCGCGCATCGGGATCGCCTGCAATCCCATCCGCTCATAGGTGCGCAGGTAGCTGACCAGATGGCGATTGTAGGAATGCAGCGCATCCTCGCGGTTCAGATCAAAGTTATAGCCGTCCTTCATCAGGAATTCGCGCCCCCGCATGACGCCAAAGCGCGGGCGCATCTCGTCGCGGAATTTCCACTGGATCTGATACATCGTCAGTGGCAGATCTTTGTAACTGCTCACATGCGCGCGGAAAATATCGGTGATCAGTTCCTCCGCAGTCGGGGTAAACAGCATGTCGCGATCCTGCCGGTCCTTGATGCGCAGCATCTCGCCACCGTAAGCATCGTAACGCCCGCTTTCGCGCCAAAGGTCGGCGGGCTGAATGACCGGCATCAGCATCGGGATGTGGCCCGCGCGCATCTGTTCCTCGTGGACGATATTTTCCAGCTTGCGCAGCACCTTGAACCCCATGGGCAGCCACGAGTAAATCCCTGCGCCCGCCTGTTTGATCATGCCCGCGCGCAGCATCAGGCGGTGAGAGACGATCTGCGCCTCCGACGGGGTCTCTTTCAAAACGGGTAGAAAATAGCGGGACAGGCGCATGGCGATCCTCATCGGTCAAAGACATTTGCCCCCGTTTATGGCCTCGCAAGCCATCGAGCAAGCGAGGCTTCGCCCAAACAGCGCGGTTTCGGCGCAATCGCGCACTTGAAAGCGCGCGCCGCTTGGGCGAAACGTGTGGCAGACCCGACGCAAGCCTGATCCTGAAAGGACGCCATGTCCCTGCCAGTCGCGACGCAAATGAAATATTGGGGGATCGCTACGGTGGTCTTTCTTGGCGTGCTCTGGGTGTTGGGCGATGTGATCATGCCATTCCTCGTCGGAGCGGCCATCGCCTATTTCCTCGATCCCTTGGCCGACCGGCTCGAGACGCTGGGGCTTAGCCGGGTGT
Source organism: Roseovarius sp. Pro17 (assembly GCF_035599575.1). NCBI lineage: Bacteria > Pseudomonadati > Pseudomonadota > Alphaproteobacteria > Rhodobacterales > Roseobacteraceae > Roseovarius > Roseovarius sp. Pro17. The sequence goes on from NZ_CP141179.1 coordinate 2,289,863, forward strand.
TGTCCGTCGTTGCCATCACCATCCTTGCTGCGCTGATCTTCGTCATTTCGGCCGTCCTGATCGTGCCGACATTGACTAATCAGGCCACCGACCTGATCGAGACCGCACCCGATCTGGCGCGCAGGCTGCAGGATTTCGTGAACGAGCGGTTTCCCGACATGCTCAACGCCGAGAGCGCGTTACGCAAATCGCTGACCGGCATCGGCGAGACGATCAAGGAACGCGGCGGTCAGTTGCTGGAGACAATCCTCGGGTCGGTGTCGTCGCTGATCAATATCGCCATCCTCTTTGTCATCGTGCCGGTCGTCGCCTTCTACCTGCTGCTTGACTGGGATCGCATGATTGCCAAAATTGACGACTTGCTGCCGCGCGAACACGCGCCGGTCATCCGTTATCTTGCCAGCGAAATAGACAAGACGATGGCAGGCTTCATTCGCGGCATGGGCACCGTCTGCCTTATCCTCGGCACATATTATGCGCTGGCGCTGATGTTGGTCGGGCTGCAATTCGGGCTGGTGGTGGGGGCGATCGCTGGGTTCGTGACGTTCATTCCCTATGTCGGCGCGCTGGTCGGCGGCGCGCTGGCGATCGGCCTCGCGCTGTTCCAATTCTGGGGTGACTGGGTGTCAATTGGGCTGGTCGGGGGCATTTTCGTACTGGGACAAGTGGCCGAAGGCAACTTCCTGACGCCCAAGCTGGTTGGCAATTCGGTCGGGTTGCACCCTGTCTGGCTGATCTTTGCGCTATCGGTCTTTGGCGCGCTCTTTGGCTTTGTCGGGATGCTGGTGGCGGTGCCGGTCGCGGCGGCCATTGGCGTGCTGGCGCGCTTTGCCACCGGGCGCTACAAGGACAGCCAGCTCTATCGCGGAGCACACGGTCAAGACGGCCACTGATGGCCCGTCGCATCGCGCCACCCCGGCAACTCAGCCTTGATCTGGTCACCAAGCCCGCGCAGGGGCGTGACGATTTCTACGTGTCCTCGGCCAACGCCGTCGCCGTCGCCCTGATCGACGGCTGGCAGGACTGGCCCGCGCGTAAATTGGTCCTCAATGGCCCACCCGGATCGGGCAAGACGCATCTGGCCCATGTCTGGCGTGACCTCAGCGGTGCGGCTATCGTGCCTGCCGCCGGGCTGGCGGGCGCAGACATCCCCGCGCTCGCCAGCAGCCATGTTGCCATAGAGGGGGCCGACACCATCGCAGGGGACCGCGCGATCGAAGAGGCGCTCTTTCACTTGCACAACCTTACGTTGGCCGAGGGTAATTCGCTGCTGCTGACAGCGCGCGCCGCGCCAAATCATTGGCCGCTGGTCCTGCCCGACCTCGCCAGCCGGATGGAGGCCACGCCGACCTGCACCCTCAAGGAACCGGACGACGAATTGCTGGCCGCCGTCCTTATGAAGCAGATGGGCGACCGTCAGATCCTGCCGACCCCCGGCACCATCCCCTATCTTGTGCGCCGGATGCCGCGCGCGTTCGGCGATGCGGGCCGCGTTGTCGCCGCGCTGGACAAGCTCGCGCTTGAGCGCCGCCGCCCGGTCACCCGCGCGCTCGCCTCCGAGGCGCTGGACAACCTGGGTCTGTGACGCCACAGTTGGGCCGCGCACCCCGCCATACCCAGTCACATCAGGCCTTTACCCAATTCCCATGAATCATGCCGATTTCCTCGCATCCCCGTTCCCTCCGGCCCGCGATCTGCCCGATCTGGACCTTACCGGGACGGGCCGGTTCTATAACCGCGAGCTGAGCTGGCTGGGCTTCAACTGGCGCGTGCTGGAAGAGGCGCAGAACCCCCGCGTGCCTCTGCTTGAGCGGCTGCGGTTCCTGTCGATCTCGGCCACCAACCTCGATGAGTTCTACAACGTGCGCGTCGCCGGTCTGCGCGAACTGGCCCGCGCGGGCAATACTACCCCCGCCGCCGACGGGCTGACCCCGGCTGAACAACTGGTGCTGATAAACGAGAACGCCCGCAAACTTTTGGGCGCGCAGCAGCGAACCTATCAGCAATTGCGCGATGAGTTGGAGGTGCAAAACATCACCATCATGTCGGGCGAGGACCTGAACGAGGCCGACCGCGACTATCTGGGCGATATGTTTCTCAGCAAGGTGTTCCCGGTCCTGTCGCCCCTCGCGATCGACCCCGCACACCCCTTCCCCTTCATCCCGAACCTTGGATATTCGCTGGCGCTGAACCTGACCCGCATCCGCGACAAGCGCCCGTTGCAGGCCCTCTTACCCATCCCCCAGCAGATCGACCGCTTTGTCGCCCTGCCGGCCGAAGGTGGCGCACACCGTTTTCTGCCGCTGGAGGAATTGCTGATCCTGCATCTGCACAGCCTCTTTCCGGGTTATAAATACAAGGGTCATTGCGCGTTCCGCGTCCTGCGCGACAGCGATCTCGAGGTCGAAGAAGAGGCAGAAGACCTCGTGCGCGAGTTCGAAGTCGCGCTAAAGCGTCGCCGCCGCGGCGAGGTGGTGCGCATGAATATTACACGCGATGCGCCAGAAGCATTGCGCGCGCTGGTCATGCAAGAGCTACACGTGACGTCCGACGATGTGGTCGAGGTCGACGGCATGATCGGCCTCGCCAATCTAAGCGAACTGGTGCTGGAATCGCGCCCCGACCTGCTCTGGCCCAGTTTTTCGCCCCGCGTGCCGGAACGTGTGCAGGATTTCGAGGGCGACATGTTCGCCGCGATCCGCCAAAAGGACATGCTGTTGCACCACCCCTACGAGACATTCGATATGGTCGTACGCTTTCTGAAACAGGCGGCGAATGACCCCGATGTGGTGGCGATCAAGCAGACGCTCTACCGCACCTCCAACCAATCCCCCATCGTCGAGGCGCTGTGCGAGGCCGCCGAAAACGGCAAATCCGTCACCGCGCTGGTCGAACTCAAAGCCCGCTTTGACGAGGCCGCCAATATTCGCCAGTCCCGCCGACTGGAACGCGCGGGCGCGCATGTGGTCTATGGCTTTCTCGATCTGAAAACGCACGCCAAGATCAGCATCGTTGTGCGCCGCGAGGGTGATAATCTAGTCACCTACACGCACTTCGGCACCGGCAACTACCACCCGATCACGGCACGCATCTACACCGACCTGTCTTTTTTCACCTGTGACAGTGTGCTGGGGCGCGATGCGACCAAGGTGTTCAACTACCTGTCGGGCTATGCGCAACCGGAAAAGCTGGAAAACCTCGCCATATCGCCTCTGACTCTGAAACCCCGCCTGTTGGAAATGATCGCAGGCGAGATCGAGCATGCCAAAAACGGCCGCCCGGCGGAAATATGGGCCAAAATGAACGCCCTGATCGAGCCGGACATCATCGACGCGCTCTATGCCGCCAGTCAGGCGGGCGTGCGCATCAGCCTGGTCGTGCGCGGCATCTGCGGGCTGCGACCCGGCATCACGGGTCTTAGCGAAAACATACGCGTCAAATCCATTGTCGGGCGATTCCTGGAACACAGCCGCATCGTCTGTTTTGGCAATGGCCACGGCCTGCCACACAAAAAGGCGCGGGTTTTCATCAGCTCGGCCGACTGGATGGGCCGCAACCTGAACCGTCGGGTCGAAACGCTGGTCGAGATCGAAAATCCCACCGTCAAGGCGCAGATCACCTCTCAGGTCATGGCCGCCAATATGGCTGACGTCGCGCAAAGCTGGGTGATGGAGCCTAGCGGCTCCTTTATCCGCGCCGTCATCCCTGAGGGTGAGTTCGCGTTCAACTGTCACCGGTTTTTCATGGAAAACCCGTCGCTTTCGGGGCGCGGCTCGGCGGGAGCGGCGGACGTGCCGCAACTGACCCATACCGAGGATTGAGTGCCCCCGCGCGTTGACGCGGGGCGGACAAGTCGCAATAAGGCAGGCACGGTAAAAAAGGCGGCTGGTGAGAATATGAGCGCACCCGAAACCAATGGCAACGGCGCAAAACGCACGGCGGCGTTCACCCCTTTTGGACGTGCCATTTTCGACAAACCATCAGCGCGCAAGCTGCGCCGGGTCGGGGTCGTTGATGTGGGGTCGAACTCGGTCCGAATGGTCGTTTTTGATGGGGCGGCGCGCAGCCCGGCCTATTTCTTTAACGAAAAGATTATGTGCGGCCTTGGTGCGGGCATGTCAGAAACCGGGCGGCTCAACCCTGAGGGCCGCGTGCGCGCGCTGAACGCGCTTAGCCGCTTTGCGCTATTGGCCAACGCGATGGAGACCGGGCCGCTGACCTGCGTCGCCACTGCAGCCGTGCGCGACGCCGACGATGGTGTAGAATTCCACCGCGAGGTCGAAGAGAAGACCGGGCTAAAACTGTGGATCATTGACGGGCGCGAAGAGGCGCGGCTGTCGGCGCAAGGCGTGCTACTGGGCTGGCCCGGCGCTTACGGCCTTGTTTGCGACATCGGTGGCTCGTCCATGGAGTTGGCCGAGATCAAGGGCGGCACCGTGGGGCGTTGCGTCTCGTCACAGCTGGGTCCGCTGAAATTGCGCGACATGAAGGGGGGGCGCAAGGCGCGCCGCGCCTACATCACCGAAACGCTTAACGCCATGACCGGTGAGCTGGGCGAGCAGGAGGATCGCCTGTTCCTTGTCGGCGGTTCGTGGCGCGCGATTGCGCGGATCGATATGGAGCGGCGCGGATATCCCCTGCATGTGCTGCACGAATACCGGATGCGCGCCAATTCCGTGCGCGACACTCTGTCCTATATCCATAATTGCGAAGATCTGGATTCGCTGCGCCAGCGCGCGGGCGTCTCATCCGCGCGCATGGCGCTGGTACCGCAGGCCGCCGAGGTGCTGCGCGAGGTCGTGCGCTTTTTCAAGCCGCACGATATCGCCATTTCCAGCTACGGCATCCGCGAGGGGATGCTGTACGAACAAATGCCCCAACAACTGCGCGACCGCGATCCGTTGATCGAGGCCTGTCGCTTTACCGAGGCCAAGGATGCCCGCGTACCGGGCTTTGGCAAAGTGCTCTACCACTTTATCATGCCGCTGTTCAAAAACGCCAAGCCCGAACGGGTGCGCCTGATCAAGGCCGCGTGCCTATTGCATGACGTGAACTGGCGCGCGCATCCCGAATACCGCGCCGACATTTGTTTTGACACCGCGACACGCGCCAATCTAGGTGGTCTGAAACATGCCGAGCGGGTATTTCTGGGTCTTGCATTGCTGCACCGCTATTCGAATTCATCAGGACATACGCGCTTTGATCAGGTCAGCCAACTGATAGACGGCCCCCTACGCCGCGATGCCGAGATTCTCGGCAAGGCGATGCGCTTTGGCGCTATGCTATGGCTACAGCGCGACGCAAATCCGGGCGCATTGCATCACTATCCCAAAAAGAAGATCCTCGAATTGGCCTTGGCGCCCGAAGCTACACCCCTCTTTGGCGAGGTTGCGCAGGCGCGCTTCTCTTCGCTCGCCTCATCGCTGGGCGCCGAGCCAGTGGTTAAAAGCGCTGCGCGCTAAATCTCGATCTCGTCGCCTGTATCGGGGGCCAATAGATCGGGGCGCTCAGGCTGCGGCACCGGTTCCAGCGGCTCCTTGCGGCGGATGATGATATCGCCGTTGGGCAGTTTTTCGGGCGCAGCATAGACGCTCAGATCTTCGACATCCTTCAGAATATCGGCCAGAGCCGGGCCCATTTCCTCGGCGAAACTTCGTAGTTGCGGACCCAGCCGATCGGCCAGTTCGCGCATGTCCCGCATGGCCGGGCGCGCCTCTTGCAGCAACCCCTCAAAGAACATGCGCGCGCCATCCTCTATCATTGAGGCCCCATCGGAGGGCGCCTCAAGGTCCTGAGCATGAACGGGCGCGGCAAGGCTGGCCGCAATGGCGATAGGAATGAAAAACTGTCTCATACCAGACAATATAGCACAGCGCGCCCGCCTTTTAAGACCCAAGATCCATATCCAGCGTCACCGGAAAGTGATCCGAAGCCATCAGCAACGCATCCCGTAGCGCCGCATCGCCGTAGCATGCAGGGTCGTCAAACGGATGCCAAATGCGCCACGACGGCCCCATTGCCAGCAAATCCGGCGACACCATGATGTAGTCCAAGAGCGCCTGCATATATCGCCCCTCATGGTTCATATAGAACCGCGAGGTGCTGTGGAGCGCTCCGATCTTTTGCCCCAGAGCGCTGCGCGCGTGCGGATCGTATAGCTGCGCCTCCTGACCCTCACCCAGTACCACCTCCACCGACGAGCGCCCAAAAAGCCCTTCGTATTCGTCAAGGCCGGGGCCATCATTCAGATCACCCATCACGATCAGCGCCTCCTTTGCGGCAAGATGCCCCACGATTCGTGCGCGCAGCCAGACGGCCTGCGCCAATTGCTTGCGCCGGTTGGCGATGGCCATGCGCATGACATCGGCGGGCGTGGAGGCGCCGTAGGGCGCCTTGGATTTCAGATGCACGCCTATCAGGCGCAGTGTTTGGCCCAACCGCGTGGTCAGCAGCACCTCAAGCGGTGGCTTGGAAAAGCGCACCAGATCCTCAGCCGCGTCGATATCCAGATCAATGCGGAACACGCCGTCGAATCGTGGCGCGCCCGTGGACCCTTTCTTGCCAGTTTCCTCACCAATGGGATCATGCGAGGCCGTCAGCACGTCAGGGTCGTAGAGCAGCGCGATCTCTTGCTGCGTGTCGTTGGCAAAGCCCAGCAGAGCGCGGCGCGTGCGCAATCCCTTGGCCCGTGCGAATCCTTCAAGCGCCCTCACCGTACTGCGCCGCCCGTTATGGTCAGGCGCCTCGATAATCATGATCGCGTCGGCGTCGAGCGCGCGCATCACCGCTGTAATCGCCGCAGTTTGATCCTGCCGCGTGACGTCATGGCGCGACGACCATTCACCATCCTCAAACAGCCGCCCGGCGTCGTCAAAGAGGCTGTTGAACCACTCAATATTCCATGTCGCCAGCCTCATGCGCCGCGCGCAGCCTGAATTTCGTCCCAAGCGCGGTTGATATCGACCATCCTCTTTTCGGCAAGGCGCGTCGCCTCGGCGGGAACCCCGCGCGCCATCATACGGTCGGGATGCGTCTCGCGCACCATGGCGCGATACCGCTTGCGCAGCGCCGCCAGACTATCATCCGGCGACGCGCCCAGCACGAGATAGGGATCGGGCGCGACGTCGGGCACAAAGCGGCAGCGCATCCGCTGAAACTCGCGCTCAGGTAGCTCGAAAATCTCGGCCACACGCTCCAGAAACAGGTCCTCATCCGGGTGATAGTGACCGTCGGCCATGGCGATATGAAAGAGCCCCTCCATCAGATCGCTCAGCGCGCCGGTTTTTCTGCCGAACATCGTTTTTATGCGGGCCGCGTATTCCTCGAAGCCCGCCACATCCTGCCGCGCCAGATTGAAAACCCGCGCCGCGCCTGCCTCGTCCTCCGGCGCAATCTGGAACACCTCGCGAAAGGCCGACACCTCATTTCGGGTCACCTGCCCGTCCGCCTTGGCCATCTTTGCGCCCAGCGCGATGATTGCAATTGCAAAGGCCACGCGCCGTTCGGGCGGGGTGCGCAAATGCTCAAACACCCGGCTCAGACCCTCGCCTTTGGCAAGGGCCGACACGGCCTCGGTTATGCGGGTCCAGAGCGACATGGCGCGATCCTAGAGCGTTTGGTATGCGGTGTCAGCGCGTTACCGCAGTTGTTTCTGCAAAAGAACCAGATCCATCCACCGCCCGAATTTTCGACCCACTTGCGGCATATAGCCAACCTCGCAATACCCCAGCGCCAAATGAAACGCCCGTCCCGCCGCATTCTCGCCTGTCACGGCGGCGACCAACACCTGAATGCCCGCCTGCCGCGCATGATCCTCGAGCGCGCCCATCAGCGCCCGCCCCGTGCCATGCCGTTGCGCAGAGGGCGCCAGAACGACGGTGTGCTCCGCCGTGTGGGCGTAGCCGGGCCCCTTACGAAAGGCGAACCAAGTGGCGAGGCCGATTGCCACACCGCCCTCTTCGACCACCAGAAACGCTCGCCCCTCGCGCGCGCAGGCCGCAATCTCGGCTGTCAGTCCCTCTTCGGTCTTTTCCTCGGTGGTAAAGGTGATGGCTGTTTCGCGAATTTGCTGATTCCACAGCGTCATCAGCGCCGGGACGTCGCCGGGCACTGCGTCGCGCAGGATCATCCCAAGAAACGCGTCCCGCCGGGCGTATCGAACTCCGCCCTCAGCGCAACGCTTCCGGTCTCGAACACAACGCGCCGATCCGCCAGCCGCGTGCTCAGCCGCGCCTCCAGTTCCTGCGCTTCTGGATGCGTGACAATCAACCGCCGCAGCGCGATGCCACTATCGGGTAGCGAGGCCGCCGGATGCGCCGCGCAATCCCACTGGATCACCGCCGGGTGGCAATTATCGAATGGCAACTGGCCATTTTGCGGCACCGCCATGCGCCAGCGCAGATCACTGCGTGACAGTGCAACCTGAGGGCCAATACCTGGCAGTGCAGCCTGCGTTGCCTCCAGATCACTCGTTCGGCATATCCAGTTCCCGATGCGCGGTGGGCCTTCGAACCGGTCCAGATCAAACCAACGCGCATGGGGCAGCGGCGGCGCTTCGGGATCTATCGCGATGACTTCCAGATATAGACCATCCGCCAGACCCAGCAGGCAATTATGCGTGCCGAAATGAGCGTGCCGCCCCCCCGGCGCTGGCACCGCGCCCATGCTTGCACGGACCCAATCACACCCGTCCTCCAACGATCTGGCGGCGATGGCGAGATGATCAAGTTCCAGCATATTTGCGACCTTTTCCAGTGGCGTCTGACCGCTGCAAACCATAGACACGATCGCCGGCCAAGTTCAATCCCGCCCCGGCAATGTCCCGCTTGGCGCATTTGGGCATATCAAGGTCAGATTTCCGCCTTGACGGGCGCGCGCCGCTGCCTTAGCCACGCGCCCAAGGCGTGGTAGCTCAGGGGTTAGAGCAAACGACTCATAATCGTTAGGTCGGTGGTTCAAATCCACCTCACGCCACCAAAGTCACTTTGCAAAGCAAAGTGACTCCGCACTCTCTCCAAACGCGCACGTCATCCACTTTGCAACGCAAAGTGCCTCCCCACTCTCACCAATCATGCTCATAGCGGCAGGCGTTTCGCAGAAATGCCGAGAGCGGGCGGCAACAGCCATTTTGCGTCACAAAATGACGTCACCCAATTCGCCCCAAATACTTGCGGTTCCAGACGTCTTATAAGAATGCGGAAAACGATCCTAAAATCCACTGCAGCCAAAATGAGAAGCGCGGCGAACTTCCGTCCGCCGCGCGTCGAAATCACGAAAACCAATGGCGCGTGCGCCAATCCCGCGCCTAGCGGATCATGCGTCTCGTGCCTCGCGGATCATGCGCAGGATATCCTGCGCCGCATCGGGTATATTCGTGCCCGGGCCAAATATCGCCTTCACCCCGGCCTTCTTGAGAAAATCATAATCTCCCTGCGGTATCACGCCACCACAGATGACCAGGATATCGCCCGCCCCCTGTGCGCGCAGCGCTTCGACCAGCTTGGGCGCTAGTGTCTTGTGCCCCGCCGCCTGACTGCTGATGCCTACGACGTGCACGTCGTTGTCGATCGCATCCTGCGCCGCCTCTTCGGGTGTCTGGAACAGCGGGCCGACATCAACGTCGAACCCGATATCGGCGAACGCTGTCGCGATCACCTTGGCGCCGCGATCATGACCGTCCTGTCCCATCTTGACCACCAGCATCCGGGGACGGCGTCCCTCTTCCTCGGCGAAATCCTCAACCGATTTCTGGATCGCGGCAAAGCCTTCGTCGCCCTCATAGGCGGCGCCATAAACACCGGCCAAAGTCTTTACCTCGGCGCGGTGGCGGCCGAACACCTTTTCCATGCTCATTGATATCTCTCCTACAGTGGCGCGTGCGCGCGCCGCCTCAACGGCTGCTTCGAGCAGGTTGCCGCCCTCGCCTGCGCGGCGTTCCAGTTCGGCCAGCGTTGCGGTGCAAGCGTCCTCGTCGCGGCTGGCACGGATACGCTCCAGTCGGGCCACCTGGCTGTCGCGCACGGCAGAATTGTCGATGTCCAGCAGGTCGATGGGATCTTCCTTGTCGCGACGATACTTGTTCACGCCCACGATCACTTCGGTGCCGCGGTCGATCATCGCCTGCCGGGTGGCTGCCGATTCCTCAATCCTCAGCTTGGGCATGCCGCTGGCAACAGCCTTGGTCATACCGCCCATTTCCTCGACTTCCTCAATCAGCTCCCAGGCCTTTTCGGCCAGCTCGGCGGTCAGGCTTTCGACGTAGTAGCTGCCTGCCAGCGGGTCGACGACGGCGGTCACGCCCGTTTCCTCTTGCAGGATCAGTTGGGTATTTCGCGCGATGCGCGCGCTGAATTCGGTCGGCAGCGCCATCGCCTCGTCCAGCGCGTTGGTGTGCAGCGACTGCGTGCCACCCAGAACCGCGCTCATCGCCTCATAGGCAGTGCGCACAACGTTGTTGTAAGGGTCTTGCTCCTGCAAACTGACGCCCGATGTCTGGCAATGGGTGCGCAGCATTTTCGAGCGCTCGTTCTTGGCTCCGAACTCGGTCATGATGCGGTGCCACAGCAGGCGCGCGGCGCGCAGTTTGGCCGCCTCCATAAAGAAATTCATGCCGATGGCGAAGAAAAAACTAAGCCGCCCAGCGAACTTGTCGACATCCATTCCCGCTTCGATCGCCGCGCGGACATATTCGCGCCCGTCGGCCAAGGTATAGGCCAGTTCCTGCACGAGGTTCGCGCCAGCCTCCTGCATGTGGTAGCCCGAGATCGAGATCGAGTTGAATTTCGGCATCCCTTCGGAGGTGTATTCGATGATGTCCGAAATGATCTTCATGCTCGGCTGGGGCGGATAGACGTAAGTATTCCGCACCATAAATTCCTTGAGGATATCGTTCTGTATGGTGCCTGAAAGAAGCGATTTGTCGTGCCCCTGCTCCTCCCCTGCGACAATGAAACTGGCCAGAATTGGAATCACGGCGCCATTCATCGTCATGCTGACGCTGACCTGGTCCAACGGAATCTGGTCAAACAGGATCTTCATATCCTCGACCGAATCGATGGCAACGCCCGCCTTGCCAACATCGCCCTCAACCCGGGGATGGTCGCTGTCATAGCCCCGGTGGGTCGCCAGATCAAAGGCCACCGAAACGCCTTGCTGTCCCGCCGCCAGATTGCGGCGATAAAAGGCGTTCGATTCCTCGGCAGTGGAAAATCCTGCATATTGCCGGATCGTCCAGGGCCGTCCGGCATACATCGTCGCCTTGACACCGCGGGTAAAGGGGCCGGCACCGGGGATGCCGCCCAGATGATCGAGCCCCTCAGTATCTTCGGCGGTATAAAGCGGCTTTACGTCGATGCCCTCAATCGTGTGCCACGTGAGATCGTCCAGCGGGCGGCCCTTCAGTTCAGCCTCCGCCAGTTTGCGCCAATCGTCTCGTACCTTGTCGGTCATGTCCTTGCTCTCCTGTCTGGGACAGAATCGGCGGCGTTTGCCCCACCTGATCCGGCCCCGGTTTTTCCGTCAATGTCGCCAGTCCGTCCGCACCTGCGCGCAGCCAGAACAGATCGTCCAAGTAGACTTCGCGCATTGCCGCGCATTCCTCGCGGCCAAAGGGCTGCCATGCCCCCACGCCCAGCGGCAGCAGCGCCGGATCGCTGCCGCGTTCGCTGAGTGCCTGACGCAGGGCCGATAGATCGGGCGCGCGGTTCAGCCACTCGCGCGCATGAGCGCGTGGCACCTCGGTGCAGCCCAGCATTGCCGACAGCCGCTGCTCGGGAACCGACGCGAAGGCCTCGTGTGGCATCACCAGTATCTCGGCCTGCGGCAGCGCGCAGGCCAGATCTGTGACGACGTCGCGCCAACCGCGCGGACTGGACGCAATATGCGCCAGTTCTGTCCCTGTCGGCACCTGAGCGCCCCGTGCCACCGCAAAGGCGATGGACGAGGCCCACCAAGCATCCTGCGCGCGTATTGACAGCGCGACGCGCGTGACCTGACCGCCCAGCGCATTGCCATAACGCGCCATCCGCTCGCCGATACCGTGATACAGACGCATATCGCGCAGGTTGCGGCGCGGCGTACCAATCATGTTCTCGTCCGAGATAATCAGCCGTTTGATACCGGCCTCCTCGGCCTTGGCAATGGCCAGCGCGATCCGCCCGCGTGCACGCGCCGCCTGATCGGCGGCAGGCATTGGGCCGGGACGCGGGAACACACCCTCCAGCAGGCCCTTGCGCATTTGCTGCGGCCCCCAGAAGCCGATACCAGTTGCCAAGAGGCGCACACTGTTTTTGCGCATGTAGTGTTGGAAACTGGTCGAAGCGCTGCGATGCGCCCCCAGATGCAGGGTAATTTCCATTCGTCGGCCCGCCTTTCGCTACAGCGCCGCACAGTGTTAGGCGGCGTCCGGATACGTCGACTTTGGTAGAGTTCAAATCTGACAATGCCCTTAACGGCAACTTTTGCGGGTCGCGGATCACTTTCCGCATCGCAATCGGCGCCACCTCGCTTATATCATACCATATAGGAGCGCCGATGAAACCGTTACTGACCCTTGTTTTCGCTAGCCTTTTGGCCTTTCCGCTCACCGCACAAGAAGCGCCTTCCGCCCCGGCGGAACCCGCTCTGGACAGCATCATAATTGATGGGACAGACGTCGATTTAAAACAATTCCTATGGAAAAACAGGCCCATCGTCGTCTTTGCCGACAGCCCGAACGATCCTCGGTTTGTCCGCCAGATGGAGCTTTTGACGTCCCGCCTCGATGATCTGGCCGAGCGCGACGTCGTGATTCTGACCGATACCGATCCTGACAAGCGCAGCCCACTGCGTGAGCGGCTGCATCCGCGTGGCTTCATGCTGGTGCTGATCGTCAAGGACGGCACTATATACCTGCGCAAGCCGCTGCCGTACGACGTGCGCGAGATCAGCCGCACCATCGACAAGCTGCCCATGCGCCAAGACGAGGTCCGTGAGAGGCGGGCAGACGGCATCTGAGACAGGGCGCCAGGCATCATTCGGCGCCCATCGCGGCGATCAGCAAACCCGCATCCACATCCATCAGCGCCAATATACGCCGATCGCGCCCCACCAGAAGCACCGCGCGCGGGTCGACCAGCGCCGCAGCAAAGGCGCCCTCAACCTGAACATCCATGCAATCGCGCCCCTCCAGCCCGGCCATGCGCATCGCCATACCAGCACTGCGATCCGCCTCCATGAGCGCCAGTATGGCGGCATCGGGGCTGAGGCGCGTGTCGTCAATCGCCACTTCGCCCTGACCGCGCAGGATCATCGCCGCCTCACGTGCGCTGGTCGCAACGCGCATCCTGGACGCGATCCGGGCATCCCGCAGGGCAAACAGTCCCGCCGCGCAGCCGCGCTTGTTCGCAAAGGTCAGAGTATCGCCCAGTGGCACCCACTCGGCCAACGCTGCGCGCATGTCAGCCTCACTCGCGCGTTTGCACCCCGCCAGCAAAACCAGCATGGCGCAGGACAGTGCGGCAAGGCGCAGGCGGGCGGGTGCTGAGGGGCGCATGGCGGATCAATCAAACTCCATGATGATCTCATCCACAGCCAGACTATCGCCCGGCCCTGCATTGACCACGCTGACGATCCCTTGCCGCTCGGCGCGCAGGATATTCTCCATCTTCATCGCCTCAATGGTGCAAAGGGCCTGCCCCTCCTGCACCTCGTTGCCGACCTCGACGTTCATTTTGACCACGAGGCCCGGCATCGGGCACAGCAGCATTTTCGACGTATCCGGTGGCTGTTTCTCGGGCATCCGGGCCGCCAGTTCGGCCTGACGGGGCGTGCGCACATGCACCTTGAGGTCCGCACCCCGGCAGCGGATGCGAAAACCACCCGAAATCTTGCCGATCTTCAGTACCAAGGGCACACCGTCCACGTCGAGCCGCGCCAGATGATCGCCCGGTGTCCAGTCGCTAACGACCTCGACCTCGCCGCCATCTGCAAACGTCACTGTCGCAGCCCCGCGGCGCGCGGTGATGCGCACATCATGGCTTTGACCCTGAAGCGCCACGTTCCAGTCGTCACCGATCTTGCGCTCGTGATTGTCCATGCGGCCTGAAATACGTGTGCGCCTGATCTCGGCCACGCGGTGCATCGCGGCGCAGGAGGCGGCAATGCGGCGCAGGGTGGCATCGTCCAACTCGGCCCCGTCAAAACCTTCGGGATATTCCTCGGCGATGAAAGCAGTCGTGATGTCGCCTGACACAAATTTCGGATGGTCCATGACCGCGCTCAGGAATGGCAGGTTGTGCCCGATCCCCTCGACCTCGAACCCGTCGAGCGCGGCGCGCATCCCCTCAATCGCGGCCATCCGGTCCGGCCCCCATGTGCACAGCTTGGCGATCATCGGGTCGTAATACATGCTGATCTCGCCGCCCTCATAAACACCGGTATCGTTGCGCACGACAGCGCCTTCGACCTTCACCTCTTCGGGCGGGCGATAGCGGGTCAGACGCCCGATGGACGGTAGGAAATTGCGGTAGGGATCTTCGGCATAAAGGCGGCATTCCATCGCCCAGCCATTCAGTTTCACGTCCTTTTGTGCAATCTTCAGCTTTTCACCATACGCAATGCGGATCATCTGCTCGACCAGATCGACGCCGGTGATCAGCTCTGTCACCGGATGTTCGACCTGAAGACGCGTGTTCATTTCCAGAAAGTAGAAATTGCGGTCCCCATCGACGATGAATTCGACCGTGCCGGCACTGGTGTAGCCGACAGCCTGCGCCAGCGCGACGGACTGCTCGCCCATCGCCTTGCGGGTTTCCTCGTCCAGAAACGGGCTGGGCGCCTCTTCGATCACCTTCTGGTTCCGGCGCTGGATGCTGCATTCCCGCTCGCCCAGATAGATGCCGTTACCGTGGGCATCGCACAGCACCTGAATTTCGATATGTCGCGGCTGCGTCACGAATTTTTCGATAAAAATCCGATCATCGCCAAAGCTGCTGGCCGCCTCGTTTTTCGAGCTTTGAAACCCTTCGCGCGCCTCGTCGTCATTCCACGCGATCCGCATCCCCTTGCCACCGCCCCCGGCGCTGGCCTTGATCATTACCGGATAACCGACCTGGTTCGAAATCTTGACCGCATCCTCGGCATCCTCGATCAGGCCCATATTGCCGGGTACGGTCGAAACATTTGCCTCCTGAGCGATTTTTTTGGATGTAATCTTGTCGCCCATCGCTTCGATGGCCTTTTTCGGCGGTCCGATAAAGGCGACGCCTGCAGCCTCCAACGCCTCGGCAAACTTGGCGTTTTCACTTAGAAAGCCATAGCCGGGATGCACCGCCTCGGCACCGGTCTGGCGGACGGCGTCCATCACCTTGTCGATGACGATGTAACTCTCGTTGGCAGGCGGCGGGCCGATGCGCACGGCTTCGTCGGCCATGCGCACATGCAGAGCGTTGCGGTCGGCGTCGGAATAGATCGCAACCGTCTTGATGCCCATGGCGCGCGCGGTCTTGATAACGCGGCAGGCGATTTCGCCCCGGTTGGCGATCAGAATTTTCTTGAACATGGGCGTGTCCCCTTATGTGTGGGCCGAAAACGTAAAAGACCACCCGCGCCCGGTGGCACGGATGGTCTGACAAAGACATACGCTCGCCTCGCGGCGGCGGTTATTAGTTGCAGCGATCCGGGAAGGTCTGGCAATAGGCGACGTTGCCGGCGGCACCGACTGCAGCGCCCGCCAACAGGTTGCCGCCCAGCACGGCCGAGCCGGCCACGCCCGCCCCTGCACCGATGAGGCCCTGCTTACCGATCGTGTCGCCACAGGCCGAAACGGCCAACAGGGCGACGAAGGCCAATACAGCCTTGGGTTGTGTTTTGATTGCTCCGAGCATGTCCTGCTGCCTCTCTTGTTAGTCGCGCGTCGCGCGCGGGTATTAAAGGGTATATTCGCACCCGCGTCAAAGCGATCCACACCACCGTGGCGGGTCTGCGCGAGCTCTTGCCGATTCGCATAACACGTTGGCAATGCAGAAAAAAGAGGCGGCGTGCACATCGCTGCGCAACGCCGCCTATCAGGGGAAGGGTAACGGTTTGGACAAAGTGCCCCGGACCCTTGGGGAAGGCCCGCCACTACTAGCCCGACGCTGACAGCATCGACGCGGCCGGCCAAGAGGATTTGTGAGGCAATGCAATTATCGGCTGTATTCCGCGCACGGGCGCAGCCTGTGGGCAAATTTACGCCAACAGGCTGCGGGTCGCGCTGCACAGACGCGATCATGCGTCCTCCTCGTCGCCGAAGGCTGCGGGAAAGGCGCGGCGCGCGGCCTCAACATCCAACACCATAAGCGCCTCGTAATCGGTGGGATCAAACGGGTCCGAAACGGTCAGCACTTCACGCCCCAGCAGCCACGAAAGCCGTCCAGCGTCCAGATTGCCCCGCTCGAATGGTTGATCACCGAAACAATCGTAAAGTGCGCGCACAAACCCCACATCAGCCCGCCGGTCGGGCGGGCGCCGGTCAGCGAACCTCTCGCGCCGGATGAGGGGCGTGGCGCCCTTGGGATTGGCGCGGCGAATGGTGAATTGAAAATCGGAACTCGGCAATCTGCCGGGGAACCCGCGATGCTTGATCATGCCATGCCCTCCGATATGGGGCGCGGCTGCTGGGTCGAGGCAGGCCTCGCGGCCTGCCCCGGTATCACAATCCGGCGGTGCGGATTAGTACTTGCCAGTCTGAACGGGCTCGACCGTAACCGGCTCGACAACCACGTAGTCATCTTGGGGCGCCTGCTGGCAAGCCGAAACGGCAACGAGCAGACCGAGGGCCATAAGACCTTTGATAGCATTCGACATTGAATTCTCCTGTCACTTATTGAAAGCGGGCTCGGACTCACGCCCAGCCCCCGCCGGATCTTCGAGATATGGATTGCTTGGGTGCAATCCCGAGTGAGAATAGAGCAGTTTTTTGCAAAGTGATATGCCACTGCACGAATGCGGCGGCCCTGTGGCCTCAAAGCCTCACAAGACCGTGAAGGTGAGCATTGCCGCCCAAGATATTGTGGATGCATCAAAATGCCTCCCAGATGCAGGTGTTATCGTCGACCGAAAATGCCTCAAATATTTGTTGCACTTCGGTGTTCAGCACGCCAAATTCCGACGGCCTATCGGCCAGCGACACGATCACATTCTGAGGCGTGTCGTATTGGGACGCGCCCTCCAAGACGTTGGTTTCGCAAATAAACGTCATGTCTGCGAGAAGCAGTTCCGTATCAGCGCCGCGCGGGTCGAACCCTGCTGAAACATAGCGCAAGCGCACCTCCGCCGTGCCTTGCCCGATCACCTCGTACAACTGGGCCTGCGCCCCCGAGGGCAGCTGCAAACTGTCCTGCGCCATAGCCGCCTTTGGCGCAGCCAGCATAAGGCCAGCAGCGATGCAGAAGGTCAGTGTGCGCGCAACGCCTCTATAAGCTGATTTTTGCTCATGCCCGAACGCCCGTCGATGCCGATTTCCTTTGCCCGCTGGTAAAGATCGTCTTTCGTCCACTCCTCGTAAGGTGGTGCTTTGCCGCCCTTGCGAGATGGATTCATATCCGGATTCGCCTGCGCGTTGGCGATACGCGCCGCCTTCTCCTTGGACGCGCCCTGATCGCGCAGCGCCCTGTAAGTGTCCGCGTCCTTGATGCTGAGGTTGCTTTTGCTGGTGTCGTGCGATTTGGCCATGGCATGCCTCCTTTTGGACGCAAAACGCCCCCATCCAACGGGTAGTTCCCGCATGGGCGCTGCGCCGGGTGGTAGCCAAGCTGATAGTCATGATCGCTCCTGCCCTCGAATGCACGGCCTGCGCCGCGTCACAGCGGGATATTGTCGTGCTTTTTCCACGGCATCTGCGCCTTTTTGCCCCTGAGGGACGCGAACGCCCGCGCGACACGCTTGCGAGTGGAATGGGGCATGATGACCTCGTCGACGAACCCACGCTCGGCGGCCACAAAGGGGCTGGCAAAGCGATCCTCGTAATCCTTGGCATGCGCTGCCAGCTTTTCTGGGTTGTCGCGGTCGGCGCGGTGGATGATCTCAGTCGCACCCTTGGCGCCCATCACGGCGATTTCCGACGTCGGCCATGCATAGTTAAAGTCGGCGCTCAGATGCTTGGACGCCATCACCACATACGCGCCGCCATAGGCCTTGCGCGTGATGACCGTGACCTTTGGCACCGTCGCCTCTCCATAGGCAAAGAGCAGTTTGGCGCCATGCTTGATCACGCCGTTATGTTCCTGAGTAACGCCGGGCAGAAAGCCGGGGACATCAACCAGCGTCAGCAAAGGAATTTCAAAGCAGTCGCAGAACCGCACGAACCGCGCAGCCTTGCGCGAGCTGTCGATATCGAGGCATCCGGCCAGCACCATCGGCTGGTTGGCGACAACACCGACGGTCTGCCCTTCGAGCCGGATGAAACCGGTGATCATATTCTTGGCAAATTGTTCCTGAATCTCGTAAAAATCGCTCTCGTCCGCGATCTTTGTGATCAATTCCTTCATGTCATAGGGCATGTTGGGATTGTCCGGCACTAGTGTATCCAGCGACGCCTCGATGCGAGCTGGCTCATCAAAAAATGGGCGCACGGGCGGCTTTTCGCGATTGCTGGACGGCAGGAAATCAACGAGGCGACGGACCTCGGCCAGCGCCTCGACGTCGTTCTCGAACGCTGCATCGGCGACGGACGACTTGCGGGTGTGCGTGCTGGCACCGCCCAGTTCCTCTGCCGTGACCTGCTCATTGGTCACGGTTTTCACCACGTCAGGGCCGGTCACGAACATGTAAGAGCTGTCTTTGACCATGAATATAAAGTCGGTCATCGCGGGGCTATAGACAGCACCGCCCGCACAGGGGCCCATTATGACGCTGATCTGCGGCACGACGCCCGACGCAGTGATGTTGCGCTGGAACACTTCGCCATAGCCAGCGAGGCTGTCGACGCCTTCCTGAATACGCGCGCCCCCAGAGTCATTGATGCCAATTACAGGCGCACCGTTCTGCACGGCCATATCCATGATCTTGCAAATCTTCTTGGCGTGCGTTTCCGAGACCGAGCCACCAAGGACGGTAAAGTCCTGAGAGAAAACATAAACCAGCCGCCCGTTGATCGTGCCCCAGCCGGTCACCACGCCGTCACCGTAGGGCCGGTCCTGCTCCATGCCGAAATCGATGCAGCGATGAGCGACGAACATGTCGAACTCCTCAAAGCTGTCCTCGTCCAGCAACAGCTCGACCCGCTCGCGCGCGGTCAGCTTACCCTTGGAATGCTGTGCGGCGACGCGGCGTTCGCCGCCACCCATGCGCGCCTCGGCGCGGCGGTCTTCGAGTTCCTGCAAGATATCCTTCATGGCGCCCTCTACGTTCCGGTTTGCCGCAGGCTATACCTGATGACGCGCCACGCAACAGCGTTTTTCGGCAAATTTGCAAATCAACGCATCATTGCAGCGCCCGTTTTGCAAACTTGCATATCGCCCCGCACCCGCATGGGTTTTGCCCGCTGGACTTTACCGGGGCGCGGGCCTAGCCCTAGGCCCATGCCAAATCAGACCCGCGCCATATTTCTCGACCGCAGCACGCCGCCGCATATCGCCACGCTCATCCTGATGGCAGGCTTGTCGGCGCTGGCGATGAACATCTTTTTGCCGTCGCTGCCCGGCATGTCCGAATATTTCGACGCGCCTTACCGGCTGATGCAATTGTCCGTGGCGCTATATCTGGCGGTCAACGCGGTACTGCAAATCTTTATCGGCCCCATTTCGGACAAGCTGGGGCGCAGGCCCGTGATCCTTGCCGGTCTGGTGATATTTCTGCTGGCGACCATTGGTTGTGCGCTGTCGCAATCGGTCGCCGTGTTCCTATTTTTTCGCATGATGCAGGCGGCGATCGTCACCGCGATGGTCCTGAGCCGCGCGATCGTGCGCGACATGGTTCCACAGGATCAGGCGGCCAGCATGATCGGCTATGTCACGATGGGCATGGCGGTGGTGCCGATGATTGGCCCGGTATTCGGCGGGCTGCTGGATGAAGCATTTGGCTGGCAGGCCAATTTCTGGGCGCTGCTGGTTATGGCCGGGCTGGTTTTCTACATCGCATGGGCCGATCTGGGCGAGACAGCGGGCCGCTCGGGCCTGACCTTGCGCCAGCAATTCAGCGAGTATCCGGTGCTGTTTCGCAGCCGGAGGTTCTGGGGCTATGCGATGGCGGCGGCGCTGTCGTCGGGCACGTTCTTTGCCTATCTCGGCGGCGCGCCTTACGTGGGTGAAATCGTCTTTGGGTTGGAGCCGGCGCAGGTCGGTCTATATTTTGGCGCACCCGCACTGGGATATTTTGTGGGCAATTTCATCTCGGGACGGTTCTCGATTTCCGTGGGCGTCAACCGCATGGTATATTGGGGCGCACTTTTCACCGCCGGGGGCCTCGCGATCAATCTGGGGCTGTTTTATGTAGGGCTTGGCAGCGCCGCCAGCTTCTTTGGCCTCATGACGTTGATGGGGCTGGGCAACGGCATGACGATCCCCAACGCCACCGCAGGCGCACTGTCGGTACGCGCTGAACTGGCCGGCACGGCCAGCGGACTGACCGGCGCGCTGCAAATCGGCGGCGGTGCGGGGCTGTCTGCGCTGGCGGGCGTGTGGCTGACCGAGGAATCCGGTGCGTTCCCGCTGCTGTGGATCATGCTGATCGTGTCGCTGGGTGCGGTCCTTACAATCCTGCTGGTGATGCGGCGCGAGGCGCGATTGGCAATGGCCTAAGGCGCTTGCGCGCACCACTTTGCAAATCTAATCTGGCGGCTAAGCTAATCTGCAAAGCGGGGCCGCCATGCGCGCACAAAAACTCTATGCCGGGGCCAAGCTGCGCGAAACGCGCCAGCGCATCGGCCTCACGCAAAAGGATTTCGCCGCCCGCCTCGGCGTGTCCCTGCCCTATCTCAACCAGATGGAGAACAATAACCGGCCCGTCAGCACCACCGTTGTGCTGGCGCTTGCACAGGAATTCGGTTTCGACGTGACCGAACTGGGCTCGGGCGAGGCCGACCGCATGGTCAGCGACATGCGCGAGGCGCTGGCCGATCCGGTGTTTTCAGTCATCCCCGATGTAGCCGATCTGCGGCTGACCGCGACCAACGCCCCCGCCCTTGCGCGCGCGTTTCTTGAGCTGCACGGCGCGTATCGCCAGACGCATGAGCGGCTTGCGTCGCTGGACGAGGCGCTGGGGCGCGACGATGCGCAAGCGCAGCAAAGCCCGTGGACCGAAGTGCGCGATTTTTTCCATTATTGCGACAATTACATCGACGCCGTTGACCGCGCCGCCGAGCGATTTGGCGCGGGCAGCGGCACCACGCAGGACACCGTGGTCGAGGCGTTGACGCGTATCGGGATCAGCGTGGTCAACACCGATGACGGTCCGCTGCGGCGGCTGGATCGGGCCAGCGGGATCCTCTACCTCAGCGCGCGCGCCGCACCCGAAACGCGCGGCTTTCAAATGCTGCTGCAACTGGCGCTGCTGACCCAAGACAAGCTGCTGGAGGCTACGCTGGATCTGGCCCGTTTCCAATCGGATGAGGCGCGCGCCATCGCGAAAATCGGGCTGGCCAACTACTACGCGGGCGCGGCCATGATGCCCTACACCGCCTTCCTGCAAGCCGCGCGCGAGCATCGGCACGATCTAGAGATCCTCGCCCACCGCTTTGGCGCGTCGATCGAGCAGGTGTGCCACCGCCTATCCACCCTGCAACGCCCCGGTGCCAAGGGTATCCCGTTCTTTTTCGTCCGCGTCGATCAGGCCGGAACGATTACGAAACGCCACTCGGCCACCCGGATGCAGTTCGCCCGCTACGGCGGGGCCTGCCCGCTCTGGAACGTCCACCGCGCGTTTGAAACCCCCGGCCGCTTCCTGCGTCAACTGGCCGAAACGCCGGACGGCGTTCGCTACATCAACCTTGCGCGGGACGTCTCAAAACCCGGCGGACACTTTGGTGCACCGGTGCGCCGCTTTGCCATCGCTCTGGGGTGCGAAGTGAAACACGCGCCCGCGTTGGTCTATGCCGATACGCTGGACCTCAGCAGTCCCGCCGCGTTCGAACCTATCGGCATTTCGTGCCGCATTTGCGAGCGGACCGACTGCCATCAGCGGTCGATCCCGCCGCTGGAACGGCGGCTGACGATCCGCCCCGATGCGCGCGGTGTCTTGCCTTACGAGGTTGGGTAACGGCTATTCCCCACGCGGAAAGCGGGCGTTTTCCTCCACCACGTTCAGGTCCATATGGTTGCGCATATAGCGCTCGGACGCCTTTTTCAGCGGCTGGTAGTCCCACGGATAGTAGCCGCCCTGTCGCAACGCCTCATAGACCACCCAGCGGCGCGCCTGGCTTTCGCGCACTGCTGCATCAAACGCATCCAGATCCCAATGCGCCGCTGCCATATCGCTGAACCGCTCGATCGTTTCAGCATAGGCCGGGTCGCCTGCCAGATCGGTCAGCTCATGCGGATCGGTCTCCAGATCAAACAGCTGATCGGGGTCCAGCGCGCAGCGGTTGAACTTCCACCTGCCCTGCCTTAGCGAAACCAGCGGCGCAAACGATGCCTCGGCCGCGTATTCCATCGCCACCGGCGCTTCGCGCGTCTGCCCTTGCCCCAGCGGCACCAGCGACTGACCCGCGATCCACGGCGCGACCTCAGCCATCGAAACGCCGGCCAGATCGCACAGCGTCGGGCAGACGTCGATATTGCTGACCGGCGCGTCCACGCGGCCCGGCGTCATTCCGGGCGCGGCGATCATCATCGGCACGCGGGACGAGCCGTCGTAAAAGGACATCTTGAACCACAACCCTCGCTCGCCCAGCATGTCGCCGTGGTCCGAAACGAACAGGATGATCGTATCCTCGGTCTGCCGCGTACCGTCCAGCGCCTCCATCACTTCACCGATCTTGTCGTCGAGGTAGCTGATATTGGCGAAATACGCCCGCCGGGCGCGGCGGATGTGATCCTCGCTGATGTCATAGCTGCGCCAGTCGTTCGCGTCGAAAATACGCTGCGAATGGGGATCGTGATCCTCGTACTCCATCGCCGGCACCTCGGGCGACAGATGCTCACAATCCTCGTAGAGATCCCAGTATTTGCGCCGCGCCACATAAGGGTCATGCGGGTGGGTAAAGCTGACCGTCAGGCACCATGGCCGCGCGTCCTGCCCCCGCGCCAGATCATAGACCTTGCGGGTGGCCTCATACGCGACCTCGTCATCATATTCCATCTGATTGGAAATCTCGGCGACGCCTGCCCCGGTGACACTGCCCATGTTGTGATACCACCACTCGATCCGCTCGCCCGGCTTGCGATAATCGGGCGTCCAACCGAAATCGGCGGGGTAAATATCGGTCGTCAGACGCTCTTCGAACCCGTGCATCTGGTCGGGACCGACAAAATGCATCTTGCCCGAGAGGCACGTGAGATAACCCGCACGGCGCAGGTGATGCGCGTAGGTCGGGATATCGGCGGCGAATTCAGCGGCGTTGTCATAAACCCGGCTGCGCGACGGCAGCAGACCGGACATGAAGCTGGCCCGCCCCGGAGCACAGAGCGGGCTGGCAGTATAGGCATTTGCAAACCGGGTCGACCGGGCAGCGAGGCGCTTGAGGTTTGGCGCGTGCAGCCAGTCGGCGGGGCCGTCGGGAAAGAGAGTGCCGTTCAGCTGGTCGACCATGAAAATCAGGATGTTCGGGCGGCTCATATCGGGCTGGCTCCTACTGGGTCGGGCGGCGGGCCGCGTGCGGATCGCCACCCCCCACGGCTATGGAAAACGCCAAGCCGCGTCAATCGCAGCGCGCAAGGCTGCCGGATATAGAGGTTGCAACAGAGCGCGGGCTTATCATACGCTCAGAGCCGCGCACTTTGCCGCCGCTGCACCACCATGGCACAGTCCTCAGCAAGAAGCAGATCGCGCCGCTGGCATCAACACCAGCCAAGCCGGAACAAAGCCGCCCATGCAGACTCGTCGCTGGCGCGGCAACCAATCCGTCAATGAAACGAAAAAGGGAGATACTAATGTCGCTACTCACCAATGGCCGCCTCGATCGACGCGGATTTCTGAAAACCACCGCCGCAGGCGCCATCGCCGCGACGCTGCCCATGGGCGGCGCCATGGCCGCCACGCCCAAGAAGGGCGGCAACCTGCGCGTCGGCAAGGGCCACGGCGCGACCTCAGACACGCTGAACCCCGGCACGTGGGACCACGGCTTCATGATCGCTCAGAGTTATGCCAAAGACGGCCATCTCACAGAGGTGTTGGCCGATGGGTCCGTAGGCCCCTTGGTTGCCGAAAGCTGGGAGGCATCCGAGGACGCCAAGACGTGGCGGTTCAAAATCCGCGAGGGCATGACCTTCCATTCGGGCAAGGACGTGACCGCCGAGGATGTCGCCGCCTCGATCCGCTTTCACCGCGGCGAAGGTTCCACCTCAGCCGCTGGCCCGATCGTGGCCCCCATCCAAGAGATCAGCGTCGAGGGCAATACGGTTATATTCACGCTGGACGGTGGCAATGCCGACTTTCCCTTCATTCTTACCGATTATCATCTGCCCATCCTTCCTGCGGACGGCGATTCCATCGATTGGAAATCCGGTGACGGCTGCGGCAGCTACAAACTCAAGTCATTCAAACCGGGCGTTTCTTCGATGCTCGAGCGGAATGAAAACCACTGGCGCGATGACGTCGCATGGTTTGACACAATCGAGATGCTGGTCCTGACCGATCAGAACGCGCGCACCACGGCGCTGGTGTCGGGCGATGTCGACACCGTGGACAAGCTGGACCTCAAGACCATAGGCCTCCTGTCGCGCAACTCCGACCTCGTCATCAGCTCGATCGCGGGCACGCAGCACTTCACTTTTGCGATGTCGGCCAATCAGGCGCCCTATGACGACAACAACGTGCGCCTCGCGATGAAGTACGCGATCAACCGCGAAGAGCTGGTCGAAAAGATCCTCTTTGGCTACGGCTCGGTCGGGAACGACGTTCCGATTGGTCAGAACCAGCAATTCTACAACACCGAGTTGGAGCAAAAGACGTACGATCCCGACAAGGCCAAGTTCTATCTGAAAGAGGCCGGTCTGGACAAACTCGAAGTCTCGCTTTCGGCCTCCGACGCCGCCTTTGCGGGTGCGGTCGACGCCGCCACGCTCTATCAGAACTCAGCCAAGGACGCAGGCATCGACCTCACGGTCGTGCGTGAGCCGAACGATGGCTACTGGTCGGATGTATGGATGAAGAAGCCCTTTTCCGCCGTCTACTGGGGCGGCCGTCCGGTGCAGGACCAGATGTTCACGACCGCCTATACCTGCGGTGCGGAATGGAACGACGGCTTCTGGTGCAACGAGCATTTCGACGAACTGCTGGTCAAGGCACGCGCCGAACTGGACCAGGACAAGCGCAAGGAGCAGTATTTCGAGCTGCAGGAAATCGTCAGCACCCAAGGCGCGATTATTATCCCGATGTTCGCCAACTACGTTTTTGCCACGCAGAAAAAGATCGGCATGCCCGAGACCGTCGCGTCCAACTGGGACATGGACGGCGAACGCTGGGCCGAGCGCTGGTGGTTCGTCTAAGCCTTACCGCCTGAGCGCCCGTCAGGCGCTCGACGCTGAAAAACGATGCCGCCGGACCCACATCCGGCGGCATTTTTCATGGGCTGATCCGGCGCTCGCGACCCCAAGAGGCTTGCGGCGGGCGAGGTCTTTGTGCTTGAAATTTTACAGACCTTTCCTTGCGGACCATGACCTATGACCGAAACCGCCCCCTCCAACGACGCAGTCCGCCTGATGGACTGCCCCGATTGGCTGTATCTTCTGCGCGAATTCGACGCGCTTTACCGTTATGGCTCGGACGGGGGTAGTCCGGCGATCCGCAGTCATCGCAAACGGGTGCGCGATGCGATCTCGGCGGCGATCTCGGCCAATCCGGTTATGGACGCGCGCGCGCCCGAAACGCGCCCCGTCACTGCCCACCTGCCCCGCGCGTTGGATCTGGGTGAAAGGGCGGCGATGCAGGGCATGGCCCGCGCCCTACGCGAGGTAAAGGATCATCTGACGTGGGAATACGGCTATGATCAACTGCCCAAAGCGCTGGCGCGCAAATACGCCTTTTGCGAGATCCTCGGTGCCAAAGGCCCGGTGCCGTGCAAGGCGCTGAACCTTGGGTTCGTGCTGTTTGCACCAAGCACGACCTATCCACAACACAGCCACCACGAGATCGAGGAGAGCTATATCTCAATCTCGGGCGCGTGGTCCGAGAACAATCTGGCGGTCTATGCGCCCGGCTCGCTGATCCTGAACCGCCCCGGAGACGAGCACCGCATCACAACCGGGGATCGCGATCCATGCCTGCTGGCCTATGCGTGGACCGGCCCGACCCCACGCCTCGCTGAACCAGAGATGAAGCTGACCACTCCGCGCCGGACAAAGGGGTCCTAAAGGCCACTCACACTTTGGTCGCGGTGCTAACGGGGGTAACGGCGCGCCGCTTGAGCACGGCCTCGCGCCAGGTGATGAAGCTGACCGAGCCGACGATCACGAGACCGCCCAGCACGACGAAGGGATCGACCGCCTCACCGAACACCAGTGCGCCCAGCATCACCGCCCAGACCAATTGAAGGAAGGTCATCGGCTGCGTCACCGCCAACGGTGCCGCCTGGAAGGCCAGCATCATCGTGTAGTGTCCCCCCGTCGCCAGCACCGCGACGCCGAACAGCGTCACCAGCTCCAGCCATGTCGGCTGGACCCAATTCAGGGCGGCGAATGGCGCAAGGCCCACCGTCACCGTCAGCGACAGCATCACCACCACCACCACCGGCGACACACGGTCTGTCGCCATTTTGGCTAAGAGGTAGGATATGCCAAAGCTGATGGCCGTGACCAGCATGGCAAGGTGCCCCGGCCCCACTTCGCGCAGGCCGGGCCGCAGGATGATGACCGCACCCAAAAGCGCGACCAGTACAGCCATAAGGCGGCGCATCGCCAGCCGCTCACCCAGAAACAGCGCCGCGCCTATGGTGACGTATATGGGCGAGAGATAGTTCATCGCCGTGACGTCCGCGATCGGGATCGTCGCCATGGCAAAGAACCACAGCGCCACGCCCAGAGTGTGCACCGCGCCGCGCGCGCAGAATATCCCCCAGAGGCGCGCTGTAAGACGCGCGCGCCGGACCGCCGGGATCGCCGGGATCAGCAGGATCAGACCCAGCGCATAGCGCAGAAAGGCCGACTCGGCGGCGGGAATGCGGGTGCCAATGGTCTTGACCAGCGCGGTCACCCCGACAAAAAGAATGCCCGTGACGACCATCCAGAAGATGCCCCAGCCGGGCTGTGTGTTTGCGTCGGTCTCCATGCGCGCATAGAGAAATCAAAGCGCCCGGAATGTCGAGGGACGATCTGGACCGGCGACGTCAGCGCCCCTCTATATTGATGGTAAAGCTGCGCTGCGCCCCCGCAGGTGGCGCGGGAAATGGCGCGGCGCGGTGGATCATTTGCAGCGCTGCGCGATCCAGCTGCGCCGAACCCGAACTGCCGACCAGATGGACGCTGGCCAGCCCGCCGCCACCCGTCACGCTGAATCCCACAACCGCCGTCCCGCGTGAGCCTGCGCGCGGGCGCGGCACGCGGGAAATCTTGTGCATGACGAGGCCGGGATAGTTGCTGGCAGCGGCATTGCCGGACGCTTGCGGCTGCTTGCCAGCCGATCCGCTGGCGGCCGCCTTGGCCGTGGCTTTGCCGGTTGCGGCGCCTGCGGTCGCGTTCTGCTGGGCGTTGCCGCGATTTGTAGGCTGCTCCTTGGGCTCAGGGTCGGATTTCCGCTGGGCCTTCGCCGCCGCCTTGGGCTTGGGTCTTTCATGCGCGCTCTCGAATTCCTCGCTGCGCCGCTTGGGCCGCAGGGATCTGGTTACGGCGGCGCTGACCTCGCCCTCGAATTCCAGCATCTCTTCGGTGCGCTCGGCCTGTGTTGCCGCGGGTTGCGCCTGCCCAGCGGTTGGGATGTCGGGCTTGAGCGCCTCCAGAGCGCGCGAAAGGCTGGGAATGGGCGTCAGCGCAGCAACCGTTGTATCAGGCGATATCGATGGGCGCTTGGGAGGGGTCCCAGCCTCGGGCTTGATAGGCTGTTGCGCTGCCTCTATCGGCACGGGCTGCGCCGCATCGACTGCTTTCGCAGCCTTCAGCGTACCTGCGGCCATGTCGGCAAAGCTGCTGCCTAGTCGCGCCTCGGGGGCGCCTGCGCCACCGTCGATCTGAACATCTCCGTCGGGCATCAGCGCCATAGCCAGCGCGCCATGCACCAAAACCGCCGCCAGGACGGCGCCAATCTGGATGCTGCGCGAGGCGGCGATCATTGCGCGCCCGCCTCTGTCAAAGGCGCGACCAAACACTCGGCAATCTGGATGCAAGCCATCGGGCTTTCCTTTTGCAAACGGGCCATCCGGATATGACCTAGCGCAACATTCCGGCATTCACCACATCCGGGCACCCTGCACAATGGAATGCACCCAGCGCAGCGTAATCGCGCCTGATCCACAGACTATCTAGTCCGTATTTGGGTGAGTCAGCAAAACCACCAGCGGCATCTTGCAGACGAAGACGACGGTCATTGGCCCGAACACGCCTTTCCTTGCGCCAATAGACGCATGTTCGACATCCGCAGCAGCTTCAGAGTGGCGCAGCTTTGACGCGCGGCACTGGACAATGCAGCATAGCCCGCGCCAAATGCCGCGCATGAATATAGACGCGCGATATCCTGCCCTGAGCGATCTGAAGGCGCGCGCGCGACGACGGCTACCACGTTTCGTGTGGGAGTACCTCGACAG
This sequence comes from Roseovarius sp. Pro17, assembly GCF_035599575.1. Classification (NCBI taxonomy): domain Bacteria; kingdom Pseudomonadati; phylum Pseudomonadota; class Alphaproteobacteria; order Rhodobacterales; family Roseobacteraceae; genus Roseovarius; species Roseovarius sp. Pro17. Next base: position 2,318,709 of record NZ_CP141179.1, read on the forward strand.
CGGCACCGGGGCCGAACGGGCGCGCCATGCCGGGTCGGCTGCATTGCGGAACATCGCGCTGATGCCCTCGATCCTGCATGGCGAGATCACGCCAGACCTCTCGACAACGCTTTTCGAACGCGCGCATCCCCTGCCCTTCGGCATTGGCCCCGTCGGCATGTCCGGACTCGTCTGGCCCGACGCCGAGCGGCATCTGGCCCGCGCTGCGGCCACCGCTGACATCCCCTACACCCTCTCGACCGTCGCCGCACAAACGCCCGAGGATATCGGCCCACTGGCCGGGGATCATGCGTGGTTCCAGATGTATCCCCCACGCGACGAAACGGTCCGCCGTGACATGCTGGCCCGCGTCCGCGCTGCCGGTTTCACGGTGCTGGTGCTGACCGTTGATGTGCCGGTCGCATCGCGGCGCGAACGCCAGACTCGCTCGGGCTTGATCCAGCCGCCGCGCCTGACGCCGCGCCTGATGGCTCAGGTTGCGCTGCGCCCTGCTTGGGCGATCGGCATGGCGCGTATGGGCCTGCCCCGGATGCGCCTGATCGACAGCTACGCTGGCGATACCTCAGGGCTGCCATCGACCGCCCACGCGGGGTATCTGCTGCGCACATCGCCCGACCGCGCCTATCTGGACTGGCTGCGCGCCCATTGGGATGGCCCGTTGATGGTAAAAGGCGTGCTAGACCCTGCCGACGTGCCAATGCTGGAGGAGGCGGGCGTCGATGCGATCTGGGTGTCGAACCACGGGGGCCGCCAGTTCGACGGCGCGCCTGCGACCATCCACCAATTGCCTCTGATCCGCGCCGCCACGCGCTTGCCGCTGATCTTTGACGGGGGCGTCACCGGCGGCCTTGATATCCTGCGCGCCATTGCCCTTGGCGCGGATTTCGTGATGATGGCGCGGCCATGGCAATATGCGCTGGCCGCCCTCGGACCACTCGGCCTTCAGCATCTGGTGCATATCCTGGCCGCAGACATGCGCGCCAACATGGGTCAGTTGGGCGCGCGCCGCCTTGCTGATCTGCCGGGGCGGCTATACCCATCACCTGCCGGGTAGGAAATGTCGCAAAGGGGTAAGTCGGGCGGCGAAACCGTTGCGCAATCACGTGCTGAATTTTAAAATGTCAGAAACAAGTTGCGCTGCGCTGCGGCAATTTGCACTCTGCGCGAACGCGAGCATCGACTTGCCAAAACTACAACAACAGGGACGCGCCATGACCGAGTTCAAGAAGATCCTGATCGCCAACCGGGGCGAGATCGCGATCCGCATCATGCGCGCCGCGAACGAGCTGGGCAAACTCACCGTCGCCGTCTTTGCCGAAGAGGACAAGCTGGGCCTGCACCGCTTCAAGGCTGACGAGGCGTATCGCATCGGCGCTGGCCTTGGCCCCGTCGCCGCCTATCTCAGCATCGACGAGATCATTCGCGTCGCCAAGGAATCGGGCGCGGACGCGATCCATCCCGGCTATGGCCTGCTGTCCGAAAATCCCGATTTCGTAGATGCCTGCGTCGCGAACGACATCACCTTTATCGGCCCGCAGGCCAAAACCATGCGCCAGTTGGGCGATAAAGCCAGCGCGCGCCGCGTCGCCATGGAGGCAGGCGTGCCTGTCATTCCCGCCACCGAGGTGCTGGGCAACGACATGGACGTCATCCGAACCGAGGCCGAGGCGGTGGGATATCCGCTGATGCTAAAGGCGTCATGGGGCGGCGGCGGGCGCGGAATGCGCCCGATCAATGGGCCGGATGAGTTGGAGGAAAAGGTGCTGGAGGGCCGCCGCGAGGCCGAGGCAGCATTTGGCAATGGCGAGGGCTACCTGGAGAAGATGATCCTGCGCGCCCGTCACGTCGAGGTGCAGATCCTCGGCGACAAGCATGGTAACATGTATCACCTGTTCGAGCGCGATTGCAGCGTGCAGCGCCGCAACCAAAAGGTGGTCGAGCGTGCGCCCGCCCCCTACCTGACCGACGCCCAGCGCCAGGAGGTCTGCGATCTGGGCTACAAGATCTGCAAGTTTGTCGGGTATGAATGCGCCGGCACTGTCGAATTCCTTATGGACATGGACACCGAACAGTTCTTTTTCATCGAAGTGAATCCGCGCGTGCAGGTTGAACACACCGTGACCGAGGAGGTCACCGGCATCGACATCGTGCAGGCCCAGATCAAGATCGCCGAGGGCAAGACCCTGACCGAGGCCACGCGCAAGGCCAGTCAGGACGAGATCCATCTGCACGGCCACGCGCTGCAAACACGCATCACAACCGAGGACCCGCAGAACAACTTTATTCCCGACTATGGCCGGATCACTGCCTTTCGCGAGGCGACGGGTATGGGCATCCGCCTTGATGGTGGCACAGCCTATTCGGGCGGCGTCATCACGCGCTTTTATGACAGCCTGCTGGTCAAGGTCACCGCCCACGCGCAAACGCCCGAGGCGGCGATCGCGCGGATGGACCGCGCCCTGCGCGAATTCCGCATCCGTGGCGTTTCGACCAACATCGCCTTTGTCGAAAACCTGCTGAAACATCCCACGTTCCTTAGCAACAAATACACCACCAAGTTCATCGACGAGACGCCCGAACTATTCACCTTTCGCAGTCGCCGCGACCGGGGCACCAAGGTGCTGACCTACATCGCCGACATCACCGTGAACGGCCACCCCGAGACAAAGGACCGCCCTCTTCCGCGTAAAGACCTCAAGGATCCGCGCCCACCCATCGCGCGCGGTACGCCACAGCCCGGCACCCGCAACCTGCTTGAGGCCGAAGGACCGCAGGCCGTCGCCGATTGGATGAAGGCGCAAAAGCAGCTGCTGATCACCGACACCACCATGCGCGACGGGCATCAATCCCTGCTGGCGACGCGGATGCGCAGCCGCGATATGATCCGCGTCGCGCCCGCCTATGCCGCGCATATGCCGCAGCTGTTTTCAGTGGAATGCTGGGGCGGCGCGACCTTTGATGTCGCTTACCGATTCTTGCAGGAATGTCCGTGGCAGCGCCTGCGCGATTTGCGCGTGGCGATGCCGAACGTAATGACCCAGATGCTGTTGCGCGCCTCAAACGGCGTTGGCTACACCAACTATCCCGACAACGTCGTGCAGGAATTCGTGCGCCAGGCCGCACAGACCGGCGTCGACGTATTCCGCGTGTTCGATTCGCTCAACTGGGTGGAAAACATGCGCGTCGCGATGGACGCAGTGGTGGAATCGGGAAAAATCTGCGAAGGCTCAATCTGCTATACCGGCGACATCCTGAACCCCGACCGCGCCAAATATGACCTGAAATACTATGTCGGCATGGCCAAGGAAATGGAGGCCGCAGGCGCGCATGTGCTGGGCCTCAAGGACATGGCTGGATTGCTTAAACCCGCCGCCGCGCGCGTACTGATCCGCGCGCTCAAGGAAGAGGTGGGCCTGCCCATCCATTTCCACACGCATGATACGGCTGGCATCGCCTGCGCCTCGATCCTTGCCGCCGCCGATGCGGGCGTCGATGCGGTTGATTGCGCCATGGATGCTCTGTCGGGCAACACATCTCAGGCCACTCTCGGCTCGGTGGTCGAGGCGCTGGCGCATACCGAGCGTGACACTGGCATCGACATCGCCCACGTGCGCGAAATCTCGGACTATTGGGACAGTGTTCGCGCACATTACGCCGCGTTCGAGTCGTCGATGCAGGCGCCCTCGTCCGAGGTTTACCTGCACGAGATGCCCGGCGGACAGTTCACCAACCTCAAGACGCAGGCGCGCTCGATGGGCCTCGAGGATCGCTGGCCCGAGGTGGCGCAGACCTACGCCGATGTGAACCAGATGTTCGGTGATATCGTCAAGGTCACGCCCTCCTCCAAGGTCGTCGGCGACATGGCGCTGATGATGGTCGCCCAAGGCCTGACGCGCGCCGATGTCGAGGATCCGAACCATGACCTCTCGTTTCCCGACTCGGTTGTCGATATGCTGCGCGGCAATCTGGGCCAGCCTCCGGGTGGCTTTCCCGCCGCACTGACCCAAAAGGTGCTGAAGGGCGAGACCCCCAATACCGACCGCCCCGGCGCGCACCTGCCAGCGATCGATCTGGAGGCCACCCGCGCCGAGCTAAGCGCGCTCCTGGACGGCAAGAGGGTCGATAACGAGGACCTGAACGGATACCTGATGTATCCCAAGGTCTTTCTCGATTACATGGGACGTCATCGCGTCTATGGCCCGGTGCGGGTGCTGCCAACGCGCACGTTTTTCTACGGCATGGAGCCAGGCGAAGAAATCACTGCCGAAATCGACCCCGGCAAGACACTGGAAATTCGCCTTCAGACGGTGGGCGAGACGGGCGAAGATGGCGAGGTTCGCGTATTTTTCGAACTGAATGGTCAGCCGCGCGTGATCCGCGTGCCGAACCGTGCGGTCAAGGCAACGACAGCCGCTCGCCCCAAGGCCGAAGCTGGCAATCCGTGTCACGTCGGTGCGCCGATGCCCGGCGTCGTCGCCAGCGTCGCGGCAAAGGTCGGGGCCAAGGTAAAGGCCGACGAACTGCTGCTGACCATCGAGGCCATGAAGATGGAGACCGGCATCTATGCCGAGCGGGACGCGGTGGTCAAAGCCGTCCACGTCGTCCTTGGCGGTCAGATCGACGCCAAAGACCTGCTGATCGAGCTGGAATGAGCGCAGCCGAGATGCGCAAGATTCTGGTCTTTACCGACCTGCACTACACTGCAGCCGGCGAGTTGATCGGGCATCTAGACCCGGACGAGCGGTTTCGCGAGGGGCTGGCCCACGCATTGGACCAGTTCCCCGAGGCCGAGCGGATCGTGATCGCCGGAGACCTTGCGCATCACGGTCTGCCCAAGGAATATGCGCGGCTTGCCGCCGCGTTGGATGGATGCCCTCTGCCCGTGCATCTGATGCTGGGCAATCATGACGCGCGCAAGCCGTTTTGTGATGCGTTTGCGCACACGCCCCTGACACCAGAGGGCCATGTGCAGCAGGTGATCGACACTGGCGATACAAGGCTGATCCTGCTCGACACGGTGGATGAGGGTCGTCACGCCGGTATCCTCTGCGACGCCCGCCTCGCATGGCTCGATGCCGCGCTGGCGGGCGCACAGGGGCGGCGGACGGTCGTCTTTGCCCACCATCCGCCCATGCCTGTCGGTTTTGCAGCAATGGACGCCATTGGCCTTTCGAACCGGGCCGAGTTCCTCGCGCTGCTCAAGGCGCGCGCCAGCACCTGCCAGATCGTTTCGGGCCATCTGCACCGCACGGTTTCGGGCGCTGCGGGCGGCATTGCAGCCAGCGTGATCAAGAGCACTTGCCATCAGTCGCCCATGATGCAGCCGGGTATGGACGTGCATAGCTCAGTCGACGAGCCGGGCGCGTATGGGATTCTTTACCTAGGCGATGAGGGCGTCGTAATGCACTCTGAGGATTTTGGTATCCCTGGTCGCAGACCGCTGACATATCGCTAACGCCGCACGATCATGGGGGTTTCACCCCCAAAACCCCAGAGTATTTGTGGAACAATGAAAGTCTTAGCGGCTGGCGGCATTCGTGCTGCTGCAATCATCATCGCAGTGGGCCACAAAACTATCTGCGCACACAGCGAGGGCTGCCGGGCGCGGCTTTGGGGAACAATTTTTCGGCAACCCGGCAATTTGGCCTTGCAGGTGATGCGCGGAATTTGTATCTCCCCCTCAATCGGTGCGGGCGTAGCTCAGGGGTAGAGCATAACCTTGCCAAGGTTAGGGTCGAGAGTTCGAATCTCTTCGCCCGCTCCAATTAGACCGCCACCCACGGTCACAGTGACAAGGTCGCCCTCGGGCGGCCTTTTCTGTTTCAGGGCTTTTGCACGTTCGTGGCGGCGCGACCCTTGGCGGGGCCGCGCGTTCTGCCTATAAGCGCCGCAGAGTTCCAGCAGAAGAGATCAACATGCGCAGCGCCACAGTGACCCGCAAGACCGCCGAGACAGACATCAGCGTTGAAATCGCGCTGGATGGCTCGGGCAACTACGACAACCGGACCGGCGTCGGGTTCTTTGATCACATGCTGGACCAGTTGGCCCGCCACGCGCTGATCGATATTACCGTCCGCTGCGAGGGCGATTTGCATATCGACGACCACCACACGGTCGAGGATGTCGGCATCGCCTTGGGTCAGGCGCTGGCTGAGGCACTGGGGGACAAGCGCGGAATTCGCCGGTATGGCGCCTGCCTCTTGCCCATGGACGACGCGCTGGTGCGCGCGGCGCTTGACCTCAGCGGGCGACCCTATCTGGTGTGGAACATGGACCTGCCGACAGCAAAAATAGGCACCTTCGACACCGAGCTGGTGCGCGAGTTTTTTCAGGCGTTTTCAACGCATTCCGGCATGACTCTGCATGTTGACGCCCTGCACGGACTTAACAGCCATCACATGGTCGAGGCAGCGTTCAAGGCGGTCGCACGCGCGCTGCGCGACGCGGTCGAGACGGACCCGCGCAAGGCCGATGCGATCCCCTCGACAAAGGGAACGCTTTAGGACCATGCGAACGGTTATCGTCGATTACGAAAGCGGCAATCTGCACTCAGCCGAAAAGGCGTTTCAGCGCATGGCGCGCGAGGGCGACGCGGGCGAGGTCATCGTCACGTCCGATCCCGATACAGTGCGCCGTGCCGACCGGATCGTGCTGCCGGGTGATGGTGCCTTTGCTGCCTGTCAGGCCCAACTTTACGATCATCGCGGGCTATTCGAGGCAATGCGCGAGGCGGTGATCGACACGGGCCGCCCCTTCATGGGGATCTGCATCGGCATGCAGATGCTGGCCACGCGCGGGCTGGAGCATGGCGAGACCGACGGTTTCGACTGGATCGGTGGCACAGTGGGGCCAATCGCGCCCGGCGATGCCAGCCTGAAAGTGCCGCATATGGGTTGGAACGATCTGATTCTGGACCGCCCGCATCCAGTATTTGACGGGATCGAGACCGGACAGCACGCCTATTTCGTCCATTCCTACCAGTTCCACGTCGATGATCCGGCCCATCTGTTGGCCCATGTCGACTATGGCGGGCCGGTCACGGCGGTCGTGGGCCGCGACAATCTGATCGGCACGCAGTTCCATCCGGAAAAAAGCCAGGCGACCGGGCTGCGTATGATCGCGAACTTCCTGCGCTGGACGCCCTGAACCCAATTTAACAAAGAGTTACGCCATGATCCTCTACCCTGCCATCGACCTCAAGGACGGACAGGCCGTGCGCCTTTTGCGCGGCGAAATGGAGGCGGCGACCGTGTTCAACGACGATCCGGCGGCGCAGGCCGAGGCGTTCGTTGCGGCTGGCTGTGAATGGCTACACTTGGTGGATCTGAACGGTGCGTTCGCCGGCACGCCGGTCAACGCGGCCCCGGTCGAGGAAATCCTGAAACGTTGCAAGGTTCCCGCGCAGTTGGGCGGCGGCATCCGCGACATGGCCACAATCGAGGGCTGGCTGTCCAAGGGGCTGGCCCGTGTCATCCTGGGGACCGTCGCTGTCGAAAACCCCGCACTGGTGCGCGAGGCAGCGCGCGCGTTTCCCGGACAGGTGGCGGTCGGCATCGACGCGCGCGCAGGCCGCGTGGCGACCAAGGGCTGGGCCGAAGAGACGGATGTGATGGTCACCGACCTCGCCCGCAGCTTTGAGGACGCGGGCGTCGCCGCGATTATATACACAGATATCGAGCGGGACGGCGCCATGCAGGGCCCGAATATCGAGGCGACAGCGGCGCTGGCGAATGCCGTCAGCATCCCGGTGATCGCATCGGGCGGCGTCAGTTCGCTGGCGGATATCATCGCGCTGCGGGATTGCGGCGCGCCGCTGAACGGTGCGATCTCGGGCCGTGCGCTTTATGACGGGGCGCTGGATTTGCGCGAGGCGCTAACCGCGCTGGCCTGACACTACATACCCGACGCCTTGCCGGTCAATTTGGCCAGCGCGCCCTGCATCTTGGCGATATAGCCCGCCTCAGGCGCGATACCTTCGAGATCGCCCAGCGTCTCTGCCGGATCCTCATAGGCCAGCCAGACCTGCCCGTCCTGCTCATAGACCAATACCTTGAGCGGCAAATACAGCCCCGCCAGCGGATCGTCCTGCATCGCAGGTGTGCCCAGCTTGGGATTGCCAAAGATCAAGAGCTGCGCGGGCGCAAGGTCCATTCCCACCTTTTCAGCCCCCCCGGCATGATCGACGCGCGCGAATACGGTGGCGCCAGCCCCCTCGACGGCGGCCTCCAGCGCATCCATCGTCACGGCCACGTCGCCTGCGGCCTTGATGCGCGTAATGTCGTCCTCACCGGCCATCACGCCGGTTCCCATCAGCGCAATCGCCGCCGCTGCCATCACTCGTTTCATAGCGTCGCTCCCTCGTCATTTCGCGTCCTATCCTCTGGCATGTCGCGCCATTTGCCCATAAACAATCGCGTGACACGAAAAGGCCCCGCGATACCATGCTGAAAACCCGCATCATTCCCTGCCTCGACGTGGCCGATGGCCGCGTGGTCAAGGGCGTGAATTTCGTCGATCTGATCGATGCAGGCGACCCGGTAGAATCCGCGCGCGCCTACGACGCCGCTGGCGCGGATGAGCTGTGCTTTCTCGATATCACCGCCACACATGAGAACCGCGGCACGATGTTCGACGTGGTGCGCCGCACGGCCGAGCAGTGCTATATCCCGCTAACCGTCGGCGGCGGCGTCCGCACGCCCGGCGATGTTCGCGCGCTGCTCTTGGCAGGCGCGGACAAGGTCAGCTTCAACTCCGCCGCCGTCGCCCGCCCCGACGTGGTGCGCGAGGCGTCAGATCAGTTTGGCAGCCAATGCATCGTCGTTGCCATCGACGCCAAGACCGTAAGCCCCGGAAAGTGGGAGATTTTTACCCATGGCGGGCGCAAGGAAACCGGCATTGACGCCGTCGAGTTCGCGCAGTTGGTGGCAAGCCTTGGCGCGGGTGAGATCCTGCTAACGTCAATGGATCGCGACGGCACGCGGGCGGGGTTCAACCTGCCGCTGACACGCGCGATATCGGATGCCGTGGACGTGCCGGTGATTGCCTCGGGCGGGGTCGGCACGCTGGATCATCTGGTCGAGGGCGTGCGCGAGGGCGGCGCCAGCGCCGTGCTGGCCGCGTCGATTTTCCACTTTGGCGAGTTCACGATTCAAGAGGCCAAGGCGCATATGGCGGCTGCCGGAATACCGATGAGGATGGGGCTATGACGCTTGATGATCTGGCCGGCATCATTGCAGGGCGCGCCAAGGCCAGCGCGGATACCAGTTGGACTGCGAAACTTCTGGCCAAAGGCCCCGAAAAATGCGCCGAAAAATTTGGCGAAGAGGCCATCGAGGCCATCATTGAGGCGGTCAAGGGCGATACCGCAGCGCTGACCAGCGAGGCGGCTGATGTGCTGTTTCACCTCTTGGTCATGCTGCAATCGCGCGGCGTGGCTGTGGCAGACGTCATGGCCGAGCTTGATCGCCGTCAGGGCCAATCCGGCCTTGCCGAAAAGGCCGCGCGCGCCGCACCATCGACACCCAAAGAGGGCTGACATGATCCGTCACATCGTTTTCTTCTCGGCCACGAACGGCCATTCTGTCGAGACTGTCCGCGAGGGGCTGATGATGCTGGCCGCGATCCCGCACGCCGATCATTTCGAGGTGGGCCGCAACCTTCAGGCCGATACGATCAGCCCGGATGCACCCGATCTGGTCGTCTATGCCGAATTCGCCGACGAGGCCGCGCTGGCTGCGTTCAAGGCGCATCCGACATATGACGCCTGCACCAAGCATGTGCGCCCCATGCGCGAGATGCGCATCGCGGCAGATTTTCACAGCGGCTAGGTGGCGCTTTTGCGGGCGTAACGTCATATTTTCGCCGGGTTTCTTTGCGACTCCCCGGCCATGACACAATCCGATTTCACCCGCCTCGCTGCAATGATCTTTGGCCTCTTCTCACTGATCGTCGCGATTGCCGCAGTTCCCGAGGCGTTGAACCGGGCGGGCAGTATCGGCGCCGACAGCATCCGGTTCGCCATGATCGCGATATCGGTGGCTGCGGGTGTCGTGTTCCTGCGAGCGCGCGCCACGATTGCGATGTTGCGTCGGATCGCCGGCAGCACCGGTACTGGCCCTCTGCGCTTTTGCTGCGCGCTGGTCATGCCGGTGCCTGTGCTGATCAACTCTCTATCAGGGATCGTTCCCTACTGGGCGGGCCTGTGCATCATGGGCGCATTCTTGATCGCGTTCGTCTTTCCGGGCCTCGCGTTTCGCGGCGTAATCGTCACCGCGTCGTCAGCGCTGAGCATGCAGGACTTGGGCACATTAGCAAAGCCGATGATCCACCGAAACAGGTGGATCTTGTACGGCTATTCTGCGGCGACCGGCATGCTCGTGTTACCATTTATTTTTTTCATTTATGCACCGCAGGTAATCTTGTCAGAGGCGTATCGCCCGGTGGGTGAATGGCTGGCTTTCGGCCTTCCACTGGGGGTGATTGGTATAACGATGCTGCCTCTTTTCTGGGTGGTACCTGCCGCGGCGCGACCGCGGACATTGCCCGGCCTCACAGTGTGCACGGCCGTCACCGCGTTTTTGGCGGTCGCCGGCTATAACATCATGCTGTTGAGGTCAGTTCCGGCCATCGCTGCAAGAATTGGCGGCAGCGAGATCGTGCTGTCCTATCCCATCCTAACGGTCGAGCCGGATCAAACCGGCAGATTTTGTTCCAGATCGGTTCAGATCGGCACTGATGCCGGGCCAGTAAAATTGTGCAATTTCTCTCCAGAGATGTTCGAGGCGCTGACGCAGAGTGAAACACTCCAGATCACGGGTAAATCGACTTGGATGGGCCAAGTCGCAAGCGTGATCGACGTGCCGGGCTGACGCCGACCCGCGCCAGCCAGTCACGACTGCGCCGCCCGCCTCACCCTATCAGGCGCGGATGCTCTATCGCGGGGCAGCGGTCCATCACCACGTTGACGCCACTTGCACGGGCGGTCGCGCCCGCTTCTTCATGCACGACGCCGATCTGCATCCAGATGGTCTGCAGGTTCGGAAACCTCTCCAGCGCCTCATCCACGATTGCGGGGACATGTTCGGGGCGGCGAAAAATGTCGATCATGTCGATATCGCCTTCGATATCGCTCAGCGTGGCCACCACTTGGCGGCCCTGCAAAGTCTGACCTGCGAGGCCGGGATTGACCGGGACGACACCATATCCGGCATTCAGCAGGAATTGCATCACCCCGTAACTGGGCCGTGCCGGATTGGCCGACGCACCAATCAGCGCGATGCGACGCGTATTCCGCAATATCTGTGTGATGAGATCATCTGTCATGGCGCGGCTCCCTTGTAGCTGCCTCTACACGAAAAAAAGCGCCCGAAGAATTAGCTTCGGGCGCAGTCACGGAACGAGGGACAGTGAAAGAAAGCACCGAAGTTCCGGTCCGGCGCTTCTAATCCAAGATTTAGGACGAAGTGAGCAGTTTAAAAGGGGTGGTAATGGAGCTGTGATAAATCTGTGACCGATTCTATCAGATCGGCGCCGGGCGAGACGTGTTGATGTCAGTCAAAAATATCCTCGACGACGTCCCATATCTCTTCCAGCGCGTCGCGAAAAAAGGGCTTGCGCCGTGTGCGCTGCCGGTCAGGGCGGCTTTTATGGCGGTCGCCGCGGGTGTCATGGGTATGCGGCGCGGGGGCGCGGCGCCGCTTGGGTTTGGGGCGCAGCTGTGGACGATCCTGCGCGCGATCCTGCACGGCGCAGGGGATTGCCTTCAACTCGCGCAGGGGGGCGCCGCAGGTTGCGCAGGACAGCTCGTGGCGGCCCTCGCGGCGCAGCACCAGCGCCGCGCGCGTGCCGCAATAACAACATGTGGCGATCTTGCGCATCATGCCTCCCGATCCGGGCGCGGGTTAGTCCGGCGCCTGACTGGCATATAAGGCCACCGCCGCCGCATTTGAGACGTTCAACGAACCAAAAGCGCCGAAATACGGGATTTTGACCAATACGTCGCAGGTTTCGCGCGTTTTCTGGCGCAGGCCCGGCCCCTCGGCGCCCAGCACCAGTGCGACCGGGCGGTCACGACGGCCCTCCAGCGCGGCCTCGATGGTCTGCTCGGCCTCACCATCCAGGCCCAACGCCAGATATCCTATCTTTTGCAATTGCTTGATCGCGTCGGCGAGGTTGCGCACCTGTTTGTAGGGTTGGCGTTCCAGCGCACCACTGGCGGTTTTGGCCAATGCGCCGGTTTCGGGCGCGGAATGGTGGCGCGGCGCGATCACCGCGCAGGCGCCAAACACTTCGGCCGAGCGCAGAATCGCGCCCACGTTATGCGGATCGGTCACACGGTCCAGCAAGATCACGCGCGGCGGGCGCTGACCATCGCCAAGGCACAGCGTCTCCAGATCGCCCCAGTCCAGTGGTTTGACCTCCAGCGCCGCGCCCTGATGGACCGATCCGGGATCGAGCGGCGCGGAAAACTTGCGCGGCTCGACCTCTTCGGGCGTCATACCGGAGGTCGCTATCGCCTCTTCCAGCTTGTTTCGGGCGTTCAGCGTCACGATCAGCTGCAGCTTTTCACGGGCCGGATTCAACAACGCATCGCGCACCGCATGAAGGCCGAACAGCCAAACGGTCTGCGCATCCGCCGCACGCTTGGCCTGTTCTTTTTCGACCACCCATTTCGGTTTCTTCATGGCGCGCCGCTCCCTTTGCCTCAGCTGCGCAGAATGCGCCGCGCCCTGCCCGCGCGCAAGGCGATTTCGGGCGGCATTTTCCGGTTGACGCTTGACGGGTGCGCTAGTAATCAGCCGACCACGTCAGGCGCTATCGTGGCTGGCCAAGTGGGCGACAGGCCGCAAGGTGTGGCAGGGGACTGTAACTCCCTCGCGGAGACGCACGCCAGGTTCGATTCCTGGGTCGCCCACCATTTTAGCGAAATTATCCATGATCTTGAGATAATACGACGCTATTTGCCGTATCTTTCCCTTCTGCAATGTTCGCGCGCGCCCTATAGTCGCCGAAAAACGTCGTCAGAGCAGGATGGATATGGCCGGGCAGCCCAAAGCACCCCAGCATTTTAACGTAATGATCGTGGCCCAAGGCGGGCGCCTGCAATACGAGGCGCTATTGTTTTGCCTCAGCCTACGCAGCTACTGCCCAGATTTTCAGGGCCGCCTTCTGGTGGCCGAGCCGCAACCGGGGCCGCTATGGCAGAACGATCCGCGCATTCGCGGGGATGATATCCGTGACATGCTGGAAGAACTGGGCGCCGAGATTTTACCGTTCGACAGCGCGCATTTCGGCCAGAGCTACCCCTATGGCAACAAGATCGAGGCGCTGGCAGCAATGCCCGCAGGCGAACCGTTTGTCTTTTTTGATACCGACACGCTGATCACCGGCGATCTTGCCGCCGTCCCGTTCGACTTTGTGCGCCCCAGCGCGTCTCTGCGCTGCGAAGGCACCTGGCCCAAGCCCGAGCTATACGGGCCGGGCTACGCCGCCATCTGGAAATCGCTCTATGACAAGTTCGAACTGGATTTCGACACGACACTCGATCTGGGCCAACCGGACGAATTCTGGAAACGGTACCTCTATTTCAACGCCGGTTTCTTTTACTACGAATGCCCGCGCGCCTTCGGCCAGCGGTTCCTCGACTATGCCCTCGCCATCCGCGACGATCCCCCGCCCGAACTGATCTGCCAGGAGTTGGACCCGTGGCTGGATCAGGTCGCTCTGCCGCTGGTCATCCATTCGCTGGGGGGCGGCCGTGATGCGCTGGCGGAGGGGTATCTGGATGGATCGGTCAGCTGTCATTATCGCCTCCTGCCGCTGCTCTATGCGCGCGAGGGCGATCATGTGGTCGAGGCCCTTCATCACGTCACAGCGCATAACCGTGTGAAAAAAGTGCTGAAGGAATACGATCCGATCAAACGTATGGTCTATCAGGGGCGCGGCATGAAGGTGCGCGCATTGTTCGATCAGGACGACCTGCCGCGCCGCGAACAGGCGATCCGCAACACGATCAAGCGCAACGGGTTCTGGATGCGCTAAGCGCGCGACCTTGCCCGCATGGATTAGCGCCATTCATAAACGTCATGCATCGCTTGAACGTTGCCCAGCCCGCGTGCATCCCCTACAAATCCGCCCAAGCGTATTTTCAGGAGGGCATAACCCCATGACACTCGGCTTTGAGACACAGCAGATCCACGCGGGCGCAAATCCCGATCCGGCCACCGGCGCGCGGCAGATCCCGATCTATCAGACTACCGCCTATTGCTTTCGCGATGCTGAACATGCGGCCAAGTTGTTTAACCTCCAAGAGGTGGGCTATATCTATTCGCGCCTGACCAATCCCACCGTCGCCGCGTTGCAGGAACGTGTCGCGACGCTTGAGGGTGGCGCGGGCGCGGTTTGCTGCTCGTCGGGGCACGCGGCACAGATCATGGCGCTGTTCCCGCTGATGGGGCCGGGCAAGAACGTCGTCGTCTCGACGCGTCTTTATGGCGGTTCGATCACGCAGTTCAGCCAGACGATCAAGCGCTTTGGCTGGACCGCTAAATTCGTCGATATCGACGATATGGACGCGATCCAGAACGCTATCGACGATGACACGCGCGCGATATTCTGCGAATCCATCGCCAATCCCGGCGGGCATATCGCAGATCTGCGCGCCATCGCGGATGTGGCCGATAAGGCCGGCCTGCCGCTGATCGTGGATAACACGACCGCCACCCCATATCTGTGCCGCCCGTTCGAGCATGGCGCGACACTGGTCGTGCATTCGATGACGAAATACCTGACAGGCAACGGAACCGTTACCGGTGGCGTTGTGGTCGATTCAGGCACATTCGACTGGTCCGCCTCGGACAAGTTCCCGTCGCTATCGGCGCCCGAGCCCGCGTATCACGGTATGAAATTCCACGAGACGTTTGGCGCGCTGGCCTTTACCTTTCACAGTATCGCCATCGGCCTGCGCGATCTGGGGATGACACTGAATCCGCAAGCGGCGCACTACACATTGATGGGGATCGAGACACTCAGCCTGCGCATGGAACGCCATTGTGCCAACGCCCAAAAGGTCGCCGAATGGCTTGAGGGCCACGACGCCGTCACGGGCGTGACCTATGCCGGCCTCAAAAGCTCGCCCTACTACGACCGCGTTGCCAAGGTCTGCCCCAAGGGCGCCAGCGGGCTTTTCACCTTTTCGCTGAAGGGCGGCTATGAGTCCTGCGTCAAGTTCGTCGATGCGCTGGAGCTGTTCAGCCATGTCGCCAATCTCGGGGATACCCGCAGCCTCGTGATCCACCCGGCCTCGACCACGCACCGCCAGCTCAGCCCCGAGCAGCAGCGCGCGGCAGATTCCGGCCCCGAGGTGGTGCGCGTCTCGATCGGGATCGAGACAGTGGACGATATAATCGCTGATCTGGATCAGGCGCTGACCAAGGCAGGCTGAGGGGGAACACGCCCGCTGGCCACCCCCTTCGTGGTGACGTCGGGCTTTTCCTTTCACTCGGCATGAACCTGCTATAGAATTACGCAGCGGGGGGCGAGGACTCCCGCTGCGGAACGTTGGGTGCTAGAGACGTGCGATGAAACCGAATTTTTCCCTTATCCTGTCCAGCGAGGGCGCCAGCCTTCTGCACAGGACATACTCGGGCTGGGCGCGCGTCGGCGATGTCGGCTTTGACGCGGACGATTTGGGCGCGGCGCTGAGCCGGTTGCAAGAGCGCGCGAGCGCCCTGCCCGGCGATCGCACCTGCAAGCTGGTGATCCCGTATGACCAGATCAAGTACCTCTCCATCGAGGCCGACGGCGACCCCGACACCGCCGTGCGCGCCGCGTTGGCGGGCGCGACGCCCTATGCGGTGAGTGAGCTGGAATATGACTGGACCGCCGAGGGCGGCGTCATCAGCGTTGCCGCCGTCGCGTTGGAAACACTGGCCGAGGCCGAGAATTTCGCGGTCGAGCACGGGTTCGAGCCGGTCAGTTTCGCCGCCATACCCAATGGCAGCGATTTCGGCGGCGAGCCGTTCTTTGGCATGACCAAATGGGCCGCCGAGGCGCTGCCCCTAGGCACCAAGGTCGAGCGTGACGAGGCTCCGGTTCACGTAACCGGCGAGGTTGAGACCCCTCAGGACGTCACCAAACAGCCGTCCGAACCTGTCGCCGCGGCCGCGGCCAAGGCGGTGGCTGAGGCCGGCCCAGCGCCCAAGGTTAGCGCGCCAGAGCCGACCGAGAAGGACGCACAGGCTAAATCGCAAACTGAGACGACTGACGTCAGCACGCCTCCCGCCATAAAAGACACACCTCCCGCCGCGAAGGACACTCCGCGCCTTCCCGCCGAGAAACCCGGCGACAAGCCCGACGTCGCATCCGCAGCCCCGTCTGCAGTTTCGTCCACAGAGACATCCGTCAAGCCCCCGGCCAATGCTAAGACCGAAGCAAAGACTGAGGCCAAGGTCGAGGCCCCGGCCAAGACTCCGCCAACTGCCTTCGCGTCGATCCGTGCCAGTCGTTCGGGCGAATCGGGCACGGGCGCGCCGCAGGTCACCGCACCCTCCCGGCTGACCCGGTTGGACGGCGCCGATACTGCGCCGGCCGCGAGTGCCGCGCCGCCCCTGCCCAGCCCTGCCAGCGGTGACGTGACCGATCCGGCATTGATCGCCGAACTGGCCGCCAGCCTCTCGCCCGATCCGGATGCGCGGCTGGACCGCGACGCCGCGACCGCCGCGCCAGAGCCAGCCGACGTCACGCCTGGCCTGTTTAGCAAAAACAGTCCCCGCGCCGAGAAACCGCCCCGCGTCGCCAAACCAAAGGCCCCGCCACCGCGCCACGAGGACGAAAAACAGCGCATGACCGTGTTTGGCGCGCGTCAAAACGAAGTGCGCGGCAAGCCGCGGTTTCTGGGCCTGATCCTGACGGCGATACTGCTGCTGTTTCTGGTGGGCGTCGCGGCGTGGGCGTCGATCTTTCTCGAGGATGGGCTGGCGCGCTTTTTCGGCGGTGGCGACGATATCAAGCTGGCTGACGTCCCGACCGCCGATGAGGTGGACGAGGATTTACAGGGCGCTATCGCCACCGGCGAGATCGCCCCCCTTCCCACCGGGGAGGAGCGCACCGCGTCACTTCCAAGGCAGACCGCCCCCCCGCGCGACGTCGCCACCCTGCCTAATCGGCCCTCTTCGCTGTCGCCCAGCGAGGCGTTGGCGCGCTATGCCGCGACCGGCATCTGGCAGATGGCGCCCACACCACCCGAAATTCCGGCTGCGGGCGCGCCACTCGCCGATCTGTTTCAGGTTTCGCTGGATCCCGGCATCGGCCTTGGCGCGCCAGCCAGTCTGCCGCGTCGCCAGCCTGATGCACGCGATACCCGCCCCGAAAAGCCATCCGGTCCGCCGCCTGCCGGGACGCGCTATGACTTTGACGAACGCGGCTTCGTGCGCGCCACGCCTGAGGGTTCGATGACACCCGAGGGCATCCGGATCTTTGCGGGTCGCCCGTCCATGGCGCCGCCTGCCGACATGGTTCAGACGATTACCGTGACGGCCACAGGATCAGACGGCGAAGAGGGCGAGTTCATCATCTTTACCGGTGATCCGACGTTGGCCAGCGTCCGCCCGCGCACCCGGCCACAGAACGCACTGGCAGGCAGCGGCGACGGCGAGGCAACGCCAGAGAACGACACCGCCCCACGTCAGGGCGGTGAAAATGTGCAGCCCGGCGACGAGGCCGAGACACGCGTGGCCAATGCGGCCAGCGCCGCCGCCTTTCAGGGCGATCCATCGCTGGCCGCGCTGCGCCCCCAGCCACGCCCGCGCCAGATGAACGCCGCCGCCGCCACACTGCAAAGCAAGACAGGCGCTGCCGCCGCCCCGTTGGTGGACGGCGCCGCACTGACCCGCGCCATCGCCATGGCCTCGGCGCAGCCTGACATCCCTCAGCCTGAGGCAGTCCAAGACCCAAATGAGCTGGACAATGCGTTTGAAAATGCGACGCCGCAGGCGGTCACTGCTTCGCTTACCCCTCTGCGCCGCCCCGGAGATTTCGAAAGCATCGTCAAGCGCACGCGCGCCAAGGCCGCAGCCCAGCCGGTGCCGACCTCGCAGCGCATGCAGCCAGCGCTACCGTCGAGCGCATCGGTGGCCAAACAGGCGACGGACAAGGACGTGCTGAACATGCGCAAGGTCAATCTGATCGGCGTCTATGGCTCGACCGCCAGCCGCCGCGCTCTGGTGCGCCTCGGCAACGGACGCTACAAGAAGGTGCGCGTTGGCGACACACTGGATGGCGGTCAAGTCGCCGCCATCGGCGATAGCGAACTGCACTATGTCAAGCGGGGCCGCAACGTGGTGCTGCAGATGCCGCGGGGCTAAAGCGTTTCGCGCTTTTCCTGAAACAGGCAATGCGCAAATGGCCCGCACCCCTTGATGTTGCGGCAATGTTGCAGGCGCTTTGCGTTAAATCTGTAGTCCAGATTAGATACAGAGTGTTTTTGGATGCCCGGCGGGGCAACTGGCTGCTCAAATGTCGGGCGACCCGTATCAATCTTCTGCAATATTGCCTTTGAATGACGCGATACGCGCGCGTTGGGCGTTGCGACATCGCGATCTGCCCCTATGCTTGAACCAGACCCACCACCCGCGTCACCACGAGCCGGCGCGCCCTAGTTCCACCCGGCCCCTTGCGGCCCCCAAAGGAGACCCTGATGGAAGGCTTCCTCTACCAGGCCTCGATCTATCTGGCCGCCGCAGTGATCGCAGTTCCCATCGCGGCGCGCCTCGGACTCGGCTCGGTGCTGGGCTATCTGGCGGCTGGCATCCTGATCGGGCCGCTTCTGGGCCTTGTGGGCAATGAAACCGCCGAGCTTCAGCATTTCGCCGAATTCGGTGTCGTCATGATGCTGTTCCTCATCGGCCTTGAGCTGGAGCCGCGCGCGCTGTGGGACATGCGCCACCGGCTACTGGGCCTTGGTGGAATGCAGGTCCTGCTGACGACGCTGGTCATCATGGGCGGCGTCATGATGCTGGGTCATACTTGGAGTGTCGGCTTGGCCGTCGGAATGATCTTTGCGCTGTCGTCGACCGCTATCGTGCTGCAAACCCTGTCGGAAAAGGGGCTGATGCAGACCAAGGGCGGGCGCTCGGCCTTTTCGGTGCTGCTGACGCAGGACATCTCGGTCATCCCGATGCTGGCGCTGCTACCACTGCTGGCCATCGGCGGTGCAGGCCTCTCGCGGGTCCGCGAAGCGACGGATCATCTGGATTCCGGCATCATCGACACGTCCGCTGGCAGTCACGATACCGGCCTGTCGCTGGTTGCGGGCCTGCCGGGATGGGGGGTGACGCTGGTCACGCTGGGCATGGTCGGAGCGATCATCATTGCCGGTGTTTACCTAACGCGCCCCGTCTTTCGCTTCATCCACGCCGCCCGCCTGCCTGAGATGTACACCGCGCTGGCGCTACTTATCGTCTGCGGTATCAGTTTCCTGATGTACCTGGTGGGCCTCTCGCCCGCTCTGGGGGCGTTTCTGGCCGGTGTGGTTCTGGCCAGCAGCGAATTCCGGCACGAACTGGAGAGCGACATCCAGCCGTTCAAGGGCCTGTTGTTGGGCCTGTTTTTCATCACCGTCGGGGCGGGAATCAATTTTTCGCTGCTCTTTGACGCGCCATTTCTGGTGCTTGGCCTCGCGCTGATGGTGATCGTGCTAAAGGGCGCGGTCCTCTACATCCTCGGGCGGGTGTTTGATCTGCGCGGACGCGATCTGTGGCTTTTCACGCTGTCATTGGCGCAGGCGGGTGAATTCGGTTTTGTGCTGATCTCGTTCTCGGGGCAGCAGAACGTCGTGCCGTCAGATATGACCGAGATGCTGCTGCTGATTGTCGCCATGTCTATGCTGATCACGCCGCTTCTGTTCATACTCTACGACTGGTTGTCGAACCGCATGGAAGAGGCGAGTGAGGACTTTGAGGATGACAATGTGGACGAACAGGCCCGCATCATCATCGTCGGCATTGGTCGATTTGGCCAGATCGTGAACCGGCTGGTGCGCTCATCAGGCTACGAGACGGTCGTGCTGGATCATAACCTCGCGACGATCCAACGGATGCGCCGGTTCGGGGTCAAGGGGTTCTTTGGCGACCCCACCCGCCCCGAAATGCTGCACGCTGCGGGCCTCAAGGACGCGCGCGTGCTGGTCGCGGCGCTGGACGATCCTGACGCCGCCGTGCGACTCGTCGCGTTCGCGCGGCGCGAGCGGCCCGACCTGCACATTATCGCGCGCGCGCGCGATCGTACGCAGGTCTTTCGCCTGTTTCAGGCCGGGGCCGACGATATCGTGCGCGAGATGTTTGATTCCTCCTTGCGGGCAGGCCGCTATGTCCTTGAGAATATGGGTGTTCCCGAATTTGAGGCCGCCGAATTGCAGCAGACCTTCTATCGGCACGACCGCCATTCCGTACGCGAATTGGCGACACTGTGGGATCCCGACGTGCCGACCGTCGAGAATGAGAAATACCTCGCCCGCGCCCGCGAACTGGAGGAAGAACTGGAGACAATGCTGCTGTCGCAACTTGAGGAATCAGGTGAGGACGAGCCGAAAAAGCGAGCCTGACAAACGCTCGGTAGGCCGCGCTCAGCCAGCAGCGATGCCCGCCTCGTCGAACGTCGCCATCCCCGAATGACAAGCCAGCGCGCCCTGCACGATCGCAATCGCCAGCGCCGCGCCGGACCCCTCGCCAAGACGCATTCCCAGCGACAATAGCGGTTCCATGCCCAGCTGGTGCAGAAGGCGAGGATGCGCCACCTCGGCGCTGACATGGCCCGCGATGCAATGATCCAGCGCGCCGGGCGCTTCGGCAGCAAGGCACGCGGCAGCAGCGCAGCAAATAAAACCGTCGAGGATGACGGGAATGCGCTGATGGCGCGCGCTCAGGATCGCGCCCGCCATGGCCGCCAGTTCGCGCCCGCCAAGACAGCGCAGCACCTCCAGCGGGTCGCGGCGGATCGCAGCGTGACGGCGCACGCCGTTTGCGACGACACGCGTCTTGATCGCCAATGCCTCGGCGCCAATGCCGGTGCCCCTGCCGGTCCAGTCCACCGCCTGCGCGCCGAACAGCGCGTGCGCAATTGCAGAGGCCGACGTCGTGTTGCCGATACCCATTTCGCCGGCCACCAGCAGATCAGCCTTCGGATCGACCGCGTCCCAGCCGGTGCGCAGCGCGGCGAGGAAATCGACGTCGCCCATTGCGGGGCCTTGGGTGAAATCGGCGGTCGGGCGGTCCAGATCCAGCGCGTGCACGTCCAGCCGCGCGCCGAACTGGCGCGCCAGCTGGTTCACCGCCGCGCCGCCCGCCTGAAAATTGGCGACCATCTGCGCCGTCACCTCGGCCGGAAAGGCAGACACGCCTTGCGCTGTGATCCCGTGATTCCCGGCAAAAACAATAATTTGCGGCGCTAACACCTGCGCGCACGCATCGCCGCGCCAACTGCAATACCAGGCGGCGACCTCTTCCAGGCGGCCCAGCGCGCCGGGCGGTTTGGTCAGAACGGCGTCACGGGCGCAGGCGGCATCACGCGCGAAGGTGTCGGGCAGCGGACCATTTTTTACCAATGCAGCCAGCTCGGACATGGTGCGGATTTTCGCGGTCATTCCGCCCCCCGGTTGCAACTCTGTTTCGCCTCAGTGTATCGCAAGGAAGAGCCACCTGCGCACCCTCAAAAGGTCCAATCCCATGCAAAAAAATGACGCCCTCTCCGCCCATCTCGACGATCTGCGCGCCGCGCTGGCCCTGCTGACCCGCCTGCCCCTGCCCGACGCACCGCTGCGGGGCGCGCGGGCCGTATGGGCTTATCCGCTGGCAGGCGTAGTGGTCGGATTGATCGCAGGGCTGGTCGGGCTGATCGCGCACTGGGGCGGATTGCCCTCGGCGCTGGCGGCATTGGCGGCGCTGGCAGTGCAGGTAATCATCACTGGCGCGATGCATGAGGACGGGCTGGCCGATAGTGCCGACGGCCTATGGGGGGCCTGGACCCGCGCCAAGAGGCTGGAAATCATGAAAGACAGCCACATGGGCGCCTTTGGCGTGATCGCGTTGTTTCTGGCGCTGGCGGCGCGGTGGGCGGCGCTATGGGTGCTTTTTCAGATGGGTGGCGGCTGGGCATTGGCCGCGATTGTAACGGCTGCGGCGGTATCGCGCGCGGCGATGCCGCTGGTGATGTGGGCCCTACCCCACGCGCGCGCCTCCGGGTTGTCACACGGCATTGGACGCCCCGATGCGCGGACCTGTGCAGTGGCGGCTGGCATTGCCGCGGTGATCGCGCTGGTCCTCGTCGGCTGGTCAGTATTTGGTGTGGTAATCTGGGCGGCGCTGACGACCGTTGCTGTCGGCTGGATCGCCAAGGACAAGATCGGTGGCCAGACCGGCGATATACTAGGCGCGACGCAGCAGCTGGTCGAAATTGCGGTGCTGCTGTCGATCATCGCCTGACATGCGGTCATGAAAAAGGCCGCGTCCCCTATGGAGCGCGGCCCTTTTCGTAACTTTGCAGTTCCTTACGCAGCAACGCGCGAGATCAGAACGTCGCCGACCTGCTTGGCTGCCTCGACCTCGTCATCGCCGCTCACGGCAGCAATTTCGCGGGTCAGTCGCTCCAGCGCCGCTTCGTAAAGCTGACGCTCGGAATAGCTCTGTTCGCGCTGATCGTCGGTACGGTGCAGATCGCGCACGACCTCTGCGATGGCAATCAGATCGCCCGAGTTGATCTTTTGCTCGTATTCCTGCGCGCGGCGCGACCACATGGCCTTTTTCGCCTTGGCCTTGCCCTTGAGCGTGGTCATCGCCTTTGATACGATGTCGGGGCTACTCAGCGAGCGCATTCCGATCTCGGTCGCCTTGTGGGTCGGCACGCGAAGCGTCATCTTGTCTTTTTCGAAGTTGATGACAAACAACTCCAGTTCGATGCCGGCGATCTCTTGGCTTTCGATCGAAACAACCTTGCCCACACCATGGGCGGGGTAGACGACGAAGTCATTAGGACTGAAATCGGGTTTTCTGGCTTTGCTCATCTCGGTATTCCTTTCCCAGCCAACCCGAGTGTCATGAGCACCGCCGCCTTGCCTTGGCGCGAGGCCGCAGGCAGGATGGCGCTATATCGTGACACAAGCAAATCCACGCCCGAGCAGCAGCACGGGAACGCGGATATCGGGACGGACGTTACATTTGAAGTGACTATATCACAAATCGGCACTGTAAGGAAGGCTGCCTGTGCGTAGCACCTTGAGCAGACTTCAAACCCAATGGCTTATGCGGCGACCCTCATGCGATAGACAAGCGTTACGCGGCAATGCAGCGCGAATCAGTACAAATTGCGCTGTCCTGCTTAACCGCCCTCGCCCGGCTTTTCAGAGAAGTACTTCTCCAGTTTTCCGGTCTCGCCATCCCGCTCCTGCGCCTCGGGCAACTCGTCTTTCTTGGTGATGATGACGGGCCATAGCTCGGCGTATTTGCGGTTGAACTCGACCCACTTTTCCATGTCCGGTTCGGTATCGGGGCGGATCGCGTCGGCGGGACATTCCGGCTCGCAGACGCCACAATCAATACACTCATCCGGATGGATGACCAGCATGTTCTCGCCCTCGTAAAAGCAATCGACCGGGCAAACCTCGACGCAGTCGGTATATTTGCAGGCAATGCAGGCATCGTTGACGATGTAGGTCATGTCGGCCTCTCGGGGGTCAGTCGCGAGACACTTAATCCAGCGGTTTGAATCATTCAAGCGCTCCGGGGGTATTGAGGTCCAGTTTGCGCCGGTCGCGTTTGGTGGGCCGACCTTTTCCTTCATAGCGCGGATTTGGCGAAACGAATGTTTCGGTTTCCGGCTCGGGTGCAGGCGTCAAATCATCGTAGAGGGTCTGCGCCTCGGACGCCGGACCGCGCCGTGTACCGGGGGCGACGACGCGCACCACGCGAATGATGCGCCCTTGCGCAAAGGTCAGCACATCGCCCGCGCGCACCGTCTGAGAGGGCTTGCCCGCGCGGTTACCGTTGATACGCACATGGCCGCCCTTGACTGTGGCGGCGGCCAATGCGCGTGTCTTGAAAAAACGCGCCTGCCAGAGCCACTTATCGAGGCGGATTTTTCCCGCCTCAACAATGCCTTCTGGCGCGTTCTTCACTTGTCTTTCTTGAGGCCCATCAGGGCTGCAGCAAAGGGATTATCGGGGTCGATCCTGTCCTTTTTCGGGGCAGGCTTGGCCGCATAACTTTTGGGCTCATTGCTTTTGGGACCGCGCTCACCGCCCTTTGGCTTACCCTTGCCGCGCGGTTTACCGCGCTCCTCCTGCGGTTTACCACGTCCGCCCTCTGGGCGCGCGCCTGCGGGCGGGGCGCTGCGTCTTGCACGTGCGGCCCAGGTAAACGTGTAAAAGATTTCAGGCTCGACAGACGGAGCGATTGGATCGGCGGGCGTGCCTGGAGCGACTTCGGTTTCGCTCATCTCAGGGATCGCGGCCGGGATTTCGGCGTCCGGCTCCGGCATTTCGGCGATGGGCGCAATGCCCTCTGCCTCGATCTGTTCGACGACATCCTCGACGGTTTCGGGTGTCGGCTCGACGCCCGGTGCCTCTTGCATGATCTGATCGACGGGCTTCACCTTTTCCCGCTCGCCGCGCTCGGCCTTGTAACCAAGGCCCTCCATGAGGTCCGCAAACTGCTCCAGCGTCATACCGGTGATCGACAACATGTCTGCCTTGGCCTCAAAGCCGCCGCGGCTGTCCTCGGCCCGCAACATATCGGCGAGACGTTCGAGCATATCGATACGGATAGCGCGGCTTCCGGCAGCGCGGTAGCCGGCCATCGTGTAATACCCCTGCGGCATCGTGGTCGCGGGAACCGTCACCAGACCAGGTGGCGGCGCTTCGGGGAAATCGTCCATGTTACTGGCGAGACCCCACAAAACTAGGCGCAGGCGCGTCGGGGCAGGCTTCAGCAGCAGCGGCATAAAGATGGTGAACTGACCGAACCGGACGCCATGTTTGCGCAATGCGCCACGCGCGTCCTGCTCAAGCGACTTGACCTCATCGGCCACGTCGCCGCGCGGAATGATGCCCATGTTTTCAACCATGCGGAAGCCAAATCCGCGCGCAAGGCCGGTCAGGGTCTCGTCCCGGCTGACGTTCAACAATGGCTCGAACTGAGTCGCAATCTTGCGGTCGATGTAATGCTGTAGGCGGCGTTCGACCTTTTGCATGACGTCCGCGCCCGCTTCGTCGTCAACAAAGACCTTAACGCCGGGCTTCATAGGGTCGGCGCCGGGGATCAGCTTGCCCACCGCGTCCTTGCCCCACATGAGGCCACCCTGCTCGGTAAAGTCGATCTCGGTGTCGGGCGCATTGTAAAAGCGGTCCGCGCGCAGATTGAAATGAGGGGCGAGCGCCTGAAGGCTGGCTTGGCTCAGCGTCTTGGCCTCCTGCCCGCTTGCCGATTTGTCCTGAACAAATCGAAATCCGTCCAAACGCCCGACGAACTCGCCTTCGACTGTTACGTCACCAGTATCGTTAACCTCTGCCACGATGGCTTCCTTCTGCTTGAGCCGGCGCAAAAGCACGGATGTGCGCCGATCCACAAATCTCTGTGTCAGCGCCCCATGCAGCGCGTCCGACAAACGGTCTTCTACAGCGCGAGTCGCCCCGCGCCAATGCGTTTCGTCATCGACCCACCCTTTTCGCTGGGCAACGTAGGTCCAGGTGCGAATATAGGCGAGGCGTTTGGACAACGTATCAATGTCGCCATCGGTTCGATCAATGCGTTCGATTTGTCGCGCAAGCCAATCATCAGGGATGCGGCCCAGTTCGTGCATGTCGCAGAAAATCGTCTCTAGCAGGCTGGCATGTTCGGCCTGGCTGATTCCGCGAAAATCAGGGATTCGGCATACATCCCACAGCAGTTTGACCGCATTGCCATTCGTCGTGCGGGCGCGAATATCAGGCGCGTCCGACAATGTGCGCAGCGCCGTGAGGTCATCCGAGTCGCGCGCGCGCGCCAACAATTCATCTGCGGGCTTTTGTTCGAGGGACGCGATCAGAGCGCCAGTCGATCCCATCTGAAGCGCGGCATTTCGCCACTCCAACTTGCGGATGGGGGCAAAGCGATGCTCCATGATCGCCTCGGCAATTTCGGGTGTCAGTTCCGGCGCCTCGCCGGTCACGCCGAAAGTGCCATGGCTCATGCCCCTGCCCGCGCGGCCCGCGATCTGCGCCAACTCGTTCGGCATCAATTGGCGCATGCGACGCCCGTCGAACTTGGTCAGGGATGAAAAAGCGACATGATCAATGTCGAGGTTGAGACCCATTCCGATGGCATCCGTGGCCACCAGATAGTCGACATCGCCGTTCTGATATAGATCCACCTGCGCATTGCGCGTGCGCGGGCTGAGCGCGCCCATGACAACCGCTGCGCCGCCCTTTTGCCGCCTCAGCACCTCGGCGATGGCGTATACATTATCCACCGAAAATCCGACAATCGCGCTACGCTCAGGCATTCGAATTATCTTTTTCGAACCTGAATAGACCAAATCAGACATTCTCTGCCGTGGCACGAATTCCACCTCGGGGACCAGCGACGCGATGACGCTGCGCATGGTCGACGCCCCCAGAAACTGCGTTTCGCGCAGGCCGCGCATCCGCAACAGGCGGTCGGTGAACACGTGACCACGCTCAGGGTCGGCGCATAGCTGGATTTCGTCTATTGCGACGAAATCGGCGCCGATACCCTCGGGCATCGCCTCGACCGTGCAGACCCAATATTTCACCCGGGGCGGCACAATCCGCTCTTCTCCAGTGACCAGCGCCACAACAGAGGGGCCGCGCGCGGCTACGATCTTGTCATAGACCTCGCGCGCCAGCAGGCGCAGCGGCAGGCCGATGACACCGGTGCGGTAACCCAGCATCCGTTCGATCGCATAATGCGTCTTGCCGGTATTTGTGGGGCCCAGAACCGCGAGGATTCGGGATTGATCGGCCATGGGCCTCATCTCCGGTGGTTCAGGATTGCGTCAGAGGTCGCTGCCTCGGGTTTCGCCCTCGAGCCGGGCCAGCGCTTCGGCGACATCGTCAAAATGCGGGTGGATTTTGGTCACGCGGGTATAGGCCTCATAGGCGAGGGCCGGTTGACCGATTTCCTCCAACAGCGCGCCAAGACTGTAGATCGCGGCGAAATTGCGCGGATCAAGTGCCAGCGCGCGCTCAAGATCGGTCATAGCGGGGCCCATCAGCCCGGCGCGCGCGAACGCGACGGACCGGGCGTGCCATCCTTCGGCAAAGCCGGGCGCATGATCGGTGAGCGCGCTCAGCAGCTCGATCGCGAGCCCGGTATTGCCCGTGGCCATCGCATCGCGACCCCGCTTCAGCAGAAGGTTCATCGCGGGCGAGCCAGATTTTGACGTCTCCAGCCGAATCTCGCTACCCAGCCTCTCAGCCTCTGGCGCGGGGGCGGTTTTCAGCGCCTCATACATTTCGTCCAGCCGCGCGGTATTCTGCGGGTCCGCCATGGCAGGACCGCTCAGCGCAAGACATAGCGCGACGACAGGATTGAGATTGAACCGAAGAGCGCCCATAACAACGTCAAGTCTAGCGCCACACGCGGGAAAGCAAACCCCCAGGCGATCAAATTGACAGGAGCGGCGGATGAGCGACACGGCTAGCGACGTGGTGAATGAGGCGGTCGAGGCGCTGAACGCACGCATGAATGGCGACGCGATGGAGGGCTCGGCCAAGTTCGTGATTGCGAATGAAGGCGCAGTATTCATCGACGCGAAAGGTGCACGCGCCTGCGACGACCCGGCGGACGTCACGCTTAGCGCGGATGCAGATACCTTTCGCGCCATCGTCGAGGGCGATCTGGACCCGGCCGCAGCCTTTATGACTGGCAAGCTGGACGTCGAGGGCGACATGGGCGTCGCTATGCAGCTAGGCCGGGTGCTAAGTTGAAGCAAGACGCGCCGCTGCTAAAGGACATCGCCGACGGCCCGGACGGTGGGCGCGCTTTTTGGCAGGATGCGCAGGATGGCGTGCGCGTACGCATCGGCCACTGGCCCGCTGCTAAGACCCGAGGGACCGTTCTGCTGTTGCCGGGTCGCACTGAATATATCGAAAAATATGGCCTGACTGCGCGTGATCTGGTGCAGCTCGGCTACGGCACATTAACTATCGACTGGCGCGGTCAGGGGCTTTCGGACCGGATACTGGTCGACGTGCTACCGGGCCACGTCGGTCGTTTTCACGACTATCAGACCGATCTGGATGCCATGTTGCAACTCGCCGCAGCGCTGGATCTGCCGCGGCCTTGGCACATGCTGGCGCATTCCATGGGGGGCGCCATCGGATTGCGCGGCGCTCTGCGCGGCCTGCCTTTCGCCACCTGCGCGTTTACCGCGCCAATGTGGGGCATCGCCATAAAACCAACGCTGCGCCCGGTGGCGTGGTTGCTAAGCTGGGCCAGCCGCCAGATCGGATTGGGGCACCTATATGCGCCGGGCGCGACGCGCGACAGCTATGTGCTGAGCGAGCCGTTCGAGACGAACGCATTGACGCGAGATCGCGAGATGCACGCCTACATGGTCACACAATTGCAAGCGCATCCCGAGCTGGCCCTCGGCGGGCCTAGCCTGCACTGGCTGTTCGAGGCGCTGCGCGAATGCCGCACCCTCGCCAGCCTGCCATCGCCGGACCTGCCCAGCCTGACCTTTCTCGGCAGCCAAGAAGAGATCGTCGACATCGCGCGAATCGACTCACGGATCGCGCGATGGCCCGGTGCGCGGCTGGAAAAGGTCGAGGGCGCTCGGCACGAGCTTTTGATGGAAACCCCCGCGACGCGCGCCAATGTCATGCGCCAGTTGGCCGCATTTTGGGACGCTCATTAACGGCTAGCCGTCCTGCCGCACCTCCTGCCGCTGCATGCCGAGGCCGCTGATGGACAGCGTCATCACATCGCCCTCACGCAGAAAGCGCGGCGGCTTCATCGCCATGCCGACGCCCGGCGGGGTGCCGGTTGCGATGATATCGCCGGGATGCAGGGTCATCATCTGGCTTAGATACGCGACCAGATGTGCCACGCCAAAGATCATCGAGGCGGTGCTGCCGCGCTGCGCAGGCTGACCATCGAGGTCCAGCATCAGATCCAGCGCCTGAACATCGCCTACCTCGTCCGGCGTGACCAGCCAAGGGCCGATCGGGCCAAAACTGTCGCAACTCTTGCCCTTGGTCCATTGCCCGCCCCGCTCGGTCTGAAAGGCGCGTTCGGACACGTCGTTGACGATCGTGTAGCCCGCCACGTAATCCAGCGCATCCGCTTCGCTGACATATTTGGCGCGGCGGCCGATAACGACGCCCAGCTCCACCTCCCAATCGGATTTCTGCGATCCACGCGGCAAATAAACCGGATCGTTTGGCCCTGTGATCGAGGATGTCGCCTTCATGAACACGATCGGCTCGTTTGGCGGGTCCAGCCCGACCTCAGCGGCGTGATCGTGGTAGTTCAATCCGATCCCGATCAACTTGCCCACTTGCCCCACCGGCGTGCCAAGGCGCGGTGCGCCCGCCACCTTTGGCAGCGTCTCGGGATCGATATCCGGCAGCGTCGCCAATACGTCGCCCGCGATATCATCCACGACCTCGGACAAATCGCGCAGCACGCCCGCGCTATCCAGAACGCCGGGCCGCTCGGACCCCGCCTCACCATATCGCACAAATCTCATCGCAGTTCCCTCGCTTTTGCCAGAAACAGCCTACCTGCATCGGCTGCGCACACAAGGGGCTGGTCAGGCT
This sequence comes from Roseovarius sp. Pro17, assembly GCF_035599575.1. Taxonomy (NCBI): domain Bacteria; kingdom Pseudomonadati; phylum Pseudomonadota; class Alphaproteobacteria; order Rhodobacterales; family Roseobacteraceae; genus Roseovarius; species Roseovarius sp. Pro17. The sequence continues at coordinate 2,348,518 of NZ_CP141179.1, forward strand.
GCATACGCGACCTATCCTTGACTTTATGGTCCTTCAGTTCAAACCCCAGGGCATCTACTGCCCCGCAGGCGATTTCTACGTCGATCCGTGGCGACCCGTGGACCGCGCGCTGATCACCCATGGCCACGCCGATCACGCGCGTCCGGGGCATCGGCAATACCTTGCCACCGATATCGCGGGGCCGGTCATGCGGCATCGCTTGGGCCAGATTGATCTCGATTCGATAAAATATGGTGAAGATCGCCGGATCGGCGGCGCGAACGTGTCGTTTCACCCTGCAGGTCATATCCCCGGTTCGGCCCAAGTCAGGATCGAAGTGGGCGGTGAGGTCTGGGTGGTGTCGGGCGATTACAAGACAACGCCAGACGCCCTGTCGACCCAGTTCGAACCGGTGAAATGTCATAGCTTTATCACCGAATGCACCTTTGGCCTGCCTGTCTTTAAATGGCCGGACGAAGGCGACGCCGCCCGCCAGATCAACGACTGGTGGGCAGGCAATGCTGCGGAGGGCCGGTTTAGCCTGCTGGGCGCCTATTCGCTGGGCAAGGCGCAGCGCGTCATGTCGCTGCTGAACCCCGACATCGGACCGATCCTGACCCATGGCGCAGTGGAGAATACGAATGAAATATTGCGCGGCCAAGGCTTTGATCTGCCCCGCACGATTCACGTCACACCCGACCTCAACCCCAAGGATCATCCCGGCGCCATGGTCATCGCGCCGCCCGGCGCGCTTGGCAGCGAATGGGCGCGGCGGTTTCGCCCGGCGGCGACCGGATTCGCCAGTGGCTGGATGCGGATGCGGGGCGTGCGCAGACGCCGCGCGGTCGATCGCGGGTTCGTCGTCTCGGACCATGCAGACTGGGCTGGCCTGAACGGTGCGATCAAGGCCACTGGTGCAGAAAATTTATACGCAACACATGGTTACACAGACATCTTCGCGCGATGGTTGAAGAGTGAAGGCTATAATGCCGAGGCGCTCACAACCGAGTTCGCTGGTGAGTCGCTGGAGGGCGAGTCACTAGACGCGGAGGGGGCTGAATGAAACGGTTTACCACGCTCTACGCCACCATTGATCAGACCACCAAAACCAACACCAAGGTCGCGGCCCTTGCCACCTATTTCAAAGACGCCCCCGAGGCGGATCGCCTCTGGACCATCGCATTGTTTTCGGGCCGCCGCCCGCGCCGTGCCATCACCACGACAAAGCTGCGCGAATGGGCGGCGGAGCGTGCGGCCATCCCCCTGTGGCTCTTTGAAGAGAGCTATCCCATCGTCGGCGATCTGGCCGAAACGATCGCGCTTGTCCTGCCGCCACCCACGCGGCGGCAGAATCGCAGCCTAACCGACTGGATCGCCTATCTGCGCGGCCTAGATGGCGCCGATGAGGGCGCGCGCAAATCCGCCGTTCTGGACGCATGGGACCAAATGGACACGGCCGAGCGGTTAGTCTTTAACAAGCTGCTGACAGGTGGCTTTCGTGTCGGAATCAGCCGCAAGCTGATGACGCGCGCACTGTCTCAGGCGACCGGCCATGACGAGGCGGAACTGGCGCATCGCCTGATGGGCAACTGGACGCCGGACAGCACGACTTACACCCAGCTGATCGAGGCACCCGACCCCGAGGCGGCGCAATCACGGCCCTATCCGTTCTGCCTGGCCTACGGGCTGGATGGCGAAACCCCGGACAATCTGGGAGCCCCTCAAAACTGGCTCGCAGAGTGGAAATGGGATGGCATTCGCGGGCAGTTGATCGCTCGTGGCGGGGCGCATTTCGTCTGGTCGCGCGGCGAAGAACTGATGACCGACCGCTTTCCTGAATTTACTCGTTCAGCGGATTTTCTGCCCCCCGGCACCGTGCTGGATGGAGAGATCGTGGCGTGGGACGGCGCGGCGCCCCTGCCCTTCAACGATCTGCAAAAGCGAATCGGGCGCAAGACGGTCCCCAAGACCTTGCTAAAAAGCGCCCCGGTGATCCTGCTGGCCTACGACCTGCTGGAACAGGACGGCGCAGACCTGCGCGCCCTGCCCTTTGCCGAGCGGCGCGCCCGGCTGGATGCGCTGGTGGGTGCGCTGCCCCCGGATGCGCCTGTCCACCCCTCACCGCTTATCGCGTTTGATAGCTGGGACAGCCTCGCCCAGACCCGCAGTGCCGCCCGCGAAAGCCGCGCCGAGGGCCTAATGCTGAAATCTGCTGCCAGCCCCTATCACGCGGGCCGCAAAAAGGGCGATTGGTGGAAATGGAAGCTGGATCCGCTGACCATCGATGCCGTGATGATCTATGCACAGCAGGGATCGGGGCGGCGCGCGAACCTGTTCACGGATTTTACCTTTGCCGTTTGGAGCGGCAATGATCTGGTGCCCTTCACCAAGGCATATTCAGGCATGACCGACGATGAATTCCGCAAGATTACCGCGTGGGTGCGCCGTAACACGCTTCAGCGCTTTGGCCCCGTGCGGCAGGTCAAGCCCGAGCATGTGTTCGAGATCGCGTTCGAGGGCATCGCGCCCTCGCCGCGCCATAAATCCGGCGTCGCGCTGCGCTTTCCCCGCATGAAGCGCTGGCGCCATGACAAGCCGCTACAAGAAGCCAACAGCCTAGATGATCTGCACGAAATGCTGCGCCAATACGGCTGAAACCTCCGCCACCCTTGAGCGTGCGCCGCGCTCCGCCTATGTCAGGTGCAACGCATTTTAAGGAGCCTTTCGTATGATCCACCTGCCCCAGCCCGCCCATGACGCCAACGCCAATGCAAAGGGGGGCGATCTGGGCAAGCTGCCGGAATGGGATCTGAGCGATCTCTACACTGCAACGGACGCGCCTGAGCTAAGCCGTGATATGGATTGGCTGGAGGGCGAATGTGCCGCCTTTGCCGCCGATTATGAGGGCAAACTGGACACTCTGGACGCCGCTGGCCTGCTGAAATGCATCCACCGCAACGAGGCCATCAGCAACATTGCCGGGCGCATCATGTCCTACGCGGGCCTGCGCTATTACCAGCTGACAACTGATCCCGCGCGGACAAAATTCCTGTCCGATTGTCAGGAAAAGATCACGACTTTCACGACGCCACTGGTGTTTTTCACGCTCGAATTGAACCGGCTTGAAGATGACCATCTGACCAAGTTGCTGGGTCAGAACGCCGATTTGGCCCGTTACAAGCCTGTGCTGGACCGCATCCGCGCGATGAAACCGTACCAGCTATCCGACGAGTTGGAGAAATTCCTGCACGACATGGGTGTGGTCGGGGACGCTTGGGAGCGGCTCTTTGACGAAACGATTGCAGGCCTTACCTTTAACGTCGACGGCGAAGAGCTGAGCATTGAGGGCACGCTGAACCTGCTGACCGAGCAGGACCGCAGCAAACGCGAGGCGGCCAGCCGTGAGTTGGCCCGTGTCTTTGGCGCGAATATCCGCACGTTCAGCCGCGTTCACAACACTGCGGCCAAGGAAAAAGAGGTCATCGACCGCTGGCGCGGGATGCCCACGGCCCAGACTGGCAGGCACCTCAGTAACGATGTCGAACCCGAGGTCGTCGAGGCGTTGCGCGATGCCGTCGTCGCAGCCTACCCCAAGCTGAGCCACCGCTATTACGAGTTAAAGCGTAAATGGCTGGGGCTGGATCGCATGCAGGTCTGGGACCGCAACGCGCCGCTCCCGATGGAGGAAACCCGGGTCGTCAATTGGGGCGAGGCGCGCGACACGGTGATGAACGCCTACACCGCGTTTGACCCCAGAATGGGCGAGATCGCACAGCCGTTTTTCGATAAGGGTTGGATCGACGCGGGCGTCAAGCAGGGCAAGGCCCCCGGTGCATTTGCGCACCCCACGGTGACGAACGTGCATCCCTACGTGATGCTGAACTATCTCGGAAAACCGCGCGACGTGATGACGCTGGCACATGAGCTGGGCCACGGTGTGCATCAGGTGCTGGCGGCGGATCAGGGCGAGCTGTTGTCATCGACGCCGCTGACACTGGCCGAAACCGCGTCCGTATTCGGCGAGATGTTGACGTTCCGCCGCATGCTGGAAGGCGCTAAAACCGACGCCGAACGCAAGGTGATGCTGGCGGGCAAGGTCGAGGACATGATCAACACGGTCGTGCGTCAGATCGCCTTTTACGATTTTGAATGCAAGCTGCACGCGGCCCGCCGCGAAGGCGAGCTGACACCGGACGATATCAACGCGCTCTGGATGTCCGTGCAGGGCGAATCGCTGGGCCCGGCCTTTGACTTTGTGGACGGCTACGAGACGTTCTGGGCCTATGTGCCCCACTTCGTCCACTCGCCCTTCTACGTCTATGCCTATGCGTTCGGCGACGGCCTCGTGAACGCGCTCTATGCGGTCTATGAGGAAAATCCCGAGGGGTTTCAGGACAAGTATTTCGACATGCTGAAGGCAGGCGGGTCCAAGCATCATTCCGAGTTGCTGAAGCCATTCGGCCTCGACGCAAGCGATCCAAAATTCTGGGATAAGGGCCTGAACATGATCTCGGGCATGATTGACGAGTTGGAGGCGATGGAGGACTGAGCCCAAGCGCCTCCTGCACATGCCGTAAGAGATGAGGCGCTATCAACGCCGCAAACCCCGCGTGGTCCATTCGACGACCTTGCGTAGCAGGTTGCGCGCGGTTTGCAGGCGGCGAGGCGCGGGCGTTGTCGGGCCATCGGCCAAATGTCGCCGGTCGGCTTGCGCTGCCACGTATCTCGCCTATCTTTAGTATTAAGGTATTCGGGGGAAAATCATGCTGCAAACCGTCCGCACCTATATCGGCCACGCGGCCACCGGCTTTGCCATCGCTGCGGCGTTGGTTGCGCTGCTGTTCTGGCTCGACACCGGTCAACTGAAGCAGGTTGTCGCCCTTTCAGGCAGCGTCTGGCTGGCTGCGGCATTGATGTGGCTGGGCGTTGGCGCGGTGTTCACTTGGGTGCAATCTGCGATCACCAAACGGACCGGTCACGACGACGACGATACCGGTCCACGCGGTGGAGGCGGCAGGCGCGGCGATCCGCGTGAGGGCGACATGATTCCAATCCGCGCCGAGGCCCCCATACGCCAAAGGCGCTAGTCTTTCCAAACTTCAAAATGCGAAAAGTGGCGGGCCCGCACGCAACCGTTTGGTTATCTCATTCCCGAGGACCTGTATGTACAGGTGGGCGCCGGTTAACCGGACCAGGGTCCGGACAGAGCCAGCTCCCTCGGAATTGCTTAAGGCCACCGGAATGCAACCGTTCACGAGAAGGGCAGAACCCGCCACTGCTTAACCTAGGTGCGCGCACTGGGTTCGACAAGGGGTTGCGTACGTTCTGCGTTTGTTCATAATTGCACCCTATGCAGGGTAACAGCCCAATTCTCCGTCAGCCCGGTCAGCTATTGGCCCGTGGCGTTTGCCGCCACCTGGCCGAGCTGAACTTTGCTGCGCTTGAGGAATACGCGCCCGAACGGGGCCGTCGCGTCGACGTCATGGCTTTGGGGCCAAAGGGCGAGCTGTGGGTGGTTGAGTGTAAATCCAGCCGCGCCGATTTCATGGCCGACAGTAAATGGCAGGGCTATCTTGATTGGGCCGATCGGTTTTTCTGGGCCGTGGATGCGAATTTTCCGACGGATATCCTGCCCGATCAGACCGGTCTGATCCTAGCCGACAGCTATGGCGCCGAAATAATCCGCATGGCGCCGGAACAGCGCCTTGCCGGCGCGCGGCGCTCTGCCGTCACGCGAAAATTTGCCCGCGACGCGGCGCGACGATTGCTCGGCTGGCGCGATCCGCAGGTATGAGGGGGTCAGGAGGCGGCAGCGCCCTTGGCGGCAGCAAGGATTTCGGCGGCGATTTCCTCGGCCTCTTCCGGCGAGAAATCCATCGGAATCTCGACGCCCTGCGATTCGATGAAAATGCGCACCATGCCTTGATCAGTGGGACCGATCTGCATATTCGCCTCGACGTCGCGTTCGCTGTTGATGCCCATGATCCGGCTCCTTTTGCATAAGGCGACGGGATAGCCCGCCGTGCCCCTGTTGGCAAGGCGCATGCACTATGCGCGCCGCCTGCAAGCACGCCAGTAAACAGGCGTTTTCGGGTTGCAATCGAAGCCGTCCGGCGCTAAATCGCGATCAGTGCCGCCTTAGCTCAGTTGGTTAGAGCGCTTGATTGTGGATCAAGAGGTCCCTGGTTCGAGACCAGGAGGTGGTACCACCCCTCACTCTGACATATCGACGCGGATGATTTGGCGCAGTTGCCCGGTGATCCGATCATAAATCAGAATTTCATCATCTTTGGTGACGACGGCATACCAATCCGCGCCTTGGGTAAAGGCCACCGGCGTCGCGTCGCCGGGCAGCGCAATCGCGTCCGGCAAGCTCACATCTGACCCGCGCGCGAAGCGGGTGACAAAGAGCGCAACGATCACTATGAACCCGATGATCATGGTCGCCGTCAGCGCCGTGACCAACACGCGCAGATATCGCACCATCGCCGGATCGACCGGCTGCATCTGGGGATCATCATTCATGGGCTCGACCTCTCTTACGGTGCGGATCGGTATGGACCCGCCGCTGCGCCTTGACAAGGCGCTGGCCCGCGATGTGCCGGGGGATGCCGCCCTGTCGCGCACCCGCCTTGCCCGGCTGATCAACGAGGGTCAGGTTGCGGTCAATGGCGCGGTGGTGACGGACGCCAAATCGCGCGTGGCCGAGGGCGACGAGGTCAGCATCAAAGTTCCCGCACCCGAGGAAACGCACATCGCACCCGAGGCGATTGCACTGGACATCATGCATGAGGACGACGCCCTGATCGTGGTGAACAAGCCCGCCGGCATGGTCGTCCACCCCGCCCCCGGCACGCCCGGCGGCACGCTGGTCAACGCCCTGTTGCACCATTTCGGCGGCGACCTGTCGGGCGTCGGCGGCATGAAACGTCCCGGCATCGTCCACCGCATCGACAAGGATACCAGCGGCCTTCTGGTCGTGGCCAAATCCGACGCCGCACATCACGGTCTGGCCGAACAGTTCGCCAACCATACCGCGCAGCGCCGCTATCTGGCGCTATGTCACGGCACGCCCGAGGCGTCGGATCCCCGCCTGCGCGGTCTGCGTGGGGTCACGTTCGAGCCGGGCAATATCCTGCGCGTTGCGTCGCACCTCAATCGCCACCGCACGGACCGTCAGAAACAGGCTGTCTGCTGGGCCGGAGGCCGCCACGCTGTCACCCGCGCCCGCACGCTGGAGCGGTTCGGCGCCCCTGCGGCCTGCGCGCTGCTGGAGTGCTGGTTGGAAACCGGGCGCACACATCAGATCCGGGTGCATATGGCCTATGCAGGTCACGGCCTGATCGGTGATCCAGTCTATGGCGCGGGCCGCAAGCTGGCGCAAAAGGCGCTGCCGCCGGTCGGCGCGGCCATGGCGCAAGGCTTTGGCAGGCAGGCACTGCACGCTGCCAGCCTCGGCTTTGTTCACCCCATCAGCGGCGATGAGTTGGCGTTCGAGGCACCGCTACCAGATGATATGGCCCGCCTCATCGCGGCCCTTTCACCAGGTGACGAGACTAGCACAGTTTCGTGATCCCACCGACACACATCTGGCGCGAGGAACGAACCGGGTTCATGGTAGTTTAATCAAAGAATGCAAGAAGCATTGAAAACGGGCGCACAAATGCCCAATTAGATGTTAAGGCCGTAAACATTACGGCATCCGAAGGGGCAATATCATGGCAAATTATGCAAATCTGCCGGCACCGACGCCGGAGGGCGGGCTGAACCGCTATATGCAGGAAATCCGCAAATTCCCGCTGCTTGAGCCGGAAGAAGAATACATGCTGGCCAAACGCTGGGTCGAGCAGGAAGATACCGAGGCCGCGCACCGCATGGTCACGTCTCACTTGCGCCTGGCGGCCAAGATCGCGATGGGCTATCGCGGCTATGGATTGCCGCAGGCCGAGGTGATTTCCGAGGCGAATGTTGGCCTGATGCAGGCCGTCAAACGCTTTGATCCCGAAAGGGGATTCCGCCTTGCGACCTATGCGATGTGGTGGATCCGCGCCAGCATTCAGGAATATATCCTGCGCAGCTGGTCACTGGTCAAACTGGGCACGACATCGGGGCAGAAAAAACTGTTCTTCAACCTGCGCAAGGCCAAAAACAAGATTGGTGCGTTGGAAGAGGGCGATCTGCGCCCTGAAAACGTCAAGAAGATCGCAACCCAACTGGGCGTGACCGAAAAAGAGGTCATCTCAATGAACCGGCGCATGTCGGGGGGTGACGCGTCGCTGAATGCTACTGTCGGTTCCGAAGGCGAAGGGACCATGCAATGGCAGGATTGGCTCGAGGATGAAGATGCCGATCAGGCCACCGATTACGAGGAACGCGACGAACTGCTCGCGCGCCGCGAGATGTTGGCGGACGCGATGGACGTTCTGAATGATCGTGAAAAGGATATCCTGACCCAGCGCCGCCTGAGCGACAAGACAATCACGCTGGAGGAACTGAGCGGACAATACGACGTCAGCCGCGAGCGAATTCGCCAGATTGAGGTGCGTGCGTTCGAAAAGTTGCAAGAGCGGATGCGCAAACTGGCGCAGGAAAAAGGGATGCTGGCCGACGCCTGATTGCAGGCCACACGTAACTTAAACGCCGCGCCATCTGGTGCGGCGTTTTTGCGTGACGCATTAAAATGCCTCGGGTCGCGCCTCGCGCGCCATGTGGTCGAGCACCGCATTGACGAATTTCGGCTCTTTGCCATCGGGGAAAAAGCTGGTGGCGACGTCGACATATTCCGTGATGATAACGCGCGGCGGCGTTTCATCCCCGGTCAGTTCGGCGCCCGCTGCACGAAACAGCGCGCGCAGTGTCGGGTCGATCCGCGCGATGGGCCATTTGGCAACCAACGCGCGGTCAGTCATCTGGTCGATCCGGCGCTGGTCGTCGACCGCGCGGTCCAGCACGGTGCGAAACAGATCCTCGTCACCCTCGATCATGTCCGTCTCGTCATCAACCTCGGCACCAAAGCGGTGATCGAGAAACTCCAGATAGACGGCATTCACGTTCTGATCAGAATGCTCCATCTGAAACAGCGCCTGCACGGCATATAGCCGCGCGGCCGAGCGCATCTTGCGGCGCTGGTTGCCGGAAATGGGGGCGGGTTCAGTCGTCATGCCGTCGGAGTGTCCTTGGATGTGCCCGCGATCTGGATCTCGTCAACGCCGGGGATAAACCCAACGCCCTTGCGCGAAGCGCTCCACTTACGGGTCAGCGCAATTAGATGCAAGGCAGCAGCGGCGGCCCCTGCCCCTTTGTTCATGCGCTTAAGGTCGGCGCGCACCTCGGCCTGCTCGCGGTTCTCGACCGTCAGGATGCCATTACCGATGCAAATGCCCCGAAGGCCCAGCAGTGTGATGGCACGGCTGGAATCGTTGCAGACCGTTTCGTAATGCGTCGTCTCGCCGCGAATGACGCAGCCAAGCGCGACATAGCCGTCAAAATTGCTCAGCCGCTCGGCGATGCCGATGGCGGTGGCCAGTTCCAGCGCGCCTGGCACTTCGATGATGTCACAGGTCGCGCCTGTCGCTTCGATTTCGGCTTTGGCACCTGCAATCAGGTTGTCGGCGATCTCGCGATGGAACGGCGCGACTGCGATCAGCAGTTTCGCGGGCTTGTCCAATTCCGCGCGCGGCATAGTGTATTCGCTGTCTGCCATGAATCTATCCGATCTTCAGGGGGCGGGTGCCGATAATGCTGATGCCATAGGCATCAAGCCCCAGATACCGCGTGTCGGGATTATCGGTCAGCAGGATAAGCTGATGGATGCCCATGGTCGACATGATCTGCGCGCCAAGGCCGGTGTTCTTGATCGTGCGAGGACCATCCTCGTCCAGTTCCTGGGCCAATTCAGGACGCGGCTGGCGGAACAGGAAAATCGCGCCGCGCCCTGCCTCGGCGATGATCTGCATGGCGCTGCGTAGTTTGCCCGCAGGGGCGCCGCCGATGCCCAGCACGTCCTCCAGCGCGTTCAACGCGTGGGTGCGGGCCAAGATGGGCGCGCCGTCGTCCAGGTCGCCCTTGACCAGCACGACATGCTCGGTCCCGGTGATCTCATCGGCGAAAATGCGCATCTCCCAAGTGCCGCCGACATGCGCCTCGACAGTTTCGCGGCGCACTTCGCGCACGAGGTTGTCATGCTTATGCCGGTAGGCGATCAGATCGCTGATCGTACCGATTTTCAGCCCATGTTCGCGGGCAAATTCGATCAGATCGGGCAGTCGCGCCATGGTGCCGTCGGCCTTCATGATCTCGCAGATGACGCCAGCGGGGTTCAGCCCGGCAAGGCGTGCGATGTCCACCGCCGCCTCAGTATGGCCCGCGCGCACCAGCACGCCGCCAGTACGCGCGCGCAGCGGAAAGATGTGGCCGGGTGTCGCCAGCGCCGCCATCGTGTTTTGCTCATTGATGGCGGTGGCGACGGTATGTGCGCGGTCGGGGGCGGAAATGCCGGTGGACACGCCCTCGCGCGCCTCGATCGAGACGGTGAACGGCGTTTCGTGCCGGGACGAGTTATTGACCGCCATCATCGGCAGGCCCAGGCGGTCCACCCGTTCGGCCGTCATCGGCAGACAGATCAATCCGCGCCCGTGCGTCGCCATGAAATTTATCGCTTCGGGCGTGGCAAATTCGGCGGCGACCACCAGATCGCCTTCGTTCTCGCGGTCCTCGTGGTCGACAAGGATGAACAATCGGCCTGCGCGCGCCTCTTCGATGATTTCGGAGGTGGGCGACATGGCCGCGCCAAGACCCGATTCAACCGGGCCGGGCGTGCTGTAGGCTTTGCTTTCGGGCATTGGACCCCTCGCGTTTTTGGCAGCGTCATTTGCCGCCCCAGATAGCGCGCAGCGGCGCTATTGACCAGAGGCGAGTGCGGCAGTGACGCAGGCGGCGAAATCGTCTCCGCGCGTCTCAAAGCTGTCGTACTGATCGAAACTGGCTGCGGCGGGTGCCAACAGAACCGTATCGCCCGGCTGTGCGTCGCCGTGCGCCCGGCGTACAGCCTCGGCCATTGTGGTGCAGATTTCCGCATCAATGCCCAGATGCAGCGCGAATTGCGCAGCCTCGCGGCCAATGACATAGGCGCGCGCGACATTGTCCAATGCAGGGGCAAGCACGTCCAGTCCGCCTTCCTTTTCCAGCCCGCCACAGATCCAACGGATATTCGTAAACGCCTGCAATGCTTTGAGCGCGCTGTCGACGTTCGTGGCCTTGCTGTCATTGACGTAGGTGACGCCATTCGCCTCGGCAACGATCTGGCTGCGGTGGGGCAGGCCCGGATAGCTGTGCATCGCGTCCTCGATGACGCGGGGCGCGAGGCCCATGGACCGGCAGGCCGCATAAGCGGCGCAGGCATTCTGGTGATTATGCGCACCAGGCAGGCCCTTGATAGGGCGCAAATCAATGCTGCCCGCCTGACGCCCCTTGCGATATTCGCTAAGGAACCCCTTGCGCGAAAAGACCTGCCAGCCGGGGCCAGTCAGCTTTTCAGTGACAGAGATGCGGATGACGCGATCATCCCCCGCTCCCTCGCTGAGTTGCCCAGCCAGAAACCGCCCCTCGGCCTCGTCCACACCAATAATGGCGCGGTCAGGGCCACCCTCGGCGAAAAGGCGGCGCTTGGCCGCGAAATAACCGCCAAGGCCGGCGTGGCGGTCGAGGTGGTCGGGGCTGAAATTCGTGAAAACCGCGATGTCGGGCGTCAAGGCGCGGGCCAGTTCGGTCTGATAGCTGGATAGCTCCAGCACGACGGCGCCGCCATCCTTAGGCGGGTCAATGTCCAGCACACCGCGCCCGATATTGCCTGCCAGTTGCGCATTGCGGCCCGCCTCGGTCAGGATGTGATGAATCAGCGCGCAGGTCGTCGATTTCCCATTCGATCCGGTGACGCAGATCACGCGCGGTGGCTGCTCAAAATCGTTCCAGTCGCCCGACGCGAACGAGCGGAAGAAGAGGCCGATATCGTTGTCCACTGGCACGCCCGCCACCTGCGCAGCGGCGACGACGCGGTTCGGTGCAGGGTAGAGGTGCGGGATACCGGGGCTGACGATCAGGCTGGCGATGCCGTGGAATGCGCCGTCCTTGGACAGGTCCAGCACCTCGAAGCCATACTCTTCCGCCTTGGCGCGCGCGGCCTCGTTATCGTCCCAGCATATCGGAATCGCGCCGCCCGCCTCAAGGCTACGGGCCGCCGAAAGGCCCGACCGGCCAAGACCGAGGACCGCGACCCGCAAACCGTCGTATCCCTGAACCGGTATCATAGAGGGGGCGTCCAGAAGTAGGCGCGAATGGCCGACATCATAGTCATATGAATTGACAGAATCATACCGGCCAATACTGCCAGCACCAAGATGCGAAGCATCCACAGTCCAATCCCGGACGCGACAAAATCACCTGCGATCAACGCACCCTCGCGCATGGTCAATCCGGCAAGTGTCAACGCCATCAGCGCGAATCCGGCCACACCGAACATTGCACCGATACGCAGCCCTATCCCGTCGACATTCTGCGACAAGATGCCGGCAGCAGCGGCAAGTGCATACATCGCAACATACGACAGCAAACCAGACGTCAGGCGGCGAAAACGCTCGGTCCGGTCCATCACCGCACCTTCAACGTCGCCAGCCCGATCATCGCCAGAATCAGCGCGATGATCCAGAAACGGATGACGATCTGCGGTTCGGACCAGCCCCTTTTTTCGTAATGGTGGTGGATCGGGGCCATCAGGAACACGCGCTTGCCGGTGCGTTTGAAATAGAGCACCTGAATGATGACGCTGAGCGCCTCGACCACGAACAAACCGCCGACAATGGCCAGCACAATCTCGTGCTTGGTGGCCACGGCAATCGCGCCCAGTGCACCGCCAAGGGCCAGTGAGCCGGTGTCGCCCATGAACACGGCGGCAGGCGGGGCGTTATACCAAAGGAACCCGAGGCCACCGCCCACGAGGCCGGCGACAAAGATCATGATCTCGCCGGTGCCTTCGACGTAATGCACGTCCAGATACTCGGTGAAATCGGTGCGCCCGACCACATAGGCGATCACGCCTAACGCGGACGCGGCGATCATCACAGGCATGATCGCGAGGCCGTCGAGGCCATCGGTCAGGTTCACCGCGTTAGCCGCACCAACGATCACGATCATCGCGAAGGGGACAAAGAAAAATCCGAGGTTGATCAGCGTATTCTTGAACACTGGCAGCGCCAGTTGGTATTGCAAGGCCTCCGGATGGTAGGCCGCCGCCCAATAGGCCGCGATCCCTGCAATCACAAACCCGAGGGCCAGCCGCACCTTGCCCGGCACCCCGTCATGGTGCTGCTTGGATACCTTGGCGTAGTCGTCCGCGAACCCGATGGTGCCGAACGCCATGGTGACAAAGAGCACGATCCAGATGAATGGATTGTCCAGCCGCGCCCAGAGCAAGGTGGATGTAAGCAGCGCACCGACGATCAGCAGACCGCCCATCGTGGGCGTGCCCGCCTTGATGAAATGCCCCTCGGGGCCGTCGGTACGGATCGGTTGCCCCTTGCCCTGCCGCTTGCGCAGCACGTTGATCAGGGGCAAGCCAAAGATAAAGCCAAAAGTCAGTGCCGTCAGGAACGCACCCCCGGTGCGGAACGTGATATACCGGAACAGGTTAAAGAAATCGCCGCCATCGGACAAAGCGGTGAGCCAGTATAACATTCAATCATCCCTTGTCTGGAGGCGGCTGTCGCGCCCCGGTTTGCGCAGAGCGTCGACGATCGCGCTCACCTTGCTGCCCTTTGATCCCTTGATCAGCAGCACATCGCCCGCATCTATCACGCCATGAACCTTAAGCGCCAGCGATGCTGCGTCTTCGCTCCAGATCCCGCGCTGAGCGCGTGGCAGCGCCTCCCAGAGGGCGCGCATTCTGGGGCCGACACAGTGGACGGTGGTCAACTGCGCCATATGCGGAAGGTCGGCCAGCGCGCGGTGCATGTCCGCCTCACCCTCGCCCAGTTCCAGCATGTCGCCGAGGATCGCGATGCGCCGCCCCTTGGCAATGCGTCCGATATTGTCGCGCGGGTTGCTGGCGGCCAGCACTTCGATTGCGGCGGCCATTGAGGTCGGATTGGCGTTAAAGGCGTCGTCGATCAGATCCAGCGTCCAGTCTTCGTCACCCGAATCCAGCTCCAGCACCTCTCGCGTGCCGCGCCCGGCAGGCGGGCGCCACCGCGCCAGATCCGGCGCGGCAAGGCCGGTATCGCCACCCAGCGCCTCGACTGCGGCCAGCACACCAAGGCCGTTCATAGCAAAATGGCGCCCGGCTGAGAGAATCTTGAATATGACAGGGCCGTCGGGCAGATCCGCGCACACCATGGTGCGGTCGTCGCCCAGTTGCACGCTGCGCAGGCGATACATATCACTGTTCTCGCCAAAGGTGGCGATCTGCGCATTTGCTGCGCGCGCCGCCTCCAACAGAATCGGCGTCGTCGCCAGATCGGCGTTGATCACGGCGGTGCCATCCGGCTCAAGCCCCTCAAAGATCGCGGCCTTTTCGTGCGCGATCCCCTCGATATTCTCGAACGCCTCCAGATGCGCAGCCGCGATGGTGGTGATCATTGCCACATGCGGGCGGGCAAGGCGGGCCAGTGGAGCAATCTCACCGGGGTGGTTCATGCCGATCTCGATCACGGCGAATTCGGTGCCCTGAGGCATCCGTGCCAATGTCAGCGGCACGCCCCAATGATTGTTGTAGCTGGCCTCGGCGGCATGGGTGCGACCCTGCCCCGAGAGGACATCGCGCAACATTTCCTTGGTCGAGGTCTTGCCGACCGATCCGGTGACGGCGATGACTTTGGCCCCTGTTCGCGCCCGACCAGCGCGGCCCAGCGCCTCCAGCGCCTCCAGCACATCGGGCACGATCAGCAGCGGCGCATCCGGTGCGACGCCCTCGGGAACGTGGCTGACCACTGCCGCTGCCGCGCCGTTGTCCAGCGCTTGGGCGACAAAATCATGCCCATCACGCTCGGCCTTGAGCGCGACGAACAGATCGCCGGACCGTATGGTGCGCGTGTCGATGGAAACGCCATTCGCCTGCCAATCGCCCTGCGCCTGTCCGCCGGTCGCGGCGGCGGCATCGGCGGCGCTCCAAAGGCTCATGCGCCCTCCCCCGTCTCTGCGGCGTCCAGTGCCATGACCGCAACGCTGGCCTGCTCGACATCATCGAACGGCAGCACATCACTGCCGACCGTCTGGCCCGTCTCATGCCCCTTACCGAGGATCAACAGCGCGTCGCCCGGCCCAAGTGCGTCGACACCTCGCAGGATCGCCTCGGCGCGGTCGCCGACATTCGAGGCATCCGGACACCCCTCCATCACGGCGGCGCGGATGGAGGCGGGATTTTCGCTGCGCGGGTTGTCGTCGGTAACGATAACGAGGTCGGCATCCGCGGCGGCTGCCTGCCCCATCAGCGGACGCTTGCCCGGATCGCGGTCGCCCCCGGCCCCGATAATGGCGACGAGGCGGCCCATAACATGCGGGCGCAGTGCCTTGATCGCGGTCGAGACGGCATCGGGCGTATGCGCGAAATCGACGAATACCGCCGCGCCATTGCGGCGAGTCGCGGCCAGTTGCATCCGGCCCCTCACCGTCTCCATTTCCGGCAGCGCCTGAAACACGCGCGACGCGTCGGCGCCTGCGCCAATCACGAGGCCAGCGGCGACCAGCAGGTTTTCGCCTTGAAAGCCGCCGATCAGCGGCAAGTCGATCTGATGCACGTCGTCCAGCCAGGAAAATCGCAGGCTTTGCCCCGTGGGATTGAACCGCTGACCCAAGAGGCGCAGTTGTGCGTCGCCATGGCGACCCACCCGCAGCACATCCTGCCCGCGCGCCTCAGCCAGATCGGCGATATCAGCGCCGCGTGGGTCGTCCATGTTGACGACGGCCACGCCGCCCTCTGGCAGAACGCGCGCGAAAAGCCCCGCCTTGGCGTTGAAATACGCCTCGAATGTCTGGTGGTAGTCCAGATGATCCTGCGTGAAATTGGTAAACGCCGCCGCAACCAACTGCACACCATCAAGACGGCGCTGATCCAGCCCGTGGCTGGACGCCTCCATCGCCGCGTGGGTTACGCCCGCCTCTGCCGCCTCGGCCAGAACGCGGTGCAATGTGATGGCATCGGGCGTGGTGTGGGCCAGAGGCGCGGCATAACTGCCCTCGACACCGGTGGTGCCGACATTGATCGCCTCCAGCCCCATCGCCTGCCATATCTGGCGGGCAAAGCTGGCGACCGACGTCTTGCCGTTGGTCCCGGTGACAGCCACCATCACTTCGGGTTGTGCGCCAAACCAGAGGGCTGCGGCACAAGACAGCGCGGCGCGCGCGTCCTCGGTCACGACCAGCGCCGCGTCCGAGGCGGCCAGCACATCCGCCGCGACTCGCGCGCCCTCGGCATCCGTCAGGATCGCCGCCGCGCCCATGCGCAGCGCATATTGGATGAACTCGCCCCCATGCACGCGGCTGCCGGGTAGCGCGGCGAACAGGGTGCCATCCTTGACCTGCCGACTGTCGATAGCCAGCCCCGTCACGCGTGCCTGTGCGCCGCCCTTGGCCGCCAGGCCCAGCTCTGCCAATGTCTTTGCCTGCCCCGCACTCATGTCCGCCCCGCTCAGTCGCCGTTTTGCATTGATACCTGCGTTATATCAGCCAATGGCGTCTGTTCAATCGCAGGCCTGAGGCCCAGCAGTGGCGCGACGCGCGCGACGATTTCCGACGCGATGGGGACAGCCGTCCAACCCGCCGTGCGGCGCGGCTTATCGCCGGACGTCTCGACCGGCTCGTCCAGCGCGACGATCAGCACGTATTTCGGATCATCCGCCGGGAACATTGACGCAAAAGTGGCGATCACCTTGTCTTTATAGTAACCGCCGCCCTTTTCCTTGGGCTTGTCCGCCGTCCCGGTCTTGCCGCCCACGGCATAGCCGGGCACGTCGCCCATGCTGGCCGTGCCATCGGTCACGACCGCGCGCAGCATCTTGCGCAATTCGCGCGCGACGGCGGCAGACATGATGCGCTCGCCCTGCTGCGGGCCAGCTTGTTTAAGCAACGTCGGGCGCACGTACCGCCCGCCATTGGCGATGGCGGCATAGCCTGCGGCCAGATGCAGCGGGCTGGACGAGAGGCCATGACCATAAGAGATCGTGACGGTCGAGAGGTCCGTCCACCGTTTGGGCAAAAGGGGCTTACCACCGCCCGCCTCAACCATCTCGAATTCGACCGGCTTGAAAAAACCGAGCGATTTCAGAAAATCTTGCTGCCGCGCCGGTCCGATCTGAAGCGCGATGCGTCCCGTGCCCCGGTTAGAGCTGTGCACAATGACGTCCGAAACGCTGATCTTGCCGTAATTTTTGTTGTTAAACTCACCAATGCGGTGCCCGCCGACGCGCATCGGCCCGGCCGTGTCGATGATCGTGCCGGGATTGACCAGACCCAACTGCAACCCCTGTGCGACCGCGAAAATCTTGAAGGTCGAGCCCAGCTCATAAACCCCTTGAACAGCGCGGTTGAACAGCGGGCTGTCGGCGGCATTGCCCTGCACCAGTGGCCGGGGACGGTCATTGGGGTCAAAATCTGGCAATGAGGCGATCGAGATCACCTCGCCGGTCTGCACATCCATCAGCACGGCGGCGGCGCCCTTGGCGTTCATTATGCTCATGCCGCCCTGCAACACCCGCTCGACCGCGGCCTGCACCGAGAGGTCCAGCGACAGCGTCAGCGGCTGGTGATTCTGCGCCGGATCGCGCAGGCGCGCGTCATGGAATTTCTCAATTCCCGCAACGCCAATTACCTCGGCCGCATGAACGCCCTCGCGCCCAAAGCCTGCTCCGCCCAGCACATGCGCGGCCAACCTGCCGTTGGGATAAAGGCGCATCTCGCGCGGGCCAAAGAGCAAGCCCGGCTCACCCAGATCATGCACGGCCTGCATCTGTTCAGGGCTGATTTTCTTTTTTACCCACACAAACTTGCGCTTGCCGGTGAAATCCTTCAGCAGGCGATCCTCTTTCAGATCAGCAAAAATCGCCACCAACCCCTTGGCCGTCTTTTCCGGTTCAATCATCTGCTGGGGCTGCGCATACAGGCTGTGCGTGTCGAAATTCGTCGCCAATATGCGCCCGTTCCTGTCGACGATATCGGCCCGCTGCGCGAGGATCTGCGCACCCGCCGCGCTGGTACGCGGCTCGGCCGGTTCGGTCTGGGCCAGGATACCCATGCGCAATCCGATCACGCCGAACGCGCAGAAAAACGTCGCACCCAACACCAGCAGCCGCCCCTCGGCGCGGCGGCGTGCCTTGTCGCGCATCGCCTCGTGGCGCAGGCGGATATTCTCGCGCTCGATAGCATCAGGGTTTTCGCCCTTGGCGCGGGCGGGGAGGATTCGTGCCAGCGGGCGTAGCGGTGTGCGGATCATTGGCCCGTCTCCTCTTCCGATTGATTTGTCACGGCGACCGAGCCCGAAAAATCGAAACGCAAATCCACCTCGGGCGGGTAATCCACTTGATCAATGCGCCCGAATTGCTGCGCCTCCAGCGGCATCAGCTGCAGGCGGTCAAAGTTGATATCCGCCAACTCGCGCAGGCGCGCGGGCCGGTTGAGATAGGCCCATTCGGCATTGAGCACGCGCAGACGCTGACGGGCGGTCGCGATTTGCCCCTCCAACCGCTCAGCATGGCTGATGGAAGCCTGCGTGCGGTAGTTTTCGTAATACGCCCAATAGGCCAATCCGATCACCGCCAATGCACTGATAACGTAGAAAAAGCTTCGCATCACTTACCCCCTTTGAGCAGCGGCATTCCCATTGCCTTGCGGTCCGTCACACCCGGCGCGGCATCGGTGCGTATCGCCACGCGCAATTTTGCGCTGCGGCTGCGCGGGTTTGCCGCCAGTTCTGCGTCATCGGCCGTGATCGCCTTGCGACTAGCCAGTGTGAACTGGCGCGCCTGCTCGGCTTGCACCGGCGCATGACGGCTGCCGCCGCCGCCGCCGTCCGAGCGATCCTGCAAGAAGCGTTTGACCATGCGGTCCTCGATTGAATGAAAGGTGACGACGGCCAGCGCACCGCCGGGTTTCAAGGCGCGCTCAGCCGCCTCAAGCCCGCCGATCAGCTCACCGTATTCGTCGTTCACGGCAATGCGGATCGCCTGAAAACTGCGGGTGGCGGGATGCGCCTGCCCCGGCTTACTCCGTGGCAGGCATTTCTCGACGATCTCGGCCAGTTGCAGGGTGCTGACGATAGGCACCTCGGCGCGTTTTTTCACGATTGCCTTGGCGATCCGGCGGCTCGCCCGCTCTTCGCCGTAAAGGTATAGAATATCGGCCAACTCGCCCTCGTCGGCAGCATTGACCAGATCGGCAGCCGAAGGGCCATCCTGGCTCATCCGCATATCCAATGGCCCATCGCGCATAAAGGAAAAGCCGCGCTGCGCCTGATCCAACTGCATCGAGCTCACGCCAAGGTCCAGCACGATGCCGTCCAAATCCTGCGCATAATTGTCCAGATGTGAAAAAACGCCCTCGACCAGTTCGACCCGATCGCCATAAGGCGCGGCCCAACCAGCGGCCATTTCCAGCGCCGCCGGGTCACGATCAACGCCGATCACCTTCTGCGCGCCCGCCTCCAGCAGCGCGCGCGCGTATCCACCTGCGCCCAGCGTACCGTCCAGCCATGTGCCGGAAATAGGCGCTGCGGCCGCGATCAGCGGCGCGATCAGGACGGGTATGTGAGGGGGTGTGTCAGGGGTAGCAGCGGACATCGCCTATTCCCCCTTGGCGCCATCCAGCAGGATGAGCGGATCGAAATCATCCGGCTGCTCGTCCAGCCATTCTTCGGTCTCGGCGGCCTCATAGGTCTCGTATGTCTCGGGCTTCCAGATCTGAAACGTATCGCCGGCGGCGATGAAAAACGCCTCATTCTCCAGCCCGATCTTGGCGCGCAACTTGGCGGGCAGCACAAGGCGCCCGGTCTCGTCCACCGTCGTCGGAAAGGATTGGCCATGAAACAGGCGCTGAAGGATCTTGCGATCTTTCGAGCCGCGCGGCAGTGCATCGATCTTGTCGTCCACCTCTCCGATGGCCTCGACCGTGTAGCATTCCAGATAATTGCGACGATGATCGCCATAGACGATGACCAACTCGGGCGCGAGGCCATCAGTCCAGTTGGGATCAGACGCCTCGATCACACGGCGAAAAAGGGCGGGGATCGAAACCCTACCCTTCGTATCCACCTTGTGGTGGCTTTCACCTCTGAACCTGCGTGCCACGTCTGCGGCCCCTTGCCCTGCCTCGGTTTTTCGTCAAGTCCGTTAAAACTTGACCTAGAAATGAAAACGACGGATTGAGCGGCTGCCACTGCTCAATCCGTCGCCCTCGTCCCGCATCTGCGGGGCTGTCCAGCTACGCGCGCCACCTGGGGGGATGTCTGCTCGCTGCGCGCCGGATCTCGTCGTTTTGGATGAAGGCGGGTGCCTGTATGAAACCTGACTTTGGTTATTATTAAGCGGGATCGTTTAGCGTCCCTTGTCTTCGTTCCGTCCTCATCACGCTTATAGGGATGCCATGGGAAATCATGGGACGCAACAAAAAAATGCACTCAAAAACCACTGCATGTAGTTATCCACAGGAGTACAAAACAAGATCATGTGACACAGGATTGTGATAAATCGCACAACCTAGCAATGCATTGAGCGAAACACACCACATCTTGTGGAACTAATAGTGACCCAATTATTTCCCCTAAAATCCCAAAATACTCAGCCTCACGGCGTGACTCATTCAGTCACCCAACCTTCAGACGGGCAATTCGATCTGAAATTTTCGGAATTTACCTAGGATTCGGACCAGATTCGGGGGTTCGAGTCGGCATAATCGACCCCGCGACCCTTGATTGCGCTGAACGGCGACGAAAGTGTCCCACGATTTCCCATGACCACACACGTCTGGCGGTCCCCAAGATCAAAGACCGATATCGTCCGGCATGAAGACCACGTCAGTCGGCCCCGGCCGCGCGCCTGCGGCGGTTAGCATCGCATGAATCTGCCCGCGATGGTGTGTCTGATGATTGAAGAGTTGCAGAACACACATTCCCATGGGCTGCGTCATGTTTCGCCCCGATGCACCGGAATACCAGGACAGATCGCCCGACAACTCTTCGGGCTCCAGCCGGTCGGCCCAGCCCAATATGCGCCGGTCGGTCTGCGCCCGCGCCGTGAGGTAGCTGGCCCATTCAGGCAGCAAATCGCCACTGGTGTCGATCCCGCCCACAGGCACAGCGCCGCCGTCAAAACGCGACATCCACATCATGTCGCCCCACAGCAGATGATTGAACGTGCGCGCGATAGAGCCAAAGAATGCGCCCCGGTCCAGCCGTCGCGCGGCCCCGTCCAGCGTTGCGGCAGCACTCAGAAGCGATCCGTTCTGCCACAGGTTATAACGCGCCATCAGCGCACAATAAGACGTCGTCACGATCATGGCAGTCCCCCGGCAGGAATAGCAGGCCCTATGCGCCCACACTCTACCTTACGCTACCAGTGCTTTTTCTTGGAATAAATATCCAAATTTCGCCAGCTCAGCGCAGATCATCGTCTAGGTGGGGGGCGTCGGGATCGGCTTGGCCGATGCCGAGAAACACGAATTTCAGCGGCACCATCCAGACAAAGCCCAGCGTGACATAGATGACAAAGTTCACCCAACCTGGCAGGTCCGGCAGCCAAGCGATCAGGCTGATCACTGCCACGACATAAGCCGGCAGGCCGATCAGCAGGATCACCAGCGACCAGCGCCGCCTTGCTTTGTAACTCAACGTCATACTCGCCTCCGGCTAAGTGCCATCTTCGTATCCCTAAGATCAGTCAGCGAAGGGATCGGTTACCAGAACCGTATCCTCACGCTCGGGCGAGGTCGACAGCATCGCGACGGGGCATTCGATTAGCTCCTCGACGCGGCGCACATATTTGATCGCACCTGCGGGCAACTCGGCCCAACTGCGCGCGCCTTCGGTCGACTCGGACCAACCGGGCATTTCCTCGTAGATCGGCTTGCAGCGCCATTGTTGATCAGAGGCGGTCGGCAGATAGTCCAACTTTTTGCCGTCCAGCTCATAGCCTGTGCAGATGCGCAGGGTCTCAAACCCGTCCAGAACGTCCAGCTTGGTCAGCGCGATCCCCTTGACGCCTGAGGTTGCGCAAGTTTGGCGCACGAGGGCCGCATCGAACCACCCACAACGCCGCTTGCGCCCCGTGACGGTGCCGAATTCGCGGCCCCGCTCGCCCAATCTCTGGCCGTCATCGTCGTCCAACTCGGTCGGGAACGGCCCCTCGCCGACGCGGGTGGTGTAGGCCTTGACGATGCCCAGTACATAGTTGATCGCGCTGGGGCCGACGCCAACGCCCGTTGCCGCCTGCCCCGCGATCACGTTGGACGACGTAACGAAAGGATAGGTGCCGAAATCGATATCCAGCAGCGCGCCCTGTGCCCCCTCAAAGAGGATGCGCTTGCCTGCCTTGCGCTTGTCGTTCAGCACCTTCCACACCGGCGCCGCGTATTGCAGGATCTCCGGCGCAATATCTTTTAGTTGCTGGACCAGCGCGTCTCGGTCGATCGCCTCGATCCCCAACCCCTTGCGCAGTGGATCGTGATGCTGCAGCGCGCGGTCCACCCGCGCCTCCAGCGTCGCCATATCCGCCAGATCGGCCACCCGGACCGAACGGCGCCCGACCTTGTCCTCATAGGCGGGGCCGATACCGCGCCCAGTAGTGCCGATCTTGGTGCCTTTGCAGGCCGCCTCTTCGCGGGCGCGGTCCAGCTCGCCGTGGATCGGCAGGATCAGCGGAGTGTTTTCGGCGATCATCAGCGTCTCGGGGGATATCTCGACCCCCTGTTCGCGAATCTTGGCGATCTCGTTGACCAGATGCCATGGGTCCAGCACCACGCCGTTGCCGATCACGCTCAGCTTGCCACCGCGCACCACGCCCGAGGGCAGCGCGTTCAGCTTATAGACCTTGCCATCAACGACCAGCGTGTGACCGGCGTTATGTCCGCCCTGAAAACGCGCGATTACATCGGCCCGCTCGCTAAGCCAGTCAACGATCTTGCCTTTGCCTTCGTCGCCCCACTGGGCGCCCACGACGACTACGTTTGCCATGCCGGACCTCATATCTCTTTGGTAAAACCCGCGCCGGTATAGCCGTGCGCGGCGGGGGGCGAAACCTCTAAATCCGGGCGCGACCACTGGACAGGCGGCGCCGCATTGGCGCAATTAGAAAGCGCGCCATGTATATAAGGAGACGCATATGGGATTCGTGCTGCGCTGGCTGATCGCCTTTGTCCTATTGGCCGCCACGTTCAACCCAACGCGCTGGAACTACGTCAACTGGGCGCGCGCCGAATATGACGTGCAATTGCCGCTGGTGGTTCTCGCCGGCCTCGTCCTGCTGGTGTTTTACGTCATTTACTTGCGCGCGACGCTGCGCTCGATCGGCGGCCTTGGCATGAGCATGGTACTGGCCATCACTGCGGCCGGGCTATGGGTACTGCACGATTACGGGCTGCTGACCCTGCGTGATACGTCACAGATCGTCTGGCTGGCCCTGATCGCGCTGTCGCTGGTGCTTGGCATCGGCCTGAGTTGGAGCCACGTGCGCCGCCGTCTGTCGGGCCAGTCAGACATGGACGACGTCGGCGACTGAACCAGCGCGCAGCCCCGACCGCAATGGCGGGTTGCGGGGGGCCGCGAAATTCCCTAGATACCAATGCAGATTTTCAGATTTCCCTATCCGACAGGCCGCTTCATGGAAAACGTTGTTCTCATCATCCATTTGCTTCTGGCACTATCGCTGATCGGCGCAGTGCTGCTGCAACGTTCCGAAGGGGGCGGACTGGGCATGGGTGGCGGCGGTGGCGGCGGGCGTGTCGCAGGCCGCTCGTCCGGGACGGCTATGGGCAAGCTGACATGGATCCTCGCCGGTGCCTTTATCTGCACCTCGATGGTGCTGACAGTGATCGCGGCCAGTAATTCCGCCGGCAGTTCGGTTCTGGATCGCCTGA
Source organism: Roseovarius sp. Pro17 (assembly GCF_035599575.1). NCBI lineage: Bacteria > Pseudomonadati > Pseudomonadota > Alphaproteobacteria > Rhodobacterales > Roseobacteraceae > Roseovarius > Roseovarius sp. Pro17. The sequence goes on from NZ_CP141179.1 coordinate 2,372,602, forward strand.
CCGACGCGCCCGTGCGCGAAGAGCAGCCCGTGGATAGCGGCATCACCGCGCCTCTGCCTCCAGCGGCGGATGACGACGCACCGGTCCTGCCGACCGCCGACTGATAATGCAAATCTTGTGGTCGCATCTGGTGCGGCCAAATATCATCCTGCGGCGTGGTTGCGCGGTCCGTCCGAATCCTCTATGGCTCAAGTCCCGTGGTGCTGCGGTTTTTTGAGACCGAATTGGCACAATATTCAGCCTCCATTTGAGGCCCATCAACACGGGGGATCGCCGCCAAATGGCTCGTTATATCTTTATTACCGGCGGCGTCGTCTCTTCCCTTGGTAAAGGGCTTGCCTCCGCCGCCCTCGGCGCGTTGCTGCAAGCGCGCGGCTTTTCGGTGCGCCTGCGCAAACTGGACCCATACCTGAACGTCGATCCCGGCACGATGAGCCCGTTCGAGCATGGCGAAGTTTTCGTCACCGATGACGGCGCTGAAACCGATTTGGATCTGGGCCATTACGAGCGTTTCACGGGCGTGCCTGCCCGCATGACCGACTCGGTTAGTTCGGGGCGCATTTATTCCAACGTTCTGGAAAAGGAACGCCGTGGCGATTATCTGGGGAAAACCATTCAGGTCGTCCCGCATGTTACCAACGAGATCAAGGAATTCCTCGCCATCGGCGAAGATGAGGTTGATTTCATGCTCTGCGAAATCGGCGGCACGGTGGGCGACATCGAGGGCCTGCCCTTTTTCGAGGCTATCCGCCAATTCAGCCATGATCAGCCGCGCGGCCAGTGCATTTTCATGCACCTGACGCTGCTGCCCTATCTGGCGGCATCAGGTGAGCTTAAAACAAAACCGACTCAGCACAGCGTCAAGGAATTGCAGTCGATCGGCATCGCGCCCGACATACTCGTCTGCCGGTCCGAGCATCCAATTCCCGAAAAGGAACGCGAAAAGATCGCGCTGTTCTGCAACGTGCGCAAAGAGGCGGTTATCGCCGCCTATGACCTGAAATCCATCTACGAGGCGCCGCTGGCCTATCACCGCGAGGGGCTGGATCAGGCCGTGCTGGACGCGTTCCAGATATCCCCCGCGCCGCGCCCCGACCTGACCGTCTGGAAGGACGTGGCCGACCGCATCTACAACACCGACGGCGAGGTCAACATCGCCATCGTCGGTAAGTACGTGCAGCTTGAAGACGCCTACAAGTCGATCAGGGAGGCACTCACGCATGGCGGCATGGCCAACCGGGTCAAGGTCAACGTCAAATGGGTCGATGCCGAAGTTTTCGACACCCAAGACCCCGCGCGCCATCTCGACGGGTTCCACGCCATTCTCGTGCCCGGCGGCTTTGGCGAGCGCGGCACCGAGGGCAAGATCAAGGCGGCCCAATTCGCACGCGAACGCAAGATCCCCTATTTGGGCATCTGCTTGGGCATGCAGTTGGCCGTGATCGAGGCCGCGCGCAACGTTGCAGGCATAGCGACGGCAGGATCGGAGGAGTTCGACCACGAGGCCGGCGCGAAACGGTTCGAGCCTGTCATCTATCATCTCAAGGAATGGGTGCAGGGCAACGCCAAGGTCAAGCGCAAGGTCACCGACGACAAGGGCGGCACCATGCGCCTTGGCGCCTATGACGCCACGCTTAAAGTAGGCAGCCGCGTCGCGGAAATCTATGGCACGACATCCATCGAGGAACGCCACCGCCACCGCTATGAGGTGGACACGAAATACCGCGAAAAGCTGGAGGAATGCGGCCTGCACTTTTCAGGCATGTCGCCGGACGGGCGCCTGCCGGAAATAGTGGAATGGGCGGACCATCCGTGGTTCATCGGCGTGCAATTCCATCCCGAGCTGAAATCCAAGCCTTTCGCGCCTCATCCTCTCTTTGATGATTTCGTGCGCGCTGCTGTCGAGACCTCCCGCCTCGTCTGAACCGGCTTTGCTCACCGTATCCAAGGGTCTGGTTCACTCTGCGAATTTCGTGGGCATCTACGATGACACACGCCGCTTTAAACGCCCATCAGCGCCTCGGCCGCGGCGCGGGCGGCGGGCGTGATCGTGTCGCCTGAGAGCATTCGCGCGATTTCGTCCACCCGCTGATCCGCGCCTAGGGGTGTGACCGTCGACAGCGTCATGCCCGCCTCAACCCTCTTTTCCACGCGCCAGTGATGTGCGGCCAACGCGGCGACCTGTGGGCTATGCGTGACGACCAGCACCTGACCGCCCTGCGCCAGATCCGCCAGACGACGGCCAACCGCATCTGCCGTCGCGCCGCCGACGCCGCGATCGATTTCGTCAAATATCATCGTCAGGCCCGGCTGCCCGCTCGTCAGGCAGACCTTGAGCGCCAGCAGAAAACGGCTTAGCTCGCCGCCAGACGCGATCTTGGCCAGCGGTCCCGAGGGCGCACCGGGGTTTGTCGCTACACTGAACGCCACCTCGTCGATGCCATCAGGCCCAGGGGGCGTTTCGGACATGATCGTCTCGAACACCGCGCGCTCCATCTTGAGCGGCGCGAGTTCTGCCATGACGGCGCTGTCCAACCGCCCTGCCGCCTCGGCCCGCGCGGCGCTAAGCGTTGAGGCCGCATCGTCGTAAATTTTGCCCGCGCTTTTCAGCTCAGCGCGTAGCTGGTCCAGCTCGGCGTCGCCCGCATCAAGTGCGGCAAGGCGCGCCTCGAGTCCTTCGGCAAAGGTGCCCAGTTCGCCCGGCACCACGTCGTGTTTGCGGGCCAAAGCGCGGATGGCAAAGAGGCGCTCTTCGGTGTTTTCCAGATCCGACGGGTTAAAGGCCAGCGCCTCAAGGCAATCGTCGACCCCGCGAGCGGCCTCGTCCAGCTCGACCATGGCACGGCCCAGCGCTTCGATGGGCGCATCCAACTGGCCGTCCAGTTGTGCGCCTGCATCCTCTAGCCAGCGCAGTGCGTCGCCTGCCGCGCCCTCGGCACCATCGCCGCCCAGCGCCTTTGCTGCCTTGGCAATATCCGTGCGCACCCGCTCGGCAGCCTGCATCATGCGGCGGCTAGTGTCCAACGCGCCATCCTCGCCCGGCTCGGGGGCCAGCGCACGCATTTCCCCAACAGCATGGCGCAGGAATTCCTCTTCGCTGCGCACGGCGTCCAGCGCAGTCTGCGCTACTTCTAATGCCTTGTGCGCCTTCTGACGCGCACTCCAAGCGGCGCGCACCTCGCTGCGCAGCGCATCCAACTGGCCGAACTCGTCCAGCAACGCGCGATGCCCACGCGCATTCAGCAGGCCCCGGTCGTCATGCTGACCGTGTAGTTCAACCAGCGTTTCACTTAGACTGCGCAGCACCTCGCCAGAACAGCGGCGGTCGTTCACCCATGCTGTCTTGCGCCCGTCGGCACTGTTGATCCGCCGCAGGATTAACTCATCCGCCTCGGGCAGCCCGGCTTCGTCCAGCACCGCATGGGCCGCGTGGCCCTCAGGCAGATCGAAAATCGCCGTTACCTCGCCCTGCTCGGCGCCGCTGCGCACCAGCTCGGCCCGGCCACGCCAACCAAGGACAAACCCGAGGCTATCCAAAAGGATTGATTTGCCTGCACCCGTTTCGCCGGTCAATGCGTTCAAACCCGGCTGGAAAGACAATTCCAGCCGATCTATGATCAGCATGTCGCGAATATCCAGACTGCGCAGCATTGCCTATAGCCTTTTGCGTTCTTTCTGACTCAGGGAAAACGAAAAAGGCCCGCGCCCTTTGAATGTAGTGGGCGTCAAACCACCGCCTGCGTTACAGCCACTCACCCTTGATCATCTGGCGATAGACTTGCGCCAACCAGCTGTCACCGCGCGCCTCCAGCGCGAGACCCCGGCGCGTCAACAGTTCGTAGCTGTCCTCATACCAAGGCGTCGAGCGGAAGTTGTAGCCAAGGATCGCACCAGCCGTCTGCGCCTCGGCGGTGAGGCCCAGCGACAGATAGGCCTCGACCAGACGGTGCAGCGCCTCGGCGGTATGCGATGTGGTCTGGAAATCCTCGACCACCACGCGAAACCTGTTGATCGCCGAGGTGAAGTGATCGTGGCGCAGGTAATAACGCCCGACCTCCATTTCCTTGCCGGCAAGGTGGCTGAACGCGAGGTCGAATTTCAGCATGGCCGAGCGGGCATATTCGCTGTCGGGATAGTTCTCGATCACCTGGCGTAACGCCTGCAACGCCTGGAATGTCAGGCCCTGATCGCGTCCCACTTCGTCGATCTGGTCATAATAGCTGAGCGCCAGCAGATACTGGGCATAGGCCGCATCTTCGTCCGTCGGATAGAAGTCGATGTAACGCTGCGCCGCGCTGCGGCTGGCCTCGTAATCCTTGTCGCGGTGGTAAGAATAGGCCTGCATGATAACGGCACGCTTGGTCAGATCGGAATAAGGATAGAGCCGCTCAATCTCGGCAAAGCTCTGGGCGGCCAGCGCCGGCTTGTTCGCGGCCAGATCATACTCGCCACGCTCGAAAATCTGCTGGGCAGTGTATTTCTCGTAATCAACATCGCCACGCTCGACCTTGCCGGTGATGCCGCCACAGGATGCGAGCGCCGCGGCCAGAAGGATCGCACCCGCTGTCTTGGCTGCAATGGTCGCCGCCTGTTTTGCGGCCAGTTTTGCGCGCCGTGCTGCGCCCTGTCTGCCAAACGTCATGCCTGTAAGCCCTTCTTAGCCTCTGATCGGTTTGTAGCCCAATCAACCGGCCTGTGCCAGCACGGAATCCCGCCTGAAATCCAGCACTTGCATCGTGTCATTTTGCCAACAGGAAGGTCAGGCGACTTGCGGCACTTCACCACAATGCACGCCCGCGCCGGGCAGCTTGGCGGCCAGTGCGGCGTCACAAGTGACCCACTCAACCGCACCGGGTGTCTCAAAGAGAGCGCGCAGCAGATCATTGGTTATCGCGTGACCTGCCTTATAGCCGTGGTAATGCGCCAGCAGTGGTGCCCCGGCCAGCGCCAGATCGCCCAGCGCATCCAGCATCTTGTGGCGCACGGCCTCGTCACGGTGGCGCAACCCGCCGGGGCTGAGAATCTGCGCGCCGTCCACAACGACCGCATTCTCCAGCGAGCCACCCAGCGCGAGACCATTGGCGCGCATCAGGTCGACATCGGATTTACGGCAGAAGGTCCGGCTCGAGCTCAGCTCGCGAACAAAACTGCCATTGGCCATGTTCAGCACCTTCTTCTGCACACCGATGGCGGCATCATCAAAGGCGATGTCGAACTCAATCGTCAGCGTGTCCTGCGGCGTCAGGCGCGCCCAGGCATCGCCCCGCCGCACTTCGACAGGGCGCATCACGCGCAGCGCGCGCACAGGGCTGCCTTGACGACACATGCCCGCCGCAAGGATGCCGCGCACAAACTCGATCGAGCTGCCATCGAGGATCGGCACTTCGGGGCCATCGACCGTAACCAATGCGTTGTGGATGCCACAGCCCATAAGGGCGGCCATCACATGTTCAACCGTCGAAATCTGGATACCCTCAGCATTCTCCAGCCGGGTGCAGAGCGGAGATTGATTGACCAAGCTCCAGAGCGCGGGAATGTCGCAGGTACCAGCGTCGCAATCCAGACGGCGAAACACGATTCCATGCCCCACGGGCGCAGGGCGGATCACGAGGCGCGCAGGGCGGCCCGAGTGAAGGCCGACACCGTCGAACGTGATAGGAGTGGACACCGTGTGTTGCAAATGGATCCTCAAACGATTGATGCGACAGCCATGGCGACTGCGGTTAAGAAGGACTTAATGAGCAGCGGCCCAAGGCTCAACTCAATCTTTGCAACGGTTTGAAACATGGCGTAGGCCCTAGTGGGCAATATTTCGCCGAGTCTATTATTACCCTTTTGTTTCAGGCTGTTGACGCCGCCTTTAAATGCAAATCCTCACGAAAAAAGACCGCCCTGAGGCGGCCTTTTATTGTCTTTTCGATCAACTATGTGATCGTGCGATCAGTTTGCCTGCCGGCGCAGGAACGCGGGGATCTCGATCTGCTCGTCGCGCTCGTCTTCAGGCTCCATCCGAGCGGACTGCTGGGCTTGCACGCTGGGCTGCTGACGCGGCTGGCGAGGTGCCTCGCCTTCCTGCGCGTGACCGGTCATCCGGTTAAGCAGCGAGTTAATGCCAAAGCGCGGACGTTCGGCCTGCGGCTGTTGCTGCTGGGCCTCGCGGGATTGCTCGCGTACCTGCGGCGTCTGCGCGCCTTCGGGGCGGCGCGCTGCGACATTACCGACGGCGTGTTGCAGACGGGCCATCGCCTCGGGCGAGGGCGTGCCGGGCGCGACGCGGCGCGGCGCGACATAGGCGTTTAGATCCTCATCCTCATCAGATGCGCGGGGCGCATAGGCCGGGGGCGGCAGATCATCATCTGCGCGCGCGGCAGGGCGCGGCGCTGCAACCCGCTCTTCGCGCGGCTCAAAGATGTCCTCCATCTGGTCCTCGGCAGCGGTGCGCTCGGCCTCGACCGAGTTAAAGAGCGACGGCTCGGACGGCTCTTCGGCGCGAGCCGCAACAGGCTCGGGCTGCGGCGTGGGGGCCGGAGCGGCGGGCTTGGCTGCAACTTCTTCGCGCTCTTCCTGATGCTCGGCTGTGGTCTGCTGGCGCAGCGGCTGGGCCAGCGAGCGGCGCGGTACAGGAACGTCGTTTATCGCGGGCGCGGCGTCGATGCCGGTGGCGACGACGCTTACGCGCATCTTGCCTTGCATGTCCGGATCCATGGTCGAACCCACAATGATGTTCGCCTCGGAATCCACTTCCTCGCGGATGCGGTTCGCGGCTTCGTCCAACTCGAACAGGGTCAGATCGGTGCCACCAGTGATGTTGATCAGCACGCCCTTGGCGCCCTTGAGGCTGATTTCGTCAAGCAGCGGGTTCGCGATGGCTTTTTCGGCGGCTTGGATCGCGCGATCTTCGCCCTCGGCCTCGCCTGTGCCCATCATCGCCTTGCCCATCTCGTCCATGACGGCGCGAACGTCGGCAAAGTCGAGGTTGATCAGGCCCGGACGAACCATCAGATCGGTCACGCCTTTGACGCCCTGATAAAGAACATCGTCAGCCATCGAAAAGGCCTCGGTGAATGTGGTTTTCTCATTGGCCAGACGGAACAAGTTCTGGTTGGGAATGATGATCAGCGTATCGACGACCTTTTGCAGCGCCTCGACGCCGTCCTCGGCCTGCTTCATCCGCTTGCCGCCCTCGAACTGGAACGGCTTGGTTACGACGCCGACGGTCAGAACGCCCAGCTCGCGTGCGGCCTGCGCGATGATCGGCGCGGCGCCGGTCCCGGTGCCTCCGCCCATTCCGGCAGTGATAAAGCACATGTGCGCGCCTGCCAGATGATCGACGATCTGTTCGATGCTTTCCTCGGCAGCGGCGGCGCCAACCGATGCACGGGCGCCCGCGCCCAGCCCTTCGGTCACTTTCACGCCCAGTTGGATAAGGCTTTCAGCATTGGATTGCTGAAGCGCTTGCGCGTCCGTGTTTGCAACGACGAACTCCACCCCATCCAGCTGCTTTTCAATCATGTTGTTGACCGCGTTACCGCCAGCGCCGCCAACACCGAAAACGGTGATCCGGGGCTTGAGGTCTTCGCGTCCGGGCATGGTGAGGTTCAATGTCATTGCTCTGTCCGCCTGTGCTTGCGCCCACATTCGCGGGCCATTTTTCTGCCTTAACTCGCATTATTACCGACACAAGGCCGGATCGTCACCTAAAAAACGCAGACTAACCACAAAATATGGTCACTTTTTCACGTCTTTTCGCGGGATTTCGCCGATGGCACCGCATATTGCGGTTACCAGTTGTCTTTGAACCATTTTACCGCCCGTTTTAGCGACCGCTGGGGATAGCGATCGACCGGCAATTCAAAGTCCCACCATTCGTCTTGCGGGTTCGCCGCGAACAGGCACATGCCCACCGCGCTGGCAAATCCTGATCCCGTCGCGGCCTGCGGCAATCCATGCACACGCAAGGGTCGCCCAAGGCGCACCTGCTGACCCAGAATGCGGCTGGCAAGCCCGTCGAGTCCGGGGATCTGGCTGCCACCGCCGGTCAGCACGATCTGCTGGCTGGGCAGGCAGTCAAAACCCGCTGCATCGAGGCGCGCGCGCACTTCTTCGAGGATTTCCTCGACGCGCGGGCGCATGATACCAATCAGTTCGGCGCGGCTGACGCTGCGCCGGTCATGGTCCCAGTCGCCCGTGTCGCCGTGAATTTCGATCATTTCGCGGTCATCCATGCCGGTGGCGACCACGCCGCCGTAGAACGTCTTGATCCGCTCGGCGGTGGCCGTGGGGATCGACAGACCCATGGAAATGTCGCTGGTCACATGCTCGCCGCCCATACGGACGCTGTCGCAATAGATCATATGTTTCTTGATAAAGATTGAGATACCGGCACTACCGCCACCCATATCGATGCAGGCGGCACCCAGCTCCTGCTCGTCCTCGACGAGGCTGGAAATGCCGCTGACATAGGACGAGCTGGCGACGCCTGCCAGCTCCAGATCGCAGCGTTTGACGCAATGGGCCAGGTTCTGGATCGCCGCACCATCGACGGTCAGCATGTGCATGTCGGTGCTCAGCGTATTGCCCATCTGCCCACGCGGGTCGATCAACCCCGAGCGGTGGTCGAGCGCAAAGTTCACCGGCTGCGCGTGCAGCACCTCGCGACCGTCACCGAAATCGGGGACATCGCAGGCGCTCAGCACGCGGCTGACGTCCTGCTCCGAGACGGTGTGCTCTTCCAGTTCCACCTGCCCGGCCAGCCCATAGCTGCGCGGTGACGCGCCCGAGAAACACGCGATAACGTGGTCGACACGCATGTTCGCCATCTTTTGCGCGGCCTGCACAGATGTGCGAATCGCGCGCTCGGTCTCGGCCATGGCGTCGATTTCGCCAAAGCGCACTCCGCGCGAGCGGGTGGTGGCCGCCCCGATTACACGAAACCCCGCCTGCCCCGCCATCGCGCCAATGCTATCGTCGCGGCGCGTCTCGGTTCCATCAAAGCGCAGCACGAGGCACGCGATCTTGGACGTGCCCACGTCCAGTACGGCGACGACGCCTCGCTGCATCGCTGCGCGGCGCATGTTGCGCATTGCGCGCTGGGATTCATATAGTTCGATCATTCTGCACTCGTCCCCGGCTTCAAATTTCTTATGCGCCACCATTCTTCGTTGGCGCGCTCTTTCATTCGCAGCGTCGGCCTGTCGGCCAGCCGCATGTCTACCACTGCAATGTCACGCTCCAGCATGTCCTGCGCCTCGCTCAGCACGATCACGCGCTCCAGCGCGCGGACCGGATCGGCCACTGGCAACAGGATGCGCTGATCGCGGTCCAGCACCACGTCCCAGCGCCGCGCGCCCATGCGCACAAGGCCGCGCAGACGGGGCGCAAGTGGCGCGGCAGCGGCGCGGATTGCCAGCGCCTCGGCCACAGCCTCATCTGCGCCGGGCCCGGTCAGCACCGGCAGGTTTGGCCGCTCGCCGCGATACGCAATTGCGTCGAGCGCGACACCTTCTGCGTCGACGACGATCAGCCCCTTGGGTACGCGGATCAGCGCGGCGGGCTGACGTTCTCTCACCCGGATTTCCAGCACGCCACCCTGACGCACGCGCACGGCGGCGCTGGCGACAGCCGGCAGTTCCTCGACTGCGGCGCGCACGGCGTCGAGGTCCATGTCGAATGAACTGGCGGGCAGCGTGTAGGTAAACGTGTCGCGCACGTCTTCGGCGACGCGATCGCTGGCGCCGTCCACGGACATCAGCTTGACCATGAATTCGGGGCGCGTCTGGATCTGGTGGCGGATATCGGCGACCGCCAGTCCGATGCGTTGCTGCACGGCAGGGTCCGACAGGTACCACGTCGCCACCCCAAAGGTCAGGCAGAACGGAATGCCCAAGCGCAGCATGCGGCGATACATCGGCGTCAGCAGCACCCGCTGCATCCGGTAGGACCAGCGCGAGGGGGCGGGATCGCTCTTGGCGCCGGCGTTTCGGTTGCGCGTGTTTACCTGTCGCATGATGCGTCCTCGACCATCCAGCGACACAGCGCGCCAAAGCTCATCCCCGTCGCCCGCGCCTGTTCGGGGCTAAGCGATGTGGGCGTCATGCCGGGCTGCGTGTTCGTCTCAAGCAGGATCAGACCCGCCTGCCCTTTCGCTTCGTCCCAGCGAAAATCGGTGCGGCTGACGCCCCGGCAGCCCAATGCCACATGCGCACGCAGGGCATAATCCATGCACAGATCGAAAATGTCCTGCGGGATCTCGGCAGGCACGACATGGCGCGAGCCGCCGACCTCGTATTTGGCAGCATAGTCATACCAGCCGTCGGTGATGATATCGGTCACGGTCAGCGCGCGATCACCGACGACAGTCGTGGTCAACTCGCGCCCCGGCGCATAGGCCTCGACCATGACGCGCTCGGGCATGTCCTCGGATAGCTGCGCGGGGCCGTTGGCATCCTCGTGCACGATATAGATGCCAACCGAGGAGCCTTCGTTGTAAGGCTTAACCACATAGGGCGGCTGCATCGGATGCTCTGCACGCACGTCGTCGCGATTGGCCAGAATACTGAGAGCCACAGGCAACCCGATGGCACGGTAGGCGGATTTCGTCGCCTCCTTGTCCATGGCAAGGGCCGAGGACAGAACGCCCGAGTGGGTATAGGGGATGCGCAGCCATTCTAGCAGGCCCTGCACGCAGCCATCCTCGCCCCAACGGCCATGGAGCGCGTTAAAGACAACGTCGGGGGCAATTTCGGACAGCTTTACTGCGAGGTCCGCACCAGCGTCCACCTCGACCACGTCGTAGCCTTCATCCCTCAGCGCGGCGGCGCATTCGCGCCCGGACGACAGCGACACGTCGCGCTCTGCCGACGGGCCACCCATTATCACCGCAACTTTGGGGTTTGTTCTGCTCGAACGAACCACCGATCTGCCTCAAGTCCCGGACCGTTATCGGCCCTGTTATTATTGGTTTTGGGTTTTCCACCCTATCAAGGGGCCGGTTCGCCGACCCTCATGATTTCCCACTCTAACTCTATTGCGCTGGTTTGAAAAACCTTTTTTCGCACATCTTCGCCCAAGCCCTCCAGATCGGCGGCTGTGGCCCCGCCGGTATTGACCAGAAAATTGGGGTGTTTCGGGCTCATCTGCGCGGCCCCGCGACGTGCGCCGCGCATTCCCGCGTCGTCGATCACCTTCCACGCCTTTAGTTCGTGCGTGTCGGTGACGTCGCCGGTGCTGCTAAAGCCTGCGGGGTTGCGGAACGTGCTGCCTGCCGTGCGATCCTTGGTTGGCTGGGTTTCGTCCCGTTTTTTCAGCTGTGCCTGCATAAGCGCGGCCAGCGTCTCGGGATCGCCCTCCGGCCCTTGCAGCGTGGCCGAGATCAGCACCCAGCCCTCGGGCAGATCGGTTTGGCGGTAGCGAAAATTCAAGTCGTCAGCGCTTAGCGTCACGATCTCGCCCTCACGTGTGACCACGCGCGCACTGACAAAGACATCGGCTGTATAGCTGCCATAGCAGCCCGCATTCATGCGCACGGCCCCGCCGATCGCGCCCGGAATGGTGCGCAGGAACGTCAGGTCCACCCCCGCCTCGGCAGCACGCTTGGCCACATGGGCATCCAGCGCGGCGGCGCCAGCGGTGACGCGCGCGCCCTCCACCTCGATCCCGTTAAAGCCGCGCCCGAGGCGGATCACGACAGCGCGCAGGCCGCCATCGCGCACGATCAGATTGCTGCCGACACCTATGGGAAACACCTTGATGTCGGGATCGAGCGCGCACAGAAAATCGGCCAGATCGGCCTCGTCCGCGGGCTGGAACAGCCAGTCGGCAGGCCCGCCCACGCGCAGCCATGTGAGGTCCGCAAGCGGGCGTTGAGGCGTCAACTTGCCTCGTGGCGTCGGCATGGGGCTGCTCATTTGCGCACGCTCTGTCGGATCAGTCCGATCATGAGGCCAACAAGCGCGCCTATCAGCCAGACCGGCAGGATGAGACCGGTAAAGATCGCCGTGCGCGGTGGCACCTGCATCGCGAAAGCGCCCCAGCCCAGCGCCATCACGGCAGCGCCGCACAGCCCCCAGCCGATCAGCGCCGCGCGGCGGCCCCGGCGCATCGTAGTGCGGCAGAACACCCCCGCCCCGACGCAGAACGCCGCAATCAGCAAAATAGTCAGGATCGGAGGCAGGCCAATCATCGCACTGACCTTGTGATCCGGCGCCTCATTCGATCAATCCTCGGCCAGTCCGTGCCCCGTGTTGCGCATCCAGCGCCACAGATAAACCACCGGCCAGCGCAGCACCGAAATCGCGCCGATGAGGCACACAAAGCCCATCAGCGGCCCGGTCTGATACGTCACATATCCAACGATGGGGATTCCCACGGCGATGAGCGCATAGGCCGCGCGCCAATGCTTGTCACGGCTGGGCGTCATCGCCAGCAGGTTGGCGAATAATGCCCAGAGGAAGGCCAATATTAGCGATAGGGGCATAGTTTATCCTTCCTGCAGTTCGGCTGTTTTAAGTGCGTCCGGCAGGCGGTTCGCCCAGCCGCTGATCGTGCCTGCGCCAAGGCAGACCACCATGTCGCCGGGGCGCGCGTGGGCGCGCACCAGTTCGGCCAGCCCGTCCTCGCCGTCAATGGCGTGTGCGTCGCGATGGCCCCGGTCGATCAGGCCCGCGACCAGATCGTCGCGGTTCGCACCCGGAATCGGCTCTTCGCCCGCGCCGTAGACAGGGGCGATACCGACGATGTCGGCCTCGTTGAAGCAGGCGCAGAATTCCTCAAAATGGTGGCTGAGGCGCGTGTAGCGGTGTGGCTGATGCACGGCGATGACGCGCCCTTCGGTGGCGTGGCGCGCGGCCTTCAGCACGGCTGAAATCTCGGTCGGGTGGTGGCCATAGTCGTCAATAATAGTGACGCCATTCACCTCACCCACGCGGGTAAAGCGGCGGTTCACCCCACCAAAGGCGGCCAGCGCTTCGCGGATTTCGGCGGTCTTCATACCGAGGTGACGCGCGACGGCGACAGCGCTAAGCGCGTTGCTGACGTTGTGATCGCCCGGCATGGGAAGGGTGCAGCCCTCGATCACCATGCCCTCGGATTGCAGCGCGATATCGAAATGCGCGATCCCCTTGGCGTAGGTTAAGTTGACCGCGCGCACATCCGCCTGCGCGTTAAAGCCATAGGTGATGACGCGCCGATCCGTAATCTTGCCCACCAGCGTCTGGACGTCGACATCATCGGTGCAGCAGACGGCGAGGCCATAGAACGGGATGTTGGACACGAAATCCTCGAACCCCTTGTGCAGCGCCGCCTCGGTGCCCCAATGCTCCATATGCTCGGGGTCGATATTGGTCACAATGGCGATGGTGGCGGGCAGCCGGTTAAAGGTGCCGTCACTCTCGTCGGCCTCAACCACCATCCACTCGCCACCACCGACACGGGCGTTGCTGCCATAGGCGTGGATGATACCGCCATTGACGACGGTGGGATCAAACTGGCCGTGATCCAGAAGGGCGGCGACCATAGTGGTGGTCGTCGTCTTGCCATGCGTTCCGGCGACAGCGATGTTGGATTTGAGGCGCATCAGTTCGGCCAGCATCTCGGCGCGGCGCACAACGGGCAGGCCACGCTTGCGGGCCTCGTCCAGCTCGGGGTTGCCGGGCTTGATCGCGGACGAGATGACGACAACCTCGGCGGCCGCTAGGTTCTCGACCCGCTGGCCCTCGAATATCCGCGCGCCCTTTTCGGCCAGCCGGTCGGTCAGGGGCGAGCGTTTCAGATCGCTGCCCTGCACCACATAGCCATGGTTCAGCAGCACTTCGGCGATGCCGGACATACCGATGCCGCCAATACCGACAAAGTGGATGGGGCCGACATCGCCGGGAAGTTTCGTGGCTGCGTTCATCTAGCCTTTGCCTTTCTGAGCGATCGTCTGGACAAGGTGCGCCAGCGCCAAAGTGGCGTCCGGCATGGCACAACCAAGGGCCGCGCGCGACATCTGGCTGGCGCCTTTGGGCTGGGTCATCACCGTTTCGATCTGCTGCGTCAGCGCGGTATGATCCAGACGGCTCTCGGGCACAAGGATCGCGGCGCCGGCCTGCGTCAGCGCCTGTGCGTTCGCGGTCTGATGATCACCGGCAGCGGCGGCATAGGGGATCAAAATGGCGGGGCGGCCAATGACGGCGATATCGGCAAGAGAGGACGCACCCGCGCGGCTGATAATCAACTGCGCCTCGCTCATAAGGCTTGGCACATCGTCAAAGAATTCCTGCACGTCGGCATCGATGCCGTGTTCGGCGTAATATGCGCAAACACGCTCCAGATCCTCGCCGCGCGCCTGATGGGCGACGCGGATGTTGCGTAGGATTTCCATCGGCAGTCCCGCAATAGCGGGCGGCACCACGTCGCTGAGGATGCGCGCGCCCTGACTGCCGCCAATCACTAGGATCGACATGGGATAATCGCCGGGCGGGATATACCCCGCGCCTGCCCGCTCGGCCACGGCGGCGCGCACGGGATTGCCGACATGATAGCCCTCAATGCCCTCGGGCAGATCCGTTGGCCATGTGCCGCAGGCGATGGCCTCGACCCGTTTCGCAAAAAACCGGTTCACGCGGCCCATAACGCCATTCTGTTCATGCACCACGCGCGGCAGGCGAAGTAGCGACGCCGCCGTAAGTGCCGGGATGCTGGGATAACCGCCAAAGCCGATCACGACATCGGGCTTGTCGCGCAGCATCCGCCATGTCGCAGCCAGCGTGCCGCCAAAGATGCGCAAAGGCGCCAGTCCCTTGGCCACCAACCCGCCGCGCGCGAAACTGGCGCTGGCGATCTGCTCAATCTCGACACCGTTTGGAAAACCACCGGTGTAGCGCGCGCCGCGCGCGTCGGTGCTAAGTTTGACCCGCCAGCCTTGGCGTAGCAAATGCTCGGCCAGCGATTGCGCCGGGAACATATGCCCGCCGGTGCCGCCTGCGGCCATCACGACCAGGGGGGCCTTACCACTCATCTTGCGCGCCCTCTCAGGATATCTCCGATCTCACCCTGAGGCCGCGAGCGCGTAAAGGCAAAGAGCATACCGACCGCAATCCCGCCCGCAATCAGCGACGAGCCGCCGTAGCTGACGAATGGCAGCGTCATGCCCTTGGCCGGCAACAGCCGCACCGCGACACCCATGTTGATCATTGCCTGCACGCCAAAGATGCAGGCAAGACCCGTCCCGGCGAGGCGGATGAACGGATCACGCTCACGCATCAGGCGCATCAGCGAGCGCACGACGACCGTGGCATAAAGCGCAATGATGCACAGCACCAAAACCAGCCCGTATTCCTCGGCGGCGACTGCGATGATAAAATCGGTATGTGCATCAGGCAGTGACCATTTCACGGTCCCTTCGCCCACGCCTACGCCGAAAAATCCACCCTCCTGAATCGCGTTGGTGGCAAAGCCCAGCTGCGTCGTCGGGTCCACGTCAGGCGATAGGAACCCGTCGATGCGGCGCGCGAAATGCTCGGAATTGGAATAGGCCAACGAGCCGACCATCACGACCGCCCCCGCCATCAGCGTCAGCAGCAGGATCGGCGCCCCCGCGACGAAATACATCACGCCCCACGAGAACAGGACCAGTGCCGCCTGCCCGAAATCGGGCTGCAGCGCAAGGAATGCGACGATAATAATGGTCAGCACGAACGACCAGCTCAGGCCGGGCGGACCGCCAATCTCGCGGCTGGCCGCCATCATCCATGCGGCAGCGACAACAAATCCGGGCTTGAGAAATTCTGAGGGCTGCACCGACGCGAAACCCAGTGAATACCAGCGCACCGCCCCCTTGCCGAAATCGGTCCCGAGGAAGGGCAGCATCATCAGCGCGATCAGCGCCGCCAGAAATCCGATAACGGCGAGGCGCCGCACCAACATCGGGCTCATCATCGAAGTCGCCAGCATGGCGATCATCGCCATCCCGCCAAAGAACATCTGCCGCTGGACATAGTGAAATGGGGCAAAGCCGTTCTTTTCGGCCAAGGGGGGCGACGCAGCAAAGCCCAGAAGCAAGCCAATGCAGAACAGGATCAACACGCAGGACATCGACCACTTGTCGATCGTCCGCCACCATTTGGGAAGGACCGGCTCGACATCCCGTATGGGGGCCGATCCGTAGACCATTTCTGTCATTACAACCGCCGCTTCTGCCTCGAACATCGCCCCTTTTCGGGGTCTATCCTACCACTCTAGCAGTCAAATTCCTCGGAGGGAAGTGCGCAGACGTCTTTCGACCGTAGCGTGGGCATGGAAGCCACGCCGCAATTCAACCAGATTTAGTATTTAATTCCAATGGCCTACATATAATTCAAGCGCAAACCATGCGTCCCCTTTTTTGTGGAGATCCCAATATTGCCTCTCCTCTAAGCCGCCGACGCTATTGATTTCACAAGCGGACCGCCCGATGAGGTCGCCGCTCCCACGGCCGCTAACGCAAATTTCAGGCGGCAGCTTGCACTGGTCGCCACACCTCGGCGGGGACGGCTATCAGCAGGGGCGACTTGAGAGGCTCGTGTCGACCGCCCGCCATTTCAAACATTCCAAACCGCTCACGGCGTATCTTGCCGCCGCGCCCTGACGCGGCGCGCTTGACCCGCCCCGCTGCTTCGGGCAGGGCAGCCTGATGCAGATCGATACGCTGATCCTGGGCGCCGGGGCCGCCGGCATGATGTGTGCGGCCCATTGCGCGGGCCGCACGCTGGTGATTGACCACGCTCGCGCGCCCGGCGAGAAAATCCGCATTTCCGGCGGCGGGCGCTGCAACTTTACTAACCTTTACGCCGCGCCCGAGAGTTTCCTGTCAGCCAACCCGCATTTCTGCAAATCCGCGCTGGGGCGCTACACCCAGTGGGATTTTATCGCGCTGGTCGAGGCGCACGGTATCGCGTGGCACGAAAAGACGCTGGGCCAGCTATTTTGCGATACATCCGCCAAGGACATCGTCGCCATGCTTCGCGCCGAGGTGACCCGCGCTGGCGCCGATCTGTGGCTGCAAACCAGCCTCGTCGGCCTCACCCATGACGGCAGCGCGTATCAGGCCGAACTGGAGCGCGAGGGCAAGCGCCACAGCGTCACCGCCCGCAATATCGTGCTGGCGACGGGGGGCAAGTCGATCCCCAAAATGGGTGCGACCGGCCTTGCTTATGATATCGCGCGCCAGTTCGGGCTGCATGTGACGCAAACGCGTGCGGGCCTCGTGCCCTTCACCTTTCCCGAGGGGCGCTTTGCCGATCTGGCGGGCGTCGCCCTGCCTGTGCGCGCGACTGCGGGTGGCACGGCCTTTGACGAGGCGATGCTGTTTACCCATCGCGGCCTATCGGGGCCTGCCATGCTGCAAATTTCATCCTACTGGCAGGAAGGCACACCGATCACTGTCGATCTCGACCCGTCCGGCACGCTATATGACACATTGCGCGCGCAGCGCAGCCAGTCGGGGCGTCACTTCCTGACGACTGAACTGGCGCGCCACCTGCCCGCCCGCCTGATCGCCGCCCTACCGCACCAGACCGGCGCGGCGCTGACGGGAAACCTGGCCGATCAGAGCGACGCTGCGCTGAGCCAGCTATGCAATCAACTGCGCCACTGGCAGCTGACCCCCGGCGGCACCGAAGGTTACCGCACCGCCGAAGTCACGCTGGGAGGGATTGATACGGACGGCATCAGTTCAAAAACGATGGAAGCACGCACGCAACCGGGTCTTTACGTAATCGGTGAGGCGGTGGACGTCACCGGCTGGCTTGGCGGCTACAATTTCCAATGGGCATGGGCCTCGGGCGCGGCGGCGGGGCGCGCCATCACTGCGCGCACGTCAGGCGCATAACGCGCATCAGCGCGCGATCAGCTGTAGGTTGGGTGAAAGAGGCCACCGGGCGAGAGCGTGAAAATCTCGGCTCCGTCCGCCGTGACGCCGATCGAATGCTCAAACTGCGCCGACAGCGATTTGTCGCGCGTCACCGCCGTCCAGTCATCAGCCAGCACCTTGGTGTCGGCGCGGCCTAGATTGATCATCGGCTCGATGGTGAAAAACATGCCTTCTTCCAGCTTAGGGCCCGATCCCGCGCGCCCGAAATGCACCACATTGGGCGGCGCGTGAAACACGCGGCCCAGCCCATGACCGCAGAAATCGCGCACGACCGACATACGATGCGCCTCGGCATAGGCCTGGATCGCGTGGCCGATATCGCCAAAGGTATTGCCGGGGCGCACTGCCTCGATCCCGACCATCAGCGCGTCGTGAGTGACCTGCACCAGACGCTCGGCCTTGCGGCTGATTGTGCCTGCCACATACATACGGCTGGTATCGCCGAACCAGCCATCGACGATCACTGTGACGTCGATGTTCAGAATATCACCGTCCTTCAGCACCTTGTCGCCCGGAATCCCGTGGCAGACGACGTGATTGACGCTGATGCAGCTGGCGTGTCGATAGCCCTTGTAGCCGATCGTGGCCGAGGTCGCGCCAGCGTCGTTCACCATACCCTCGATCATCGCATCCAGCGCGCCGGTCGTCTGACCGACTGTCACATGCGGCGCAACGGCATCGAGGATCTGCGCGGCCAGCGCACCGGCCTTGTGCATGCCTGCAAAATCCGCTGCCTGATGGATGCGGATGCCGTCGCGTGTGGTGCGTCCGGTGTGCTGGTTTTGCATGTCGGGCCTCATGGGTTGATCTTGCGGCCCTCCTTAATGCGGCAGCGCCAAAAGGACCAGAGGGTGCGCCGCGATCAATTCCCGCTCAGCAGAACGGCCTCAACACGGCGGTTCGCCTCGCGGCCCTCGGCGCTGGAATTGGGGGCGCGCGGCGCGAGATAGGCGATGCCCTCGGCCTCGAGTTGGGCGGTGGGCACACCGTGGGCGCGCACAAGACGGTCCATCACCGCGCGGGCGCGGCGGCGCGACAGGGCGAGGTTGGCGTCATAGCCCCCGACCGTATCGGTATGACCCACCAGTGCGATTCGCCGCCTGCTGTCTGCCTTGAGGTAGCCCGCCAGCGCGGTGAGCGACGCGAACTGCCCCTCGCCCAGCGCGGCGGCGGCGGTGCCAAAGTCCAGATCGCTGAGAACAACGCGGCCTCGCGCCTGCAATGCACTCACGATGGCGTCTTGCGTGGCCACAGGCGGCGCGGGCCGCACCTGCGCTGTGGTTCCCGTCTTGGCGTCGTCCGCAGCGATCTGCGTCACCTGCAGGTAAGAGGCGGCGCCCGAGCGGCTGAGCAACAGGCTGACATGGTCCGCGCCGCTGCCCTCGCCCCGGCTGGCCGACAGGAACCGATAATCAAAGAGATCGACGAACATCTCGGGCGGCGGCAGCACCGGGATCGCAAAGCGAAAATCAAAGCCTCCGCATGTCGCGTCTTCGCAGCGAAACAGCGTGTCATACCCCGCCGCGTCCAATTGCGCCGCCAGCTCGTTCATCAGTTGCAGGGTGGTGGCAGTGCTACCGTCGATCCGCCAGGCCTGCCGCGTCACATCGCCCGCGACATTCTGCACCGGCACACTGCCACTGGCCCAAGGCCCGATCGGCAGCGCATAGCTACGCCCGTCGCCCTTCACCTCGCGTGCCATTACGGCATTCGGCGGCAAAGACAGCTCCAGCGCCGCAGCGGGGGTCACGACGCCCCATACCAGCAGCGCAATGCACACCAGCAGGCTGCGTTCGTGCATCACGCGGCACCCTCCGGATGCTGGCGGTAGTGATAGCGCCCGACATGAGACATCCCCATCCCGGCATAAAGCGCGTTCGCGCCGGTATTGTCGGCGGTGCAGATCACCGCCAGATGCCGCGCGCCCTGCCCGCGCGCCCAGATCGCCGCCTCGGCCATCAGATTGCGCGCCACGCCGCGCCTGCGATACTCCGGCAGCACCTCCAGCGCGTGAACCATCGCCGTGCCGTTACTTATCGCGGCAAAGCCCGTGGCAACCGCCCGCCCGGTGTCGCGCCCCAGAAGGGCCGTCTTGGGGCAATCCGCGCGCATCATCACGGCAACCCGCTCGGGGCCGATGCCGCCTTCGGCCCATATCTCGCGCTGGATCGCCAGAGGCTCCCATATGTGAAAGCTGGCGGTACGCTCGGGCGGCGTGATGTCCAAATCCGCCAGCGCGGCGACATACATGTGGGATGGATCGATGATCGTGTATCCCGCCTTGTGCAGCATGACATCCAGTGCCTCGTCGCCTGCCCGGATCATAAAGCGGGGCCGCTCGCCCAGCGCGCGCATAGCCGCCTCTGCTGGGGGCAGATCGACGGGCGTGGCCGGTGCATGTCCTGTCGCCGCCGACGTGCGTTTGCCACCGCCGCGCCCGTCGCGGATGATCCACGGACCCAGGCGGCTATGAGTGAAGGCAGGCCATGTCGCGGCGACCACGTCATAGAGGTGCGGCGCGTCCGGCACCTTCGGCGCGCTCATCCGAATAGCTCCGACATCTCGGCCAATGCCGCATCCAGCGCCGCAGAATCCTGCCCGCGTGCAAGCACATTGGTGCCATGCACACCATCCCGCTGAAACGGGTAGGAGCCGAAGGTCAGCTGCGGATAGCGCGCCGCCAATTCGGCCAGTGGCGCGGCAACATCACCCTCGCCGCGATAGACGTCGAGGCCGCGTGACATCAGCGGCGCACCGCCGGTCAGCGACGGCAAGGCGGAGGCGACCATCGCCCGAAAAATCGCAGGCACGCCTGCCATCACATGCACGTTGCCGATGACGAAGCCCGGCGCGGCGCTGACCGGATTGTCGATCAGGGTCGCACCCTCGGGGATGCGGGCCATGCGCAGGCGTGCCTCGTTCAATTCGGTTCCGGATTTGTCATAATGCGCGGCAAGGATCGCGCGCGCGTCCTCGCGCACGTCGATGCTGCGCCCCATCGCACGGGCCACGGCATCCGCCGTTATGTCGTCATGCGTCGGGCCGATGCCGCCCGAGGTAAAGACATGATCGTACGCGCTACTCAATGCCTGCACGGCGGCAATAATGGCGTCCGAGTCGTCGCTGACCACGCGTGCTTCGCGCAGGTCGATCCCGGCGGCGCTGAGCGCCCCCGCCAGATGATACGTGTTGGCATCATGGGTGCGCCCCGAGAGTATCTCATCTCCGATGACCAGCATGGCGGCGGTTGGGTTCGGCATCTGGCGTCCTTGGTCTGGATAACGTGATCGAGGCTGCTTGAATGGGCCTCACCTTTGGGTATAGGGCTCGCCCCATGCGGTTTCAAACCCCTCTTTTACGCGCAGTGCTGATCCGGCGCTACAAACGCTTTCTGGCCGATATCCGGCTGGAGGACGGCAGCGAGGCGGTGGCGCATTGTGCCAACCCAGGCAAGATGACTGGACTGGCCGATCCCGGCACGCGGATATGGGTTGAGCGTAACGATGACCCCCGCAAAAAGCTGCGTTATGCGTGGCGCCTTGCCGAACTGTCGGGCGGGCATCTGGCCTGCGTCGATACCGCAGCCGCCAACCGTGTGATCCGCCAGGCGCTGGAGGCGGGGGACATCCCTCAGCTCACAGGCTACGGCGCGATCCGGCCTGAACAGCGCTACGGCGAGAAGAGCCGCATCGACTTCCTGCTAGAGGAACCGGGCCGCAAGGACGCCTATGTCGAGGTAAAGTCGGTGACACTCAGCCGCGAGACTGGCCTTGCCGAGTTTCCGGACACGCGCACCGAACGCGGCACGCGCCATCTGCAAGAATTGGCAGGCATCGCGCGGCAAGGTGGGCGGGCGGTTCTGCTCTATCTGGTGCAGCGCAGCGATTGTGATCGCATAACCGTCGCCGCCGACATCGACCCGGCCTATGCCGCGGCCTTGATTGACGCACGCGCGGCGGGGCTCGAGGTGCTGGCCCACCGCGCGGACCTGACGCCCGAGCGCATCACAATCGGCCCCCCATTGCCCGCTGGGTAGGTGCCTGAACCAGTGTAAAGGTGCTGCGTTTTGCCGGGGCCTATCGCGGCACCGGCCATTGATTTCATAGCCCGAATCTAGCGGCCCGCGCTGAATTCTTATGCGGGCCGAATGAACATGCGTTCAGCTTCGCCGTCCTGACGCTCATCCGGGCGCAAGGTGCGATAGGCGTGCCACGTCGCGTGGCCGAGCAGCGGAAAGATCACGATAAGGCCGATAAACGCTGTCGCGACCGATACCGCAAACAACACGAGGACAATCGCGCCCCAAGCGATCATCACCGACAGGTTGTTCCACACCGTTGCCATACTGATGCCCAGTGCCGACAGCGCGTCGGTCTTTTCCTTGAGCAGCATCGGCATGGCAAAGACGCTGATCGCAAAGGAGAAGGCGGCGAATAGCGCGCCGACCGATCCGCCGACCAACAGCAAGGCCCAGCCTGTCGGCGTGGTAAACAGCATTGGCACGATCTCATCCGTGCCGGGGAACGGATTAATCCCAAAGAAGAGCGCCCAGATCAGCACTGCCGAACGTAGCCACAAAAGCAGCAGGCAGAGCAGCATGACGCCCATGAACCACGCCTGATAGCCGGATTTGGGCCTAACGAATATCATCCGGGCGAATGTCGGACGCTCACTTGCCTCCAGCAAGCGGCTCTTTTCATAGAGACCGCTGGCGATCATTGGCCCCACCACCATGAAACCGGCCAGCGCCGGAAAGAGGGCATATTCATACTCGAACAGGAACAAGGCCCACACGATCAGCGCCGATATGACAAACACGCCAAAACCATACAGCAGGCTGGGTAACGGATTGGTCCACAGATCGGACCACCCTTGGCGCAGCCAGTGAAGCGCGGTGCGCCACGGTAGATCGCGCGCCAACTGGTTTTCGCGGGGCAGCGGCGGAACGACCTTGGGGATACCATCCGAGGCGTTCGGGTTGTCGGCGGGCGGCAGGCTATCTGTGTGATCACTCAGCATGATGGTTTCGCCGCGCGGTAGGTCGCGGCCCCTTCCGTGTTGGGTTGCAGGACGCAATCGGGTTTCGTCAGGAACGAAACCGCGATCAGATGCGCATTGGCACCAATGAACAGGACCGCGACGAACAGCGAGGCAAACAGCGCGAAAACGCGCGGGCGGGTCCAGAAGCGCTCTTGGGTGGCCGAGATCATTGCGTCGCCTCCTGCCGCAGGTCCGTGAGATAGACGGTCAGGATCTTGCGCTCGGTCTCGGAGAGGCGGCCCTCCCACGAGGGCATCCAGCCTTGCCGACCGTTCCAGATCGAGTCGTATATTGACTTGTCGTCGCCGCCGTAGATCCATGAATCGTCAGTCAGGTTGGGTGCGCCCAATTCGATCATACCCGCCCCGTCCTCGCCGTGACAGCTGGCGCAATTTTCGGCAAATATCTCGGCGCCGGCGGAAATTTGTTCAGCCGAGGCATCGCCACCCGAGAGGGATTTGACATATCCTACCACAGCGCGAACATCAGCGCGCTCGAGGATACCGTCGCGACCAAAGGCAAGCATCTGCCCGTATCGCGTCTCGGAATGGGGCGCATTGATGCCCACGCGCAGCGTTTCCATGATCGCGTCCGGATCGCCGCCCCAAAGCCAGGCATCGTCGATCAGGCTGGGAAAGCCCGGGCCCCCGGCAGCGTCCGCACCATGACATCCGGCACAATTGTCGCCGAAAATCTGGTGCGCCGTGCCATTCGCACGCGCCAACAGTTCGGGGTCGTCCAGTATTTCGCTGACGGGCATGGTCGCGATGCTATCTGCCCAATCCGCGCGCGCCATGTTTGCCGCGACAACCTTTTCCTCGACTTCTTGGCGTTGATCGAGGCCAAGGATGCCCTTGGTATAGGTCGTGAGCAGCGGCCATGTCGGGAGCAGAATCCAGACCACCAGTGCCCAGACATGGGTCACGATAATAAAGAACCATATGACGCGCGGCACACGCGTATTCAGCTCGGTGATGCCGTTCCATTCGTGGCCCGTGGTCTGATGACCGGTGAGCGGATCACGTTCCTTTACCGACATGGTGCATCCTCCGTTTCGGTGCCCTGCGCGGGTCCGTCTTCATCGTCCAGAATACTTTTCGCAGCCTTGTCGAACCGTTTGCCCAGCGACGGCCAGAACGCATAGACCGTGATGCCGATCGATAGGGCGATCAGGTAAAAGAGGCCAAAGGACTTGGCGGCTCCGACGAACCATTCGTGAGACAGCCCCATGATCTATTCCTCCGCCGCTGGTTGGATTTTAGCGGGCAGATCCGTCAACTTACCCAGAATCTGGAGGTAAGCCACCATCGCGTCCATCTCGGTCACGCGGTCTGGACGCCCGTCGAAAAACCGCACTGCCGTCGCGTCGCCGTAGCGCTCCCAGACACCATCGGACCTCTCGCTGTCGGGCATTGCCTGACCGGCCGCATCGTTCGCGGCATTTGCGATCATATCGTCCGTGTAGGGAACGCCGACAGCGCGCAGCGCCCCCAGCCGGTCGGACAGATCCGAGGTCTTTAGCTCTCGTTCCAGCAGAAAGGCGTATTGCGGCATCACGGACTGAGGCACCAGATCGCGCGGGTTCACCATATGGCGCACCTGCCAGTCGTCTGAATACTTATCCCCCAGACGGGCCAGATCGGGCCCTGTCCGCTTGGACCCCCATAGCATCGGGTGATCGTATTTTGATTCCACCGCCAGCGAGTAAGGGCCGTAGCGCTCGACCTCGTCGCGCAGGGTGCGGATCATCTGACTGTGGCACGCATAGCAGCCCTCGCGAATATAGATATCGCGTCCGGCCTGCTCTAGCGGGGTGTAGACGCGCATATCTGGATCGGTCTCGACCGTTTCGTCGATCGTGAACAACGGTGCGATCTCGACGAAACCGCCGATGGCTGCCGCTATGATGATCCCGAAGGTCAGCGCCATGGAGTGCCGCTCGACCCGGTAGTGGGTGCGCGCCTGAAACTCAAAGAGTTTCGCGAAAGGTTTGAGGATGGTTTTCAACATGGGATTACTCCGCTGCCGGCACTGCCGGCTCCATGGCTTCGGAGGAGGTCGGATAGTCGCGTTCAGGCACCCGGCCCGGCACATGACGTATGGTCATGACCACATTCCAGAGCGCGATGCAGGCACCGATCAGGAACAACAGGCCGCCGAATGCGCGGGCGATGTAATAGGGATGCATCGCCACAAGCGAGTCGACAAAAGAATAGCGCAACGTGCCGGTCTCGTTATAGGTCCGCCACATCAGCCCCTGGATGATGCCGCTGTTCCACATGGCAAAAACGTAAACCACGGTCCCGGCAAGGGCGAGCCAGAAGTGCCACTCGACTGCCTTCCACGAATACATCGTTTCGCGCTTCCACAGCAGCGGCACCACCGAATAAATCGCCCCAAAGGAAATCAGCGCGACCCAGCCCATGGCACCCGCGTGAACATGCCCGATGGTCCAGTCAGTGTAGTGTGACAACCCGTTGACAGGGCGGATCGCGAGGAATGATCCCTCGAACGTGGTCAGGCCGTAGAACACCGCGGCAACCATCATAAAGCGCAGCGTAGCATCGTCGCGCACTTTGCCCCAAGCGCCGTTCAGCGTCATCAAAGCGTTGCCCGCCGACGCCCAGCTGGGGATCAGCAGCATGACCGAGAATGTCATCCCCAATGTCTGAACCCAGTGC
Source organism: Roseovarius sp. Pro17 (assembly GCF_035599575.1). Classification (NCBI taxonomy): domain Bacteria; kingdom Pseudomonadati; phylum Pseudomonadota; class Alphaproteobacteria; order Rhodobacterales; family Roseobacteraceae; genus Roseovarius; species Roseovarius sp. Pro17. Next base: position 2,398,213 of record NZ_CP141179.1, read on the forward strand.
GGCAATGCCGTGTAATGCAGGTGGTGCGACCCGACCCAGATGTAAAAAAACACGATGCCCCAGAACGACAGGATCGACAGCCGATAGGAATAGATCGGACGCTCGGCCCGTTTTGGCAGGAAGTAGTAGAGCATGCCCAAAAATCCGGTGGTCAAAAAGAATGCGACCGCATTGTGGCCATACCACCATTGCGTCATCGCATCCTGAACCCCCGAGAAGGCCGAATAGCTCTTGGCCCCGGTAAAGGATGCCGGAACAGCGAGGTTGTTGACGATATGCAGCATCGCCATCACCAAAATGAAAGACAGGTAATACCAGTTGGCGACGTAAATATGCGGCTCGTTCCGGCGGGCCAGCGTGCGGATATAGAGAACGAAATAGACCACCCATACGACGACCAGCCAGATATCGGCATACCATTCCGGCTCGGCGTATTCCTTGGATTGTGTGACGCCCATCAGATAGCCGCTGGCGGCAACGATGCAGAACAGGTTGAACCCCAGCAGAACAAACCACGGCGATATCTGATCCGGCATCCGCGCGCGGCAGGTGCGCTGCATGATGTGAAAGGATGTGGCGATCAAGGCGTTACCACCAAAGCCAAAGATCACGCCAGAAGTGTGAACCGGCCGCAGGCGTCCGAAACTGGACCATGCGGCGTCAAACCGCAGGTCGGGCCAGGCAAGTTGCGAGGCAACCCAGACGCCCATGGCCATGCCGACGACCGCCCAGATCAAGGTGAGGATGATCCCGACCTTTGTGGGGTCATCATAATAGGATGCGGCCCGGTCCTCGGTCGGCTGGGGATCATAAAGCGAATTGCCGACCACAAAGAACAGCACCCCGCAGAATGCCAGCACGATCCAACCGTGGACGCCCATCGGGTCGCCATGTCCGACAGCGGCCATGATCAGTCCGATCAGGGCACCGAAACCGGTGATCGTCATCGCACTGGTGCGTTCGGCACCGGTCAGGTTCGACATCATTTGGTGGTCTCCTTTGTCATCGCTGCCCGGCGCGCGGTTTTCGCGGACGGCAGCGGTGCGTCTTCGTCATAGAGGATGCGGGCCGCATCCCCGGTAAGGTCTTCGTACTGGCCGCCGCGCAGGCTCCAGAAAAAGGCAGCGAGCCCGATGACCCCCATGCACAACGTGACCGGGATGAGGATGGTGAGGATTGTCATGCCGCTATCTCCGCTCCTGCCGCAAGGCGTGTCGGCTCTGCCCGGCTTGCCGTCCCGGCACGGTTTAGCCTCAGGGCGTTGCCGATAACAAGGATCGAAGAGCCAGACATCGCCAGCGCCGCGATAAGCGGTGTGACATGTCCGGCAACCGCCAGCGGTATAGCGATGCAATTATAGGCGATGGCGAGGGCAAAGTTCTGCCGCACCACCCGCGCCGTATCGCGCGCGACCTGCCATGTGGCGGCAACGGCATCGAGGTTGTCGCGCAGAAAGATGAAATCCGCCGCTGTCCGCCCCGCGTCGGATGCGCTGGCTGGTGCCATGGACACATGCGCCGCCGCCAGCGCCGCCGCGTCATTCAGCCCGTCACCGACCATCAGCGCGCGATGCCCGGCGCTGCGCAACGCGTCCAGCGCGTCGATCTTGTCCGCCGGGGTCGCGACGTGGCGAATATCGGCGATGCCGATGTCTGCGCCAACACGCGCTGCGCGCTCGGCCATGTCGCCCGATAACATGGCGACCGGAATCCCCGCACCCTTCAGCGCTGCAACAGCGTCGCCCGCCCCGTCGCGCAGGGTTTCAGACAGATCGAACGACACCGACGATCCACCCTCGAACGCAAATGCGGGGCTGGCGGCACCATCCGCGACATTTGCGATCTCTGCGACCCATTCGGCGCGTCCCAGTCGCGCACGGCGTCCGTCCACCACGCCTTGGATACCGAAACCGGGCACTTCGACCTCGTCGACGATCTGCGCAGATGCATCTGGCAAACGCCGGGCGATCGCGCGCGCTGCCGGATGAATCGAGCGCTGCGCGAGGGCCTTGGCCCCCGAGCGCATCGCGGGATCGTCCGGTATGCTGCCAATCATCGGCGTGCCGGTTGTCAGAGTCCCGGTCTTGTCGAATACCGCGCGGTCGATCTCGGACATTCTTTCCAGCGCAGAGCCGTCCTTCATCAGAACGCCCATCCGCATCAGACGGCCTGCCGCAACGACGTGGGCCACCGGAACGGCAAGGCCCAGCGCGCAGGGGCAGGTGATAATCAGGACGCTGATGGCGACAAAGGCAGAGGTCTGCCAGTCGCCGCCGGTCACCAGAACCCAGCCAATGAAGGTCGCCAGCGCCATGATATGGACCACCGGCGCATATAGGCGCGCAGCGCGATCCGCGATGCGCACATAGCTGCCACGCCCGGATTCCGCGCCCGCCTGCATCCGCATCATCTGGGCCAGAAACGACTCGTCAGCCGAGCGCAGCGCCTCGGCCTCGATCACGCCTGTGAGGTTAAGTGTTCCGGCCTCAAGCGTGTCGTCCGGCCCTGCGGGCACCGGCATCGCCTCACCGGTGACAAGCGAGCGGTCGAGGTCCGTGTCGCCCGATACGATACGCACATCTACTGGCACGCGCTCATTCGGCGCGATCGACAATATGGCACCGGGTGCCATGGCGTCGAGAGATGCATAGGCAAACGTTCCGTCATTCTGCCGAACCATGGCACCGCGCGGCGACAACCGGGCCAAACCGGTGACGGCGCTGCGCGCGCGGTCGCGCATCAGATGATCCAGATACCGCCCAATCAGCAGGAAAAACAGCAAGGTGACGGCAGCATCGAAAAAGACATGCGCACCACCGCGAGCAGTCTCAAAGAGGCTGAGCGCTAAGGCCAGTACAACGGCCAGCGCAATCGGCACGTCCATGTTAAGTCGCCCATGCCGCAGACCGGAGAGGGCCGAGCGAAAGAATGGTTGCCCCGCATAGGCGACCACCGGCACGGCAATCAACGCCGAAACCAGATGAAATGTCTCGCGGGTCTGACCTTCGGCACCCGACCAGACACCGACGGACAACAGCATGATGTTCATGGCGCCGAATCCGGCGACGGCCATCGCCCGCAGCAAACCCTTGCTGGCGCCATCGGTGTCGTCATCACCCGCACCGGCGATCTCAGCGGGGGTGGCGGCATAACCCAATTCGGCCAACGCCTCGATAATAGGGACCGGGTCGGCATCCGGTCCGGCAAGGGTGACGCTTGCCTGCCGCAAGGTCAGATTGACGCGCGCGGACATGACATCGTCGCGCGCATTCAGCGCACGCTCGATGGTGGCGACGCACCCACCGCACCGAATTCCGGGCAGCGACAGGACACACAGGCCAAGGCCATCCGCGATCGCGCGCACACTCGCGCGAGTTTGGGCACGATCCAGCGGGCCGGTCGCGAGTCGGAGGGATTTTCCCTCTGTCGCTCGCATATCTATCCCGATGTCCGACACGTTGCCCGCACCCATTCTTTATTTCCAGCCAGCATACGCGTTGGACTGCGGCTTGCAACGCCTTGGGTGCCATAAATGGCTAGGCGCGCTTTTGACCCAGATCAAGAATTTCTGCGGATTCTGATCATAGGCTCAAATCTCTGACAGATGTCATCCATGATCTGAGGAATCACAATCTTGCACGTGCCATGCAGAGAGACCGACTGCACCAATCCAGACACATTCGACGCGTGTCTGGAGCAGCAACTTCATCTGTGCCAGCAGCTTGAGGCGCTGGCCGACTCGCTGCCGTCGAAATTGGACACGCACGCGGCGATGATGCTGACCGACCAACTTCGGACAGTTTTGTGGCGCTGTCACAGGACGGAAGAGGCGATTATCTTTCCCGCGCTGCGGATGGCTGATCCGCGAACAATGACGATCCTTGAAAGGCTGCGACAGGAGCATCTGGAGGACGAGGACCACGCCAGCGACGTGTGCGACGCCGTCACGGCATTCGTTGACGACACGAACCGAAAGAATGCCGCAGAGCTGGGATATATGCTGCGTTGTCTTTTCGTGTCGCTTCGCCGCCACCTTGCCTTTGACCACGACTACATCCTGCCGCTGTATTTTCGGACCCGCGAAACCTGATCCTTACAAGCCGGCGGCGGTTTGCAGCGCGTTGAGGTCCACCACGGTGACACGACGGTTCTTCAAGATCGAAATGACCCCCGCCTTGCGCAGATGGGACAACTGGCGGCTGACCGTTTCGATTGTCAGCCCGAGAAAGTCCGCGATGTCGGCGCGTTTGAGCGGAATGTTGAAACAATTCGAATGACCCTCGACATAAGGGTCGATGTGGTTGCTTAGATGCAGCAGAAATGAGGCGACTTTTTCGGATGCCGTCTTTTGTCCGAGGATCATCATCCACTCGCGCGCATCGTCCAACTCTCGCAGCGACTGCGCATGAAGCCGCTGTTCCAGACCGGGCGACTGGCGCACCATCTCTTCCAGCGTGGAGCGGGGAAAGCCACAAATACGCACCGCACTTGCGGCCTCGGCGCTGACATCGCTGCTCTCGGCAAAGGGACGGCCCAGAAAATCAGGGGCGAATTGCAGACCGACGATCTGCTGGCGGCCATCCGGCAGCAACTTCGTCAGCTTTACGACACCGCTGAGGATGTTGGCGTATCCTTCGGTCGCAACGCCCGCGGCGATCAGTTCGGTTCCCGGCTCAACGTCGCGCTGACCGGCCCGACGGCCCAGATGCACCAACTGCCGCGGCTCAAGCGCGCCGCAAATACCGCGGTGACGCGCCTCACACGCCAGACAAAGCTTTGGTACGTCCGAGTTGTGAATATCCTGCCGCATATGAAATGTCCTTACGCAAGGGTGCGATGCCTCTTAGGCCTGATGTCGATCAACTTGGATATTGGAACGCTTTTCAGATAGCCTTTTCAATGACTAAGGTATCGTTTGTTACGGCAATGGCAATCGTGTGCACGGGCGGCGGTCCACCCATTATCTGTCATTTACCATCTCTAGACCATGCTAACCCGTGTTAAAATGGCAATGTGCGTTCCGCGCGGCTGGACGCCGGTCCAGCGCTCATCCCAACAGATAGAGCATCAGATAGAGCGTCGACGCGCCCGACAGGATCGCGACCAGCACATTGCGCGTCGCAAGGCCGGCGGCGATGGTGACGAAGGCTGCGATCAGGCGCGGCGCATCGGGCGTGCCGCCCGTCGCAGGTGGCCAGGCCACCATCGGCGCAACAAGGGCAGGCAACACCGCGACGGCCGTATAGCGCAGATGTCGCAAGACCCAAGGCGGCATAGGACGCTCGCCAATCAGGCCCAGAAACACAAAACGCAGGCCAAAACTGCCGACGCCAAGCCCAATCAGCACGATCCAGATGTCGAGTGTCGCGATCTCCCTCATGCCTGTGCGCCCCGTTTTTCCATCATCAGCTCGACCTGCGCGCCGACGATCATACCCGCCGCGCCGGCGACCAGCAGCCCGAGGCTATATGGGACAAAGGCCAGCGCCAATGAGACGGCAATCGACACCAGCGCCGCGGCGACATGCGCACCCGTGCGCAGCATCGGCGCAATCATGGCGAGGAAGGTGATCGGCACCGCGAAATCCAATGCGAATTCTGGCGGAATCGCATGGCCTACCAGCGCGCCGACGATGGTAAAGATCAGCCACAACGGAAAGAGCGGCGAGACCGCGCCAAAGTAAAAGGCCAGCTTTTGCGGGATGCTCCACTCGGGGTGTTTCTCATATTCGAGGATCGCGCTGGCATAGGCCTGATCGACCATAAGATACGCCACCAGCGCCCGCTTGCCCAAGGGCGCGCGCCCCAAATGCGGCGTCAGCGACGCCGAATACATCGCCATGCGCAAATTCACCGCCAGCGACGTCGCCACGATGATCAGCGTCGGCGCGTGTTCCGATAGTAGCTGCACCGCGGTGAACTGCGCCGCGCCCGCCACGACCAGGGCCGAATAGGCGAATGTCTCGATCAAGGTGAAACCTGCCTCGGTCGCCACCACGCCAAAGAGCACCGCGAAAGGCACCAGAACGAGGATAAAGGGGGCGCCCGCGCGCACACCTTGCCAGTAGGTCGATTTGGTGGTTTCTGGTGCCATGACGCGCCCGCCTCGGGAAAAGATCGCCGTTTTCCCGGGCTTACCGGCCCCGCCAAGGAGATGCAATTGCCCCCCTCAGACGACACAGGCTACATCATCGCCCCTGCGCCGGATGCGCCCGGCCTCACCCGTGCCGTCACCGGCACCGATCATGAGGGCCGCGAACAGACGATTGAGGTCGTCGAAGAGCGCCCGTTGACCATTTTCCTAAACGCTCAGGAAATCGTCACCGCCATGACAATCGGCGACTATCCTGAATATCTGGCGCTGGGATTCCTGCGCAATCAGGGGATGCTGAAGGATGGTGAGACCGTGCTGCGCGTCGATTATGACGACGAGCTGGAAACCGTCGTCGTGCGCACCGACGGCAAGACGACCTACGAGGACAAGCTAAAGAAAAAGACCCGCACCAGCGGCTGCGCGGTCGGCACCGTCTTTGGCGACATGATGGAGGGGCTGGAGGGCGTCACATTGCCGGATGCAGAGGTGCGCACCTCGGATCTCTATGCCCTGGCGCACCAGATCAACACGACCCCGTCGCTATACCTCACCGCCGGGGCGATCCACGGCACGGTCCTGTGCCAAGGCGCGCGCCCGCTGGTTTATATGGAGGATGTCGGACGCCACAACGCCGTTGACAAGATCGCCGGATGGATGCTGTCCGAGGGGGTCGGACCTGAGGGCAAGATGCTCTATACCACCGGGCGGTTGACCTCGGAAATGGTGATCAAGACGGCGCTGATGGGTATTCCCATCCTGGCCTCACGCTCGGGCTTTACCGCGTGGGGGGTGGAAATCGCCCAAGCGGTGGGCCTGACGCTGATCGGGCGGATGCGCGGACGGCGCTTTGTGTGCCTTGCGGGCGAAGAGCGGCTGGTGAGGGACGCCGATCCGGCAAGCGTGGCCGAGGAGGGCCGCAAGCACGGGCGCAAAAGCGCCCAACGGGATGCGGAGCGCGAGACATGAAACAACCCTTCGCCATCATCCTCGCCGGAGGCCGCGCCACACGCATGGGCGGTGGCGACAAGGGCCTCCTGCCGCTGGGCGACAGCACGCTGCTGGCCCATGTGCTGGAGCGGATCGAGCCGCAGGTGGCCGCAACGGCGCTGAACGCCAATGGCGATCCCGCGCGCCTCGAACAGTTCGGCCTGCCCGTGCTGGCCGATCCCATCGAGGGCTTCGTCGGCCCCCTGGCGGGCGTTTTGGCAGGGATGGACTGGGCGGCAAGCCAAGGCGCGGACACGGTCGTTTCCGTCGCTGCCGACACGCCGTTCTTTCCCTGCGATCTGGTGGCCCGTCTGCTGCTGGCAGCCGAGGGGATGGAGGCACCGCTGGCACTGGCCGCCACACCGGACGGGCGGCACCCGACGTTCGGCCTCTGGCCCGTGGCCTTGCGTGACGATCTGCGCGCGGCGCTTGCGGGCGGGCTGCGCAAGGTCGTGCAATGGACCGACGCACATGGCGCCGCCACGGCAGTGTTTCCCAGCCAAGGCGATCCCTTCTTCAACGTCAACACGCCCGAAGATCTGGCCCACGCGCAAGCAATATGGGAGGCACAGCAATGAAGGTTTATGGCGTAACCGGCTGGAAGAACGCCGGTAAAACCGGCCTGATGGAGCGGCTCGTGACCGAGATCACGGCGCGCGGCCTCACCGTGTCCACCGTCAAACATGCGCACCACAACTTTGACGTCGATCAGCCGGGGCGCGACAGCTATCGCCACCGCGCGGCGGGGGCGTGCGAGGTGCTGCTGGCCTCTGGTACCCGCATCGCCATCATGCAGGAGCTGCGCGGCGCGCCCGAACCTGAGCTGGACGATCTTCTGGCACGGCTCAATCCCGTCGATCTGGTCCTGATCGAAGGTTACAAGCGCGGCAGCCACCCCAAGGTCGAGGCCCATCGCAAGGACGCGGGCAATCCGCTGATCGCGCCCGGCGATTCCACGATCCGCGCCATCGCAGCCGATTGCGCACTAGAGGTGGATCGCCCCGTGCTGGACCTTGATGACACAGCCGCCATAGCCGATTTCATCCTGCGCGAGGTGGGGTTGTGAGCGGTTTCGATACTGTCGTCATCGTCGACTGGTCCGCGCGCTCAGCCCCCTCGCCCGCTAGACCTACCGCCGATGCGATCTGGATCGCCGTCGCGCGCGGTGGCGCAGCGGAGTGCAGCTATCACCGCACCCGCAGCGCGGCGATGGGCGCGCTGACCGCCCTTTTTGACACCGAATTGGCGGCGGGGCGGCGCGTTCTGGCAGGCTTTGATTTCCCCTTTGGCTATCCACGCGGCTTTGCCCGCGCGCTGACCGGCGGTGACAATCCGCTGGCCGTCTGGGGCGCGCTGGCGGCCCGGATCAAGGACGGTGAGGACAACGCCAACAACCGCTTTGACGTCGCGCGCGCTATCAATGCGGCCCTGCCCGGAATCGGTCCCTTCTGGGGCTGCCCGGACGCGGTCGCTGACGATGTGCTGCCCGCCAAAGGCAACTTGCGCACAGGTCATGGCCTGCCTGAAAAACGCGAGTGCGAGGCCCGCCTGCCCCGTGCCCAAAGCTGTTGGAAGCTATACACCACAGGCTCGGTCGGTTCGCAGGCGCTGCTGGGTCTGCCGCGCCTACACCACTTGCGCCAGCGCTATGGCGATGTGCTGTCGGTCGCGCCGTTCCAGTCGCCGACCACACCCATCGTGCTGGCCGAGGTTTATCCCTCACTACTGGCCGACCACATCGCGGCCTCAGCCGAACCGGATGAGATCAAGGACCGCGCGCAGGTGCGCGTCTTGGCCGAAGCGCTGCACGCCATGGGCGGCGCGCTGGAAACGATGCTGCGCGAAGGCAATGCAGAAGAGGGCTGGATCCTCGGCCTCGGGCATGAGGACGCGCTGAGTGCGCCGCCAGCCCCACCGCCTCTGCGCGACGATTGCTTTGCCATGCCCGCAGGCGTGGAATGGACGCCGGTCGATGACGCGCTTGCAGCGCTGCGCGCCGGGCTGCATCCGATTGTGCAGGCGGAGCGATGCAAAGTTGCAGATGCCTGCGGTCGTGTGCTGGCCGAACCCGCGACAGCCCTGCGCGCCAGCCCGCCGCACGCGAATTCGGCTATCGACGGCTACGGCTTTGCCTATGACAGCCTGCCGCCGGGCGATCCGGTGTTGCCTATTGCGCCGGGCCGCTCTGCCGCCGGGGCGCCTTATGAGGGCAACGTGCCGCGCGGCCATGCGCTGCGCATCCTGACGGGCGCCACGGTGCCCGAGGGCGTCGATACCATCGTGCTGGAAGAGGACACGCGACAAAGCGCAGGCCAGATCGCCTTTCGCGCGGGAATCAAGCGTGGCGCAAATACCCGCAAGGCGGGTGAGGACATGAGCGCAGGCGACAAAGCACTGCCCAAGGGCCGCGTCATGACCCCCGCCGATCTGGCGCTGCTGGCCTCGGTCGGCATCGGCGAGGTGTCGGTTTATCGGCGGCTGCGCGTCGCCGTCATTTCGACCGGGGACGAACTGATCGAGGCGGGTGGCGACGCGACCAAGGGCCAGATATTCGACGCGAACCGCCCGATGCTGCTGGCGCAGATCGCGGCGTGGGGGATGGAAGCTATCGACATGGGCCGCGTCAGTGATGATCGCGCAGCCTTGCGCGCGGCGTTAGACGACGCGGCCTCGCGCGCCGACGTCATCCTCACCTCAGGCGGGGCGTCGGCGGGGGACGAGGACCACGTGTCGGCCCTTCTCACCGAGGCGGGCGCGATGCAACAGTGGCGCATCGCGCTGAAACCTGGCCGGCCGCTGGCGCTGGGGCTATGGAACGGCGCGCCGGTGTTCGGCCTGCCGGGCAATCCGGTGGCCGCACTGGTCTGCACGCTGATCTTTGCGCGCCCCGCGTTGGGATTGCTGGCCGGTGCGGGGTGGACAGAGCCGCAAGGCTTTAACGTGTCGGCGGGCTTCGAGAAGTCGAAGAAACCGGGCCGCCGCGAATATCTGCGCGCGCGCATCCGGGATGGCCGCGCCGAAGTGTTTGCGTCCGAAGGATCGGGCCGCGTCAGCAGCCTTAGCTGGGCCGAGGGGCTGGTCGAACTGCCCGATGGCGCGGCGCAGATCGCAATAGGCGATCCGGTGCGCTACATCCCGTTCGGCAGTTTCGCCCTTTAGCGCGCGCCCCACGTATCCGACAGTCGGTAGCCCCCCGGCCAAGGATCGTCGGGGTCCAGCATGTGCTGATGCGTGCCGGTGATCCAGCCGCGCCCTGAAATCTCGGGGATAATCGCGGGCCTGCCGCCCACCGTAGTCTCGCTCACGATGCGTCCCGTAAAGGTCGAGCCGATCAGCGACACAGCGGTCAGGGTGTCCTCGGGCGTCATCTGACCGCGCGCCGCCAGCACCGCCATCCGCGCGCTCAGCGCCGTGCCGGTGGGCGAGCGGTCGATTTTGCCAGGGCGCACGGCCACGGCAGCGCCAGCGCGCAACTGATGGCCGTCGCGCACGACCGGTCCGGCAAAAAGGCAGAACGAAATATGGCGCCAATCCGGGTTCTCGGGATGGTGAAATCCCAGCACCTCATTCGCTGCCGCAGTGATGCGCACGCCGAGGCGGGCCAGATCATGCGCCTCGTCCGGCACCAGCGAAAACCCCAGAGCCGCGGCATCGACAAAGACGAAACTGTCGCCCCCATAGGCAGTATCGACGCTCAGCGTGCCCAGACCTTCGACCTCGAGCGTGGTGTCCAACTGCGCGGCAAAACTGGGCAAGTTCTGCACAAATATGCGCTCGGCCTTGCCGTTTCGGCATTCCGCGCGGACCTTCACCAGACCGCCGGGTGCCTCCAGCAACATCTCGGTTACGGGCTCACTCACGGGCACGATACCGCTGTCCAGCAGCACCGTCGCGACGCAGATCGAGTTCGAACCGGACATGGGCGGCGTATCCTCAGGCTCCATGATGATGAACGCCGCATCGGCGCGCGGATCCTTGGGCGGGACCAGCAGATTGACATGGCGAAAGACACCGCCGCGCGGCTCGTTCAGCACGAAATTGCGCAAGGTGTTGTCGCGCGCGATCCAGCGGCTCTGCTCCCATATCGTATCGCCGGGGGGCGGCGCGACGCCGCCAACGATGACGTCGCCCACCTCGCCCTCGGCATGGGCGGAAATGACGTGGATTGTCTTGGTGCTGCGCATTGGAATCGCCTTTCTAAATAGTCAGCCAATGGGGCGGCTCGTTGCGGGCCTGCCCTGTCACAGCCGCATCGGCGCAATCAGCGAGGCTGCCGAAACGCACCTCTCGCCCCGACAGGCCCGGCGCGTAATGGGCGTATTTACCGGAATTGGTCATCAATACCTTGGCTGAGGGCGGAAACACCGGCTCCGAGATCGAGCACCAGCAGATGTCTGGGACAACCTGCACGCCGGATGCCTCGAGCCGGGTCAGGAGACCTTCGACCGCGAGCGCATCCAGCACTTGCTGGCCGACGGTGACAATCACCGCCGTATCCGCGTGCCGCGCGCGCCCCGCGAGGGCCGCGTCCAGCGCGTAGCATTCAGACAGCGAGAAATGCGGGCTGCCAAACGCGATCAGATCGACCTGCGCGGGGCCTGCGTTGAACTGCCGCCACGCCTCGGCCAGATCAGCTGGCGTGATGCGAACTGCATCGGCATCTGGGATCAATGCGCCCACGGCCTCGGGCGTGACGCCTGCGACATGCAGCATCGGTGCAGCCGAGGTGGTGCCGAAGGCGGCGCACAGCGCCTTTAGGTCATCGGGCGTCGGCGACGTATTCTCAAGGCCTGTCAGCAACGGAATGCGATCCGGTGCGGCGCGCCCCGCCAGCCACCCCAGCAAAGGCCAGAGCGCGTCATCGTGGCCATCGGGCAGATCCACATGAACCGCCCGCAGCGCGGCGCGGCCTTCATCCAGATAGACGCCCGACAGTGGCGCGCGCCCGGTGATGGCAATAAACAGGTCCATGAAATCCGGGTGCTTGACCGTGCGCGCGCCCAGCACGGAATTGGCGTAGATGACGGCGTTCGATTCCGACCAGCCGATCATTTCGCCCAAGCCCGGCGCATCCTGCAAGAGGTAAGGCGCGCAAGTGAAACTGGGGCGCGCGCCCATCTCGACATAGGCGTCGGCCAGGCGCTGCGCGGGGCCGCCGAAACTGGGCGGGACACCCTGATCGCGCCAATGCGCATGATCGACGGAAATCGCGTTCATCGTCGTCGGCACGCGCACCCGCGCACCCATATCGGCCATCGCGCGGGCAAAGGTCAGGTTCGCCGGGCTGGCGTAGATGCAGCCATCAATATGCGCGCGGGTGACGTCCGTCAGGCGTGACGCCCCCTGCCCTGCGGCCATGGTGCAGATCACTTCGAGTGCCAGTTTTGACGCCTCACCTTCGGCACCGCCCAGCATGGCGCGGTCGCTCTCGGTCAGGTCCAGCGCGGCAGTCGGCGGCGGGGCGATGTCCAGCGTCCAGTCATCTGCGACCAACCGCCCGCGTTCAATCATCGCGTGCTCAGCCTGTGCCAGTCGGTCCCAGTTATCAGCGCCCAAACGTAGCACCGCCAACGGCTTGGCGAACATGCGCCCGGCGATCAGCGCGCCCAGCGTCAGGATGTCCTCCTCCTCACGAAAAACCAGCGCTGCGGGCGCGTTGCCGCCCAGCGCCAGTTCCAGCACCACGCCGCTGCCGGTGCAGGAGCCGCGGCTCGTGGGTATCAGCAGCACCGCCCCGGCCAGCGAACGGCCATGCAGCGGGTGATGCGCGTCGATCACTATGCCTGTCGCAGCATCGACACCGCCCCAGAAGCTGAGGCCATCAGGGCTGGCCATGACCGGCCCTTGGGCGGCGGCCTCGACGATGATCTGCGCCATATGCGTCCCTTTTCAGATAACCACAAAGCCATGCGCGAACGGATCACGCTCGTCGATAAAGATGGTGTTGAAGCCCGTCACGCGCGCCCACCCGGCGATGGAGGGGATGATGGCGGGGCGGCCCGCGACCTCGGTCGCCGCCTCGACGCGGCCCGAAAATAGCGAGCCAATTATACTCTCGTGGACGAACTCATCGCCCGGTTTCAGCAGCCCCTTGGCCGCGCGCTGTGCCATGCGCGCCGAGGTGCCGGTGCCGCAGGGCGAGCGGTCAATCGCTTTGTCGCCGTAGAACACCGCGTTGCGCGCATGGGCCTCGGGCCTGCGAGGCGCGCCGGTCCACAGGATGTGGCTGAGGCCATTGATTGCGGGGTGTTCGGGGTGGATAAACTCGTATTTCGCATTCAGCGCCGCGCGTAGTTTCGGGCTGAGACCGATCAACTGCGAGGCGGTGAAATCGGCGATATCCTGAAAATTCGCCTGAGGTTCGACGATAGCGTAGAAATTGCCACCATAGGCGACGTCGACGACCACCTCACCCAGACCTTCGACATGGGCGGTTAGCCCTTCGGAGTGCAGGAACCCCGGCACGTTGGTCAGGCGCACTTCTTCGACAAATCGCCCCTCTTGGCGGTAGGTCACATCGACCCGGCCCGCCGGTGTCTCTAACGCCAGTTGGCCCGGCACAGCGGGTTTCACCAATCCGTTTTCCAGCGCGATGGTGACGGTCCCGATGGTGCCATGTCCACACATGGGCAGGCAGCCGGACGTCTCGATAAACAGAACGGCAATATCACAATCGGCGCGCGTCGGCGGATAGAGGATCGCACCCGACATCTGATCATGCCCCCGCGGCTCAAACATCAGGCCGGTGCGGATCCAATCATATTCGGCCAGAAAATGCGCGCGTTTCTCCAGCATGGTCGCGCCGCGCAGCAGGGGTGCGCCGCCGGTGACGAGGCGCACAGGGTTGCCGCAGGTGTGACCGTCGATGCAGGGAAAGGTGTATTGCATCATGAATGCCTCGTGAAACGCGCAGGTGAGAATGGGGTCATGTCAATCCCCGGTGCTTGCCCTGTCAAGATATCAGCGACAATGGCCGCCGTCGCGGTCGATTGGGTGAGGCCCAGATGCCCATGACCAAAGGCGCAGACCGCGTTCGGGTGACCGGGCAGCACGCCAATGGCAGGCAGGCTATCGGGCAGCGACGGGCGAAACCCCATCCACTGCGTGCCGCCAGTGGTATCGAGGCCGGGCAGAAACTGGGCAGCCTTGTGCAGCATGGCATCGGCGCGGGCATAGTTCGGCGGGGCGTTCAGCCCGCCCAGCTCCACCGCGCCGCCAACGCGCAGTTGCCCCGCCAGTTTCGACACGACGAAACCGTGGTTGGGAAACGTGATATGTTGGCGCAGATCAAAGCCGCCATTCGGCAGCGTGGTATTATAACCCCGCTCGGTCTCCAGCGGGATACGCACGCCAGCAGTGCGGGTCAGATGATGCGAGTGTGCACCCGCTGCGATGACGACGCGGCCCGTCATGTCGCCGGCGCTCGTGCGCAGGCCATCCGGCGTCAGCGTCTCGGCGTTAGCGATGACAATCTCGCCGCCGCCCGCGCGGACCTTGTCGGCCAGCGCCAGCACATAGGCCATGGGATCGTCGATGGTCGCCCAGCCGGGGGTAAAGGTCGCGTGGGTAAATCGCGGCGACAGACCCGGTTGCATCTGGGCAAGGTCATCACCCTCAAGGTGGCGGAACTCGACGCCGCCCGCCTCGCGTGCGCGCCAACCATCGAGGGATGCGTTAAATTCGCGCGCGCCCTCATAGACCTGCAACTGACCCTCGCGGCGCAGCATGTTCGACGCACCCGCGCGCGCCAGAAAGCCGTCGAGCGTGTCCTGCGACAGGTGCATCAACGCCGCCTGCGCGCGGGTCGATGCGGCCACCTGCGCCGGGCGGCTGGCCCGCCAAAAGCGCCACATCCACGGTAAGATGCGCGGCGCATAGGTGAGCGGCACGCTGAGCGGTCCGAGCGGGTCCAGCAGCCATTTCGGGGCCTGACGGATGATACGCGGCGAGGCCAGCGGCAGGATATCGGCAAAGGCAAAGGCGCCCGCATTGCCCGCCGACGCACCCGCCGCTGGGCCGGTGCGGTCGACGACGCGCACAGACAGTCCGCGCACCTGCGCCTCGAGCGCGATCGACAGGCCAACGACGCCCGCCCCGACGATCAACACGTCCGGCTGCGCCATCAACGCACGCTCGACAGGAATTTGCGGGTTGCCTCGTTCTTGGCATCGCCGAAAATCTGCTCGGGTGGGCCGATCTCGGCCATGACGCCGCTCTCAAAATAGGCGACCCGGTTCGATACATCGCGCGCGAAACCCATCTCGTGCGTGACGCAGATCATAGTCATCCCATCGCTCGCCAGCAGCTTGAGCGTATCCAGAACCTCCCCCACCAGTTGCGGATCGAGCGCCGATGTCACCTCGTCAAAGAGCATGTAATCAGGCGACATCGCCAGCGCGCGGGCGATTGCCATACGCTGCTGCTGCCCGCCCGAAAGGCGGCTGGGATAGACCTTGAGCTTGTCCGCGAGGCCGACATGCGTCAGCTGTTTGACCGCAATTTCCTCGGCCTCAGCGCGGCCCATGCCCTTGACCTTGCGCGGGGCGAGCGTGACGTTTTCCAGCACGGTCAGATGCGGGAACGCGTTGAACTGCTGAAACACGATGCCGATGCGCTGGCGCAGTTTGTTGATGTCGGTGCTGCGCGCATGAACGACCGTGCCGTCGACGGTGATGCGGCCGCTGTCGATCGGCTCCAGCCCGTTGATGCAGGTCAGCAGCGTCGATTTGCCGGACCCTGAGCCGCCAATCACCGACACGACCTCGCCCTTGGCCACGGTCAGGTCGATCCCCTTCAGCACCTTCAATGCGCCAAACGATTTGTGGACGTCCTCAATCTCAATCATTCTCTTTCCACTTTCTTTCAAGGCGTCCGCCCAGCCGCGCAATAGGAAAGCTGAGGGCGAAATAGATCGCGCCGGCGATCATGAGGATCAGCATCGGCTCTTGCAGGCGCGTGACGATGATCTGGCTGGCCCGCAACAACTCGATGATACCCAGCCACAGCACCAGCGCGCTGTCCTTCATCACGCCCAGCGTCAGGCCAATCCAGCTGGGAAGACCCACGCGCAGCGCCATGGGAAACACGATCTGCGTCAGGTCCTGCCCCCAAGTCATCCCCAGCGAGCGTGCTGCGCGGCGCGTCACTGGTGGAACGGCGTCGATCGCGCCGCGCACGATCTCGGTGCAATAGGCCGAGGTATAGAGCGCCAGCACGATGCAGGACGTGGTGAACGGCGATATCTGTAACCCTGCGATGGCCTGAAACGCGTTGGCCAGGATCAACTGGATCAGCAGCGGGACCGAGCGAAAGATATCCAGCACGAACACCAGTGGCAGCGTCGCCCAAGGGCTGACATGGCTGCGCAGCACGCCGAACGCGACGCCCATCAGCGTGCCACCCGTGACGGCGAAGAATGTGATCGCCAGCGTAACGCCAGCGCCCTTCATCATGAACCACAGATCGCTGAGGGTAAGGCCTGTATCGAACATACTCAGCCCCTCAATACCGGAAGAGACGCCAGGCGAGCAGACGCGCGCCCAGCATCACCGCCTTGGCAATGCAGTAATAAATGACGCCCGCCAGCGCGAACAATTCAAACGTGCGGAAGGTGCGGGAATTCATCGCCTGCGTGACGCCGGTGAGGTCGGTGTTCATGCCCACGGTGACGCCCAGCGACGTCATCAGGATCGCCCAGACCATCTGGTTCGTCGTCGGCAGGAATGCGATGCGAAACATCTGTGGCGCAATGATCAAACGAAACGCCTTGGCCGGGCCCATGCCCAGCGAGCGGCCTGCCCGTGCCTGCGTATCGGGGATGGCACGCAGCGCGCCACGGAACGTCTCGCAGAGATATCCGGCGTTGTTGAACGTGATCCCCGCCAGCAATGCGACGAACGGGCTGAGGTAGATGCCAAACGATCCGAGACCGAAATGCGCCATGTAGATCTGGAACAACGCGGGCGTATTGCGCGCCACCTCGACCCATGCGGTCGCAGGCGCGCGTAGCCAGCGCGATTTTGAGTTGCGCCCAACCGCCAGTAGCACCGCGATGGTGATGCCCAGCACCATCGACAGAAGGGAGATCTGCATCGTGACCAATGCGCCCTCCAGCATCTGCGGAAGGGCGCGAAAGGCTTGTCGCCATTGGAATGTGTATTCGAACATGCGCGCTCCGGTCAGGGGCCAAGCTAGTCAGCGAGGCGGGCGGGGGGCGCACGGCCCTTCGCCCGCCTCGGGGTGGGGTCAGTAATAGACCTTGTCGACGGTCAGGCGGGGCGCGTCGCCGCCGATATACTGCTCATACAACTCTTGGTAGCGGCCTGTGCGAACCTGCTGGTTCACAAACAGGTCAAGGTAGTTCAGCAGGCCATATTCCTGACGCAGCGCAATCAACCCGACATAATCAACGTCATAGGGTGCCTCGCCGGTCATGCTTAGGCCATCGTATTTGCCACCCTGCACAATGGCGGATGCGACGGTCGAGGTCACGGTCGTCGCGTCGATCTGGCCCTGCGACAGCGCCAGAAACACGTCTGCCTGGCTCTGATACGAGCGGAAGCTACCGCCTTTGTCCCACTTCTTGATGTCCTCCTCCAGACGGATCGCCTCATAGGTGCCCGCGACCGAACCGACAGTGCGATCAGCCAGATCCTCGTAGCTCTGAAGATTTGCATCTGCATTCGTCACCACGTTAAAGGTGAACGCGAAATAGGGGATGGTAAAGCCAACTGTGCGCGCCCGCTCCAACGTGTCCGAGGTGGATGCGATGCCCACATCCGCGCGACCCGACACCAGCGCGGGGATACGGTCCGGGAACGGCGTTTCGACGATCTCGGCCTTAACATCCAGCGCCTTGGCCAGATCGTTGCAGTAATCGACGTCAAAGCCGACCGGCTCGTTGTTTGCATCGCGCGAGCCCATGGGCGGAAAGTCCAGCACCACGGCACAGCGCAATGTACCCGAGGAAATGATATCGTCCAGCTTGTCCGCCTGAGCAGCGGGTGACACCAGCGCCGCGGCGACCAGCGCGCCTGCAAAGTTCATGAATTTCATTTTTGTTCTCCCTGTTGCGCCCCCAACGATCCCCGCCGCGATGGCAGCGAGTCGGGAACGATTTTAAGCGAACACCACTTCTGTTTTGAATACAAGTTGTATACTGGGAAAGCCCTGAAAAAGTCGCCCTGCCCGCTCTAGAAACCGACGATGCGGTCCGGCAGCCACGTCGCCAGCGCCGGGAACATGACCAGCAGCACCAGCGTCAGCAGTTGCAGCGCGATGAAGGGCAACACGCCGCGGCACATCTGGGCGTAGGTCATGTCGGGCGGCGCGATGGATTTGAGGTAGAAGATCGACGAGGCCATGGGCGGCGTGAGGTATCCAGTCTGAATTACGATCAGGACCAGCGTTGCGAACCACACCGGGTCGATACCCGCCGCGCGGATGAACGGCGTGAACAGCGGCACGCAAATCAGCACGTTCGCCGTCCAGTCCAGAACAAAGCCGAGGATGAACACGACCGCGAGAAAGAAGACGATCATGCCGGTCGGCCCCAGCCCCGCGCCCTCGACGATATCGCGGATCAACCGCGCGCCACCATTGGCCGCAAACGCGCCCATGAACATCGTACCGGCCGCCACAATCAGCAGGATCATCGCGGAAATCCGCACCGTGATCGCCAGCGATTCCTGCAACATCGACAAGCTGAACCGACGGTTAACGATGCACAGGATCAATGCGCCTGCCGCGCCTACTGCCGCCGCCTCGGTCGGTGAGGCGATGCCAGCGAGGATCGAGCCGAGCACGGCAAAGATCAGCGCAAAGACCGGCACCATGACGGTCGCCGTCGCGATCAGCTTTTCACGCAAGGGGATATCGTCCGGCTCGGGGTCGTGGGGATGCGGCTCGACCGGATAGAGCCGCCCGTGCATATAGATATAGCCGAGGAACAGCACGACCATCAGCAGACCGGGCAGCATCATGCCTGCCAGCAGCTTGCCCACCGAAATCTGCGCCAATGAGGCATACATCACCGCAATCACCGAGGGTGGGATCATCGTGCCCAGTGACCCGCCCGCACAGATCGTTCCGGCGATCAGCGAATTGTCGTAGCGCGCGCGCTGCATAGCCGGGATCGCCATCATGCCGATCATCACCTCGACCGCGCCGACCACACCAGCAGCGGCGGCGAATACAGCGCCCATCGCGATCGTGGCCAGCGCAAGGCCACCGGGCAGACGCCCCAGCCACATGTTCATGACGTGAAATAGCCGTTCGGCGATACCGGAACGCTCAAGCAGTGCGCCCATCAGAATGAACATCGGAATCGCGGACAGAATGAAATTGGTCGAGGCCGAATAGAACGAGCCATAAAGCTGATTGAACGCCACGTCGCCAAAGGCCATCAGTCCCGCACCGACTGCGACAATCACCAGCGAAAATGCAACGGGCAAGCCCAGCAGGATCAGCGCGAACAGCGCGGGAAACATCAGTGCTGCGATTTCCATGTCAGGTCTCTAACTTGAAGCTGTCATCGACCCGTGGGGCCACCAAGGCGCGAATGCCCTCTGCCGCCAATTGCAGCGCCAGCGCGGCAAGGCCGATGGTCAGCGCCGTATAGAACGGCCACATCAGCGGTGCCCACGGGCTGACATGCTCGACCTCTCCGGTGTTGAAGGCGCGCAGCGCACGCTCCGCCCCGATCCAGGCCAGCCGGGCGAAGATGGGGCATAGAATGAATAGAAACGCGATGCCGTCTATCGCGCCGCGCACCCGGCGCGGCATTTTTGACGACAGGAAATCAATGCGCACATGCGCGTCCTCGCGCAGCGCCTGCGCCGCGCCAAGGACGAACAGCACACCGGTGCTCATATAGGCGATATCGAACGCCCAGAGCGTTGGCGCGCCAAAGGCATAGCGCGCCACCACTTCGTAGAGCATCGAGGCGATCAGGATCAGGACCATCGCCTGCGCGACATATCCCAGAGTGACTGAAATTCCATCGGCCACCGCCAGCAGTGTCCGTTTCATGATCGCCCCCACGCGCTCAGTCGCCGTTGCGGATCAGGTATCCGCTTTGAGCGGCCCAGCGATCCTCGTAGGCGAGGTATTCGGCCAGCATCTCGGACATGCGCGCGCGTCCCTCACCCTTTTCGGCCTCGGCCTTCTTTTTTATCCAGTCGACGCCAGCGGCCTCAAGCTCGTCGGCAAATGCCGGGTCCAGCTCGATCACTTCGGCCTTGGAGGCGCGGAACGTCTCCATCGCCTTCATGTCCTTGTCGTAGAAGCTCATCAGCGATTGCAGCGTCGTCAGCTCGGCGGCTGCCTCCAGCTTGGGCTTTAGCGCGTCGTCCAGCGCATCCCATGTCTCTTGCTTGACCACGACTTCCCAGAGGAACGTGGGCTGGTGCACGCCGGGGGTGATGATGTAGGGCGCGGCCTCGTGAAAGCCTTCGGGCAGGTTGGCCGAGGGGGTGGCCCACTCGATCGCGTCGACGCCCTTACGCTCCAGCAAGGTATAGATCTCGCCGGGCGGGACGACCGTTGGAACGGCGCCGAAGTAATCCTTCATCACTTCCGCCCATGGGCCGGAGGTGCGATATTTCAGACCCTTCAGGTCTTCGGCGGTGCGGATCGGCTTGTTGGCGTGGGCCATGATTTCGGATGCGCCGATGCCGACGACGAGGGATTTAAAGCCGTCCTCGCTGCGGATTTCCTGAAGCAGCTCTTTGCCGCCGCCCTCATAGATCCAAGTGACATAGGCCTCGGGGCCCATGCCGCCCGGAAAGCCCGAGAATATGGCGTTGATCGGGTTCTGATTGACCAGATAGCTGGGCGTGGAATGGCCCGCCTCGGTGATGCCGTCGCGCACGCCGTCATAGACCTGCAAGGCCGGCACGAGGATGCCCGCGCCGAAGGGCTGAATTTCAACTGCGCCGTCGGTCAGCATCTCGGTGTTATCCGCGAAACGCTCGAGGAAGTTGACGTAAAAGGGCGAGCCTTCGGGCACGGATGTTGGCACGCGCCACGTCACGTCCTGCGCCATGGCGCTGGTCGCTGCCAGCGATAGCGCACCGGCGAAGGCCACGGATTTGATCGAAAGGGTCATGTATCACTCCTGCTGTTGGATCGCGCCGCGGTCAGGATCGCCGCAGCTTGGGAATGAGACTACAAGACAGATGATAATCGTGTCGACAAATAAAATACAAAAATGACCAGCTATGGAAATTGACGATATAAGCCGTTGTTATCACTAGCCTCTGACCAAGGGCGCGCCAACGGAAAACGGCGCGCATGGGGATGCGCGCCGCGTCTGCCGGGATAGAATCGGTGCCTGATGGGCGATCAGCCCTCGGCGCTCTCGGGCAGCAATCCTGCTGGCATGTTCTGATAGCAAACCGGGCGCAGGAAGCGGCGGATCGACAAGGTGCCGACACTGGTCGCGCCAAAATTTGTGCTGGCCGGATATGGCCCGCCATGCACCATCGAATCGACCACCTCGACCCCGGTGGGAAAGCCGTTGACCAACAGGCGCCCGGCCTTGCGTTCCAGCACCGGGCGCAGGGCGCGCGCGGCGTCCATGTCGCCGTCATCCATGTGCAGCGTTACGGTCAACTGCCCCTCCAACCCGCGCGCGATTTGCAACGCCTCGTCCTGCGACGACGCCCGCACGACCAGTCCCAGAGGGCCAAAGACCTCGTGATGCAAATCCGGGTTAGCCAGAAACGCCTGCGCACTGGTCTGGTATAGCGCGGGCGCGGCGCTGCGGCCCTCGGCCTCGGCCACCTTGACCGGCTGCACATCCTGCGCGCCGGCGATGCGGGCACGACCGTCGCCATAGGCCTCGGCGATGCCGTCGGTCAGCATGACCTGTGGCGCGACGCCCTCCAGCGCTTCGGCGGCAGCAGCGACAAAGCGGTCTGCTGCATCTCCATCATTGATCACAGCGATGCCGGGATTCGTGCAGAACTGCCCTGCCCCCATCACCAGAGATCCGGCCCAGCCTGCCCCCATTTCCTCGGCGCGCGCCTCGGCGGCCTGATCCAGCACGAACATCGGGTTGACCGACCCCAACTCACCAAAGAACGGGATCGGCTCGGGACGCTGCGCGCACAGATCAAACAGCGCACGACCGCCCGCGAGGCTACCGGTAAAGCCGACGGCCTTGATCAGCGGGTGCTGCACGATGGCCTGCCCAACCTTGCGATCACCGCCTTGGATGAGGGAAAAAACGCCAGCCGGCATACCTGTGCGCTCGACCGCAGCCTTGATCGCTTCGGCGACGATTTCGCCCGTGCCGGGATGGGCGGAATGGCCCTTGACCACCACCGGACAGCCGGCGGCCAGCGCGGCGGCCGTGTCACCGCCAGCTACCGAAAAGGCCAGCGGGAAGTTCGACGCGCCAAAGACGGCAACCGGGCCGATGGGGCGCTGCATCATCACCAGATCGGGACGCGGCGCGGGCGCGCGGTCCGGCATCGCGACATCATGGCGGCGGTCCAGATAAGCTCCCTCGCGGATATGGTTGGCAAAGAGGCGCATCTGGCCAGCGGTGCGGCCCCGCTCGCCCTCCAGCCGCCCCTCGGGTAGGCCGGTTTCCTGCGTGCCGATCTCGGTAATCTGCGCACCGCGCGCTTCGATCTCTTCTGCGATAGCGTCAAGGAATTCGGCGCGGGCGGCGCGCGTCGTCGCGGCATAGGCGTCGAACGCATCCTCGGCGGCCTTGGCCGCGCGGTCGACCAGATCGGGCGTGCCGACAGAATACTCATGTGCCGCGCCGTGGGCGGGTGACGATTTAAAGGTAGCGTCGCTTGCAACCCAGTCGCCTGCGATCAGGTGTTTTCCGTGAGGGGTGAAAGACATATCATACTCCTTGAATCCGAATGGCAGGGCAGGCGGTGGCCCCCTTGCTTTGATATCTATATGCATACAGTGTGTATGCAAGAAAACAACCATCGCAGTGAATGAGGCCCTCCATGACCGACACCATCCTGACATTTGCAGAGCTGAGCGCGCGTGTTTCGCAGATTTTCCAGAACGCGGGCCTTGTGCCGCAACAGGCGGACGCCGTGGCGCGCACTATCGCGGCGGGTGAGCGGGACGCGTGCAAATCGCATGGCATCTATCGCATCGACGGCTGCCTGCGCACAATGAAGGCGGGCATGGTCACGCTGGACGCGGTGCCTGAGCTGGCGCCCGAGGACGGGGCAATTGTGCGCGTCGCGGCAAACGGCGGGTTTTCCAATGCCGCGTTCGAGTTGGGCGCGCCGGTGCTGGCCGAGCGCGCGAAACAGCTGGGCCTCGCCGCGCTGGTCATCAACGACTGCACGCATTTCGCCGCCCTCTGGCCCGAAATCGAGGCGATCACCGGGCACGGCCTTGCCGCGATGGCGATGTGCCCCAGCTACTCCAGCGTGGCGCCCTCGGGCGGGCATGAGCCGCTGATGGGCACCAACCCGTTCGCCTTCGGTTGGCCGCGCGAGCAGACCGACCCTTATGTGTTCGACTTTGCCACCAGCGTCGCCGCGCGCGGCGAGATTGAGCTGCACCGGCGCGCCGGCACCCCCCTGCCCGAAGGCTGGGCCGTTGATTCCAGCGGCGCGCCCACAACCGATGCAGCAGCGGCGCTGGACGGCGCGATGCTGCCTTTTGGCGGGCACAAGGGATCGGCGATCGCGACGATGATTGAATTGCTGGCAGGTGTGATGATCGGCGATCTGACCAGCCGCGATGCGCTGGACCGGCTCGGCAGCTTTGCCTTGCTGCCCGGTCATGGCGAGTTGATCCTCGCGTTCGATCCCACACGCTTTGCCGCCGGGCGCGACGGCGATCCGATGGCGCGGGCCGAAACGCTGTTCGAGGCCATCCTCGGCCAAGGCGCGCGCCTGCCCTCACAGCGGCGCTTTGCTGCGCGCAAGGCGGCGATGGCGGACGGCATCACGCTGAGCGGCGAGGAAATGGCACGGCTTGATCAATTGCAACAGCATGGTCTGGACGCCGTCGAGTAAAACGCAACACGGCCCTCCCGTCGCCGGAAGGGCCGTGACACTTTAACTGCGGGCCGGATTAGGCGGCGTATTTGCTGACGGCACCGGGCTGACGGCTCCACTCGGAATACCATGTGCGGAACAGCTTGAGCTGCGCCTCGGCATAGCCGCGCTGGCTGTCGCTGAGCGCGTCGTCTGAGTTAAAGTGCAGCGTGTATTCTTTGTCGCCGTTCAGGACCATCATATGCTTGTAATAGAGCACCAGATCAGGGCCTTCGTCAAAGGACGATAGGACCGCCAATGCGGCGTCCAGTTCCTGCGCGCGCTGGCGTGCGTCAATGTCGCCCGTTGCAGCGGCCTCGCTGAGAGCGACGAGGTGCAGAACCTCCTTTGGCAGCACGTTACCGATGCCGGTAATCGCGCCCGCCGCGCCGCAATTGACGAAACCGTGGAAAACGGTCGTGTCGACACCGATCATCAGCAGGATGTCGTCATCCCCGCTGGTGATGCTCTCGGCGGCATAGGTCAGATCGGCGGCGCCGCCGAATTCCTTGAACCCGACGAGGTTCTTGTGCTCGGCGCGCAGCGCAAAGAACAGATCGGCGCGGGTGGCGAAACCGTAATAGGGGCTGTTGTAGATGACCGCAGGCAGGTTAGGCGCGGCGGCGAGGATCGCCTTGAAGTGGTTGCGCTGCGCGGTTGGCGAGTTGCCGCGTGACAGAACGCGCGGGATGACCATCAGGCCGTGCGCGCCGACCTTTTGCGCATGCGCTGCATGTTCCACCGCCTTGGCCGTGTTGACGGCGCCGGTGCCGACGATAACAGGCACGCCCGCCTCGACCAGACGCTGCACGCCCTCCATGCGCTGCTCATCCGTCAGCAGGGGCCAATCGCCCATCGAGCCGCAATAGACGACAGCGCGCATTCCCAGATCAATAAGCTCGCGTCCCTTGCGCACCAGCGCATCGAAATCCGGGCTGCGGTCGGCCTTGCAAGGCGTCATCAGGGCGGGAATGGTGCCCGAGAAAATGCTGGCGGTCATGGTGGTCTCCTTCTGGGTCTGGATCAGGCTGAGCCGCGGACTGACTGCGCGCGGGATGTGGAATCGACCCAAAGATACCACTTGTATATTTTTTGTCGACACAAATTATGGCGCGCAATCAGGCTACGCGGTCACAGCCCGTTCTCATCTCACAGAGTGATATTCTGCCGCCGGTCCATTGCGATCATTTTTCGGATCTGCGCGGTGATCTGGTCGGCATGGCCCTTGGCCAGACGGTCGCAGGCTTCAATGTCGCCCGCCTCGATCGCCGTGATGATTTCCTCATGCTCGGTCACGTAGCGTTCGGGTAACTGGTCATCGAAGGAAGAATAGTAGAGACGCAACAACCGCCGCCCTTCGTCCAACAGGCGCAGAAACAGACTCTCGTAATAGGGGTTGCGCCCGGCAGCGGCGATGGCCGCGTGGAATTCGCGATTGGTGCCGATCATCGCCAGCGCATCTTGCGCCGCGACGGCCTGCGCGAATTCGTCCTGCCGCGCGCGGATCGTCACGAGGTCCGCGTCTGTGTGATGCTCCGCCGCAAGGCGCGTCGTGACGCGGTACATCAGCGTGATTGCGTCAAAGAACGTATGCAGGTTCAGAAAGTCGATATTGGCCACCACCGTCGAGCGGTTCGGCAATGTCGTCACCAGACCCTCGGCAGCCAACCGCACCAGTGCCTCGCGAATGGGCGTGCGCGACATCGACAGCCTCTCGGACAACTGCACCTCGTCGATGGGGCTGCCGGGGGCGAGCGTCAGGTTGAGGATCTCATCGCGCAGCACGCCATAGATGAACTGAACGCCTGACCCCCGCTTGCGCTCGGTCGGTTTGCGGGATGGAATGCCGGCCATGACGCCTCCTGTTGTCCACTCGGCAAATTACAGGCCACGGCCCCGCGTTCAAGCGTTAAGCGCATGGCAGGGCATCATCGGCCGTCGTCACCAAAAAATTCGCCCCTGTTCACGCAATGTCGCGTTGCCCGAAACCGCCTGTTGCGTTGATTGCAGTCACGTCGCGCACCTCCTTGGCATGGCTCTAAAATATCGGCTTGGCCATCCCCTTGCATCCGACCTGCCGTTGGCGCCATATGCCCCCGTCACACGCTCAATTGGGAGGATTACGATGAAAACCCTTATCAAAGCCGCCGCTCTGGCGATGACGGCCCTCGCGGTCGCCCTGCCCGCCACGGCCGAAATTGAACCGGTCACGCTGCGCCTCGCGCATGTCGTGAATGAGCAGGACGGTTTCCACGCCGCCGCCCTCAAGTTCAAGGAACTGGTCGCCGAACGCTCAAACGGCGCGATCCAAATCGAGGTGTTTCCCAACGCCACCCTGGGCGACGAGCGCACTTTGCTGGAGGGGATGCAGATCGGCACCGTCGACATGGGTGTGATCACCAATGGCCCCGTTTCAAACTTTCTCGAAGACATGGCCGTGTTCGAACTGCCTTTCCTTTTTCCGTCATCTGAGGCGGCCTACAAGGTGCTGGACGGCGAGATCGGGCAGGAACTGCTGGATCGCTTGTCGGAGGTCAATCTAAAGGGTCTGGCCTATGCCGAGCGCGGCTTTCGCAACCTGACCAACTCCGAGCGCGCGGTGAACACGCCCGCCGACATGGCCGGAATGCGCATCCGCGTGATGGAAAACCCCGTCTACATCGACACCTTCCGCGAACTGGGCGCCGACGCCATCCCTATGGCCTGGACCGAGGCGCTGACAGCGATGCAGCAGGGCACAATCGACGGGCAGGAAAACCCGGTGAACGTCGTCCATTCCTTCAAGCTGAACGAGACGCAAACCAATATGACCATGACGCGCCACGCCTATGCGCCGGCGATCTTTGTCATGGGTCTGCCCGTCTGGGACAAGCTGAGCGAAGAGGCGCAGACGATCATCGACGACGCCGCACAGGAGGCCGCCGAATACGAGCGCGCGCTGAACGCCAGCCAGCAGGAAGAGCAACTGCAAGAGCTGCGCGATGCCGGCATGATAATCAACGACAGCGCAGATCTGACCGTCTTTGCCGAAGCGGTAAAGCCGGTCTATGAAAAGTACGGCAAGAAGTTCGGCGACTACCTGCCGCGTATCCAAGACGCGCTGAAGTAAGATGCTGGCGGGCCTTGAGCGGATCGACCGAATTCTGGGCGATGTCCTGAGGCCCGTCGTCTTTGCCGGGATGGCGGGGCTGACCTGCGTCATTACGCTGCAAATCGTCTCGCGCGTGTTCTTCACCTCGGTATCGTGGACCGAAGAAGTCGCGCGTTTCCTGCTGATCTGGATCACCTTTCTGGGCGCCGCGCTGGCGTGGCAGCAGGGGCGGCATCTGGCGGTTGCGCTGCTGCGCGACAGCCTGCCGATTGGCCCGCGCCGTATTGTTACCGGCGCCGCGATCCTCGTCAGCATCGCGTTCATGGTCGCGCTAACGATCATCGGCATCCGTTACATGAACGTGCAGAGCTTTCAGAAATCGCCGTCGCTGCGTGTCTCGATGAGCTATGTCTATGCCGTCATGCCCCTCGCCGCAGGGCTGATGGCCGCGCTGTCGGCCATCGACCTCGTCCGCCTGATCGCGGGCCGCGCCCCGCGCGATGTGGCGCGCGACCTGCCAGAGGTGGACTGACATGAGCCTCGTCCTCGCCGGTCTGTTCATCCTCTTCCTGCTCATGGGCATCCCCATCGCCGTTGTGATCGGGGCAGCGACCACGGGCGCGCTAGGCCTGTCCGGCATCCCGCTGATGGTCGTGCCGCAGCAGATGTTTTCAGGCATCAACAGCTTTGCCCTTGTCGCCGTGCCGATGTTCGTGCTGGCGGGCGACGTAATGGCACAGGGCGAGATTTCGAAACGCCTCGTCGCGTTCGCCGACGCGATGTTCGGATTTATCAAGGGCGGGTTGTCGATCGTGTCGGTGCTCGCGGGCATGTTCTTTGCCGCGATATCCGGCTCAGGCGCGGCGACGACCGCCGCCGTCGGCGCCAGCCTCGTGCCCGAACTCAAGCGCAAGGGATACGACCCCGCCGCCGCCGCATCGCTGATCGCGGCATCGGGCACCATCGGCGTTGTCATTCCGCCGTCGGTGCCGATGATCATCTACGCCGTCATCGCGCAGGAATCGGTGTCCAAACTTTTTCTCAACGGCTTTATACCCGGTGTCGCGATGGGCCTCGGCCTGATCGTCGTCGCGCTGATCCAAGGGCATCGGCGCGCCTATCCGCGCGGCACTCCGTTCAATATCGCCACCATCGGGCGCACGCTGCTATCGGCGATGTGGGGGCTGTTCGCGCCGCTGATCATTCTCGGCGGCATCTTTTCCGGCATCTTTACACCCTCAGAGGCCGCAGTCGTCGCGGTGAACTACGCGATCCTCGTGTCGCTGTTCATCTACCGCGACCTGAATTTTACCCAGCTTTACCGCATCGTCGTGCGCGCTGGCGTGACGACGGCGGTCATCATGTTCGTCATCTCGGCCTCATCCGTTCTTAGCTGGGCGCTCAGCAGTTGGCAGGTGCCCGGCGCCATCGCCGATTATGCGCTGTCGCTGACCAGCAACCTTTACATGCTGCTACTGGTCATCATGATGATCATCCTCATCACTGGCGTTTTCCTCGAGACCGCCTCAGCCCTCGTCATCCTGACGCCGATGCTGCTGCCGCTGGCATTGCAACTGGGCCTTGGAACAGTGCATTTCGGCATCGTCATCGTCGTTGGACTCGCCATCGGAATGGTTACGCCGCCCGTCGCGATTAACCTGTTTGTTGCATCCACCACCGCTGACCTCCCAATAGAAAAGATTGCTCGCGCAGTGCTGCCCTATCTCGGCATCCTGATCGTGGTTTATCTGGTCATCGGCTTCGGCCCGCTAATGTTCTGAGACGGACCGAACCCGATGACCGGGCGTTCGATTGCCAAGAACGGACAGTGACAGCCACTATAGATCCATCCGTCCCACGGACCCATGCGCGGGCCGCAAACCCGGCATGCCGGAACTTCTGATTTGATCTGTGAGTTTTGTTAACAGAAACGGCTTGAAGTCAGCGCAAGCAAATCCAGCCGCCGGTCAGGTCACAATCATGGACCGCGAAATTTTGCATCCCGACCAAGAAGGGCCAAGGGCATGCATCAGGCGATCAACGCCAATTGATGCACTGTTGTCGATCTTCGAAATTCACGCACCGCGTAGATTGAGTGCAATAATTTAAGAGGACTATCACAATGAAAAATCAGGTTGTCATCGTTACAGGCGGCGCGGCTGGCATTGGTGGGGCGATCACTATCGAACTGGTGCAGCGCGGCGCATCGGTTGTCGCCGTCGATACCAACGATGAGGCGGGCAAAGAGATCGCCAAAATCAACCCCGACCGCATTGCGTTTCTGAAAGGCGATATCTCAGAGGAATCTGTAGCCAAGGAGGCGCTCGAACTGGCGCTTTCTAAATTTGGAAAGCTTACAGGTCTGGTCAACAACGCCCACGCCTCAAGGCAAAAGCCGTTGCTTGACCTCACTCAGGATGACTGGGCGCTGTCCATTGGCACCGGCCTGAACGGGACGCTGAATTTCATGAAGGCGGCGCATCCAGAGCTAGCCAAAAACGGCGGCTCCATCGTGAATTTTGGGTCCGGCGCGGGCCTGAATGGGCAGAAAAATCAGGCCAGCTATGCAGCGGCCAAAGAGGCAATTCGTGGCCTTAGCCGTGTTGCGGCCAACGAATGGGCCGAGGACGGCATTCGCGTAAACATCGTGTGCCCACTGGCCCTGACCGAAGGCGTCGCGAAATGGAAAGAAACCCACCGCGACCAATACGACGAGGTTGCAGAGGGTATCCCGCTTGGCCGGTTCGGCAACCCGCAAAAGGATATCGCACCAGTCGTTGCGTTCCTTCTGGGCGAGGACAGTCAATACATGACCGGGCAGACGCTGATGGCAGACGGCGGTAAAATCATGCTCAGGTAGTAGGGACCGACATCGCATTTTTCATCAGGCCAGACGCGTTTGTGCCCAGCCTGATTTCGGAACTGGGCAGAACGTCTGGTGATTTCAACCGGACCCAAAAGCAACTTTTTCGGCATGGACAATATCGAAAAGAATGCCCTGCCGATGGGAACGGTTAAGGCTGCCGTCTCACTTCGCAATTTTCTGCTTCATGAGGCCGGACGCTATACCTAGGTCGAAGACGAAAAGCGAAAGATGCGCGAGCAACTATAAAAGCATGCGTTGGAAAACCGCATATCGCTCGTTCTATTACGAAACTCCCGACGCGCCCGAGGATATCGTGCTGGACCCCAAGCGCGCCGCAAACCTACCAGCCCTCGAACCCGGTGATATCGTCCGCACCGATGACTCCGCGCGCCACGTCCGACAGCGCCTGATCCAGAATTGAGAGCCCGCGATCTGCCTCGGACCTGGTCAGCGTCAGTGGCGGAGTGAACTCCAACACGTTCGAGTCGACGCCGACATAGTAAAGTACCAGCCCCAGTTGATGGGCACGATAGACCGTAAGCGCTGTTTCCAGCGACGCGGGTGCCATGTCGTCGCCCTTTGTCAGTTCGGCGCCCAGTGCCAGACCTTTGCCGCGCACCTCGCCGATCCATGGATGCTGCCGTGCCAATCGCTTGAGGCCGCTCGCCAGATGGGTGCCAACGTCAGCGGCGTTTTCAGTCAGCCCCTCACGCTCAATCGTGTCCAGAACGGCCAAAGCCGCCGATGCACAGACCGGATTGCCATGCAGCGTCTGGAACGAAAAGGCAGAGGCGTGGTTCATCACCGCCTCAGGCCCGACCGCCGCCGATATGGGCAGGCCGCCGCCCAGCGCCTTGCCAAAGACGACGATATCCGGCTCGATGTCCAGATGCTGGAAACAATGCAGCAGCCCGGTGCGCCCCAGCCCTACCTTGACCTCGTCACAGACCAGAAGGATGCCGTGCTGGCGGCAAAGCGTCTGAACCTCAGCAAAGAACCCGTCGGGCGCGACCAGCATGCCACCATCCGACTGGATCGGCTCGATGAACATCGCGGCGACGTCGCTGGCCGGGATTTCGCCGTCCAGCAGCGCGCGCAGGCGTCCAAGGCTACGCTCGGCGGCGGCCTCGGGCCCGCCATCCCGAAACGGGTTCGGAAACGGGATCAGCGACAGGCCCGGCAACCGCGCGACTGCGTCCTGCACCGGATGTCCGGACACGGCGACTGATCCGGTCGTGCCACCGTGATAGCCGCCCTCAAAGGCAATGATGCGCGAGCGACCCGTCGCCGCCAGCACAGCGCGCGCGACCGTCTCATTCGCGTCCGAACCGGAATGACCCAGCCAGACACGGCCCCCCGCCCGCTCGGGCACAAGGGACAGCAATTGTTCGGCCAACTCGACCGCAGGCTCAGTCGCCGATGATAGCAGGCTTGCCCCCGCCTGCGAAGTCAGCGCACGCGTCACTGCCTCGCGGATCGCAGGGTGCGCATGGCCCAGACCAACCGCACCCCAGGAGCCGGAGAAATCCAGCAGCTCGCGCCCGTCATCCGATGTCAGCCAGCACCCCTGCCCTCCCGTCACCGCCTGCGGAAAGAACCGCAGATGCGACATGCATGACAAGGCCGCCGCATCGCGCGCATAGAGGTCCACCATCACGCGGCCCCTTGAACAAAGCCCTCTACTTCGCCGCGTTTGGCAACGTGGCAATAGATCATATTGATGATGCGCAACTCAGCCTCGTGCAGCTCCATCGTGGCGGCGGCGCAGCAATCGTCGACAACGACGACGCCAAAGCTTTCGTCCGCAAGGCTGCGCACGGTCGAGGACACGCATTGATCGGTAAAAATACCCGCGACGATGACATCGGTGATGTCCATGTTGCGCAGGATCAGCCGCAGGTTGGTGCCGGTTAGCGCGCTATCGGTCGTCTTTTCCACCGTGATTTCGTCGCCCTTAGGGGCCAGTTCATCGACGATCTGCGCCTCCTCCAGATTTTTGGGCAACAGCAGATAGTTGAAGCCGGGCTTTTTCTGACTGAGCGAGCGGTCGCGCCCGTCCTCCTTGTGACAGGCGATGCGGGCGTGGATCACCTCGATCCCCTTGGCGCGGCAACTCTCGATCAGCTTGGCGCAGTTCGGGATCACCGTGTCGTTCATCCGGGTGTAAAATGGCTGCCAACGGGCGGTTTCCTCGGGCGTATCCTTGTCCTCGAGGTAGGTTTTTTGCACGTCGATCATCAGCAGCGCGGTGCGCTTGGGGTCCAGCACGATATCCTCGGGCGCGTCGGCGGTTTCGTAATAGAACGAACGATATGCGGTTTTCCAGTTCATGGTTTTTCTCCAGTGCGTCGTTTCAGAGTTAGCAATGTCCCGATCTCGCGTGCCGGGAACAGCCCACCGGGGCGCAGAGACAGAACGGCGATCATGGCGAGGGCCAGCACGATTTCGGTCAGGCCGATCACTTGGTCAGCCATGATACCCGCCTCGTTTATCGTCGCCTCCAATGTGCGCAGCGCCTCATAGGCGAAGGTCACGATCAGCGTGCCGATGACAGCGCCCGTCACGGTATTCGCGCCGCCGATCACCAGCATGGACAGGATCAGAAACGTTTCCTTGAGGTAGAACGCACGCGGCGAAAACGAGGTCACGAAATGCCCCCAAAGCGCGCCGCCGATCCCGGCAAAGAGCGCGGCAAGGATAAAGGCCAGCCATCTCAACTTGACGATCTTGACGCCGATGGCGGCGGCTGCGACCTCATCATCGCGGCTGGCGCGCAGCAATTGCCCGGTGCGCGATTCCTTGAAGAAGAGCGCGCCCAACAACGCCGCGACGGCAGCGCCGCAGGCCAGCCACAGGCTGGTCGCCTCGGGGATGCCAAACAGGGTGCGTGGGCCATTGGTGACCGCGCTCCAATGCGTCAGGATGGTGTGCAGCACGACCAGCAGCGCGAATGACGTGATGACCGCAGCCGCATCCGACAGCCGCATCAGCGGATAGGACAGCACCGCCGCCACCAGCGCCGCCACCAGCCCGCCGATGAGGATAGTGAGGTACGGGCTAAGCTGCACGTTTTCGAGGATCGGATAGAGATCGGGCAGCGCCATGCCCTTCATCCGGTCAGGGATCGACAGGACCGCAGAAGTGTACGCCCCCACCCCCATGAAGCCGATATGCGCGAACGAGAGGATGCCCGAATTGCCCATGAAAACCTGAAGGCCCAGCACAAGGATCATCGACACGAACATCGTCGTTGCGATCCTCTCATAGAGGCGGATGCCCATGAATTGCGCCAGCAGCGCCGCCGCCACGATCAGCGCGCCAAGGATCAAAAGGGTCAGGATGTTTCTTTGCATGATCTCAGGTCCGCTGTCCGCTGGCCGGACCCTTCATAAGCCCATCAGGGCGCCACAGAAGGATCAGGATAACGAGGCTAAAGGTGAATGCATCGCGGAACTTCAGCAGATCCTGCGACAGCGTGTAGTTCAGCGTCGTGTCAATAAAGGCGAGGATGAAACCGCCCAGAACTGCGCCCTGCAGCGACCGCATGCCGCCAATCACGCAGGCGATAAAAGCGATCAGCAGCGGCTCCAGCCCGATGCCCGGCGCCACGGTGCCGATCCGCCCGATCCAGAGGATGCCAACCACACCTGCAAGGAACCCGCTGATCGCGAAGGCGGACGAGATGATGAGGTTCGCCGGCACGCCCAGCATCCGCGCCATGGTGAAATTTGTCGCCGCCGCGCGCATCGCAATGCCAAGGACGGTCTTCTGCATGAGCCACGCGAACAGACCCAGCAGCACAACTGCCGCAACGATGGTGATGATATCGCGCATCGGTGTCGACACGCCTGCGATCATCACGCTTTGCGAGAATATCTCGGGCAGCGGCACGCTGCGCGGACGCGGCGAAATGAACAGCAGCGCGGCGTTCTGGAGCAGGGTCGAGAACGCGAAGGATGTGATCAGAACCGCCGTCACAGACTTGGCGCGCACGGGGCGAAAGGCGACGTAGTCGGTGGCTAGTCCGGCGACCATCGCCATCACCACGCCGACCGCCGCCATCACCAGCCACGGCAGGGGCGAGCCGCCCACCAGATGCATGGTATAGCCCGCCACCATGATCAGTTCGCCGTATGCGAAGTTAACCAGTTTCAGAATGCCGTAAACCAGCACCAGCCCCAGCGCCATCAGCGCGTAGGCCCCACCGAGGCTAAGCACGTTGATGATGAACTGTATCGCGAAATCCATGCCTCAGCCCCCCAGATAGAGTGCATCGAGATCGGTCGACGACGCGATCTCTTGCGCGGTGCCGCTGCCCGCGATTTCGCCAAGGCGCAGCACATAGGCGCGGTCGGCAACCTGTAGCGCCTTGCGCGCGTTCTGCTCGACCAGCAGGATCGTCAGCTTTTGCGCCTTCAGCTCGGCGATCATCTCGAAAATCTGATCCACGATGGCCGGGGCAAGACCAAGCGACGGCTCGTCCAGCAGCAGCACGCGGGGGCGCGACATCAACGCGCGCGCGACGACCAACATCTGCTGCTCGCCGCCCGACAGCGTGCCTGCCGCCTGCTCGCGCCGCTCAGCGAGGCGCGGAAACATCTCGAACATGCGCGCGCGGTCCTCGGCCACAGCCTTGCGCGCGCTGCGGCGCACATAGGCGCCAAGGGTAAGATTCTGATCGACCGTAAGGTCGGGAAAAACATCGCGCGTTTCAGGCACCGTCGCCACGCCTGCGCGGCACATCGCCTCGGGGCTGGCCGACGTCATGTCCTTGCCGTCCAGCGTGACGCTGCCGCCTGCGGCCTTGATCGCGCCCGCAACGCAGAGGATGGACGACGATTTGCCCGCGCCGTTCGCGCCCAGCAGCGTCACCAACTCGCCATCGGCGACGCTGAACGACACACCGCGCACGGCATGGACGGCGCCATAACGCACGTGGAGATCCTTGACGTCAATCATCTGCGCCGCTTCCTAGATAGGCCTCGATCACGTCACGGTTTTTGCGCACCTCGTCGGCGGATCCCTCGGCTATCGTGCGCCCGGATGAGATCACCTGCAGGCGATCACACAGCCTCATGATCAGGCTCATGTCATGATCGATGATTAGCAGGCCCAGCCCACGCTCGGCGGGCAGCGCGCGCAGGATATCCAGCAGCGCGTCGGTTTCGGCCTGATTCATACCCGCCGCAGGCTCATCCAGAAACAGGAACGACGGCTCGGCGGCCAATGCGCGCGCGATCTCGACCCGTCGCTTGTCACCGTAGCTGAGCGTGCTGCAAAGCAGGTCGGTATGACGCTCCAGCCCAAAATCGTGCAAGAGTGCAAGCGCCTTGGCTCGCGCCTCGCGGCGGCTGTCGCCGCGCGCCAACGCTGCCGTTTCGACATTTTCAAGCACCGTCATATTGTTGAACAGCCGCACGATCTGGAACGACCGCGCGACGCCCAACAGCGCAATTTTCTGCGGCTTGAGGCCGGAAATGACCCGTTCGCCAATGCGCACATCGCCGCCTGCCAGCGGCACTTGCCCGGTGATCGCGTTGATCGTCGTCGTCTTGCCCGACCCGTTCGGGCCGATCAGGCCCAGGATCTCGCCCGCCTCAAGGCTTAGCGATACCTTGTCGAGCGCCTTGAGACCGGCGAACTCGACCGAGGCATCGTTCACGACCAGCCGGGGGCGGGAATTTCCATCGTCCAGCATCTTTGACGTTCCTTGCAAAGAAATCGGGCGGCGACTGATGGCCGCCGCCCGTATGCCTTCAATCAGGGCTTGGGCAGAGTCTCGGGGCGGCGCCAGCCCATGAAGCTGGGCTTGCCCTTGACCAGCTCGGTCAGAACTGCGGCCTTGTCGGGCTCGTGGCCTTCTTCGGCCGAAGAATAGGACAGTTTGCCGGTCAGCAGATCGAACTCGCCCTCCTCCAGCGCCTTGGCGACTGCTGCGCCATCGGTGGTGCCTGCGGCCTCTACTGCGGCGGCCATCAGCATAATCGTGTCCCAGCCGGTCGCAACAAACGAGCTTTCGGGATCTTCGCCGTGCTTGGCTTTGTAAAGCTCGATGAAGTTCGGCATCTCGTCATGCGATTCCGGTCCCATCCAGGCGTGGGTGACGAAATAGACGTCATTGCCCAGCTTTTCGCCGAGGCCCTCATGCATGGCCGGATCGTCATAGGCATCACCGCCCAGAACCGGCGCGTCGATACCTGCCTCACGCAGCGCGCGGATGATGACGCCAATATCCTGACCGTAGGACGACAGGAAGATCACGTCGGGTTTCTCATCCAACGCCTGAAGCCGCGACAACTGTGCCGAGAAGTCATTGTCGCCGTTTGTATAGGTGTCCTCAAGGATCACTTCGCAGCCAATATCCTTGTAATGCTCAACGAAATATTTGGACAGCGACTTGGTATATGCGATGAACTGATCGGTAACGACATATGCCTTTTTCCAGCCCTTTTCCTCGCAGGCAAAGTCGGCTGCGACGGCGCCCATCGTGGTGTTCCACATCGACAGGGTGAACTGCTTGTCGCCCAGCGACCACGAGGAATAGAGCGGATCGGACGCGCAGGTCGAAATGCCGACGATACCCGCCTCTTGCGCCTCGCGACCCGCCGGTCCGCCAAAGTCAAAGTCGCAGGGCGCGACCATCAGTTCGGCCCCCCGGTCAATCAGCTCGACCGCGACGTTGCCGACCGTCACCGGATCGGACTTGCCGTCGATGTTCACGAATTTGACCTGCCGACCCAGAATGCCGCCATTCTCGTTCAGGTAATCCACGGCCACTTCGGCACCCAAAAATCCGGGCGTGTCCAGCGGCGCCTGAATGCCCGTCAGTGACAGCGCGCCGCCAATCAGCAACTCCTTGTCGTCCTGCGCCGTTGCGGCGCCTGCCGTCATTATCGCGCCGGACGCGATTACGGCTGCCGTTTTCTTGATACTCATGGGTTTTCCTCCTCCAGTTGGTTGCACGCCTGTTTTGCGGCGCTTCGAAGTCATCCGGTCCGAGCAATCTCGGCCAGAAGGTCGTCGGTATTCATCTGGCGGCAATAGCCGGCAATGGTTTTCAGCGAATTGTCGTGCCGCTCCTGACTGTAAGTCGCGCAGGCGTCGGGCACGAGGGTCACGAGGTAGTTCAGATCGCAGGCATCGCGCACGGCCGACTCGACGCATTGGTCGGTCAGAAGGCCACACAGCACGATCTGGCAGATGCCCAGATTGCGCAGCACATAATCGATATGGGTCGACACAAAGACCGATGACGACGATTTGGGAAATACGATCTCGTCGCCCTCTGGCGCGATTTCATCCACGACCTTGCCGTCATGCGATCCCTTCGGCACGTTGAAGCCGGTGATTTTATAGTCGAGGCTACGGTCGCGCCCGTCCAGAGTCAGCGACTCGATCGTCGTGTACATCACCTCAATCCCTGCCGCGCGAAACCCCTTCTGCAACTTTTGCATGTTCGGCATCGCGGTGGTTTTGATGCGGTCAAAGTAATGGCCGTATTTGCCCGCAATATCCGCGTCGGACACCTCTGCGAATTCACCGCCATCGCGGCGCACCGAAAAGTTCTGAACGTCGATGAACAACAGGCCCGAGCGGTCTGGATCAAGTGCAATCTGACGGGTTTGGGGATGGGTCACTGGGAATTCTCCAAGGTATCGAATGCAATGCTGAGCGCGTCGCTCAGACGTTCCGCCCAAAGATTCTGCCCGGCGTCATCGCGGATCAGATCGTTGCGCAGCTCAATCAGGACATGCGGAATCCCGCGCCGCTCACCATGGACCGGGATCGCATAGTCGCTGTCGTCGTCCACACTGTAAGGCGCATTGAGCGCGATATCGTCATCCGGTGCAACCCGCATCAGCGCTGCCTTTAGCGCGTCCGCCAGCCTGCGGTCGCGATTGAACAAGAGGCCAATCGACATGCCACGCTTCTGCCCGCCAAAGACTGGCGTGAAAGAGTGAATGGTCAGCAGAACGCCCGCGCAACCCGACTCGGCGCGCTGGTCAAGCAGTTCGGCGACGGTGTCGTGCAAGGGCTTGTGAATTTCATCATAGCGCTGCCTGCGCGCCGCGTCGTCCAATGCAGCGTTGCCCGGAATAGTGACGCCATCGCTGGTTTCCGGGATGCACTCTGGCGACTCCGGCGGCCGGTTCGTGTCGATCACAAGGCGGCTGTATCGCTGGAGCACCAATGGCGCATTTATCCGCTTAGACAAACACCGCGCCACGCCCTCGGCCCCGATGTCCCATGCGATATGTTTGCCCATGTCGGCCGCATCCAACCCCAGCCCGTTCAGGCCCCGTGGCACGGCACGGCCGGCATGCTCGCACAGCAGCAGGGCGCGGGACGCACCATCCCGGTTGACGATCTCCACCGCAGGCGGATCATCCGGCGCAAGTAGCGCGCGCATAAGAGGCGCGTCGGTGTTCACGGCTTGGGACATATTGGTTGGCAGACTCCCTCGTTAAAGAAATTAAAGAAAATCAGGCATCATTTAGCAAGTAATATTTATGCTTTGAGAAAATAATTTCATGTGCTCCAATGGGGACCGACTCGCGCCGACCAGTGCGGCTTGTGTGCGGTGCATGCTTTGAAGGGATAACGATGACGGTTCAGGATGCGGTGCGCGAAAACCTATCCGAGCTTACCGCCGGGCAGACCAAGCTCGCGAACGCGCTGCTGGCGGATTATCCGTTTGCGGGCTTGCAACCAATCCAGCAACTGGCCGACTCCACCGGCGTCAGCCCTCCATCCATCTCGCGTTTCGTCAACCGTCTGGGCTTTGCCGGTTTCAGCGAGTTCCAGCATCGGCTGATCGAGGAGCTACGTGAGAGCAGCCGTTCGCCCCGCGATCTGCGGGCCCTGTCTGCCGAGGCGGACGATTCGTGCTTTCTGGCGACCTACGCCCAGCGATTTGCCGATCTGGCCCGACGGTTGCCCGAAACCATCACGCAACAGCAGTTGGGAACTGTCGCGGCGTTGCTGGCCGATCCGGGACGCAGCATTTTTCTGCGCGGCGGGCGGATCAGCGACACGCTGGCACGGTTCCTGTCTATGCATCTGCGCCAGATCCGGCAGGGCGTTCATCATATGGCCGACGACCCCGAGCTGTGGGCAGATTCGTTGCTGGAAATGCGCCGCGGGGATGTCGTGGTCCTGTTTGATTTCCGGCGCTACCAGCCCTCGGTCGAGCGTCTGGCAGCCGCAATTCACGCGCAGCGCCGCGCGCAGATCGTGCTGATAACCGATAAATGGCAGTCACCCGCGGCCCGCCATTGCAGCCATGTCGTCGCACTTCCCATCGAGATCGGCACCGCCTGGGACACCGCCGCCGCCGCGCTGGCCCTGATCGAGGCGCTGATCGTCACCGTGTCCGAGCACGACTGGACCAGCACCGAAACCCGCATCGAATGCTGGGACGCGCTACGTGCCGACCTGCAAGGCAAAGACAGCAACAAAGATCAGGAAACCTCATGACGCGCGAAGAACTCATCATGGCTTGCACATGCGACATTGCCGGCAAGGTGCGCGGCAAATCCTTTCCCGCATCGCAGCTGGAAAAGCGGTTGAAACGCGGCATCGGCTGGACGCCGACCAACGTCCAGATCACATGCTTTGACAACATTGCCGAAACACCCTTTGGATCGTTCGGCGATCTGGTGTTGATCCCCGACGTCGCCGCGACGATGCGCCTGCCCGAAGAGGGCGCGCCGAGCGAGGTGCTGATGCTGGGCGATATCCGCCATACCGATGGCAAACCGTGGGAGTTTTGCACCCGCTCGATCCTGCGCGATGCGCTGGCCCGGCTGGAATATGTCGCGGGCCTGACCCTGAACGGCACGTTCGAGCACGAATTCCAGATCCGGGGCGAAGAGGCACGTCCCGGTACCGCCTTTTCGTCCGCAGGCTTTCGCGAATGGCGCGCCTTCGGCGAGACGCTGATCGCGGCAATGCGCGACAACGGGATCGCGCCTGATACCTTTCTGCGCGAATTCGGTCCGGGCCAGTTCGAAGTGACGATGGACCCCAGCCAAGGCATCGCCATCGCCGATCAGGCCGTCATCCTGCGCGAACTGGTTCATGCCGTCGCCGCGCGCTTTGGCAAGGGCGCGACCTTCGTGCCGATCCGCAGCCCTGATGCGGTCGGCAACGGCGTGCATGTCCACATGAGCCTCATGGATTCCGACGGCAATCCGGCCACCCATGACCCCGAGGGCAAGCACGAACTGTCACGCCACGCCGGGCAATTTGTCGCCGGTATCCTGAAATATCTCGACGCTTTCACCGCCATCACCGCGCCCAGCGTCGTGTCCTAT
This sequence comes from Roseovarius sp. Pro17, assembly GCF_035599575.1. Classification (NCBI taxonomy): domain Bacteria; kingdom Pseudomonadati; phylum Pseudomonadota; class Alphaproteobacteria; order Rhodobacterales; family Roseobacteraceae; genus Roseovarius; species Roseovarius sp. Pro17. Next base: position 2,438,592 of record NZ_CP141179.1, read on the forward strand.
CTGCGCCTCACCCCGCATCGCTGGAGCGCGGCGTTCAACAACCTCGGCTTTCGCGATCGCGAGGCCGCCCTGCGCATCTGTCCTGTCTCGGACATTTCCGACCTTGCCCGCGCGCGCCAATTTCATTTCGAATTCCGCGCCGCCGACGCCGCCGCCAGCCCCTATCTTCTGCTGGCCGCGCTGGTTCATGCCGGTGCCCAAGGTATCGAAGAAGAGCTGGACGTGCCGGAGGCCATGCAGCAGGATCTATCGCTGCTCTCGCCACAGGATCTGGCCGCCAGCGGTCACAAGCGCCTGCCACAGACCTTGGAAAAGGCGCTTGATGCCTTTGCGGCCAATGACACCGTAGCCAGCTGGTTTCCCGAAGGTTTCACGGATCTCTATGTCAAGCATAAGCAGGGCGAGGCGGCGATTGTCGCCGGTCTCGACCCCGAAGATCAATGCCGCCGCTACGAGGAAGTCTACTGAGGCCAGTAGCGCTGAAAACACCCGCCGCTCATGATGCTGTTAGCCCTCTGCCACGACCATTGCGCCACCAGGTTTATCCATCACGGTGGACCCTGAACACGCCAACAATCGCCAGCGAAAGAGCGCGAGCAGCGGCCACCCTCGACCGTCGTCGTCTGCTACCAGAGCGCCCCGCCGGTGATCTGGATATTATCCATCGAGAGCCCGAACGCCTCGTCACGGCACAGGAACGTGGCCAGAGCGGCCACTTCGCCGGGCTGAATGATACGTTTCTGCGGGTTCTGCGCACGGATATCCTGAACGATATCGGCGCTGGTGCGGCCCTTGCCTTCGCGCTCGGCCACTTCGGCGGTGTTGGAGTGCAGCAGATCCGTCTCGACCCATGTCGGGCTGATCATGGTGCAGCCTACCCCGTGCGGAGCGCCTTCCAGCGCGACGCAACGCGTCAGGCCCAGAAGGCCTGCCTTGGACGCGCAATAGGCGGGATTATCCATCCAGCCGACAGTTGCGGCGGTCGAGCCGATGTTGATGATCCGCCCCCAGCCTCGCCCGATCATGCCCGGCAAAACCGCCCGGGTCAGGCGAAAGGCGCCGCTCAGGTTGGTGTCCAGTATCTGGTGCCACAACGCGTCCGAATGGCCGACAACGCCCTGCTCGGCGGTGATGCCGGCGGCATTCACAAGGATATCGACAGGGCCAAGCTTGGCCTCGACGCTCTCGGTCGCCTTGCTCACGCTGAGGCCGTCCTGCACGTCCAGCGCAACGACATGGAATTGTTGGTTAAGGTCAGCCCCGTCGCCCTGCCCGGCCCTGCGTGAGCCGACGGCAACGCGCGCGCCATGCACTGCCAACGACTTGGCAATGGCCAGTCCCACACCGGACAGCCCCCCGCTGACGAAGGCGACCTTGCCGGTCAGGAACGTATCGGTCGCGGTGTCATTCGACATCGGTTCATCCTTTGGCAGTTGGGTGGTTGCGCATCCTCAACCCTTTATCAGCCCCATCTGTTCCAGTTTCAGCACGACCTGATGGGCGCAGTTGTCGACGTCGACGTTTTCGGTCTCGACGCGTAGTTCGGGGGTTTCGGGAATGTCGTAGGGGTCCGAGATGCCGGTGAACTCCTTGATCTTGCCCGCGCGCGCCAGTTTGTAGAGGCCCTTGCGGTCGCGGCGCTCGCATTCCTCGATGCTGGTGGCGACGTGGACCTCAATGAACGCGCCGAACTCTTCGACGTCCTCGCGCACCGCGCGCCGCGTGGTGGCATAGGGCGCGATCGGGGCGCAGATGGCGATGCCGCCGTTCTTGGTGATTTCACTGGCGACATAGCCGATGCGGCGAATGTTCAGATCGCGGTGCTCCTTGCTGAATCCCAGCTCGGAGGAGAGATTCTTGCGCACGATATCGCCGTCCAGCAGCGTCACGGGGCGCCCGCCCATTTCCATCAGCTTGACCATCAGCGCGTTGGCGATGGTGGATTTGCCCGACCCGGAATAGCCGGTGAAAAACACGGTGAATCCCTGATTGGCCCGTGGCGGGCGGGTGCGGCGCAGCTCCTTGACCACTTCGGGAAAGCTGAACCATTCCGGGATCTCGAGGCCCTCTTGCAGACGGCGGCGCAGCTCGGTCCCGGAGATGTTCAGGATCGTGACGTCGTCCTTGTCCTCGATCTCGTCCATCGGCTCGTATTGGGCGCGCTCCTGCACATAGACCATGTGTTTGAAGTCCAGCATTTCGACGCCGATCTCGTCCTGATACTTGCGGAACAGGTCCTGCGCATCGTAGGGGCCGTAGAAATCCTCGCCGGCCGAATTCTTGCCGGGGCCGGCGTGATCGCGCCCGACGATGAAATGCGTGCAGCCGTGATTGGCCCGGATCAGCCCGTGCCAGACCGCCTCGCGCGGGCCGCCCATGCGCATGGCCAGGTTGAGCAGGCTCATCGTGGTGGTCGAACTTGGGTATTTGTCCAGCACCGCCTCGTAGCAGCGCACGCGGGTAAAGTGATCGACATCGCCCGGCTTTGTCATGCCGACGACAGGGTGGATCAGCAGGTTGGCCTGCGCCTCCTTGGCGGCGCGGAACGTCAGTTCCTGATGCGCGCGGTGCAGCGGGTTGCGCGTCTGAAAGGCCACGATCTTGCGCCAGCCCAGCTTGCGAAAGTAGGCGCGCAGTTCGTTCGGGGTGTCGCGGCGACCGCGGAAATCATAATGCACCGGCTGCTGGATGCCGGTGACGGGACCGCCGAGATAGACCGCGCCGGCGGTGTTATGCAGGTAGTTGACGGCCGGATGGGCGCTGTCATCGGCGCCAAAGACCTTGGCCGCCTCGTTGGATTTGTCCGGGCTCCAGCGGTCGGTGACGGTCATGGTGGCGAGGATCACGCCCTCCTGATCGCGCAGGGCGATATCCTGCCCCAGTTCCAGCGCGTCGGCGAATGTGTCGCCCACGTCCAGCGTGATCGGCATCGGCCAGAGCGCGCCGCTGCTCAGGCGCATCTCCTCGACGACGCCATCGTAATCCGCCTCGCTCATGAACCCCTTGAGCGGGTTGAAGCCGCCATTCATCAGCAGCTCCAGATCGCAGATCTGGCGTGGCGTCAGATCATGGCTGACCAGATCGGCCGCCTCGACCTTCAGCTTCTGAGCCGACTCGTGGCTGACATAAAGTTCCGGGATCGGCGTGAGGTTCGTGAGAGGGAGCATTGTCTTTCCTTCTGGCGGGCCGTGGCTGCGTGTCAAATTTTGAGGGCGTGTTCTTTTAGCATTTCGTAATGCGGCAGGTGGTGATCCAGATATTCTTGCGCGCGGGGATGCTGTTGGACCAACGCGGCAAAGTTCCGTTTCTGGGCCGCAATCTCTTCGTCGGTGATGGGTGCGATTCCCTTGGAGGCGCTGACTTTGCCGTGCCATTCTCCGACCTGCTTCCAATCTTCGGGCTGTTCGTCCTGCCAGGAAAACGCGTGATCGGCGGGCGGCAAGCCGATCGCACGCCATAGCGCGCCGATGGCCCCTGCGGTGTCGCGGCGAACGTCCTCGGCCCGGATCACCGGGGCGTCAATGCCCACATCGGCCAGCGCCTTGAAATGGCGCGCCTGCGCCTCCAGCCCGATTTCCTCTAGGCTCGCGTTGGGGTCCAGCTTGAAATAGGACGTGATCGACGCGACCGGATCACGGATGAGAAAACAGTTAACCAGCCGGTCGGACAGCGCCGCATCGTCCATGATGCGCGGCATGACATAATAGCTCATGTCCTTGATAAAGACCGGGCCGCTCTCGGCCTGCTTTAGCAGCATGGCGCGGACATCCTCATAGGACACCGGGCGATCCACCTCGGCCTCGAAATGCGGCATCTCGCGCACCTGTCTGTGCAAGTAATAGTCATACATGAACGGCTCATGATGACAGTCGAGGTCGCCGCGCTCGCGCATGACCCGCTCCATCGCGGTCGACATCGAACGGGGGTGGGACCAGAGAGCATAGATGGGATGCATGTTTTTATCCGCGACCCTTGGGCCGTTTTTTGAAGGGACTTGAACGTTGTGCCCGGGACCCGGCCACCATTGCAGACTATTTCAACACAGGGGTAAACGTCATGGTGCCTTTAGGCACTAACCGAATGGCGCACAGCGCGCTAGACTGCCGGTGCCAATGGTCATCTTTCGCCGAATCCGAACCTATCGGAGCGGCTGAGGGGCAAGGGGTCGACAACAGGCCCCGGAAAATATGAACTATCCAACCAGGAGGACAAAATGAAACTGATCCAGAACCTTTCGGCTGCATTACTGGCCGGCGCGTCAACACTCGGCATGGCAAGTGCCGCCGAGATGGGCGCGGTGGACGAGCCGATTAAACTGGCGATCAATGAATGGACCGGGCAGCATATCTCGACCCATATCGCGGGCGATATCCTTGAGAGTATGGGATACACTGTCGAATATGTGACCGCCGGAAACTATCCGCAATTCACCGCGCTAGGGGATGGCGATCTGTCAGCCTCGCTTGAGGTGTGGCTGAACAACGCCGGAGAGATTTATCCCAAGATGAAAGAGGCGGGCAAAACCGTCGATATCGGTCCACTGGGCCTCGAAACCCGCGAGGGGTGGATGTATCCCAAGCATATGGAGGAAACCTGCCCCGGCCTTCCCGACTGGGAGGCGCTAAAGGCCTGCCAAGAGGCGCTGGTCACTGCCGAGACGTTTCCGCAGGGCCGCATCCTGTCCTATCCCGCCGACTGGGGCACGCGTTCGGCCGACATGATCGAGGCCTTGGCGCTGGACTACAAAGCCGTGCCTGCCGGGTCCGAAGGCGCGCTGGTGGCCGAGTTGAAATCAGCAGACGCGCGCAAGACGCCGCTGGTGATGATGTTCTGGGCACCGCACTGGGTGTTCGCCGAAGTGGACGCCGGTTGGGTCGAAACACCCGCCTACGAGCCTGCGTGCGATACCGATCCAGCCTGGGGTCCGAACCCCGATGCGACAGGCGATTGCAGCGTCGAGCAGCCGGTTACGATGAAGGTCGCATGGTCCGGTTTTGAGGAGAAATGGCCCGCCGCTTGGGAGTTCCTCAAGGCGTTTCAGATGGACACGCCGGAACAGGAACGCATGATGAAAGCGATCGATCAGGACGGCGAAAAGATTGACGATGTCGTCGCGGCCTATGTCGAAGAGAGCAAAGACACTTGGACCCCGTGGGTCGAAGCGGCTAAGCAATAGGCCAACCAATGCGGCCCGCGCCGGGCGTGGGCCGCATACCCCATAGCCGGAGCGCTAGATGACGACATCCTCTGACGCCCCTCAAAAGGACGCGAAGCTGTCCGTGCGGAACCTCTGGAAGGTCTATGGCCCTGATCCGGACGGCGTCACCTCAGGCGATTTTGCGCAGATGCCGCTGGAGCAAAAACTGAGCCATGTGCGCGGTGCCGATCACTTTGTCGCTGCCGCCGATGTCAGCTTTGACGTAGCAGAGGGCGAGATTTTCGTCATCATGGGCCTGTCGGGGTCCGGCAAATCCACCGTGCTGCGCTGTATCTCGCGGCTGGTCGAGCCGACGCTGGGCGAGGTTTTTCTGGACGGTGACGACCTGCTCAAGGCGAACGGGCGCGCGCTGATTGAGCTGCGCCGCCACAAGATGGGCATGGTATTTCAGGATTTCGGCCTACTGCCGCATCTGGACGTGGTGCAGAACGTGGCATTCCCCCTCAAGGCGCAGCGCCGCCCGCGCGAAGAGCGGCGCGCACTTGCCCGCGAGATGATCGAACTGGTCGGCCTCAAGGGCAAGGAGAGTGCGTATCCACACGAACTATCCGGCGGCCAGCAACAGCGTGTCGGCATCGCCCGCAGCCTCGCCGCAGGCCCCGAACTGTGGTTTCTGGACGAACCGTTCTCGGCGCTTGACCCGCTGATCCGCAGCCAGATGCAGGACGAATTTCTGCGCCTGCAAAAGCAGCTTTTGAAAACCATTGTCTTTGTCACGCACGACTTTCTAGAGGCGCTGAAACTGGCCGACCGGATCTGTATCATGAAGGACGGGCAGATCGTGCAGATCGGCACACCCGCCGAAATCGTGCTGCGCCCCGCCGACGCCTATGTGCGCGAATTCATCGGCGACGTGCCGCTGGCCAACGTGCTGGCCGCCGAGGACGTGATGGGCCCCGCGCATGACGACGGCAAGGAGCATCCGCAAGTGCCGCGCCGCACGATACTGGACGAGGCGATCAAGCTGTTCGACGATCATACCGTGACGGTCGATGTGGTGGACGATGGTGGGCGCGTCGTCGGCTCGCTACATCCGCTGACGGTGATCCGCTCACTCTATCACGACGACATTGTCGCCGACATATGAGCCGCGCCGCCAAACGCACGCTGCGCTCTGTCGGCATGGCCTGGCCCTGGTTGGCGCTGATCGCGGGGACCACCGTGCTGGTGCTGCTGCGGCAGAGCTATCCGCAGATTCTGGCCTATCCCGAGGGCTGGACGATCCCGCTGGCCGACTGGATCAACGTCGCCGCCGACTGGTTCGTCGAGCGGGCGCAATCGTTTTTCCGCGCCATTGCGCACGGCCTTGATATCGCGTTTTCGCTGATGCAGGACATTCTGATCGGGCTGCCTTGGTTGACCGTTGCCCTGATCGTCGCCGCTGCAGCATGGCAGGGCGGCGGGATCAGGCTGGCCGCGCTGTCGGTGGCCGGGCTGCTTTATATCCTGATCTCCGGCTACTGGATTCAGGCGATGAACACCCTGTCGCTGGTGTTCGTCGCGCTGCCCTTGGCGGTGATGCTGGGCTTTGTCTTTGGATATATCGGCTATAGGTCGCAGCGCGCGCGCTGGGTCATCATGCCCGTGCTGGACCTGATGCAGACGATCCCCGCCTTCGCCTATCTGATCCCGATCCTGCTGCTTTTTGGCTTTGGCCCGGTGGTGGGGCTGGTGGCCAGCGTGATCTTTGCCGCGCCGCCGATGGTGCGCAACACGGTGCTGGGGTTCCAGTCGATCCCGCCCGCGATACTGGAAAGCGCGCGCATGTCGGGCTGCACTGGCTGGCAAAGGTTCCTCTGGGCCGAGATGCCAACCGCATGGCGCCAGATGCTGATCGGGATCAACCAGACGACGATGGCGACGCTGTCGATGGTCATTATCGCCGCCATCATCGGCGGCTTTGACGATATCGGCTGGGCGGTCCTGTCGAGTATGCGCAAGGCCCAGTTCGGGCAAAGCCTGATGTCGGGCCTCGTGATCGTCGTCATGGCAATCCTGCTGGACCGCATCACGGCGGCCTTTGCGGCGCGGCAATTGCCAACGGCCAGTTTCGTCGGATTGCCGGCGATCCGTTTTTTCGGCCTGCTGGCAGTGGTAGCCGGGCTAAGCGTTGCCGCCGGCTATGCCCTGCCCGGCCTCTGGCGCTGGCCGGAATGGGCGGTCTGGTCGCCTGCACAGGACATCAACAGATGGACCGAATCCTTTCTCATCCGCTACGGCGGCGCGATGGACGCGCTCAAGAACGCGGCGCTCTATTATGTGCTGCTACCGGTAAAGATCGGGCTGGAAAAGGCCATCGTGCCCTTCACTTGGGGCGTGACCTTCGTGCCTGCGGCCAAGGCAGCCTACTGGGCCATTGCAGGGCTCTCCTGCCTCGTCGCCTTCGCCAACGGGGCGTGGCGCGGCGGTATCGCGGTGGTCGTTGGGCTGGCGTTCCTCTATTTCGGCGCGACGGGTCTGCCGTGGTTGTCGGTGCTGGGCTTTGCCGTGCTGTTGTCGTGGCAACTGGGCGGCTGGCACCTGTCCGCGTTCGTCGGGGGCGGAACGGCGTTTCTGCTCGTCAACGGCATCTGGCCGCAAGCGATGCTGTCGGTTTACCTCTGCTCGGTCGCGGTGCTGATCTGCATCGTGTTCGGCGGCCTGCTGGGCGTCTGGGGCGCGTCATCAAAACTGGCCTCGAACGTGATCCGTCCCGTCAACGACGTGCTACAGACCCTGCCGCAATTCGTGCTGCTGATCCCCGCGCTGATGCTGTTTCAGGTGGGCGATTTCACCGCACTTTTGGCGATCGTCGCCTATGCCATCGTGCCGATGGTCCGCTATACGGAATTTGGCCTGCGCGGCGTATCGCCCACATTGATCGACGCGGGCATTTCCAGCGGCTGCTCACCCTGGCAGCTATTCTGGCAGGTGCGCCTGCCGCAAGCGCTGCCGCAGATCCTGATTGGGGTGAACCAAACGGTGCTCTACGCGCTGGGGATGCTGGTCATCGCAGCACTGGTCGGCACGACGGGGCTGGGACAGCTGATATTTCTGGCGCTGGGGCGGGCCGACGCGGGCGCGGGACTGGTCGCAGGCCTTGGCATGGCGCTGCTGGCAATGATGGTGGACCGGATATTACAGGCGGTCATGCGGCGGATGTAGCGGCCTCAGTTCAACGAGATCGCCTGAATATACCGCACAAAAAGGTCACGCTCGCTCATGATGTCGAGTTTGCCATAGATACGGCGCTTGTGATTTTTGACGTTGCCGACCGACAGTGCCAGAACCTCGGCGATGCTGGCGCTTGCATGGCCATTGAGGGTCAGTTCCACGATGTCGCGCTCGCGTGGGGTCAGGCCCAGCCCGGCGATCCACTGGCGGTGGCAAAGACGCCGCGCCGTATGCTGCGCGGTCAGGGTCGAGCGGTAGGCGTCTGGTGTTTCCCCGCCGGAATCGCCGCCCTCCACCAGCGCTATTTCGGGCCTTTGCTGCGCGCTCCATTCATTGGTGAACCAGATCGTTCCGCCAGTGTCGCTGGTCAGGCGCGGCGGACTGCCCAGCGAGGGCGAGCCGTCTGTCACGCTGCTTTCCTCGTGCTGCAGAAGTGCGCGGATATGCACACGGTAGAGCGCCGCGCCCACGTCAAATATCTGCCGCAGGTTCCGCACATCACCGGGCGAAAACAGCCCCCGCCGGTTATTATAAAATAGCGCGACGGAATCGCGCCCGACGGCGGGCAGGAAAACCCCAATCTCGTCCTTGACGCCGATCTGGGGCAGAAAGACGTCTGTGTATGTCGCATACCGCTTGCGCGCGAACGCAATGTCCTGAAGCCAGACGACCCCCGGCTCTTCGGCGGTGCGCCAATGCTCGACATAAGGGTCGGCATCGACGAACTGCGACAGGTACAGCTCGGCCATATGCGACGGAAAGGTGTGCGAATGAATCAAAAAGCACGGTTTACCCTCGACCGAATAGCGCGCCATCGTGATAAAGTCATAGTCCAGCTCGCTGCCGATCGCATCAGCCAGATGCTTTTCAAAGCGGGCCGTGCCGACCGCGTCCATTGCAGCAGGCAGGGCATCCAGAAAACCGGAATCGCTCATCGACGGACCTCCTGGGCGGGCAAATAGGACGCGCCGTGTGTAGCGCGCCCTGCCCAGTTGCGCTGCCGCTTTTTCACAGCGCCTGCGACGTCAGCGGGTCAGTGATGCGAACGCCGCATCCAGGCCGTCGGCGATAGGCCCGACATCCTCCATCGACAGACACATCGGCGGGACCATACGTAGCACCGACTGGTGGGGGCCGGATTTCGACAAGATCAAACCAGCGTCGCGGCACGCCTCAAAAATGGTGGCAGTCGCGGCCTTGTCCGGCGCTTTAGTCTTGCGGTCGCTGACGATCTCGATCGCCTGCATCAGGCCGCGCCCGCGCACATCACCGATGGCGGGGTGTTTCTGCTGCAGGTCCCGCAGCCGTTCCAGCAGCGCGCCGCCGACGTCTTTGGCGTTTTGCTGCAGTTTGTCCTCGGCGATAACCTGCAACACCGCTCGCCCAGCTGCGCAGCAGGTCGGATTTGCGCCGTAAGTGTGGAACATGAATTTCTCGGCCATCGGTGCCGCCACCTGCTTGCGCGCGACGACCGCGCCAAGCGGGAAGCCGTTGCCGATACCCTTGGCCATCACCACGATATCGGGGATCGCATCGTCTGCCTCAAAGCCCCACATATGGTCGCCGGTGCGGCCAAAGCCTGACTGCACCTCATCAGCGATGTATAGCCCGCCTGCCGCGCGCACCCTCTCGGCCGCGCCACTGAGATAGCCCGGTGGCATTTCAACGATGCCGCCATAGCCCTGCACCGGCTCAATGAACATGCCCGCGATGCGCCCCGTCGTGGCGGTCTGGATCGTGCGCTCGATCTCGTCGAGGTAGGGCTGCGTGCCGGAGCCAAAGATACCGCGATACTGGTTCGGCTCGGCCACAAACGCGACATTGCCGGGCATGCCGGGATGGCGCCAGCCTGCGATGCCGGTGATCGATTGCGCGGCTGCGGTTGGCCCGTGATAGGCCGTGCGCAGCGACAAGAGGTCCAGATTGCCGGTATAGGTCCGCGCCATTGTCATCGCCAGATCAATGGCCTCGGAGCCTGAGTTGGTGAAATGCACGACCCATTCGATATCGCCCTTCGGCCCCTTGGGCATGGTCGCGGCCAACTCTTCGGCGAAATGGGCCGGGACGGGGTGGTAGAACATTGTGGTGCAGTGGGTCAGTTCCTGCGCCTGCTCCATCGCGGCGGCGACGACACGAGGGTGTGAGTGGCCAACTGAAATGCACAGGTTCATGCCCAGAAGGTCGGTATATTTGCGCCCCTCCACGTCCCAGAGGTATTGCATCTGGCCCTTTTTGAATACCAATGGCTCGCGGAATGGCACGAATTTGCTCAGCGACGCCGCGTAATAAGCATCGCGGCGGGCGGCGGTGGCGCCGGTGGTCCAGTCAGTCTTCATCATCACTCAGCCTTTCAGTCTAGTGTTATCGGGATCAAACGGGGGGCGGTTCAGCACATGCGCGGCGCAATCACGGCCCAGAATTTCGACGCTGAGGTCGCGGCGCGCCTCGCGGTCGCGCAGATAGGCCAGCGCCAGCGTCTTGCCCGTGCGGTGGCCATGCGCGCCCGAGGTGACGACGCCGACAACGCGGCCATTTCGGTGGACGGGATGCGCGTAGAAGGGATCAAAGCCTTGGGTTTCAATCTCAAGCAGCACCATATCCCAACGGGCAGGATCGTCCATTCGCCGTGTCAGCGCCTCCTGCCCCACAAAGGTGTGACCACTCTTAATTATCGCGCCCATTCCGCTTTCTGCCGGAGTCCGCTCAGTCGTCAGGTCGCTGCCCCAGCCGCGATAGCCCTTTTCCAGCCGCATCGAATTGGCGGCGAATGCGCCGTAATATCCGATGGCATGCGCCTGACCCGCCTCTTCCAGTGCGAGGAAAACATGGCGCATATCCTCGGCGGCGATGTGCAGCTCCCATCCCAGCTCGCCTATATAGGACACACGCAGCGCTCGCGCCGGGCGGCCTGCGATCTGGATGGTCTGCGCGCTTAGCCACGGAAATTGACTGAGGTCGGCGTCCGTCACCTGCGCCAGCACATCGCGCGATTTCGGCCCCATCAGGCCGATCACGCCAAATGCCTCGGTCACGTTGCGCAGCTTCACGTCCAGACCGTTTGCACGGGCGCTGAGCAGATCGAAATCCATCTCTTCGGCCGCGGCGGCCGAGGTCAGATAGGCGTGATCATCGCCCAGAATGGTAACGGTGAATTCGGCCTGCGTGCCGCCCGCCGGGGTCAGGGCATGGGTCAGGCCAATGCGGCCCGTGCGCGGCGCGCGGTTTGCGCCCAAGCTGTCAACAAAGGCGCGCGCGTCAGGGCCAATCACGTCGAATTTGGAAAACACTGACAGGTCAGCCAGCGCGACGCGGCTACTGACCACCTCGACCTCGCGCGCCACGGCAGCGAACCAGTTCGGGCGGCGAAAGCTGTGCGTCGCCACATCGCCGGGCGCACCCGAGAACCAATTGGGCCGCTCCCATCCGTAGGCGGCGCCCATGACCGCGCCACGCGACAACATCTCGTGGTGCAGCGGCGACAGGCGCTTGCCGCGCGCGGCGGGGCGTTCCTCGAACGGGTAGTGCACGCCAAATTGAAGGCCGAAACACTCGACAGCCTTGTCCACGCGATAATCGCGGTCGGCCCATTTTCCGAACCGGCGGCTGTCGATGGCCAGTGCGTCCATTGGCGGCGCGCCATGCGTCATCCAATGCGCGAGGAACCAGCCCGCGCCGCCGCCCTCCATTACTCCCATGGACGAGCCGGTCAGCAGCCACGCGTTTGGCAGCCCATGCGCCGGGCCGATCAGCGGATTGGCGTCGGGGGTGAAGGTAATCGGTCCGTTGACCACGGACTTGACGCCGCCACTCCCAAGCGCGGGAATGCGCGCCATCGCGGCCTCGATAATATGCTCGACCCGGTCCAGATCGGGCGGCATGAGGTCCGCGCCGAATTCGGGCGGGACGCCGTCGATTGACCACGGCTGCGCGGCCTTTTCATAGGGGCCGAGGATGAGGCCGTCGCGCTCTTGCCTCACATACCAGCTTTCTTCGGGGTCGCGGATAATGGGTAGCTCTGCCGCGCCGGCCGCAATGCGGGCAGCAACCTCAGGCACCGTGTCGGTCACCAGATACTGGTGCAGCATCGGCACGGAGGGGATGTTCAGCCCCATCATCTGTCCGATCTCCCAGCCCCACGTGCCTGCGGCATTGACGATATGGCGCGCGCGGATTTCGCCCTTTGCGGTCTGGACGATCCACTGTGCGCCCTCGCGACGGATCGCCTGCACGGGGTTATAGCGCTGGAACGTCGCGCCGCCGCGCACGGCTACCTGTGCCATTGCGTTCGTCGCCATAGTCGGATCGACATGGCCATCATCCGGTTCGTAGATGCCGCCCAGCAGACCGTCGAGCGTCGCCAGCGGATAGAGTTCCGCCACACGCTCGGGCGTCAGGATTTCCAGCGGATAGCCGGTGAATTTCGACAGGCCGGCGACATGGGCGAATTCGTCCATACGGTCGGGATTGCGCGTGATCCGCATCGCGCCCGAGGGGTGAAAGCCGACATTCTGACCCGTCTCCTGGGGCAGGATATCGCGGTAGAGCCGCACCGACGTCGCACGCAATTCCTGCACCGTGGCGTTATGCGCGAAATGCGTGCAGAGGCCAGCCGCATGCCAGGTAGAGCCGTGGGTAAGGTCGTTTTTCTCGACCAGCACAACATCGCTCCACCCCGCCTTGGTCAGGTGGTAGGCCAGCGATACGCCCATGACGCCGCCGCCGATGATCAGAACCTGGGCATCGCTCATCCGCGCATCCTTTCGCCCTTGGGATCGAACGGCGGCGCGCTCAGCGCCCTTGCCGGATACATGCGCCCCGCCACCTCAATCCCGAACTCTCTAGTCGCTGTCTGGCCCGGCTCTTCACCCACGTCGATGTCGATCATCGCAAAGGCCAGCGCCAGACCCGTGCGCGCGCCTTTGGCCCCCGAAGTGGTCAGGCCGACAATGCGGCTCCCCTCCCACACCGGCTCATCATGCAGGATCAGCGGCGCGTTTTCCACTTGCATCAGCACCATGCGCCGCGTGAGGCCAGCGGCGCGTTGTGCCTCCAGCGCTGGCTTGCCGAGGAAGTCCTTGGACCAATCAATGGCAAAACCCAGCCCCGCCTCCAGCGGCGTCACCTCGGGACCCAGATCATGGCCCCAATGCTTGAATCCCTTTTCGATACGGCAGGCGTCCAGCGCATAATGACCCATTGGCTGCGCCCCGCCGCCGCGCAGCGCGTCGAAAACGACGGCCCCGCTTGCGGCAGGAATGCCCAGTTCCCAGCCCAGCTCACCGACGAAACTGACGCGTGTGGCACGGCAGAACTGCCCGGTGACAGTGACCTCGCGCGAGGTGGAAAAGGCGAAATCCGCGAAGTTGTCCGGCGATAGCGCGGCTAAAACGCTGCGGCTGCTTGCGCCCATGACCCCGATGACGACCTCGTCCTCGGTCCGGTCGGTGATGGTCACATCGCGGCTCACGGCATGGCGGCGCAGATAAGCCGCATCGCGGGTGCGCGTCGCGGCGCCCGAGGTCACGCGGAATGCCTGCGCACCGGCTCGCGTCACCGTCACGTCGCCCTCGATACCGCCCTTGGCGTTCATCAGCGGCGTATAGACAGCGCGGCCAATCGCGACATCCATCTGCGCCGCGGCGATGCGATTGAGAAATGGCAGAGCATCCGGCCCCTCAACGTCGAACTTGCCGAAAGGCGACAAGTCCAGCAGCACGGCGCCCTCAGCCATCACCGCCGCTTCGCGTTCGGCTATGGACTGCCATGCCTGCAGGCCGACCGAATAGGGCAGATCCCGCTCGGACCCGTCCCGCGCGTACCACAGCCCCCGCTCCCATCCGGCGGTGAGACCAAAGACCGCGCCTGCCTCTGCCCATTGCGCATGCAATGCAGACTTGCGCAGGCCACGTCCTGCCTTGGGCTGCTTATAGGGCCAGTGCAGGGTGAACTGATCAGCGACAGCCTCGGCCATGCGGGCTTGCATGTGATCGGGCGCGGCGGTGGCAGGATCGACGCGGGCGATGTCGACCTCCCACAGATCCATCGGCGCCTCGCCCTCAATCATCCAATCGGCCAATGCGCGGCCCACCCCGGCCGAGGACATGATTCCGACCGAACTCATTCCGGCGGCGACGAATAGCCCGTCGACCTGTGGCGTTTGCCCGATAAGCGGGCGGGTGTCGGCGGTAAAGCTTTCGGGGCCGTTCATGAAATGCGCGATCCCGGCGGTTTCCAGTGCCGGGATCAGGGCCAGCGCGGCCTCCATGAAGGGGGTGAACTGGTCCCAATCTTCGGCCAGCTCCAAAAAGGGGCGATCACCTTCGGGGCCGAAGGCGTCCCAGCATTTCGCGTCAGCCTCAAACCCGCCGATCACCAGCTTGCCCGCGTCGCCCTTGATATAGATGCCGCGATCCAGATCGCGCACCACAGGGAAGGGTTGCATGAGGTCCGGCATGGGCTCGGTCACGACATACATATGCTCGACCGCTTGCAGGGGCAGTGGAACGCCCGCCGTATCCGCCAGCGGTTTTGACCATGCCCCGGCGCAGATCGCGACGCGCGTGGCGTCGATTTCAGTGCCGTCCACCAGACGCACGCCGGTGACAAGCGCGCCCTCGGTCAGGATCGCGGCCACGCTCACGTTCTCACGGATTTGCGCACCTTTCGCGCGGGCGCCGCGCGCATAGGCCATGCACAGATCGACGGGGTTCACGCTGGCGTCTTCGACCACCGACATCGCACCGACTATGCCGCCGGTCGCCAAATCCTGCATCAGCCCGGCCAGCGCGGCAGGCGTGATGATTTCAGGCGTCAGGCCGAAATGGCGACCAAGCGATGCGATGCGGTGCAGCTCGTCCATCCGCTCGGGCGCGCGGGCAAGCCAGTAACCGCCGGTGCGCCGGTAGCCGGTCGCCTGCCCCGTCAGCCCCTCGAGCGCGGGGAAAAGCTCGGTCGCATACATCGCCAGTCGCGTCATATTGGGCGTTGCACGCAACGGCCCGACGATACCAGCGGCGTGCCAGCTGGTGCCCGAAGTCAGCGCGCCGCGTTCCAACAGCGTCACGTCCGCCTCGCCCCGCTGGGCCAGATGATAGGCAAGGCTGAGGCCGATGACACCGCCGCCGATAATGATCGTGCGGCTCATGTCAGTAGTAATTCGCGTCGGGTTTCTCGGCCTTGCGGCGGGCGATATAGGCTTGCAAGGCCTCGTCTATGGCCGGATCGAGGCCGGGGTCGACGTAATTCTCCAGCCGGTCCTTCCATAGGATGTTGGCCCGCTGTGCGGAATCCAGACCACCATCGACGCTCCATTGCTCAAACGAGTTGTTGTCCGGCGTATCGGGACGGAAAAACGCATTAAGGAAGTTGGCCTGCGTGTGATCGGCCCCTAGGAAATGCTTGCCCGGTCCGGTTTGCGCAATCGCATCCATCGCCTGCGCATTCTCGCTCAGATCGATGCCGTCGAAAAAGCGCGCAACCTTGCCGCAGACATCGGCGTCCAGCATGGTTTTCTCGAACCCCGTCACCAGCCCGCCCTCCAGCCAGCCGGTCGCGTGGTTGATAACGTTGGCACCTGCGAACATCGACATCATCAGCCCCCATGTGCCCTCCTGCTGGCTCTGGCCATCTGGCAGCTTGCTGGCCGACAGCGTGCCGACCGTGTGCAGCGGCACGCCCAACCGGCGCGCGAGTTGACCCGCCGCCAGCACCATCTGCCCCGCCTCGGGCGTGCCAAAGGTGGGCGCGCCGTTCTGCATCGACAAGGTCGACGCGAAACTGCCCATAAGGCACGGTGCGCCGGGCGCGATCAGCTGGACCAGCGCCAGCGTCGCCAGCGCCTCGGCCAGAACCTGCGTCATGGTGCCGGCGACTGTGCAGGGGCTCATCGCACCCGATAGCACCCAAGGGGTGCAAGCGACTGGCTGACCCGCTCGGGCATAGGTTTTGAGCGCGCCAGACATGTGGCTATCCATCACCAGCGGCGCGTTGGTGTTTGACACGCAATAAAGCACCGCGTTATTGGCCACGTAATCCTCGCCAAACAAAATACGCGCCATGTCTATGGCGTGGCCCGCCCGCTCGGCCCCGATGAACGCGCCCATAAAGGGGCGGTCGGACCAGCGAATATGGGCATAGAGCATGTCCAGATGCCGCTTGTTCGCGGGCAGATCGACAGGCTCGCACACCACGCCGCCGGAATGGTGCAGATGCGGGATCATCTGGTGCAGCTTTACCAGTCGCGTGAAATCGCCGAATGTCGCATAGCGTCGCCCGTTGTCCAGATCATGCACGAAAGGCGGACCCCATGACGGGCAAAGCACCGTATTGCGCCCGCCGATCCGCACTGAATTTTCGGGGTTGCGCGCCGCTTGGGTGAATTCCGCCGGGGCGGTCGCCTGAATGGTCTGGCGGCAGAAACCGGGATCGAACCGCACGCGGGTGCCCTGCACATCGCACCCGGCATCGCGAAAGATCTGTAACAGCTCGGGATCGTCGTGAAATTCCATCCCTGTATCGCGCAGGATCAGATCTGCGTTATGCTCAATCAGTTCCAGCCCCTCTTGGGACAGGATTTCCATGCAGCCGACCTTGCGTTGGATATACGGGATGCGAGGGGGTGCCTCGCCGGCGCGGCGCGCGCTGCGGCCCTCGCGCCCTCCGCTGCGTTTGCGGCGCTCTATCGGTTCCGAAATGGTCACCTGCAATCCCTCCAAGACAGCGATCATGCTTGGGCGCGCTTGGCATAATTGCAAATTAATTCGATCAGTATCAGTATAACTAATAGTTCAGGGAATTTTCAGAGAGGCGCGCGCATTGTCCTTCGACACCAACATCATCAAATCAATCGAGATCTTTGTCGCGTTGGTTGAAACGGGCAAGACGACGGTTGCAGCCGAGGTGATGGGCCTTAGCCAATCGGCGGTCTCGCAGCACCTAAGCCTGCTGGAGCGTACGTTCGACGTGACGATCTTTGATCGCTCGGTTCGCCCGCTGCAACTGACCCCTGCAGGCACGCTTTTGCACCGGCACGCGCTGCGCATCCTTGGCGGGGTCGAGGATCTGGTCACCGACATGCGCCATCAGGGCGCGCGCCCGATCAGCCACTTGCGGGTTGGCATACAGGCGTCGATAGCGACGACATTGACGCCGGATCTGGTCGCACTGGCCAAGGCCGATTTCGGCGTCGAGGACATGACGATCCATGCAGGCCAGAGCAAGGATCACGAAGGTCTGTTGCGCACCCGCAAGGCCGATCTGGTGATAACGTCCGATCCGCTCTACGACCTCGACGGGCTGGAGCGGCACCCCATCATGACCGAGTCGTTTCTGCTGGTGCTGCCGCAAAGCTATATCGGCCCCACAGGCAGCATAGGCGAACTGCTAGAGCATCTGCCGCTGATTCGCTTTGCCGCCACCACGAATGTCGGGCGCCTGACCGAGCAGCATCTCCGCAGGCTGAAGGTGCGTGCGCCGCGGGTCATTCAGGCGGACCGCTCCAGCATGGTGACGGCCTGCGTCGCGCGCGGGATGGGGTTCACCTTTCTCACGCCCAGCCTGCTGATCGACGGATTTGTCGAAAAAATGCCGCTGAACATCCGCCCGCTGCCGATCACCGGTTTTTCGCGCAGCATCACCCTGCTGGCGCGCGACCGTGAATTGGGCAAGCTGCCCGTCGCCTTTGCGGCTATGACAAAAAAAGTTCTGGCCCAGCAAGTCGCACGACAAATGGGGCCCGCCGGTATCAATGCGATCCAGTTCAGCCAAGTCCAAGAATGAGCGGGCTATGAAATCCGCAATACGAAAAGCGCAGCAGACCGCGTGGCAATCATCCGCGTGCCGCCGACAGGTGTATCGGCTGAATCGAGCGTGGCGCGACCGTGGATCTTATCCGAAGGTTGTGAGGAACAACCGTTCGCATTACGTCTTAACCTGCTGAAATCATACCGGAGCGGATTGTCCAATGACGCGAAAAATGGTGGAGCTGATGCGACCGAAACGAACGGGAGGCAGCGTGATCCTGTTCAAGCCCGGCGTCGATATGGCAACCCGCGAAACCGTTCTGGCAAACATGGCGGGCACCGACGTGCGGTCATTTTGCGCCAAGTCCGGCGCCCTGCCCCGCGAGGCATTCGATCTAGCCGGTTTTTTGCTGGAGAATACCCGCATCGGGTTTCTGTCCGAAAAACTCAGTAGCGCGGAATCTCACGGCATCCGGGCGCGGATGAGCGTTGACGATCACATCGATCTGGTCAGGCCGGAGTACTATTATCGCGCGCTCCATTGCTTTGAGGACAGCGACGAAAGAACGTGGGGGATAGACGCCGTCGGCGCGTTGACCAGCCCGTTTACTGGCGCGGGAATCAAGGTGGCGATTCTGGATACAGGGCTGGATCTGCATCATCCAGATTTTGTGGGCCGAACGATCGTATCGGAAAGCTTTGTGGATGGTGAACAGGCCCAGGATGGACAGGGGCACGGAACCCACTGCGCCGGTACGGCCGTGGGTGGTGTGACCTCGGACGGTGGGGTGCGCTACGGAGTGGCCCCCGGCGCCGATCTATATGTCGGCAAGGTGCTGGACGATCGCGGATCAGGACGGGAACGCGATATCCTCACCGGCATGGTATGGGCGATCGAGCAGCGCTGCGAAATCATCTCGATGTCGCTTGGGGGCGCTGTGCAGGTGGGCGAAACCTACAATCCGGAATACGAAGAACTGGGCAGGATGGCGTTGGATGGCGGATCGTTGATCGTCGCCGCCGCAGGCAACGAAAGCGCGCGCGCCAGCGGCTATGTGGCCCCCGTCAGTAGCCCGGCGAATTGCCCGTCGATCATGGCGGTGGCTGCGGTCGATCAGGCCCTTGCGGTGGCCGAATTCTCCAGCGGCGAGATCAATGAAGACGGGGGCGAGGTCAACATTGCCGGACCGGGTGTTGGCGTGTTCTCGTCAGTGCCGCGACCCCAGCTATATAACACCTATTCGGGAACCAGCATGGCCTGCCCGCATGTCGCGGGCGTCGCTGCCCTTCTGGCCGAGGAGGACAGCTCTGTACGGGGTCAGGCCTTGTGGGATAAGCTGGTCCAGACAGCGCGCCCGCTAAGCGGGTCGCAAGAGGATGTCGGCGTGGGGTTGGCAACAGCACCGCAGGGCGGCACCTCTGGAATGGTATGAGCGGAGCGCTTATATTAAGTGCTATGCATGTACAGACCCAACAGGGCCATTCCGAAAAGGGAGTTGTAAGATCGCACAGATAGACGTGAAAATTATCGTCGATCTCAACGGCGGTGCCAGGATCGAGGACGTCCAACAACGCGTCTCGAATGCGGGTGTTAAGGTTGAACACGTCATTCCCGCAATCGGCGCCATCTTTGGGTTATGCGACGACGCCGACATGGACAGCCTGCGCGCCCTCAATGGCGTTGCACGCGTAGCCCAGGAGGGGCACGTGCAACTGCCCCCTCGATCCAGAGACATTCCGCAATAGAGCGTTTCGAGTTTAAGCTGAGCGACGTTAATGCGAAACGCGCGCAACATTCATTCGGTGTGGGCGTTTCGACATATTGTCATGACTCAACAATACGCCGAAACGCTTTGGTGTCCGTCGCCATATAGAGTGGGCAATCACCGACAGCAGTTACTTCACCTTTTTTCCGGAAATCGATATCGCAGGCTTCCCTGCCAGAGAATTCGCCGTTGCCGAGACTTTCGGCTTCTCCTGTTTCGGTTTCTTGGTTTCTTTGTTGCCACGATTACTGTTGTTACCCTTGGCCATTGTCTGTCCTTTCAGTGTGCAGCGAACCAATGCCGGGATGGCAAGGTTTGGCTGCTATGCTTCACCGATTGCCCATGAAAGGCGCTCGGTGATTTGATGTCTGAGCGCTCAGGTTGATGTGGCCACTTTTGCCGCGTTTTCATCCAGTGCCCTTTGCTGCCCTCGCGATACGGTTGTGACCGGGGATCCGAACATCGCGTTTGCGGCGGCAAAATCTGCTTCTGTATCAATCTCGGTCCAGTTTAGCCCGGTGATATCCAGCGCATGAAACACAGTGCCTTTGGCAAGCAGCCGCTCGTAGCCTGCCTCGTAATACTCCTGATAGTGCGCCGTGCTTTGCATCATCTGGGCCAGTTCTGCGAACAGTAGCGGCCCGGTCTGAGCGCCGATCTTTTCTATGCCTATCGATTCCCCCATTGCCACCTTTGGATCGACGGATTTACCGATCTCAAGCACGTGCATCTCATCATCTACGATGACCTTGACCTCTTCGTCCTCCAGCGCAATGTTGCGGTCGATGCACAGAACGTTCGGCTGTTTGCTGTCGACCAAACTACGCAAAATCTTGATGTCAAAAACAACGTCCGCGTCGAATTTTATGAACTCCGCCGTCCCGATTGCCGAAGAGGCCAGCATCAGGGAATAGCCGGTGTTGGTATCGCGGTATCGGTCGTTGATAACGTAGGTGACGCGGATGCCCCGGAACGTCTTGTCGATGAATTGCTTGATTTGATCGGCCCGGTGGCCCAGCACCACAACGAATTGTGAGATCCCGCAGCTAAGGCAATTGCGGATCATCCTCTCAAGGATGAGGGAGCCGCCGACAGATAACAAGCTCTTGGGGCAATCATCCGTCAGAGGGGCCAGACGAGAGCCTATTCCAGCCGCCAGGATGACGGCCAAGGGTGGGCGATTGGTTTCGTAATTCATGGTTTTATGTATCCCGTAGTTGCGCCGTTACAGGCGCGTTATTTCTGAATTGGAAGTTGCCGGTCGGCACTGATGTTCTTGCCTTGCTTCATTGCCCAGTAGATCCCCCAGAAGATCTGGCTGGCCGCAAATACCCAGAGCATCGGTGTTAGCTGGTCCAGCACGAGCGCCGCCGACAGCATGAAGATAAACACACCCTCATCTGCGGCTAAGGCCTTTGGTTGTTCCTTGATGAACCATGCGACGTTTGCGCGTAGGCCAAAGCCGAGGCCTGCCGCAGGCTCGACCCGACCCAGAAGGGCCATCGTCGCAGGGTACTCAGGGTCACGCGCCGTTTCGATCTGCATGGCGACGTATTTCACGTAGCCGCGCAACCCGTAGAACGCGATTCCGATCAGCGCGAGAAAGACCGGAACGACGCTCAGCGATTGCGCATAGGCCGCATACCCCGCGGCGCCGAACCACAGCGTGACCTGCACCTGATCCGTCAGGCGGTCATAATAACTGCCGACCAGCGACGATACCTGCCGGTAGCGCGCCATTTGCCCGTCCATGCAATCTAGGACATGGCTGACATGGATCAGGATCGCAGCCACGATGAACCACACGGTACCGCCTATCAGAATTCCGATCGTTGCCACGACAGCGACGAGGAACGACGCCGCCGTGATCCGGTTCGGCGTGATCCAAGGCAGCTCGACAGCGCCGTAATTGGCGACGATAGCCAGAGGGGCCGTGACGAACGACGACCACCATTCGTCGTCCTTCGTCTTGGTGGCCCACAGCCGTGTCAGCTTGTCCGTCATGATACCACCTTCGCCAGCGCTTGGCCGGATGTTGGCAACCTCACGAGGGTCGCACCTTTTGGCCTGACCGTTGCCACCAGATCGGCGGCCTCGGCCTGCAATGTCAGCAGCACGTCCTTGAGCGAAGACAGGAAAAACCGGATGTCGTAGTCGGACAACTCGCCTATATTTCCGACCTGAAACACACGGCCAGCAAAGCATCCTTTGCCCTCATAGATAATGATGGATTTCTGGCGCAGACGGTCGCGGATATCGCTGACCGAAAGGCTGGGCGGCACGCGAACGGTCGTAAGGATCGAACACATGTCCGCCTCATCGATCAGAAATTCCAGGTTCAGCCGACGCATACCCACGCGCAACATTTCCGCGCGCGCCTTGATGCGGGCAGCGCGTTTGATCACGCCCTCGCGCAGGATGTTCGTAAGGGCCTGCTCTAATGCAAAGAACAGCGGAACGGCGGGTGTGTTCGGCGTCTGGCTGCGGGTTTTCAGAAACTCGTAGAACGTGGCGAGGTTCAGATAGGTTGTCTTGGCCGCGTGGGCCTTGAGGGTCTTGAAGTGTTTTTTGCGTCCGATGACGAAGGACAGACCGGG
Organism: Roseovarius sp. Pro17; assembly: GCF_035599575.1. Taxonomy (NCBI): domain Bacteria; kingdom Pseudomonadati; phylum Pseudomonadota; class Alphaproteobacteria; order Rhodobacterales; family Roseobacteraceae; genus Roseovarius; species Roseovarius sp. Pro17. The sequence goes on from NZ_CP141179.1 coordinate 2,461,066, forward strand.
GTAGGATCCGATCGCCTTTGAGCTGGAGCTGGAACAGAAGGCGATGTTGCACCCTTCCATATCGACCACTTCCGCCCCGACCGAGCTTACGCCGTCCACGACGAAAAGGGCGCCGCTGGCCTTGGCCATCGCGCCGATTTCGCCCAGTGGGTTCAGCATGCCCGAGCATGTTTCATGATGGACCATGGCCACCACGTCGATCTTGTGGGCCGCCAGGTAAGCGTCGATCTGCGGCAGATCAAACGGCGTTCCCCAAGGCATTTCGATCAGATGGGTCCGCTTATTGTGGATCAGCGACGTCCTGTGCAGGCGCTCACCGAACTCACCATTCGACAGGATCAGGATCGCGCCCTTGCCCACAACAGACGACAGGATTGCCTCATTGGCAGCCGTGCCAGAGCCGGTGATCACCACCGCGCGGTAGCGACGGCGGTTTTCTATCTGAAAGAGCGACAGAATTTTCTGTTCAATACTGGCAAGAAGGTCATCGAAATCGGGCTCACGATGACAGATGTCTTCGCGGCAGATCGCGTGGCGCAGCGTCTCGGCGACATTTACAGGGCCGGGTGTGAAAAGCAGGTATTTATCCAAAAGAACGTCGAGCTCCGTCGCCTCCCTGACCATTGGTCACGAAGTCGGCACGCCCATGAATAGTCCATGCTCGCGGATCGAACATGGACATCGAGAGGGCACAAATCGAATTCGAAGCCGCAGCCACAATGGGTGGCTGTCGGTACGTCGACCAGAAATTGAGCGCCTGCAGAGGGAAGCTAAGGAACGCCTTATCCCAACAAGAGTGGCTGATAAGGCTACCATCATGCGCTGGAAAACAGCGTCTGATGCTGTGCAGTAGGGTCGAACAAATTCAGAGGTCGCAAGAGGCGGTCAACAAGCAACGGCACATACGGTGGCGTTGGATTTTGACCGGTAACATCCGGCAGTAGCTTCAGGCAACCTGAAGTACTGAGATTGATTTGAGTAGTACTATCGCGCGCTAAGTTAAGCGCCCGAAGCTTATATTTAAGGGCAAAGCCACAAAATTGCAAGGACTGGATGCAACCAAGCATTGTCGCGTAGTGCCGAGCTGCTCAACGACAGATGGCGCAAAAATTGCAAAGAAGATACGCAGGCATGTTTTCAGACACGGCTTTTGCGGTTCAAAAGCGGTCGATTGCCATAGCGGTCAGCAAGGGCGCGCGCCACCAGTCCAGGTTGACAGTGGGGTCGCCGGCGGATAGCCCCGTCATCCTCATGGCATTGCCCACACAGCTCTTAACTTCGTCAATTGGACTCACTCCGCTGAGCGGACTTGCAAATCACTACGACGGTTTGTTGTGCGATATTTGGGGCGTGATCCACAATGGAGTTGCGGCTTTCGAAAGTGCCGTAGATGCGCTCTGCAGGTATCGTGCCAGTGGGGGCCACGTTGTTTTAATCACCAACGCTCCGCGGTCTTGCCGCGAAATTTATCCCCAGTTAGAGCGTTTGGGAGTTCCGCGGGCCGCGTTTGATTCCATTGTGACCTCGGGGGACGTCACCAGAAAAGCCGTCAAAGAAAAGGCCGGCGCGCCATTATTTCATTTCGGTCCAGCGCGCGATCATTCAGTCTTGGAAGGTCTGACAAACCCGATTGTGGGAATATCAGACGCGAAACTATGCCTGCTGACCGGGCCACTGGATGACGCCATCGAGACGGTGGACGTTTATCACAGCCTTCTTATCGAAATGCGAGATAACGCGGTCGAAATGATATGCGCGAACCCTGATTTGGTGGTGCGGGACGGAAACCGCATGGTTATCTGCGCTGGTTCAATTGCTCAGCGCTATGCACAATTAGGTGGCACGGTGATGTTCGCCGGCAAACCCGAGGCGCCAATTTACGACGAAGCTGTGAAAAGAATTGCCAGTATCGCAGGCCGAGAAATAGCCAAAAGTCGATTGCTGGCCGTAGGCGATGGATTGCCAACAGACATCAAGGGCGCAGCCAACAACAATTTCGATGCCTATTTTATTTCTGGTGGAATCCACGCCGACGAATTTGGCGATTTGAAAACAGCAGCCAACGTGACGGAGGCGATTCACCGAATTAAAAGCCAAAACTTGGGCATTAATCTAGTTGGAATTTGCGACCGCATGCGTTGGACGTAAGCGAATATCCCATACGAAAATTCTAAATAAGCGGGGCCGTATCACTTTGGATACATGGTCGCGCAGCTGCTTATGCGCGCCTCTGAATCCCAACAAGCATGGTTCTGAATTGCCGTCATTCGTGCTTAACACCGCATTTAACGGCAGATCATTGCTCTATTGTCGAACGTAGCAACGCCAACAAAAATGGGCGCGTCGTCACCGATGCGCCCACTAGATTGTCTAAAGTTCATTCTCAATTAAGAGATAAACCTTATGCCAGAACGATGTTTGATGCGCTTTCGCGGCCGTCACGGCCTGCTTCGATGTCGAAAGTCACTTTCTGATCGTCGTTCAGGCCGGTCAGGCCCGCTTGCTCAACGGCGGAGATGTGTACGAACACATCTTTGCCACCGCCATCGGGAGCGATAAAGCCGAAGCCTTTTGTAGTGTTAAACCATTTGACGGTGCCAGTAGCCATCGTCGTACTCCTTCAAAGTAACTGCCCACGTAATGCAGCAGATCGGCCAAGTTAGTGCAAGATCGAATAACTGGCCCGAAAGGAGCAGTGATGCCGATAGACGTAACGTCGCAGGGGTGACATGGGGCAATATTTGCTAAAAAGCAAGGGCATTGCGGTCCTGCGTCGATACCCATCAGTTTCCATCGCTATCAGCGTGAAAATGCCCCAGATTCGAGCGGAAAGTCGCCGATTTTTATTATCTACAGCTTGGACCGATAATTCTGGCAATGCGATAGCGCAGCGCCGATTCTCGACAGAACACTGATCCGGCTCCGAGACTGCCATCCTTGCGACTTACAGCGACCAGCTTCTAAGAACGCCTGTCTGACGGAGATAATGTTTAAAAACTACCGACCTGCCGGCCCGCCCCATTGATATATGCCGGGCGATCGCGCCGCATTGCTATTGCGAATTCAATCGTCCGACCTCTTCGATATAGGCAATCATCTCGTCGCAGGTCGAGATATCGGCATAGCGCCGCCCCAAATCGCGCAGGTTGTCCTTGTGCGGCTGTTCTTCGTGATCGCCGACGCAATCCTCGGGCACAATGGTGCGATATCCCCATTGGAAGCTGTCGATGGACGATGCGCGTATACACCCGCTGGTGATGCAGCCGGTGACGATGACAGTATCGACGCTGTGTTTGGTAAAGAACGGCACTACCGGCGTCTGGAAAAAGATTGACGGGCCGGTCTTGCAGATTTTGACGTCATAGCTCTCGTCATAGATGCGCGGATCCAGCTCGGTGCTGGGATGGCCGTGGATGAATTCCCGGCGCACCACGTCGACCTTCCAGTGGGGCATGTCATCCTCGTCCTTGTAGGCGGTGTAGCAATTGGCGACGGGGATATTGTGCTGGCGCGCGACCTTGAGCAGACGCGCGGTATTCTCTAGCCCGCGCATGACCATGGGCGCACCGCCAAGGGCATATTGATCCTCGGTAAAGGCCTTTTGATAGTCGATCACGACGATGCCGGGACGGCGGCCCCGACCCACTTCGATGGCACCATAGCTGCGCTTTTCATAGTCGGCATCGTGAAAATCGGGCATGAGTCTTTTCCTTTTTGTGAGCTATCAGCGAAATGCCAGCGATGGCAGCCAGAGCGACATGGCGGGGATCAGGATGATCAGAAACAGCGTCACGATATCCATGACGATGAACCACGCCACGCCTTTGAACACCTCTGGGAGGGTCACAAGGTTTCCCAGCGCGCCCTTGATCACATAGACGTTGAGGCCAATGGGCGGCGTGACGAGGCCGACCTCCAGCAGCTTGATCACGATGATGCCGAACCACACCAGATCAAGGCCCGCGCCCTGCACCAGCGGCAGGACCAGTGGCAGTGTCAGCAGCAAAAGGCCGATGGAGTCGATCAACATCCCCAAGACAATATAGAGCAGCGCGACCGCAAAGAGGATCCACCAGACATTGTCGCTGACGCCAAGGATCACGTCGGCAAAGGCCTGCGGCAACCCGCTGAGCGCGAGGAACCGGGTAAAAAACACCGACCCGACGAGGATGATGAAAATGCCCGTCGTGCTGATTGCGGTCTGGATCAGCGCATCGCGCAGCGCGGCCCACGTGAACGCGCCGCGAACGACGGCGATCACTGTGGCGACGGCGGCACCGATGGCGCCCGCCTCGGTCGGGGAAAACACGCCTGCAAAAATGCCACCCAGCACCGAGAAAATCAGTAACGGCAGCGGCCAGATATCCTTGAGCGCGGCGATCTTTTCCTCGCGGCTGATATCCTCTTGGACAACGCCGGCCAGCGACGGCTTCAGCTTTACCCGTGTGACGATCATCGCCATGTAGATCAACGCCGATACGACACCGGGGATGAACCCTGCAAGGAACAGCTGGCCGACCGATACCTGTGCATAAACGCCGTAGAGGATCAGCAGAACGCTGGGCGGGATCAACGATCCCAGTGTGCCGGAGGCAGCGATGGTGCCCGTCGCCAACCCCTTGTCATACTTCGCCTTCAGCATTTCCGGCACCGCGATGCGCGACATCGCGGCCGCTGTCGCCACGCTGGAGCCGGAGGCAGCGGCAAAGAACGCGCAGGCCGCGACGGATGCCACGGCCAACCCGCCGGGCAGACGCGCCAACACCACCTTGAGCGAGACAAATAGGCTCTTGGTCATGTCGGTCGCGGTGCAGATATAGCCCATCAGCAGGAACATCGGCGCTGCCGTCAGTTCCCACTGGCCAACGAAATCAAACGGCGTGGCCGAGATCATGCCCCACGCCACGCTCATCGAGATCATCGCCGCCATGCCAAAGATCGACACAAGGCCCAGCGTCAGGCCGATCGGCACCCGCAATGCGATCATGGCCAGCGCGGTCAGCGTGCCGATGATACCGATATCGAGATTGCTCATCCGGGGGCGTCCTTACAGGGCTTGGCGGCGCTGCAGCGCCCGCAAAAGGTTCGACAGAATGGCTAGGCACATCCCTGCAAAGCCGACCGGCAGCGCCCAGCGGCTGGGCCAGATGTAAAAGAGGAAATTCGACATGATCGTTTCCAACCGCTGGGTCGAGCGGATGGCGTCAAGGCCGCTTTGCCACATCAGCATCCCGAAAAATACCAGCCCCGCGATGCAGGCCAGCACATATAGCGCCAGCTGCGCCCAGTTCGGCATCATCTGCGCGAACAGGTCCACGCGGATATGTTCGTTCTTTAGCTCGACATAGCCCAGCGGCAAAAACACAGCGAGGACGATGTAGTAGAACGACACCGTTTCCAGCGTGCCGATCATCGACCCGTTGAACACGTAGCGCACGATCACGTCCACGGTGATATGCGCCATCATCAGCAGCAAAAACAGGCAGCCCAGCGTTAGCAGCGCGAGGTTGACGATCCGGATCGCCCCGTAGATGAGTCCGGTTTCCTCCGGCGGATGGGCCTGATCGGTCATGACGGCGTCTCCTTGAGGGGGCCTTGCGCGGCATTGCCCAGCGCGGTTTTCCAGAATTCCAGCATATCAAGAAATAGCTGCGGATCATCGCGCCATATGGATTGCGTGCCCATGCCACGCAGCAGGCAGAGCGTTGCGTTCAATGCGATCCGCCTTGTGCCGTGCATCGCGGTGAGTTCGGGAAACAGCGTCTCCCAGATTTCGTCCAGCTGGCGGTTGTAGTCTAACGCGACAGGGATCAGCGCCTCGCGGATGGCCGGATCGGTGCGCGCGGCGGTCAGAAATTCCATCGTGATCATAAACATCGGCCCCGAAAAACGCCGCCACATTTCCGAGAGGAAGCCGTCGATGTCCATTTCGCCGTTGCGGATCGTCGCCGCGATGGTCTGGATCTCGGAAATTTCGCCGGTCAGCAGGTGGCGCAGCGCCTCCTGCATCAGCACTTGTTTGCTGGGGTAGTGATGCAACAACGCGCCACGCGACACGCCCGCGCCTTCGGCCACATCGACTGTCGAGGTGTCGCGCAGGCCCTTGGCCAGAACCAGATCGATGGTGACGTTCAGGATTTTCTGCTGTGTTCCATGCGAGCGTTCGGCCTGCGTGCGACGACGGGGGCCGGGCGGCAGCGCCCCGCCCCCATTGCCAAGCGCTATGTGTGCGGCGCCGCGAGGGGCGGCGCCGTCAGGGTGTCTCACTGGACGCCGTAGGTCGCAGGATCGAGATCGGCGTAGATCTCTTTCATGGCGATAGCAGCCAGCGCATCCGCGTCGGTGCGGTCGACATCAGCCAGCAGCTTTTCCCACTTGTCCCACGTCGCGCGGAAGTCGTCGATGACCTCCTTGCCGTTGGTCAGGCCATATTTCTGCTCGGCTGTATCATAGACATCGGCCAGCGCCTTTTCCCGGTAGTCCACGATCGATTGCATCAAGTCGGCCTCAGGCTCATAGACCGTATGACCCTTTTCCTGCGCCTCTATCAGCGCATCCTCGGCGCGCTGGATGTAGGCGATGTTCATCCGCGCCATGCCAAGGGCCGAAGCATCGAACATGACTTTGCGTTGCTCAGGCGTCAGGCTGGCCCAGAAGCCGGGGTTCGCACCCCACTGCGGCCCGGACCAGTACATGCCGGTCGGTAGCAGCGTGGTATGCTCGGCCACTTCCCATAGCGAGCGGTCGATCAGATCGTTGCCCGCATTAGACGCACAATCAAGCGTGCCACGCTCGAGGCCGGTATACATCTCGGACGAGGGAACATTGACGGGAATGCCGCCAGCCGCCTCGACCCAGAGAGAAACGGTGGAGCCTGCGGTGCGGATGCGCTTGCCCTTAAGCTCGGCCAGATTGCGGATAGGTTCGCGGCAGAACAGCAGATAGGGCGGCGTCGCGTAGGCGCCCAGATAAACAACGCCCTTGTCCTTCCACTCGTCTAGCTGCGTCTGGTTATGCGTGCTGAAATCGGCGACGGCAAAGATCGCAACCAGCGGATCGGAATAGTTAAATCCCAGCTCCTGCACCGCGTTCGCGACCGGCAGTTCGGACGGTGTGTAGACGGCGGCGTGATGCGCCACCTGCACCACGTTGTCGCGAATACCCTGAAGGTTGGCGCGCGGTGCCAACAGAACGGTGCCCGTGAACACTTCCGGGACCAACTCGCCGCCCGACATCTCGTTCACGCTTTTGGCCCAGTCGGTATAACCCCACTTGGAAAAAGGCGTGCCAGCATCGTAGAACGAATTGGCGATGAATTTCGTCTCGGCGGTGGCCAGTTGCGGTGCCAGCGCGATGGCGCCGACAATGCCTGCGCCCCGAATGATCTTGCGAATGGTCTTCATTTATATCTCCCTGTTCGAAGGCAGGTTCGGTCCGGCTCTCAGCCGCCCGCCGCCTTCACGCTCAGATTGTCGCCGGAAAAACAAACCGTCAAGCCTGTTTGTAAATGGATCTCAGACCAGCGCGGCGGTCGCGACCATCTCGATCAGGGTGCCATCCGCGCGCACGCGCGCCTCACAAGTGGCACGCGCAGGCGGGTTTTCGCGATCAAGCCACGCCTCATAAACTGCGTTCATCACGTCGAAATCCGCCAGATCGGCCAGCCATATCTCCATCTTGATGATGTGCGACTTGGCCGAGCCTGCCTGCGACAGCAGCGCCTCGACCTGCGCGAGGCAGGCACGCGTCTGTCCTTCCAGATCGTCGCTTGCCTTGCCGATCTGTCCCGATAGCCACACGATGCCACCATGCACGACCGCCTGGCTCATCCGGTCTCCGGGTGCGATTCGCGTAGGCTGCATGGGATGTCTCCGTTTCATGTGGGGCACCTGCCACGCTATAGGCGCAACGCCCGCGCAGCAATCTCGCCAGCCGGATCATGCAAAGAGGTGGCGCGCCGTTCGCCCCACTTACAGGTCCCCGGCAAGATCAGTTCGCGCGCGAGGCGATACGCGCCGACAGACGCAGCGCGTGCGAGACGTCCTGTGCCACCGGCGACAGCACCGGATCATATGCGGCCCGGATCACGTCGCTAATTTCGGGGCGCAGCATGGCCGCCTCATGCCCCGGCACGCGCGCCAAAGGCGAGCCGTCCTGAAATGCCGTGTCTGACCATAACAGGATCGTCTGCACAGCTTGGCTCAGCGCCAGCGTCGCGGCAGGCACGGCGCTTAGATGTTCGTCCATCCGCAGGAAAACGAAGGCAGCCTTGATCGCGCCACCCTCATCAAAGCGGAAAGTCCGGTATTGATTGGCATCTGCCGCCTCAAGACGCGCAACCAGCGGCTCGATATCGGGAATCATTCGGTCCAGATCGGGCAGTTCCAGCAGTTCAACCCAATCGCTAAAAAAGAAAACCATCATGTTCGCGCCCAGCTCGGGGTCCGTCTCGGCCATGTCGTGGCCTGCCAGCTGGCTCACCGCCTCGATCGCGCCCTTGACCACGGCCAGTGTTGCGTCGTCGACGCCAAACACAACGGGCGCAATCGGCCTGCCCCACCGCGCGCACAGATAGCTGCCATCCGAACGGGTAAAATATGCCTCGATCTGATCCGGTCCCATCGCGACCTCCTGCATGATATCGCGGCGCCTCTCTAGCGCAGACCTGCGCGCCACGAAATGCCGAACTTTGCCACATTGGACAAGTCAGCGCGCCGTACAGGTGGATGACTGATTATTCTCGCCAAGAAAAAGCCAAGCCTAAGCACTTTCATTGTTCCGCAAATACTCAAATTCCAACGCTAACATCACACGCCGAGCCTAGAAAAGTTCGCTCTGCCCAGCAGCTTTTGGCGGTGCGAGGCCCAAGTGGCTCCACGCACGCTGAGCCAGCATGCGCCCGCGTGGCGTGCGCTGGATCAGACCCTGCTGCAGCAAAAATGGCTCGATCACCTCCTCCAGCGCGTCGCGCGATTCAGACAGCGCAGCACTCAGTGTCTCGATACCGACAGGGCCGCCCTGATAGGCCTCGGCGATCAGCGTAAGATAGCGCCGATCCGCGCCATCCAGCCCCAGATGATCGACGCCCAGCCGCGTCAGCGCACTGTCCGCCAGAGCGCGAGTGATGGTTCCGTCGCCGTCGATCAGCGCAAAATCCACGACCCGGCGCAGCAACCGCCCAGCGATGCGCGGCGTGCCGCGCGCGCGACGGGCGATCTCGCGCGCGCCGTCTGTGGCGCAGGGTATTTTCAGAAGTGCCGCGTTGCGCACGACGATCTCGTGCAGCTCATCCACTGTGTAGAATTGCAGCCGCGTGGGGATGCCGAAACGGTCGCGCAATGGTGTCGTCAGCAGGCCCAGCCGCGTCGTCGCGCCAACAAGGGTAAAGGGCTGCAGCTCAATGCGGACCGTGCGCGCGGCGGGGCCTTCTCCGATCACCAGATCCAGCTCGAAATCCTCAAGCGCGGGGTAGAGCACCTCTTCGACGGCGGGGTTCAGGCGGTGAATCTCGTCGATGAACAACACATCGCGCGCCTCAAGGTTGGTAAGGATCGCGGCCAGATCACCTGCCTTGGCCAGCACCGGCCCGGACGTCATGCGAAAGCCGACGCCCAGTTCGCGCGCCATGATCTGCGCCAGCGTCGTTTTGCCAAGGCCCGGCGGGCCGTGAAACAGCGTGTGATCCATCGCCTCGGCGCGCTGGCGGGCCGAGGCGATAAAGACGCGCAGGTTCGCGCGCGCCTCGGCCTGACCAATGAACGCATCCAGATGCTGCGGGCGCAGGCTACGGCCCTCGTCCTCGGCCAGCTTTTCTGGGCGCAGAGCGGGATCTGAATCTGTCATCATTGCACCCTACCCCTTTGGCGCCAGCAGTTTCAGCGCCGCGCGGATCAGCGTGGTGACATCCGCCTCGGGCGCATCTCCTGCCGCCTGCGCGACCGCGCCCGCGGCCTCTCCCGGCGCATATCCCAGGTTGCTGAGGGCCGACAGCGCCTCGGCTTGCGGGCCAGGGCCTGTGGGGATGGGGCGGGGCGCGGGGGGCGCGTCGCCCTCGATCACCCCGGCATCCGCGGCGGGCGCGGCAACGGCTGGGCCGGCACCCATGGCCATGATTTCGGGTGCCTTGTCCTTTAGCTCGTTCACGACACGCTGCGCGGTTTTCGGGCCGATGCCCTTGGCCGCCTTGACCGAATTCCAGTCGCCCAGCGCGATGGCGCGGCCAATGCCGTCAGGCCCAAGCGTGCCGAGGATCGCAAGGCTGGCCTTGGCGCCGACGCCCTGCACGCTCATCAGCAAGCGGTGCCATTCCTTTTCGACCAGCGTGGTAAAGCCGAAGAGTTGCAAGATATCCTCGCGCACCAACAGATCGGTGTAGAGCGCGGCATGTTCGCCCGCGCGCGGCAACGCCTGCATTGTGCGGTCCGAGCAGAACACCAAATAGCCCACTCCGCGCACGTCGATCAGCACGTGGTCGGCGGCGCGATAGTCGATGCGGCCCGCGATGCGCCCGATCATGCCCGCACCCTTATCTGGCTGGCCTTGGCGATTCGCGCACGGCTGGCCGCGTGATGCGCATGACAGATAGCGATGGCCAATGCGTCGGCGGCGTCCGGCCCGGTCAGTACCGCGCCGGGCAACTGCATTTTGACCATATGTGCGATCTGGTCCTTAGTCGCGTGGCCGACGCCCACGACCGTCTTTTTCACGGTGTTGGGCGCGTACTCGCCAACGTCTATGCCGTATTGTGCTGGCGCCAGCACGGCAATGCCGCGCGCCTGGCCCAGCTTTAGCGTGCCTGCGCCGTCCTTGTTGACGAAGGTCTGCTCGACGGCCGACGTATGCGGCGCATATTGTGTCAGGATCGCGCCCAGTTGCTGAAACAGCGACAAAAGCCGCTCGGGCAGGCCCTCGCCGATTGAGTGCAGCGTGCCGTTCGCCACGTGGCTCAAGCGGCTGCCGTCGACGTCGATCACGCCCCAGCCGAGGTTTCGCAATCCCGGATCGATGCCAAGAACCCGCATGATGTATCGCCCCTGCCCTGCCGTGATTTTCCGGCGCCATTCGCCCGCTTTTGCGCGGCCTTTCGCAGAGGCTTAGCACGAAAGGGGAACGCGGTCCAAGCGGAATGAGCAGACCCGCGTCAGGCCCACCATGAGGCACTGTGATATTTCTGCACCGCAGCATTGAGCACTTGGTGAGATGAGCTGACGGCATAATACGGCATATAGCCTTTAATAAAAGGTTTATGGAGGCATTCCCGACCTATGCGCCGGGCGCATAATGACTATGCCAAAACCGCCATTGCCAGAACGATCCGGGGCATCTATCTGCAGTGCAGCAACAGCTACCAACTTGTCATGACAAGGCGTCATGAAATCAAAAGGATGATTAAAATGGCCGCTATCGAAACCAACCGCTCCGCCCAGTTCCGCACTGCACCTGTCGGTCTCAGCCTGACCCGCTTTGTCGCCGCCTTCACCGCTTGGAACGACGCCCGCGCCACACGCAAGGCCCTGTCGGTCCTCTCGGATCGCGAACTGGAAGACATTGGCCTGAGCCGCGCCGATATCGCCTCATTCAGCGTCCGCTAATGGGTGCCCGGCGACACGCCGTACAGATCGATGAGTTTTAAAACGCGCGCCACCCAAATTCGGGGCGCGCGTTTTTCTTTGACCGCATGACCCACCAGCCACACCGATCCCCGTGCTCGCCTTTTGACCCGAAGCCCGCATACGCGCCCGGTGTCAAACCGCGACCACAGTTAAATCTCGGGCGAAATTGCCTATTCTGTTACCAGAGCGAGATAAAATGGCGGCCAATCATGACAACTTTCACAATCGTGCGTCGGGGCAGCGCCCTCTCGATATGAGTGAAATCGGATCCAGTCAGACGATATAGATCAACGACGGCCGAGTCGTTCGCCATTAATGTGCCGCGGATCATACGATAACGTTCGTGGCCACGAACGGACAGGGCGAAATCCCAATCGAGGGTCTTGCAAAGGGCGAGGCACAATACCGGCATCGGAAAGGCCCCGCACCGACCAGCAGCACGGGGCCATTTTAATAAGGAGGGTAAAAAGGTCACTCGTTAATAATTTGGTAACAAATTCGGCCTAACAATGTCCTTGGGTGGCCTTGGTTACGGTCCCGAAACGCGGGATCGCAAGTCTCGGAGGCTACTTAAATAGAGGGACCACTTGTTGCACTATGATGCGCGTGACCGGATCAATCTGCATGGCAAAGGCGCCTATCCGCTCGGGGGCGGTACCAGAGGCCAGTGCATTGACGCGTTCCTGATAGGAAATATCGCCGATCTGCATCAACACCAGCACCTTGAAACCGACAAAGGCGGCGATCAGAATAATCAGACTACGCAGCGGCACCCCGCGGCGGCGACGTTTGGGACGGAACACGATCAGGCCGTCACGACCGACCTTGGCCTCATACCCGTGCGCCAAACGGCTGTGAGAGCGACGCACCTTTGTGATGCGAGCCTCAAACCCCTTGGGCGAATTGATACGTGTCATCGTGGACATCAGCAACTTTCCGTCTTCCGGCCCCCGCCAGATCGCATGGAAAAACTAGGTTCAAAATGTGGCAATTCCGAGGCACTGACCCCATCACAACAGCTTTAAGGCGTATTTTCAGCCAATTTTCCGCATTGTGAGCGTCGTCCAGTCACCAATCATTTCGGCTTTGATCAAATTGTTTCCAGCCTGAGTGTAAGCGTCGATCACCTCGTCCGCCTGCTCGTTCAGGATGCCCGACAGAATCGCATGGCCACCGCCCGCGAGGCTGGCGGTCATGCCCGGAGCCAGATCAATCAGCGGCCCCTTAAGGATATTAGCAAAGACCAGATCGAAGGGCGCTGCCGCCGCAAGGTCCGGATGATCGAGTCCGGTCGCCTCGATGCAACGCACGCGACCTTCCAAATCGTTGGCCGCGACGTTGACGCGCGCAACATCTACGGCGACGCAATCGATATCGCTGGCCAACATCACACCCGGCCAAATCCGCGCGGCAGCCATTGCCAACACCGCAGTGCCGCAGCCAATATCAACAACCGAGCGATGTGGCGCGCCCGCACTGGCCAGCCGGTCCAGCGCGCGCAGGCAGCCCTGCGTCGTGCCATGGTGCCCGGTGCCAAATGCCATGGCCGCCTCAATCAGCAGTGGCTCGCAATTTTGCGGCACCTTGTCCGCATCATGGCTACCATAGACGAAAAACCGCCCCGCCTCGACCGGCGTCAGCTCGCGCTTTACATGCGCAACCCAGTCAGTTTCGGGCACTTCGGATACGGTAAACGGCCGCGCGCCATGCACCTTCGCCAGCAGTTCGAGCCCGGCGATGTCAGGCGCGGCCTCGAAATAGCCGCCGACCTCCCATGTGCCGCTGCCGTCCTCGACCTCGAACGTGCCGATGCCGATGGGCTCAGGCATCAGATCCTCCAGCGCGTCGGCCAGCGCCTCGGCGCCGGTCTGGCCTTGCAGGGTGGTAAGCGCTGTAAATGTGGGCATGGAGTGGCCTCGCGGCTGGCGTGCTATTCGGCCGGAGCAGGCACGAGGCGCGACAGGATGGTTTCATTGCCCGGCGCCGGATGACGCGGGATCAGCAGCGCCAATAGCAGCGATATGCCCGCCATGCCAGCGGCCAGCAGGAACACCCCACCCGGCGACACCAGCCAGAGGTAGCCCAACAGCGCGGGCAGGAACACGGCGGCAATATGGTTGATCGTGAATGCAACGGCGGCAGTGGGCGCGATGTCGCCGGGATCGGCGATCTTTTGAAAGTAGGTTTTCAGCGCCAACGCCAGTGCAAACAGCATGTGGTCGATCACGTAGAGCGTCGCGGCCAGCAGGACGCCCCAGCCGAACATATAGATGCCGCCATAGGCGAGGAAAACGATCATCAGGCCGATGTATTCGAATATCAGCGTGCGCCGTTCGCCATATCGTGCGACGGCGCCGCCCATCAGAGGCGCAAATATCATATTGGCCATGAGGTTGATCATAAAGAGGGCTGTGACCTCGTGCACCGCGAAGCCGAATTTTTCGACCATCATGAAACCTGCAAAGACGACAAAGATCTGCCGCCGCGCGCCAGCCATGAATTGGAGCGCGTAATAGAGCCAGTAACGGCGACGCAGGATCATCTGTTTCAACTGCGGATTGGGTGCCTCGAACTGCGGATAGGCGACGAGGGCGAACAAGGCGATCGCTGCCGTGGTCCCGCCCGAAATCATGTAAACAATGTTGTAGGTAAGGTTCAGCGGTTCCCACAGCATGACGATAAATCCGTAGCAAACCAACGTTGCAGCCGACCCCGTTGCCATCAGCCAGCCCAGCGTCTGCGGCGCACGGGCGCGGTCAATCCATTGCAGTTGCAGCGATTGATTGACCGTCTCGTAATAGTGAAACCCGATGGAACTGAGCATGGTAATCGTCAGGATGCCGCCCATCGTCGGAAACTGCGCCGTGATCGCGGTGGCGACGCCCAACAGCATCAGCGATACGAGGCCCAGCACCTGTTCGCGCACAAAGATGATGATTGCGATGACACCAATGGCGAAAAAGCCGGGAATTTCGCGCACCGTGTGCAGCCAACCAATGTCGTGCCCGTCAAAATGCGCCACTTCGATGACAAAGTTGTTCAGCAGCGCCGACCAAGTGGCAAACGCGATGGGCATCGCCGCCGCCATCAGGAACAACAGCGTGCGCGGTCGGCGCCAGAGAGGCATCTGGCGGGCTTCGCCTATGGGAACAGTGCGCGTCATGGATTTGCTTTACGCCCGAGGATGACGTTTGGCGAGAGGCTTTGCGTGGACTTCCAAGACCCAGACCTTAAGCGTCGCTACCCTCTGCCACCTTTCGGCTACGCCACAGGATGAAAATGCCGGACGCCACAATCAGGCCAGACCCTAGCATCATCGGTGCCGTTAGCCTCTCCCCGAACAGGGCGATCCCCAAGGCGATACCAAATATCAGGCGTGTGTATCTGAACGGCGTCACGGCGGACACTTCACCGGTGCGCATAGCCCTCATCAGGCACGCATAAGCCACCGTCCCGGCAAAGATCGCACCCATTAAGAGTGCAGCATCGCGCAGGCTGGGCCAGACCGCTACCTCGGGCTGCCACGCGGCATATAGCGCGCCGGCAAGGGCCATCGACAGAAACCCATAGAGCCCCAACATCAAAGTGCTGATCGCCGCAGGTGCCGCCCGGCTGGCCAGATCGCGTCCAGCAAAGCCGATCATACCCAGCAGTGCAAGAATGGACAGCGGCGAGAAGCTGTCTGCGCCGGGCCGGATGATTATCACGACCCCGGCCATTCCGACGAAAATCGCCGTCCAACGCCGCCAGCCCACCCGCTCGCCAAAGACCAGCGCCGCGCCCGCCACGACAACCAGCGGCGTCGCCTGCAAGATCACGGTCGCGGACGAAAGCGGCGTGAGCGCCAAAGCGAGCACGTAGAACAACCGGCCCGACACCTCAAAGACGACGCGAATGCGCATGGGCCGCGACACGACCTCGGGTATGAATAGCGGCAAGCCTTCGCGCAGCAGCAGGCACGCAAAAACAAGCGCGCCGCCCAGCCCAAAGATCATCAGGATCTGCCAGACTGGCATCGTTTGCGACGCGGCCTTGATAAAGCTGTCCTCGACAGCAAACAGCGCCATCGCCGACACCATCCAGACTGCGCCAAGCGCGTTCGCGCGCCCGTCTGGTAGAATATTGGGGGTCATGCGGTTTCCATGAATAGGCGCCCAGCGGCTGCGGCGCACGAAGGCGCGCTATTGCTGGGTTGCATGGCGCAACCAGCGCAGTGCGTCAATGTTACCCGCTCAGTAAAAACTCTGCGGGTCGATATCAACGCTGAGCCGCAGCGAATTGGGCGCGCGGACACTTGCGATCCACTGCGCCAGCGCCGGCTGCAATGCCGCGCCTTTGGGTGCCTTGACCAGCAGGCGCACCCGGTGGCGCCCGCGCACGCGCGCGATGGGTGCAGGCGCCGGGCCGTAGACCTGCGCGCCGATGTTGCGTAGGGGCGCGTCGGTTCTTGCCAGATGTGTGCCGACATCGAACGCCTGCTGCATGTCGGGTGAGCTGAGAATGATACCCGCCATGCGCCCAAATGGCGGCACGCCCGCCTGCCTGCGCTCTTCGGCCTCGGCGCGCCAAAACCCCTCCTCGTCCCCCGACAGGATCGCGCGGATGACGGGATGCTCAGGCTGGAAGGTTTGCAGCATTGCTGTGCCAGGCTTGTCAGCGCGCCCTGCGCGTCCGGCCACCTGCCGCATCAACTGGAACGTCCGCTCGGCTGCGCGCATGTCGGACCCTTGCAGGCCCAGATCGGCGTCGATCACGCCGACGAGTGTAAGCAACGGAAAGTTATGTCCCTTCGCCACCAGCTGCGTGCCGATGATGATGTCTGCCTCGCCTTCTGCGATGGCGCGTATCTGCTCTTTCAGCGCGCGGGAACTGGCGAACATGTCAGAACTCAGCGTGGCGACGCGCGCATCGGGAAACAGCAGCGCCGCCTCCTCGCCCAGACGTTCCACACCGGGGCCGACGGGGGCCATCTTGCCCTCAACTTCGCAGGAGGGGCATTTTTCTGGCATCGGCTTTGTCTCGCCGCATTGATGGCACATCAGGCGCTTTTGAAAGCGATGCTCGACCATGCGCGCGTCACAGTGATCGCAGCCGATCTGATGCCCGCAGGCCCGGCAAATAGTAACGGGGGCGTAGCCGCGACGGTTGATGAACAGCAGCGATTGCTCGCCCTTTTCGATCCGCTGGGTAACGGCGGATTGCAGTGTTGGTGAAACCCAGCGATTGCCGGGCAGATCTTCGCTGCGCATATCAACAGTGCGGACCTCTGGCATGACGGCAACGCCGAACCGCGCCTTGAGGTCGAGGCGGGTGTATTTGCCAGCCTCGGCATTCACCCACGTCTCAAGGCTGGGCGTGGCCGAGGCCAACACCACCTGCGCGCCGCAAATCGACGCGCGCAAAACGGCCATATCGCGGGCATTATACAGAACGCCGTCTTCTTGCTTGTAGGAGGTGTCATGCTCCTCATCGACCACGATCAGGCCCAGATCGCGGAATGGCAGAAAGAGCGCCGAGCGCGCACCGACGACCAATTGTGCGCTGCCCTGCCCCACCATTTTCCAGCAGCGGCGGCGTTCGGTCATGGTCACGCCCGAATGCCACTCGGCGGGCTTGGCGCCGAACCGCGCCTGAACACGGGTTAGGAATTCGGCGGTCAGTGCGATTTCGGGCAGCAGGACCAGCGCCTGACGGCCCATCCTCAGGGTGCTTGCCACTGCCTCCAGATAGACCTCGGTCTTGCCCGATCCGGTGACGCCACGCAGCAGGGTCGTGCCGTAGGTGCCGCTGCGGATCGCGGTATCTAGGCTGGTGACGCAACTGGCCTGATCCTCGGTCAATTCCTTGGACGCGAGCGCTGGATCAAGGCGACGATAGGGTGTGTCGCGAGGCGTGTCGACCTCGTCCACAGCGCCCTGTTTCACCAGCCCCTTGATGACCGACGACGTCACGCCCGCCTCGTCAGACAGCTCCTTAAGCGTGTAGGCCTGATCGCCCTGCGCCTCCAGCACCTCCAGCACGCGCTGGCGCGTATCGGTCACGCGCGTCGGCTCGCTATAGCCCAGCCGATACACTTTTAGCATCGAGGGCGGATCGCCCAATCCCGGCGCCCGAGTGGCGAGGCGCAGCATCGCGTTCATCGGGGTCAGCGTGTAGTCGGCAGCCTTTTGCAGGAAACTGCGCATTTCATCCTGCATCGGGGCCACGTCCAGCACGCGGATAATGCTGCGCACCTTTGCCAGATCATACCCACCCTCGCCCGGCCCCCAGACGACGCCCAGCACCTTGCGCGGCCCCAACGGAACCTCGACGAAAGCGCCCGGAAAACAACCGCCCTCGGGTGCACGGTAATCTAGCACGCGGTCCAGCGGCTGCGCGGTCAGAACGCCGACCAGCGCGCCTTCGTCATAAAATTCGGGGGCAGCGGTCACGCGCGCATGGTCCTTTCAGGGTTTCACGGGATGCGCCCATGGGATAAACGTTCCCGCAGCAAACTCCAATCCACCAAGAAGGGCTGCCGCCATGAAATTTTTCGTCGATACCGCCGAAGTCGATCAAATTGCCGAGTTGAACGATCTGGGCATGGTGGACGGGGTCACCACCAACCCGTCCCTGATCCTGAAATCAGGCCGCGACATTCTGGAAGTGACCAAGGAAATCGCCGAGATGGTCGATGGCCCCGTCAGCGCCGAGGTCGTCGCACTAGAGGCCGACGCCATGATCGAAGAAGGCCGCAAGCTGGCGCAGATCGCCGGCAACATCGCCGTCAAGGTGCCGCTGACATGGGCGGGCCTTAAGGCGTGCAAAGTCCTGTCGGACGAGGGCAACATGGTTAACGTCACGCTCTGCTTCTCGGCCAATCAGGCGCTGCTGGCGGCCAAGGCCGGCGCGACCTTTATCAGCCCGTTCATCGGGCGCTTGGACGATATCAACCTCGACGGGATGGAACTGATTTCGGATATTCGCCAGATATATGACAATTACGGATATGAAACGCAGATCCTGGCCGCATCGATCCGCTCGGTGAATCACGCCTATCAGGCGGCGATGATTGGTTCGGACGTAATGACCGCGCCGCCCGCAGTGATCAAGAAGATGGCCGACCACCCGCTGACCGATGCGGGGCTGGACCAGTTCATGAAGGATTGGGCCAAGACGGGTCAGAAGATCGTATAAAGATCAAAACCTGCTAAAATGGCACTGCGCCCCGGCAAAGCGGTTTCGCCGGGGCGTCGTGTCAACAAGCCCTCTAAAAACCCATTAAGTCACCCGTTGTCCGGTTTAAGTTTACATCTGCGGACCTGTCATTGCCGCCAAGATTGCGCCGTGCGCCCCACACCTTACCCGCCCTATGACAAGATCAGACCGAGACTCCCGGTCAATCCCAAACCAATTTGTGAAAATCGAACCCATCTGTGAGCGCCGGTTTGACCACCTGAAAGTAGGGTGACAGATCAAAATCGCGCGGTGCGAACAGGGAATGGTCGCGGATGTGGAATATTTCACGTTGTGCTGCGATATTCGTGGCATCGTCGAAGGACACCTCCGGAAGGATGGGATAGCTGATCGATTGAAATGCCTGCGCGATCAATGAGGAACAGATCGCGCGTGTTGGATCGCCAGACCCAAAGGACAGCATTCTGCGCCGCCATCGCACAGGCAACGGCGGTGTCGGGAGAAAGTAGCGCAGCAAATCAAAGATGTTCCGCATGTCATAGCGCAGGCCAAGCTTGCCTATCATGAAGGCGACCAGAGCAGCGCGTTCAGCGTCGCTCAGCGCACTAGCCCGGCATATTCGCAGATTAAATCCGTGGTAGTTCTCAAGAGGCGAGGCAACACAGCCTTCGTGCATGTTCACTTCGACAAGGCGGGGGCGTTCCGAACCGTCCTTGGGTTCGGGAAGAGCGTCGCCGATGAACAGCGCGGCATGTGACCAAGTGGATTGCGTCACATATTTGATAACGCCGGAAATCCGCTCGTTTCCCTCGACGAGCAAAACGTCACCAGCACGAAGTGTTTGGCACAGCTCGTCAAACTCGATATGTGCGAGCGGCTTGTATTTGGAGTGTTTCGCGCCAAGCTTCTCCGCCATCCTGTGACCGAGATTGCCAAGTAATTTATCGCACGCTGTCTGCACTCTCCCCATCATGATGCCTATCCTCCAACGATGGATGATAAGGAAATATGCCGGCAAGGCTACTGCGCCGTCCACCCAATTCGGTAACGCGCTGTCACGACATCGCGCGCTATTTGTCTGCCCTGAGTTTCGCAGATGCTGTCGCTGTACGCTTCGTCGATCAGAAATTCTACCCGCCTGCCCAAATCAGATGAAGATTTCCCTGCAACCCCATGCTATGACCTTCAAAACCAAAAAAAACGAGCATGAGCATGAGCAGCATACCCAAGATGGATGACCACCTGCGCGAGCGGATCATCAGTGAGCCCGACGTTATCCTAGAAGATCAAGACCTTATGCAGGCCCTGATCGCCGCAAACGAGCGGGCGATGGGCGGCAATATCGTCGATCTGCGCGGCATTGCGATGGACCGGCTAGAGGCGCGGCTGGACCGACTGGAGGATACGCATCGCAGCGTGATCGCCGCCGCGTATGATAATCTGGCCGGCACAAATCAGGTGCACCGCGCCATTCTTCGGATGCTGGACCCCACCGAATTCGAGGCGTTTCTGCGTGATCTGGGCGGCGAGGTGGCGGATATACTGCGCGTCGAGTCCGTGCGCCTGATCCTCGAATCGGTGCAGGATGAGGCCGATCCGGCGGTGCAGCGTCTGGGCGACGTTTTGTCCATCACGGAGCCGGGGTTCGTGTCGCGCTATATCGAAAACGGGCGCAGCGGCGAGCGGCAGGTGACTCTGCGCCAACTTAGCGGCGGCGCGGGCGCGCTGCATGGCGATGCGGCAGGCTTTATCCGCTCCGAAGCGTGTCTGAGGCTCAATTTCGGCGAAGGCCGCCTGCCCGGCATGTTGGTGCTGGGGGCCGAAGATCCGAACCAGTTCACTCCGCAGCAGGGTACCGATCTGCTGACCTTCTTTGCAGGCGTGTTCGAGAGGGCCATGCGCCGCTGGCTGTCATGATCTCGCCCGCCGCACGCGATGCGCTGTCGCTGTGGCTGGATCACCAGCGCGCGCTGCGCGGCGCGGCGGCAAACACCATCACGGCCTATGCGGGCGACGTCACGGAATTTCTGACCTTCATTACGCAGCACAAGGGCGAGCCGCAGGGCCTGGGCGCGCTGGCCGATATCACGACCTCGGACATGCGTGCCTGGATGGCGCATACGCGCGGTCATGACGTCGGCGCGCGCAGCCTCGCGCGCAAACTATCAGCGGTCAAATCCTTCTACCGCTGGCTGGCCGAGCGTGAGGGATTCGAGCCCACCTCAGTCCTCGCCACCCGCAGTCCCAAGTTCCAGCGCAAGCTGCCCCGCCCGCTGAGCGTCGAGGCCGCTAAAAACGTGATTGATACCGCCGAGTTTCAGTCGCTCACCCCATGGATCGCCGCACGCGACCGAGCGGTAATAACTCTGCTCTACGGCTGTGGCCTGCGCATATCCGAGGCGCTGTCGCTGACTGGCGCCGACGCGCCCCTGCCCACCGCACTGCGCATCACCGGCAAGGGCGGCAAGGAGCGGATGGTACCGGTTCTGCCCGCCGCGCGCGATGCCGTGGACGAATACACCCGCGCCTGCCCGCACCCTATTGTGGCAGACGGACCGCTGTTTATGGGCGCGCGCGGCGGCAAGCTATCCCCGCGCGTGGTGCAAAAAATGATGGAACAGGTTCGCGCGCAGTTGGGCCTGCCTGCCACCGCTACGCCCCACGCCATGCGCCACAGCTTTGCCACACATCTGCTGAACGCCGGGGGCGATTTGCGCGCGATACAAGAGCTGTTGGGTCACGCATCCCTGTCGACCACGCAGGCCTACACAGGCGTCGATACCGCCCGCCTGATGGAAGTCTATGCCCGCGCCCATCCCAAAGCCTGATTGCCCGGCCCCGCCATTGCGCTTATAGGGACGCCATGACACGCGAAATCAAAGCACTCTCCGTCCATTTTTTCACCGCGACCGGCATCGTTTTCGCCATGCTGGCCATGCTGGCCGCTGCGGATGAAGAATGGAGCCTTATGTTTGTCTGGCTGGTTGTCGCCTTCGCGGTCGACGGCGCGGACGGGCCACTGGCGCGTAAATATCACGTCGAGAAATATGCGCCGCGATTTGATGGCGTCCTTCTGGACATGATCATCGACTTCATCACCTACGCGTTCATTCCGGCCTTTGCCCTATTCAAATCGGGGCTACTGCCGGGCTGGACGGGCTGGGCGGCGATCATCCTGATCACCTTCGCCAGCGCGATGTATTTCTGCGACCGGGGCATGAAGACCGCCGACAAGTCGTTTCAGGGCTTTCCCGGAACATGGAACATGCTGGTGCTGGTCCTTTTCGCGACCGAGCCGCCCTTCTGGTTCACGCTGACGCTGGTGGCCGTGCTGGCTGTCGCGATGTTTTTGCCGTTGAAATTCGTGCATCCTGTGCGCACCAAACGCTGGCGCGCGATATCACTTCCGATGATTTTCGCCTGGACGTTCTTTGCCGGCTGGGCCGCCTGGGTCGATTTTCACCCCGAAAGCTGGGCGCATTGGGGGCTGGTGGTGACGTCGGTTTACCTGCTGGGTGCCGGAATCATGCAGCAAATCGTGCCGGAGCGTAAGGCAGACGTGTGAGGGGACGCCCGGCTGATCCGTAGATCAGCTATGCGGGACTGAACTGTCATTAGCTGAAATCTTGTGTTGGCGTTGCCGTCTTCTATAATGATTGTGTGAATGGGGGACGGCACATGACCTTAAAGGTGATTGGCGCTGGGTTCGGGCGCACAGGCACGGCTTCTTTGAAAGTTGCGCTTGAAGCGCTGTTTAAGGCACCCTGCTATCACATGAGCGAAGTCCTCGGAAATGCCGGGCATATTGATCAATGGCTCGATGCGGCGACCGGAAAACCCGACTGGAACTCGATATTCGGAAACTATGTGGCAACCGTCGATTTTCCAGCGGCGAACTATTGGCGAGAGCTGGCGGACGCGTATCCCCAAGCGAAAATCATTCTTTCTGTTCGTGATGCTGATAGTTGGTTTCAGTCCACCCAGAAGACGATCTTCAGCAAATCTCTTCAGACGCTCTATGCGGGAACAAAATGGGGCAGGATGATCAAGGCCACGATTGATGATCGCCTTGGGTGTGACATCAATGATGGGGACGCTGCTATTGCCGCATTCCATGCACATAATGCGCGTGTAACGGACGCTTTTGGTCCGGAGCGTTTGCTCACGTTCGAAGCCAAAGATGGCTGGGCGCCGCTATGCCAGTTTCTGGATATGCCAGTACCCGATGAGGCCTTTCCACACATCAACTCCAAAGAAGAGTTTGATGGAGTACTGGAACTGTTGAATTCGCCAACAGGTGCCCAGGCTATGAACGGGGACGGCATGGGCACTGATTCCGCACATGACGATTTCTTCGACAAAACGTAGCTTCCGGCGCTATTTTTTAAGGTTTTGTCTATCTCGCCCTAGATCAACAGCCCACCTGCCCCCTCATGCCGCAGCAGCCAAACCTTCGTCTCGACCCCGCCCTTGCCGGAAAATCCGCCAAGACCGCTGGTGCCCAGCACCCTGTGACATGGGATGATAATTGGGATTGGATTGCCGCCGCAGCCGGTGCCGATAGCCTGCGCTGGCACCTTCAGCGTGCGTGCCAAGTCGCCGTAGCTGCGCGTTTCACCGTGCGGAATGGCCGCGATGGCATCGCAGACCTGTCGCTGAAAATCGGTGCCGCGTATGCGGACGGGCAGATCGAACTGTGTTAATTCGCCTGCGAAATACGCGCTGAGTTGCTCGAGCGCGCGGCGCAGCAATGGCGTATCGTCCGGCATGAACGCGTCGTGCCAATCAAGCGCGGTGATCGCGCCATTTTCCTCGGTGACGCACAGCGGCCCCAAAGGCGTGTTGAGGGACGCGCTGAGCATTTCAGGCTGAGTGCGCGCCGTCGGCCAATCCTTTGACAAACTCCAGCACCTTTGTCGGGTTGTCGCCTGCTGCCAGCTTGCTGACGATGGCCGATCCGACAACCGCGCCATCTGCGACCGACGCGATGGCCCTGGACGTCTCGGGCGTGCGAATACCAAAGCCGACGATCACGGGCAGATCGGTCTGCGCCTTGATGCGTGCCACCTCAGGCGCGACATCGCCCGCCTCGGCCGCTGCCGCACCGGTAATGCCGGTGATCGAGACATAGTAGACGAAGCCCGACGTGTTTTGCAGCACCTTCGGCAGTCGCTTGTCATCGGTCGTAGGGGTGGCGAGGCGGATGAAATTGAGGCCCGCTGCCTGCGCCGGGATGCACAGCTCTTCGTCCTCCTCCGGTGGCAGATCGACGACGATCAGACCGTCGATACCCGCCTCCTTGGCATCAATCAGGAATTGCGGGACACCATGATTGTGGATCGGATTGTAATACCCCATCAACACGATGGGCGTCGTATCGTCGTCCTTGCGAAACTCTCGCGCCAGTTTCAGCGTGCGCTTTAGCGTCATACCCGCCTTGAGCGCGCGTTGCCCGGCCAACTGGATCGTTTCGCCATCAGCCATCGGATCGGTAAAGGGCAAGCCCAGCTCGATGATGTCGACACCGGCGGCAGGCATCCCCCTGACCACCTCCAGAGAGGTGTCGAAATCCGGGTCGCCAGCCATAACGTAGGCCACGAACGCCTTTTTCCCGGCGGCTTTCAACTCGGCGAATTTGGCGTCGATACGGCTCATGATGGTCCCCTTTGGTGTTGCTCTTCCTTTGCGGCTTTGCGCGGCAAAAATCAATGGTCACGGCGCGATTTTCCGCCCACGCGCGATGGGGGCGATCACAAATAGGAATTTGCGCGGATGGTTGGCGGCGATCATGCTGTCTAGGCCAGCCACAGGAGAGTCTAATGACCATTCAAAAACTCGCAGCCTTCACCCTAGACGGCGTTGGCGGCAATCCTGCCGGCGTCATGTTGACCGATACCCTTCCGCCCAAAGCCGAGATGCAGAGGATCGCGGCCGAGGTCGGATTCTCCGAGACCGCCTTTGCGGCCCCTAACACCGGCGGCTTTCGTGTCAGATACTTCGCGCCTCATGGCGAAGTACCATTCTGCGGCCATGCCACCATCGCGCTGGGGGCAGCACTTGGTGAGGCCCACGGGCCGGGCCGCCATGCGCTTACGCTGAACCACGCCGCGATCACGGTCGAGGCCTACGAGGAAGGCGGCATATGGGGCGCGCGCCTGACCTCGCCGGGCACATCCCATCGCGCAGTGCCGCAGGATGTGCTGGCCGCCACGTTGACGCTGTTTGGTCTGAAAGACTCCGATCTGGCAGCAGATCTGCCACCCGCGCTGGTGAATGGTGGGGCCGAACACCTGCTATTGCCTCTCGCGCGGGCGCAGTTACTGCGGGACATGAAGTATGATTTCGACGCTGGCGCCGCGTTCATGCAGGCTCATGATCTGGTCACAATCAACCTGATCTGGCGCGAGCGCGCGAACCTCATCCATGCTAGAAACGCCTTCGCCGGACACGGCGTTTACGAGGATCCGGCGACCGGCGCGGCGGCGGCGGCGCTTGCGGGGTATCTGCGGGACACCGGCGTGCATGCAGGGCCATTCGAGTTAATTCAAGGCGTTGACATGGGCGTACCCTCGCGCCTGAGGGTTGCGGCGCAAGAGGGCCGCGCCGCACCGGTCGAGGTTGCCGGGCTGACGCGGCTGCTGGACTGACGGCAAACCGCCTTGCGTGCAGCCCTCAAGCGGCCTAGATACGGCGCTGCTATCAAAAGGAGCGGCGTCATGGGTTTCAAAATGGGTATCGTCGGGCTGCCGAATGTCGGCAAGTCCACACTCTTCAACGCATTGACGCGCACCGCTGCCGCGCAGGCCGCCAACTTCCCCTTCTGCACGATCGAACCGAATGTCGGTGATGTGGCCGTACCTGATCCGCGGCTGGACAAGCTGGCGGGGATCGCGGGCAGCAAGCAGACCATCCCCACGCGCATGACCTTTGTGGATATCGCGGGCCTCGTCAAAGGGGCCAGCAAGGGCGAGGGTTTGGGCAACCAGTTCCTCGCCAACATCCGCGAGGTGGACGCCATCGCCCACGTGCTGCGCTGCTTTGAGGACGGTGATGTCACTCATGTCGAGAACCGCATCGATCCGGTGGCCGACGCCGAGACGGTCGAGACCGAGTTGATGCTGGCCGATATCGAGAGCATCGAAAAGCGGATGCAGAACATCACCCGCAAGGTGCGTGGCGGCGACAAGGAGGCAATCCAGCAGGAACGCCTGCTGAAGGCCGCTATGGCCGCGCTGGAGCAGGGGCGCCCTGCCCGCACGGTTGAGGTCGACGACGAGGATCGCCGCGCATGGAAGCTGCTGCAACTCTTGACGACCAAGCCGGTTCTTTATGTCTGCAACGTTGGGGAATCCGACGCTGCCGAGGGGAATGCCCTGTCGGCCAAAGTCGCCGAAATGGCCGCCGCCGAGGGCAATTCGGCTGTCGTCATCAGCGCCCAGATCGAAGAGGAAATCAGCCAGCTTGACGCGGACGAGGCCGAGATGTTCCTGACCGAAATGGGTCTGGACGAGGCCGGACTGTCGCGCCTGATCAAGGCGGGTTACGAATTGCTGCACCTTGAGACCTACTTTACCGTCGGCCCCAAGGAGGCGCGCGCTTGGACGATCCGCGCCGGCACCTCCGCGCCCAAGGCCGCTGGCGTGATCCATGGCGATTTCGAGCGTGGATTCATCCGTGCCGAAACCATCGCCTATGACGATTTCACCTCGCTGGGAGGTGAGCAGGCAGCCAAGGAAGCAGGCAAGATGCGCGCCGAGGGCAAATCCTATATCGTCAAAGACGGTGACGTGCTGCATTTTCTGTTCAACACCTAAGGCACGCCGTGCAACGGTTGGACGTCAAGTGATCGTCAACCCGGTCGAGCAGATTTCGCAACCACAGCCGGATAGTCCTGCACCGGCGCTTTCGAGGCCCGCACATGAGCCCCACCTTCCCCGAAGGATTGCAAGACTTCCTGCATGATCTCGACCGCCAGATGCACGAGGATGCCAACTGGGGCATACCCGCCTCTTACATCCCCGAACTGGCAGCGGTGGACCCTGCGCAATTCGCCATCTCGGTCGCCATGGCGGACGGGCGCACCATATCCGCCGGTTCCCACACCAAACGGTTCTCGATCCAGAGCGTGTCAAAGGTATTCACCCTCGCAGCAGCGTTGGGCCGGATTGGCGACTCCCTATGGTCGCGCGTCGGGCGCGAGCCGTCGGGAACGGCGTTCAACTCCATCGCGCTGCTCGAAAAGGAACAGGGCCGCCCGCGCAATCCCTTCATCAACGCAGGCGCCATCGTGACGACCGACGCTTTGCTGGACGGACGTCAACCGCGCGAGGCGCTGGCCGAGCTGATCCAGTTCATCCGCGCCGCCGCCGAGGATGATGACATCCACATCGACAAGCATGTCGCCGCCTCGGAGGAAGCGACGGGCCATCGCAACGCGGCGCTGGCGCATTACCTCTATTCCTTTGACAACCTGCGCAACGAGCCTGATCTGACCTTGGGCACCTACATGCATCAATGCGCCATCGCCATGACGACCGATCAGTTGGCGCAATCAGGGCGAATGCTGGCGGGGCTGGACGGCGCGCCGCGTTTGATTTCGGATCGACGCGCGCGGCGCATCAACGCGCTGATGATGACCTGCGGGCATTACGACGGCTCGGGCGATTTTGCCTATCGCGTTGGCCTGCCGGGCAAAAGCGGCGTGGGCGGCGGCATACTGATGATCGCACCGGGCAAGGCGTCGATTGCGGTCTGGTCGCCGGGACTGAACCATTACGGCAACTCACACGCCGGCACAGAGGCCGCCCAGCGCCTCACCCAGTTCACCGGCTGGTCCGTCTTTGGCGCCTGAGCCGCTTGCAGTTTGTGTCGTCGCGCCTAAGGTCGAGCCTGCATCGCAAAAGGCCACATATGACCCAGTTTCGCAAATCCGCCGCGCTGTCGCGCATTCAGCCCGCCGCGACCATCGCCATCACGCAAAAGGCCCGTGATCTGCGCGCCATGGGGCATGACATCATCTCGCTCTCTATCGGCGAACCGGATTTTGACACGCCCGATCATGTAAAAACCGCAGCAGCCGAGGCCGTTGCGCGGGGCGAGACGAAATACACGCCAATCCCCGGCATCCCTGAATTGCGCCAGGCGATTGCCGACAAATTCGCCCGCGAGAACGGCCTCGATTATGCGCCCGGCCAAGTGATCGTCAGCACCGGCGGCAAGCAGGTGATCGCCAATGCGCTGCTGGCCACGCTGGACGCGGGCGACGAGGTGGTGATCCCGGCGCCTTATTGGGTCAGCTACACGCAGATGGTGGAAATGGCTGGCGCTGTTCCCGTAGTGGTGGCGACGACAGCCGAGGACGGGTTCATCATGACGCCCGCCGCGCTGGAAGCCGCGATCACCGACAAAACCCGCTGGCTGATCCTTAATTCGCCCTCGAACCCCAGCGGCGCAGTCTATTCCGCAGACGACCTGCGCGCCTTGGCCAAAGTTCTGGAGCGCCACCCCCATGTCTGGGTCCTGTCCGACGACATGTACGAGCATCTGATCTACGGCGGCACGCCCTTCGCCACCATGGCCGCCGCCGCGCCCGAAATGAAGAACCGCACGCTGACCATGAACGGTGTCAGCAAGGCTTATGCGATGACCGGCTGGCGCATCGGATACGCCGCGGGGCCGCAGCCCCTAATCGACGCGATGGCGCTGATGCAGGGCCAGCTGACCAGCGGCGCCGCGCGGCCTTGCCAATGGGCTGCCCATGCCGCGCTGACCGGCCCGCAGGACGCGCTTGAGGAGCAGCGCGCGGTCTTTCAATCGCGCCGCGATCTGGTGGTGGCGCGGCTGAATGCCATTCCCGGCATGGACTGCCTAACCCCGCCGGGCGCGTTCTATGTCTTTCCCTCCTGCGCTGCGTTTCTGGGCAAGGCGACGCCCTCGGGCACGCGTCTGAACACCGACGAGGATTTCTGCATGGCCCTGCTCGAGGAAGGCGGTGTCGCCACAGTACACGGCGCGGCCTTTGGACAAAGCCCCTATTTCCGCGTCAGCTATGCCGCGTCCGAGGCCGAACTGAGCGAGGCGATGAACCGCATCGAAACCTTCTGCGCGGCCCTCAGCTAACTTAATACTGCGCCTCGCGCTGGCAGGTGATAGCCATTTCGGCAACCGAAGCGGTGTTGGGCAGATCTAGCGCCAGTTGGACCATGCGGGCGATATCGCCCGGTTGGGTCATCTCGTCGGGCGGGAAATCGGTGATTGCCGCGGCCATGTCGGTATTGACGTAGCTGGGGCAGATCGCCGTCGCGCGAATGCCCTGATCCCAGCCTTTTTGCCGAATGCCGTGGGTCAGTGCCACGGCGGCGAATTTAGACATAGAATAGGCACCGCTGGCCGCCGACGCGACACGCTTGCCCGACAAAGACGCCAGCATGACGACGCGCCCCTGCCCCGACGCGCTCAGCGTATCCCACGCCGCACGCACGAGGCGGCGGGGCGACTTCACGTTGACCTCCAGCATCGCGTCCAGCGCATCGTCACTGACGTCGATGACGTCATCCATCTCGATGATGCCAGCGCAGCAAATCATCGCGTCAATGCGACCATAACGCTCTAACGCGGCCTTCACCCAGCGCTCTTCGCCCTGCGTGGTTGCGTCGAATTCCGCGACATGATGCGCGTCCCAGTGCGGGCTAGCATCCTCGGGACGCCGCAATCCCAGCGACAGGCGCCAGCCTGTATCCGCCAGCAGCGTGGCCACGTCGGCGCCGATCCCGCGACTGGCCCCGGATATGAGCGCTACCTTTTCCATTCAATCGTCTCCGGTTCGCTGAGCAACATGCTGGTGTCGATTTCGATGAGTAGACGCCATAAATTATTGCCACGTGGTAGCGCTGAATCATGATCAATTGGCCAAACCATGTAAATATGGAGAGTGTCCGAAGTGTTCTCACTTTCCTTCATTTTCGCCTTGTTTCTATGTTGCTACGTCGCTAAACGCGTCGGTGGAGATGTGGCCGAGTGGTCGAAGGCGCTCCCCTGCTAAGGGAGTAGGCCCGGAAGGGTCTCGTGGGTTCGAATCCCATCGTCTCCGCCACCCATCCTTATTGCCTTTTTCCTCAATATATTAGATACTTGGAGTATCTTACGGAGGATACTTTGGAGGATAAAGGTGCCGAGCTACCCCGCTACATCCTTGGCTTTGAACAAGGGCAAATACTACGTTCTTCTGACGATCCCGCCTGAGTTGCGGGAGTTCCTTAGTGGGCGAAAGCAACTCAAGCGATCCACTGGAACCAGAGACCTGCAGGATGCGAAGCGCAGGCAACACAAAATCTCTGCTGATCTTTTTGCGCAACTTGACGCCTGCAAACCCGATCTAAGGGACGTGATCAGTGATCTACTTGGGTGGATTGGCGATGCTGACGAGATTCAACGTATGGACGACAACGGCGATCTAGAAGGGCTGATCCAGTACCATAAATATCTAGAGTACGGGGACGATGCCGAAGAGGACGGCCTGATCGACTTGGTCAACGATAACGGCGCAAAGGCACTTCAAGTGTACCGTGAATGGAGGGCCAATGCGAACCAAGGCTCTGTCTCGTTGGGTGCTGTTTTCCTGTCTGTAGCTGCAGAAGAATACTGTCCGTCGTCAAATAAAATGGGACATCAGAGCGGCTTGAGCATTGGAGGCTCTGGCTCGTTCGTGTGATTGATTATGCGGCTTGTTTCTGGTGTTGCAAGCGGCGCTGTCGGATTGTCTGTTTCTTGATCTTCTCCCTTTCCCTGAGAATGGCTTTATCGCGGCCGAAGTAGACGTCGGCGGGTGTGACGTTGTTCAGACTCTCGTGGTATCGTTGGTTATTGTAATATTCGACGAAGGCCCCGATCTGCTGCTCGAGATCGCCGGGCAGGTAGTAATTCTCCAGCAGAACCCGGTTCTTCATAGTTTGGTGCCAGCGTTCGATCTTGCCTTGTGTCTGTGGGTGGAATGGCGCCCCGCGGACGTGCGTCATTTTGTGATCCTCCAGCCAATCGGCCAGATCGCCAGAGATATAGCATGAGCCGTTGTCGCTGAGCAGCCGCGGCTTGTGGCGCACGACCGCCTGGTCGCAACCCGATTCCGCCAGAGCCAACTCGATAGTGTCGGTCACATCGGCAGCACGCATGGTGCTGCAGAGCTTCCACGCAATGATGTAGCGGCTGTAATCGTCCAGGATCGTGCTGAGGTAATACCAGCCCCACCCGATGATCTTGAAGTAGGTGAAATCGGTCTGCCACATCTGGTTGATTGCCGTGGTTTTGTCTTTAAACTCGTCGGCCGCCTTGATCACCACATGCGCGGGCGCCGTGATCAGGTCAGCTTCCTTCAGAATACGATATGCTGATGATTCAGATATAAAATACCGCTTCTCGTCGGTGTATTTCACCGCCAGCTCCCGTGTCGTCAGGGCCTCAAATTCCAGCGCGAACTCGATCAAATCATCGCGCCGATCCTGTGGAATACGGTTCCAGACAGAACCTGGACGGGGTGCGTGGTCCGCCAGGGCATCAAGGCCGCCGTCGACATAACGATCATACCAACGGTAGAAGGTCGCGCGCGGGATGCCCAGCATGTCGAGGGTCTGCCTGGCCGGTAGATGTGAGCCTTCAACCGTTCGGATGATTTCCAGCTTCTCGGACGCGGGATACCTCATTTCTCTGCCTCCCCAGCCCCTGTCATGCTTTTTTTGAGCAGACGGTTCTCAAGGGTCAGGTCTGCCACGCATTCCTTCAGGGCAAGTGACTCCGAGCGCAGATCTTTGACTTCTGGCGACGTTGCCTGCCGGGCCGTGTCGCCGGACAATCGCCGCTTGCCAGCCTCAAGGAATTCCTTCGACCAGCTGTAATATAGGCTTTCGGCGATGCCTTCACGGCGACAGAGCACCGAAATGCTCTCTTCGCCTCGCAGACCCGCCAAGACGATGCGGATCTTCTCCTCAGCCGAATAGGTCTGACGGGTCTTGCGGCGGATGTTCTTGACCAGCTTGTCAGCTGCGTCCTTAGACGTTCCGGATTTCTTGTTCATCTTCACTCCATGAAGGTTACGATGAACCAGAAATCCTCCGTTGTTCAATTCCTCAAATCTGTCCCACAGGCGCTGACGTCAGACAGGTTGGAAAAAGTCGAACAACTCATAGAGTGGATCAAGCATGCTTCTTACTATCTCCGGCAACGACGTCGACACAGACGAAATGGCAACACGGATTTCAGCATTGTATGCGCTTTGTGAACATCTGTAATGGTCTGAGATCCTTCTTCTTCGGTTGCCTCTTGAAACCAATTTCCGGCCATCCAAACCTGTCCATTGACCGTGGCAAATCAGATCGGCTCCCACTCCGCCAACCGCTTGAGCTATGTAACTAGCGTTAAGCAGTGCCTCGCCGAGCCTCCATGTAGGTGTTGTGATGTCGAAAGCTGTTCCGGGTGCCATGTCATCAAATTGCCTTGAATCCTCTGAATATCCCCGGCGAAGAAACATCATGCCATTTGGCGACACCCGCCAGAAATCACTGTGATCAGGTCGTTCTCTCACGTCCCCATCATCTATCCCAAACCAGCTCTGGATGGCACCGTCTACTGGCTTCGGCGATATCGGATGCCTCATAATCGTAACGAAGGGTGGCCAACCGGAATGGTTGCGAACGGATGAACTGATGGTTTCTTGAAGGGCTTTCAACGATTTTTGCTCAAAGTCTCCGTCAATTGCAAAGCTTAAATCGCAATGTCCATACGGTAGCTTTGGATCAGCGTCGCTCGGCAATTCCGATACCAGTGAGGACCACTTTGTAACCGCGTTTTCCGCAAAGGCCTTCAACTCGTCTTGTAGTGTAGGCTCTGATGTCTCATTTTTGACAGGCAGTTCACCGGACATGATCGTACGAAATGCATCCAAGAGATCGGCTTGACGGTTCTTCACAATGCGGTCGAACAGTTGATGCCAATCGTCCGTCGACTGTGGCTCTTCACTGTTTGGTCCGGGACGCCGGATCAAAACCCGCCTTGGGATAAGCTCCCCTTCCTCCGGTGACCCTTTCTTCGCGAAGACCGGAACCCGATGCCCGCCCGGAACGATAATCACGGGGTGAGCGTGGCCAGACACGGTCGCCATTTGATGAACCACAGTGCATTGAAACACAGGGTTAATGTATCTAGCGACTATTCCTTGTACGCTATCCTGTGACCACAGGGCGAGGTCATCAGGATGATCGGTGTCAACCGTGAACGTGCCACTATCTAGCTCCTTAAAGCCAACCACGACAAAACCCCCACCGTTGTTGGCGAGTGCAATTATCTCCTTAGCCAAACTAGCCTTGTGCGCTTTCGTCGATAGGTCCAACCACTCCTTAACTTCTACATCTAGGGCCTCTCGCGGCTCGTCAACGAGTTCTAATAGCCTAGCATCGGTCTTGTCTGGCATTACGTTACATTTCCATTTTTGATGCACTTTATTGAAACTTACTGAGGCAATACATCCCAAGCCATATCATTTGCTGTACGTCTGTGCTTACTCAATTAGCCAGTCCGGTTCAGCTTCTGCCACACCTGCAGTCGCGCTTCTTCCAAAGTCACTGCATTCGTCCGAACGGGTATACCTCAGTTTACACGCGAATCATGGACGCGAAGGATGTACGATAGGGTTGTAATTGATATACGGACATGTGTATCTAAGGTCAGAACCCCAACGGACACTCTAGGAGACACCATGACACAGACCATCCTTTACGCGCGCGTATCAACAGCAGACCAGAACCTAGACCACCAACGCACACAGGCTGAGGCGGCTGGCTTTATCATCGACGAGGTGGTTGCAGATCACGGCGTGTCGGGCGTGAGTACCAAGTTAGCAGAACGTGCAGAGGGCAAGCGGCTGTTTGATAAGCTGCGCCACGGTGACGTGTTGGTGGTGCGTTGGGTCGATAGGCTTGGCCGTGACTACAAGGACGTCACAGACACCATCAGGCTGTTGATGCGGCGCGGTGTTGTGGTGAAGACCGTAATCAATAGCATGACCTTCGACGGAGCCACGACAGACCCGATGCAGGAAGCCGTACGAGACGCTCTCATTGCCTTCATGGCTGCGACAGCTCAAGCACAGGCTGAGACCACTAAGGAGGCACAGAAGGCTGGCATAGCTGCTAGCAAGGGTGATCCGCGAAAGTACCGTGGACGCAAGCCAAGCTATGACAAGGATATGCTGGATGCTGTTGTCGGGATGCTGGCGCTGGGGAAGGGAACCACAGAGATTGCTAGAGAATGCGGGATAACCCGACAGGCTGTTTTGCGGATCAAGGCGGACCCAGTAGCCGCACAGGCTACGCTTGAGCGTTGGATTTGACCATCGCATGATCTTTCATACAGATTTATGTGTTTGATTTTGAAATAAGGAGAACAAAATGGACGGTAGTGCGGTGTTAATTGGCGCGTTTGTGGTCGGCGCGGCATTTGTCGGGGGAATGAGCTTTGGCGGCTCAGACCCGTTCCCAGAGTTCGTGCCAAAGTTCGGTGAAGGAGAGACCGAAAGCCACAAGTGCTATGTGATCGCTGTGAAGGAGGACACGCGTCCGGTGTTTGCTGGCTGCTACTCGCTTCAACTCCTCAAAGAGAAGCATAAGTCTTGGAGCGCCTTTGGAACACCTTGGCCATTCAAAGTGATTGCAGAGTATGACAGGGAGTTGGACCCGATAGACCTCAACCCACGCTACTAAGGCGTTGTGACGACGTGTTGTGCATACTCGACGATACATAAGCCCGCTTAGGGAACGGTCATCGGAATTCATACCTCGAGGAAAGGGGGAGGCGCGATGAGGAGGATAAAGGGCGCATAATTGGGAGGATATGGATGATCTAAGATGTTGATTTCTATCAACTTTAGGAAGTGCGACCTATTCCCATCGTCTCCGCCACTACATCCCTTTTTTCCTTTACTACCAAGAAATTTGAAGACGCTTGAATTTTCACTTCCCACATAAATCCCCACTTCCTTTCGGATAGTAGCGGCATTTGCTGGACGTAGCTCTATGTCCTCGAATTGCCCGCACGTGAGTTTGATGGATTCGACGGTCCCGCCTGACGTGCCGTCAGCACTGCAACCGCCTCCCCTCAAAACCTCTGAATTGTGCAAGGATGCCTTTGCCCCCCGCCGGTCCTGAAATTCAACGCCCATAGGTTTAATCGCCTCCCCCTATGCTGGCATCAGCGCCCCGCCTGGCAGACTGAGCATTGTGCGTCTGATAGCGCCTGATTCACTCGACCAAGTGTGACACGCGAGGGTTTCCACGCGGCCTGATTTGTGTATTAAGCAGTAGCGCCACCTATAAAAAGAGCGGCGAATTTGGCGAATATCTTTGAATTTTAGGGCGTTACAGTATGGATAAAGTGACCGCACCCATGATCGAGCGTGAGGAATACTGGGCTTCGTTTTACGCAGCTAAATCTGTGGGCGGCAAACTGATGCCGCCATCTCAGTTTGCTGCATTTGTCGCGCCCGAAATTGAACCGGAATGTGCGCTGTTTGATATCGGCTGTGGCAACGGTCGTGACAGCCTCTTTTTCGCAGAGCTTGGGTTCAAGGTCGTCTCGTTGGATGCATCCGAAACGGCGATCAATGTAGCCCGTGAAAAGTCTAGGGAGCGCGAATTGACAAACATCCAGTTCCTGCAGGAAAATGTCACTAGTCCGGCGTTGCGCAGGTCGATCAGCCAACTGGGTGGAAAGACGGCTTGTGTATATTCTCGCTTTTTCCTGCACGCAATCACCGAGAGCGAACAGATGCAATTCTTTGACGCACTTGCAGACACACTGCTGCCTGGGCACAGCGTCGCCTTTGAATACCGGATCACCGCCGATCAGGCCCTCGAAAAGGAAGCGCCGCCCCATTATCGCCGGTATCAAGATGCTGCCGATGTGAACGCGCAGCTTGAAGCACGAGGTTTCAAAGCGCTTTACACAATCGAGGGACAGGGTTTCGCCAAGTACAAGGCAGAGGATGCAATCGTCGCTCGCTGCCTGTTCGAAAAGGCTTGATCGGATGAACGCCTCCAGCGCGCTTCGAACCAGCTTTGATGCCCTTGATACAGTAATCCGCGACCATGCGATGCGGAAAATTCCGGTCGCCCGTCCACGTCGAATGCGCAATCAGCTTGCGGCGCTGCATGACCCCGCTTGGGACATCGAATGGCAAGAGGCATTGATCTTGCTTGCCTGTCATTGCCGAATGCAGCCTGCTCGTACGCACGGGAAGCTGATGATGCTGCGCGACACTCGGATTGAACGTGGCGAGGAGGCCGCGTTTAACGAATACATGCAGTTGATACGTGACACGCTACATCCAGAATTCATTACATCCCATGGCTACACTATTACATTCTCAGAAATGGATGCGGCCCAGATTTTTAAATCTATGGGAGCAGCGCTCAAACCCCTCGAACAACTCGGTAAGCCATTTTTTCTCTATGCTGGTGCGTTACTCGGTCATGTTCGCAATGGAAAACTGATCGAACATGATGACGATATCGACATTGCCATCATGCTTGGAGAGTGCTCGGAAGATGAGGTAGCGCACCGTTGGTTAGACTACAAAAATGACCTTAATAAACACGGCCTAATAGACGAGGCCGAGCAGGCCAACAATCGACCCGTCTTTAAATTTTGCTCCGACCTTGGCACCGAGATTGACCTGTTCCCGGCTTGGACCGACAATGGAAAATTTAGCGTTTATCCGTATTCTCTGGGGCAGATAGATGCTGCAGACGTCTTTCCACTTGGCACGTTTGGTCAGGATCCACTCATGCTTCCCGCCAAGCCTGAGGTAATGCTGGTTCAGAGCTATGGTAAGGACTGGCGCATCCCGGACCCACTTTTTCATATTGATTGGAAGCGGAAAAAGAATCAGTTCAGAAAGCTTTTTGTAGCCGACTACAACCTGCGTGCCCCCTGATCACGAACGGGTCGCTCTGCCGCTTCCGATGCGACCACGCACCCCGGTTCAAAACGCATTTCGCCATAGGTAGTAGAAGAAAGTGTGCAATCAGTATTCGGGGCCGCTTGCAGTCGACGTGCAAGCGTCCACTGCTCAAGGTCTGAATTAAGCGTAGTTGGAATTTCGGCTTCATTCATGGATTGAGCATGTGAATGAAGGGTCATTTGCTGCACCCTACGAACGCTTGGTGCGCTTGATACATCGGGCCGCAAATATACCTGCCAAAGACCCCCACACGCGCCACCGGCGTTAGCGAACGCAATAGCGCATCACCCCCGCCGCAGCATCCTGAACAGCGCCGACGCACCCCAGCCCGCACTGATCGCGATGGCCAGCGACATCAGCCCATATAGCAGTGCATTTTCACGAGAAAGCTCGTACAGCCACCGCTCCAGCCCGACCTTGTGCACGTCGATGATCGTCTCGTATTTTGACACGACCTCGCCATTGCGCGTCAGGAAAATGCGGGTGACGTAATCTCCTTCGGTCAGGTTCGACGGCAGGTCCACCGACGTTTGAAACAGCGTCTGCTGCGTCAGTTCGACGGCGCCCTCGCGGATCTGATACGCACCGTTACTCTCTCGGATACGGATCACGGCATCGGTAAAATTCTGCGCATCGGGCACACTGCTTGCCGCGCCGACGGATCGGATGGCCCGCGGGATGGAAATCTTGTGGCGCAGATCCTCGACCTGAGACAGCACATCGCCCCACGGCCCGGACGTAGCCACCGCATAAAAGCTGGGGGCGGAATCCACCTCGACCGCGTCGACATTTACCCAAATGCCAAACCGGCGCTCCTTGCGGCGCACGTCCAGCGGCTGGTTAGGGCCCTGAATGGCGACCACCACGCCCAGTTGATCGGGCGGAATCGCGACCTCACGCTTGATCGCACCGAACAGCAGAATTTCGGAACCATCGAACGTTGTGTCGATCGAGATGCTGTTGCGACTTAGGCCCAGAACCACCTCTTCGGCGCGCAGGGGCAGCGCAAATAGAACCAGCAATGCCGCCGCCAACCACCGCGTCATGGCTGCTCTACCACGGTGATCGAGAACACCTCGCCCGGTGTCAGCAGCAGATCCAGCCCCAGCTTTAGGCAGACCGCCAGCACGAGGATCGCCAGAAGGATGCGCAGCTGCTCGGCCTTCATGCGCGCGCCGATCTGCGTGCCGAACTGCGCGCCGATCACACCACCCACCAGCAGGAACAACGCCAGCACCACATCGACGATATGGTTGGTCGTCGCGTGCAGCAACGTGGTGAACGCGGCAACAAAGATGATCTGAAACAGCGACGTGCCCACCACGACCTTGGTCGGCATTCCCAGCAGGTAAATCATCGCTGGCACCATGATAAATCCACCGCCAACCCCCATGATCGCCGCCAGCACACCCACGGCCACGCCGACCAGTGCAGGTGGAATGACGCTGATGTAGAGGCCCGAGGTGCGAAACCGCATTTTCAGCGGCAGCTTCTGAATCCATGTGTGTTTCTTGCGCGGCGCAACCGGGCCGCCGCGCCGCGACCGGCGGATCGCCCGCAAGCTTTCGACAAACATCAACGCGCCGATGATGCCCAAAAACACGACGTAGAACAGTGTGACCAGCAGATCGACCTGACCCAACGCCTTGAGATAGTTGAACAGCATCACGCCGAACGCCGCGCCAAAGAGCCCGCCAATCAACAGGACCGTTCCCATCCTCAAATCAACAGCCCGTCGCCTGAAATGCGCCAGCACGGCAGAGAACGACGACGCGACGATCTGGTTCGCGCCGGTCGCCACCGCCACGGCGGGTGGGATGCCGATAAAGAACAAAAGCGGTGTCATCAGAAACCCGCCACCGACCCCGAACATGCCCGACAGCACGCCGACAAGGCCGCCTAAGCCCAGCAACAGAAAGGCATTGACCGATACTTCGGCGATTGGCAGGTAGATTTGCATAACTTGTCCTAGCCCCCGGCGCGCCATCTTGGCAAGCGCGCGGCGTCAGCGCCCCACGCTTTTGTCCTGCACCCTAGCGCGAGCTTGCCAGTTTCCATGCCGCAAAGACAAAGAACGCGCCCAGCCCCGCTTCGATCCAGCGGCGCCCGCGCGCATAGGCGCTTCGGATCGGCCCGGATGACAGCAGCAGCGCCCAAGCGCCGTGCGCCACCAGCGATATCACGTAGGCACCCGCCACAAAGACGAAAACCACTCCGATGCCGCCCCCCTGCGTCGCCCCAACCGATGCGATGGCCAGCCAGAAAATCAGTGCCTTGGGGTTCGTAACCTGAAGCGCGTATCCGGCGACAAAGCGACGTGGCAGGCTGCGTCGCCGTACGGCGCGCGCCTCTATCTTGGGGGGATGCGCGGCCTTGCGAAACGCGCCATAGGCCAGCCATAGCAAATATCCGGCCCCGATCACCTTGAGCACGCCCATCGCCCAAGCGGCCTGTGTCAGGATCAGCCCGACGCCCAGCAGCGTCGCGATGTTGATCGTGGCACTGCCCGCCGCGATCCCAAGGGCGACGACCAGCGCATCGCGCCGTCCCTCTGTCTGCGCCACACCCAGAAGCATCGCGACGGCCGGGCCAGGCGACGCGGCGGCAAACGCCAAAATGGAATAGGCGGCGACAAAGCCGGGCAGAAACAGCGCGAAATCAGTCACGGCACGGCTCCAGATCCTTGGTCAACAACAGCGCATCAACAGGCGGGCCGTCGGACCTTGAGTAATATCCTGCACGTCGGCCGGTCTGTCGATACCCCGCCGCAGCATAGAGGGCACGCGCCGCCGCATTGTCCGCCGCCACCTCCAGAAATTGACGCTGCGCGCCCCTGCGCGCGCCAGCAGCCTCGATATTGTGCAAAAGGCGCGCGGCTACCCCTTGCCTGCGATAATCGGGGTCAGTCGCCAACGTCAGTAGCTCTGCCTCGCCCGCGATGACGCGGGTCAGCGCGAATCCATTCGGCTCGACGCAAAGGCAACAATGCGGGGATGCGAGCAGATCGGCGAATTCTGCCGCACTCCAGCCCCGGCCCTGACGAGCGAAGGCACGCGCGTGCAGCCTTGCGAGGGCCTCAGGCCCCATCGTCCAACATCACCGGCGGCAAATCCCGTGCCGGTGCCGCGTCGACGGGTTTAAGGTAGAAGGGGACGGCAGGCGGTCCGCCGCCCTGCCAACGTATGGCCGCGATGCGCGCAATGGCAGATCCTGGCGCATAGGGCGCAGGCACATGCGGCACACCCAGCCGTTCGGCGATCTCGCCACCGGCGGACCCTATGGACACAAGATCGGGTTGGACCAGATCAGGTGGCAAATCCGCGATGGTTACAAGCGCGGGCGGCACGTCGCGCGCCATGCAAAACCCCTGCATGTAGGCCTGCCCGCGCGGCGCGGCGATCGAGGCAAGGACCGGCCCGTGCGTGCCATGGGCCAGCGCGTCCAGCAGGGAAACGCCAATCACAGGCACTTCCAGCGCCAGTGCGAGGCCGCGCATCGCCGAGACCGAGATACGCACACCTGTGAAATTGCCCGGCCCCGTGCCAACGCCAAGCGCCGACAGGTCACGCCACGTAGCCCCGCCGCGGGCCATCAGGTCCTCAAGCAGCGGAAACAGCGCCTCTGCCTGACCTTTTGGCATGTCCTCATAAAGATCGGACACGACTTCGCCGCCCTTCAAAAGGACGGCGCTGCAATAGGGGCCAGATGTGTCGACGCCTAGTATCAGCGCATCAGACACCGACGGGGCGCACTTCGGTCACTTCGGGGATGTAGTGGCGCAAGAGGTTCTCGATGCCCATCTTCAGCGTGATGGTCGAGGACGGGCAACCGGCGCAGGCCCCCTGCATGTGCAAATAGACGACGCCCCGATCAAAGCCGTGGAACGTGATGTCGCCCCCATCCTGCGCAACGGCGGGCCGCACGCGGGTATCCAGAAGTTCCTTGATTTGGTTGACGATCTCACTGTCCTCGCCGGTATGCTCGGAATGGCCAGACGGCGCTGTGCCGCCATCCTTCATTACCGGCAGGCCGGACTGGAAATGCTCCATTATCGCGCCCAAAAGCGCGGGTTTGATATGGTCCCATTCGATCCCGTCCACCTTGGTCACGGTCACGAAATCATTGCCAAAGAACACGGCAGACACGCCATCGACCGCAAAGATGCGGGTCGCCAAAGGCGAGGCGTCTGCATTCTCAGGCGATGGAAAGTCGGCAGTTCCTGCGGGCAGAACTGTCTGGCCGGGCAGAAACTTGAGCGTCGCCGGGTTGGGCGTGGATTCGGTCTGAATGAACATGAGGCACCCTTGAATTGTCTATCAAACACATGCGCCTCGCAGCGCGCCAAGTCAAGGTTTGGAACGATTCTAAACTACGCCTGATCGCAATTTTTGGTGAAAAATGTTCTACTCGGAGGCTGTGCGATCGTTGGGCCGTGCGTCGTTGCAACACAAAAATATGACAAATTCCCTTATTTTTCAACGGCCAATGGTGTCTCGGCCTCCCGAAAGGTTCTCGGCAGATTCAATTGAGATCGTAGATAGTGATGGAGAGCAATCAATTGCAAAATCAAACCCATTTGCTGTGGCTCGGGTGAAAGCCGTGTCGGTGAATCAGCATTACGATAGTCGGAGGGCTTCACATCGATGCTGGTGGTTCCAACACACTGACGACAGACACCAACAGGCCGGGCGCTACCAGATGAAGGTTCAGCACGCGGGCAGGTCGCTCGCGATGATTGTGATTGCTGTCCTCACCTTGGCCTACAGCACCATCCTACAGCACCGGGCCAATCGTCGCGATGACATTGTTCCAGATCCGCCTGTACCAGGGCCAGGCCAGAACTGTCGGCAACGTCACCTCCTGGGAGCGGCTGATATAGTCCTGCTGCCGCTCGAACACTGCTTGGGTTATGCCCATGTCTTGCAACAGTATGTTATTCTCGTAGTTCAGGTCGAAACTGCGCAAATCCAGATTCGAAGACCCGATCAGGCAGACCTTTCCATCGATCGTCAGGGTCTTGGCGTGCAGCAGGCCGTCCGTGAACTCATGGATGATGCACCCGGCCTCCAGCAACGTGTGATAATAGCTGCGGCTGGCGGCGGCGACGATCCAACTGTCGTTCCGTTTGGGATAGATCAGCGTCACCGTGACGCCGCGATGGGCCGCGGCGCACAGCGCGTCCATCAGCGTCGTATCGGGCACGAAATAGGGCGTGGAAATGGTCAGATCACTCCGCGCGCAGGTGATCAGGTTCGCGAACAGCTGCGGCGTGGCGCCCCGCCGCTCGGTCGGGCCGACGCCCATCACCTGCGCCGGAAACCCGCCTTTGACCGGTTCGGATACCAGCTCAATCCCGTCCAGCGGTTCGCCGGTTGCCTGCATCCAGTCACTGGCGAACAGCAGTTGGTTCTGCGCCACGACCGGCCCGGTGAATCGCAGCATGATATCGACCCAAGGCGCGTATTTCGCCTTTGGCAGAAACTCTGGATCTGCCGAATTTCGGCTGCCGCAATAGGTGATGCGCCCGTCGATCACCGTGATCTTGCGATGGTTGCGCAGGTCGACACGGCTGGTCAGCAGGACGCGGATCAGGTTTCTGAACGACAATGCAATGGCAACGTTGACGCCCGCCGCGTCCATGCGTTTCCACAGCTTGGACTTGATCAGGGCGCGCGATCCCAGCCCGTCTGCCATCGCGCGGCACGTCACCCCGCGCCCGGCAGCGCGGATCAGGGCTTCGGCCACATCGGTGCCGGTATTGTCGCTGAGCCAAATGTAATAAAGCACGTGCACATGATCGGTGGCCGCGTCGATATCAGCCACCAGCCGCGCCCGCGTCGCATCACCATCCGCCATAAGCTCGGCGGCATTGTCGTCCACCGGATGAAATCCGTTGATTGAGCCTGCATATCGGAATGCGGGGCAATAAGCCGGATCAATCAGTCGTTCGCTGTCGCCCGCATCGCCCATGAACCCGTGCGCCTTGGCACGGATTTCGTCGAACACCTCCTTGTGGCGCCGGATCACCCGGCTGCCGATATCGACCTCACCGAAAAGGAAGTAAATGACGGTTCCGAAATAGGGCAAGAGGTTCAGAACGATGAACCACGCCAAGCGCGCAGGCGGGGACAGGTCGTCGCGCAGCAGGATGCGGATTGTGAAGGTCACAACCAGAAGCACATGGAAAATCAGGAGAATTGTCATCAGGTGTCCTTTGGAACGTCAACGCACCTTATCGGTTGCCAGCGACATCGTCAGAAGTATTGACGCGCATATATGCGATTTCACGCACCAGTTTGATTGTCGGACGCATCCCGAACAGGATCGAGCCGATTAGGAACAGCCATGTCGCTGCGTAGGTGGTGCTTGTGCTGAAAAAGAGGATGCTGCCCACGACAAACAGTGCAGCGGCCGAGAAATCGACAAGCGTGTAGGCCAGCTCGGCATATGCATATATGCGCCTGTGCGCGTAACTGCGCAGGTGATTGGCGGGATCGAACAGCTTCATTAAATCGTCCTTTTGATTTTGCCGATAACCTGACCAGAACCTGAAATCAGCCCAGTCCGGGAAGACCGGCTTTTACCCCTGCTACGAACATCTCTACCGCGATCGCCAACAGGATCATTCCCATCAATCGCGACATGATTTCGCGCATCCTGTTACTCAGAACTTTGCCGAAGAAGGACACAAAGAATAGAACGATAAACAGCATGGCAAGGACGCGAGCAAGCCGCATTTTGCGGCTATTGCGGTTTATGGATCTCAATCATTGGGGGTCGCCAGAAGCCGCACCAAAGCGCCTCTTTTTGTTGACTGTCTGGATGCTTCGCGTTTTAAGGCGGGGCGCACCGCAAGCGGCGATTGCAGACCTTCCGAAAGGATCGAAACGAATGATGCGACTGGTCGCAGGGATTGCAGCCCTCATCTGCCGGATCAACTGGATCGTCGGTCAGGTGTTTTCATGGCTGTCGCTGGGGATCGTGCTGATCTGCTTTACGGTGGTGGTGCAGCGCTATGTGTTTGCGATCAGCTACGTCTGGATGCAGGACCTCTATATCTGGCTGAGCGGGGCAATGTTCACCGCCGTCGCCGGATTTGCGCTGATGCGCGACGATCATGTGCGCGTCGATATCTTCTACCGCCCTGCCAGGGTGCGCACCCGCGCAGTGATCGACCTGATCGGCGCGCTGGTGTTCCTGCTGCCCTTTACCGCTGTCGTCTATGTCT
The DNA here is from genome assembly GCF_035599575.1 of Roseovarius sp. Pro17. Taxonomy (NCBI): domain Bacteria; kingdom Pseudomonadati; phylum Pseudomonadota; class Alphaproteobacteria; order Rhodobacterales; family Roseobacteraceae; genus Roseovarius; species Roseovarius sp. Pro17. The sequence goes on from NZ_CP141179.1 coordinate 2,505,086, forward strand.
ACTCGATGCCCTTCGTGCAGCGCGCGTGGTCCTATTCCGAGGCGTCGGCGAATGTCGGCGGGATGCCGGGGCTCTATATTCTCAAGACGTTCATCATCGCCTTCGCGTTGCTGCTGGCGCTACAGGCGATCGCGATGATCTGCCGGTCAGTGCTGGTGCTGGGCGGACGGCGCGATCTGGTGCCGCTGGCGATCCAATATCCCATCGGCGCTGATGATGCCGCCGCCGCCGCTATCAAGGGGATGCATTGATGGATCCCATCCTGATCGGCGAAATCCTCGCCGGGCTGATGTTTTTTGGCATCATCGGCTTTTTGCTGCTGGGCTTTCCCGTCGCGTTCACGCTGGCGGGTGTGTCGCTGATGTTTGGCGGCGTCGGCTATTGGCTGGGCGTTTTCGATCCGTCGAACTTTGGCGCGCTGCCGAACCGCTATATCGGCTTCATGACCAACGAAGTGTTGGTGGCGGTGCCGCTCTTTATCTTCATGGGCGTCATGCTGGAACGGTCGCGCATCGCCGAGCAATTGCTGCTGACCATGGGCAAGCTATTCGGCAACCTGCGCGGCGGCCTTGGCATATCGGTCATTCTGGTGGGCGCGATGCTGGCCGCTTCGACCGGCGTTGTCGGTGCGACTGTGGTGACCATGGGCCTGATTTCGCTGCCCGCGATGCTGCGGGCGGGATATGATCCCAAGCTCTCGACCGGGGTGATCTGCGCGTCCGGCACGCTGGGCCAGATTGTGCCGCCCTCGACAGTCCTCATTTTCATGGGTGACATGCTGTCGGGCATTAATTCACAGGTCCAGATGGAAAAGGGCAATTTCGCACCCACGGCCGTATCTGTCGGAGACCTGTTCGCCGGGGCGCTGCTGCCGGGCTTCCTGCTGGTCGGTCTCTACCTCGCCTATACAATATTCAAGGCGTTGACCGACCCCGAGTCGTGCCCTGCCACACCGGTGCCGGAATCCGAGCGCGGCGATCTCTTGCGCGAGGTGTTTTCGGCCCTTCTGCCCCCGCTTTTGCTGATCCTCGCCGTCCTCGGCTCGATCCTCGGCGGTATCGCCACCCCGACCGAGGCGGCATCGGTGGGCGCTGTCGGTGCCATGGTGCTGGCCGCGCTGCGCTGGCGCCTGTCATTCACGATCCTGCGTGAGACGGTCGTCGCCACAGCAACGATCACCTCAATGGTGTTCGTTGTCCTGCTGGGCGCATCGGTTTTCTCGGTCGTCTTCCGCCTGATGGGTGGCGACAATCTGGTACATGAGTTCCTCGCCAACCTGCCCGGAGGCACGCTGGCCGCCGTCGCCATGGTCATGTTGATCATGTTCTTTCTTGGCTTCATCTTGGACACATTCGAGATCATCTTTATCGTGATTCCGATCACCGCGCCGGTGCTGCTGGCGATGGACGTCGATCCGGTGTGGCTGGGCGTGTTGGTCGGGGTGAACCTGCAAACATCGTTCCTAACGCCGCCCTTCGGTTTTGCGCTATTCTACCTGCGCGGCGTCGCCCCACCCGAATTACCGACCTCGGCGATCTACAAGGGCATCCTGCCGTTTGTCGCGCTGCAAATTGCGGCGATCGCGATACTCTTCATCTTTCCGGGCATCGTGACATGGCTGCCGAGGCTGATCGCTGGCTAGCTTGACTCAGCAAAACGCGCGCTTAGGCTGAAGGCATGGACCCTGACCTGACGCCGACATTTAATGCCTTGCGGCCCCTCTACAGCCGCCATGCGGAGACATGCGTGGTCATGTCCGACACGTCCGAGCGCTATTGGCTGGGAACACATGAGCAGCGCGCGCGAGACGGGTATCGCACCGATTTCGGCGGCGTGCAGATCAATAAGGCGTATGTGTCGGCCCATTTGATGCCGGTCTATATCCATCCCGACATGCTGGAGGGCCACAGCCCCGATCTGAAAAAACGAATGCAGGGCAAATCCTGTTTCAACTTTAAAAAGCCCGACGCGCGCCTGTTCGAGGAACTGGATCAATTGATAACGACGGGCATCGCGCGGTTTCAGCAGGACGGCCGGCTGTGATGCCACTGATAGCGCGCCACTAAAAAAGGCCCGGTGCAATCCACCGGGCCCTTGCCATTCACATTCGAGCCAATTCTCAGAACTTCAGATACTTCGCCCGTGCCGCCTGAAACGGTGCGTCGATCTGCTCGGTGCGCGTGCGCACCAGCGCGAGCGCGTCGAGGTAGCTCTGGGTTGTCTTCTGGACCAGCGGGTCGTCACTAGCTTGCAGCTCTTCGATCACTTCCATGGACGCCTTGGCGCCCGCTTCCATGATGTCGTCGGGGAACTGATGCACCTGCACACCATGCTCTTCGACCAGCGTTTTCAGCGCGCGCGGATCGTTGGCGATGAAATCGGCCGAGACCTGATCGTATTCCGCCTGACTGACATCGCGCACGATCGCCTGCAGATCATCCGGCAGCGCCTGATACTTGGCCTTGTCGACGACCAGTTCGGTCGCAAGGCCCGGTTCAACAAAGCTGGGCATGTAGTAGTGCTTGGCGACCTGATGAAAGCCCAGCGCCAGATCATTGTAGGGACCAACGAATTCGGCAGCGTCCAGTGCGCCCGATTGCAGCGCCTGAAAAATCTCGCCGCCCGCCATGTTGGTGACGGTCGCGCCCAGTTTCTCCCACACGCGGCCACCAAGGCCGGGGGTGCGGAAACGCTTGCCCTTGATATCAGCGAGGCCGGTCAGCTCTTCGCGGAACCAGCCGCCGGTCTGGTTGCCTGTGTTGCCGGACAAAAATCCCTGCACGCCAAACTGGTCATAAATCTCGTCCCAGATCTCCTGCCCGCCCATATAGCGGACCCATGCGGTCAGTTCGGCGGTGGTCATACCGTAGGGGACGCCGGTGAAAAACGACAGCGCGGGCGATTTGTTCTGCCAGTAATAGGCGGCGCCATGGCTCATCTCGGCGGTGCCGTCGATCACGGCATCAAGGCTTTGCAATGGTGGAACCAGCTCACCTGCCGAATAAACCTGCACTGTCAGGCGGCCACCCGAGGCAGTAGTGATCCGGTCGGCAAGGCGCTGCGCGCCAACACCGAGGCCGGGGAAATTCTTGGGCCAGGTGGTGACCATGCGCCACGTGATATTGCCCTGCGCGATGGCCGGTGCGGCCAATGCTGTCGCAGCGGTGCCGATAGCACCCGCGCGGATAAAGGAACGACGATCCATTAAGTAAACCTCTCAGTTATGTCGGATAGCGCGGGGGCAGATAGGCTATGCAGGCCACCCCCCGCGATCGTGCGGCAAATTAATCAGCGGGCACCGCAAATGTCCATTGCAACATCGGAACCGTTTCGCGCCGGCCCTCAGGCCCGCGATAGCACTGCGCGGGGCCGCGCGCGGTAGAGGGCCGAGGTGATGAGGCCCGCCAGCACCGCCTTGACCGCGTCGCCGGGGATGAACGCCGTGACCAGCAGCGCGGCCTCGCTCAGCGATTTATCCAGTACCTGCGCAAGTCCGATGATGCCAAATGCATAAAGGACAACACCCCCGACTGCCGCCGCAACGCCCGCGGCCACGGCCAGCGGCACACTGCGCCAGCTTTGGGTGATGAAACCCGCGACGAAGGCGGCAACCGGGAACGCCACGAAAAATCCGCCCGTCGGCGAGACGATCACGCCCAGCCCCCCGCGTCCGCCCGACAAGAGTGGTAGACCAAGGCACACCAACAGCATGAACAGCAAAACCGCCATTGTGCCGCGTTTTGCGCCCAGAACCGTGCCGCACAGCATGACACCCAAGGATTGCGCCGTGATTGGCACACCGAAAGGAAGCGTGACCTGCGGGATAATCCCCAGCGCAGCGATGAGCGCGGCGAAAAGTGCGACGAGGGCGATGTTGCGTTCCATGGACTGGCTCCTTTTGGGCGTTTGGGGGTCAGTTGCGCTGGAACGGGGGCGCGTGGCAACTAAAAATTAAACTTGGGCTCGGATGAAATTCCTACACCCCGCCCCGCGCCTTGATCGCGTCGGCCACATGCTCGGCGTCGTCTATCGCACAGAGGGTAAAGGGCAGCACGATGCGCCAGCCGGGCCTGCGCGGCGACCTCGCGCGCCACGCGCGTGTCAACTGCACGCCCTTGCCTGCCAGCATGGGGGTAAAGCGCACCACCAGCGCGATCCCCAACTCTAACGCGCGCGTGTCGATGCCAAGGCGGCGCAGAGGTGCCGCCAGCCAGCGCACGACGCCGATCATATCACTCAGCCGCGTCGTCATGGTTACCAGATTGGCCAGCCCCACCGCCGTCACCAGCCGCAGCGCGATCACCGCCCCCTGCCCCGGCGTCGCCGTGACCGCGTGCCATACGAGGATGATCGCGAGGAATGGCCACAGCACGCGCAGCCGCACCATACCCGAGCGAAAGAACACCGTCCCCGGTGCCGCGTATAGCGCCAGCATGCCAGCAAATGCGGCCACATGCCCGGCAAGGCTGCTCATAGCAAAGAGGCCCATGGTGGCGAGGCAAAGCGCGCCTAGCTTGGCCCCTGCGCGCCAGCCATGCGCGCGTGTCTCAACCGGCGAGGTCAGAGATATCATCCATCCCTCCCAGCCGCTGCATTTCCACGGCAAAGGCGTCTAGCACCTCACGCGCCGCGCCATCCTGCGCAATCTGACCATCCGCAATCCACAGGGCGCGATCATAGCCCGTCAGCACGCCCGGATCGTGCGAGATATGGATCAGATGTGCATCCACGCCATCCAGATAACGCATCAGCTGCATCCGCGTGGGGATATCGAGGCCCGACAAAGGCTCGTCCAGCACGATCAGGCGCGGGCGCATCGCGAGGATCGCCATGAGGCAAACCAACTGCTTTTGTCCTTGGCTCAGCGGATGCACAGCCGCGCCCGCCCAATGCCCCTTGCCAAAGCGTTCGAGGATAGCGCGCACGCCGGTTGCAGCCTCGGCCTTGGACTGGCCCAACTGGCGCAAGCCAAAGGCGATTTCTTCGTCCACGGTCGGAAAGATGATCTGGTGATCGGGATTCTGGAACAGGATGCCAACAGTGCGGATCGCGGCCTTGCGATCCTTCGCGACATCTACCCCGAACAGGCGCACGGTCCCGCTATCCGGCGTTTGCAGCCCGGAGACAACGCGCGCCAGCGTGCTCTTGCCCGACCCGTTGCGCCCGACGATGCCGATACGACGCTCGCCGCCGCGCAGGGTGATCCCGTGCAGGATCGCCCGCCCCTCGAGGGTCAGCGACACGTCGTCGATTGCCAGCGGATCGCTCACGGCCTGTTTGCCCCCGTCCTTTGCCCGCCTGACTTAGCCGGGCAGCACCGGGGAAAACAAGGCTTGAGATGCGCGCGAGCCGCGGGCAAGGTGCGCGCCAAGCCCACCGCCGACAGGAGTGCACCGATGGACCGCGCGCAGATCGTGCATGAGAATTTCCGCGCCCGCGTCGCATCAGGTGATCTGCCCACCGGTGCCACACCGAACGGCGCGCTGAGCAACACCGAGGCTGTCACATTGTTCCGCGCGCAATGCCTCAGCCGCGCGCTGGATCGCACCAGCCGCGCGATGCAAAAGGCGGGTCAGGGGTTTTACACCATCGGATCATCGGGGCATGAGGGTATGGCGGCGGTCGCCCATGCGCTGCACCCGGACGACATCGCGTTTCTGCATTACCGCGACGCCGCGTTCCAGATCGCCCGCGCTGGACAGGTGCCGGGGCAGTCGATCACGTGGGACATGCTGCTCAGTTTTGCCTGCTCGTCCGAGGATCCAATTTCAGGTGGGCGGCACAAGGTGCTGGGGTCCAAGTCGCTGATGATCCCGCCGCAGACCTCGACCATCGCCAGCCACCTGCCCAAAGCAGTCGGCGCGGCCTACGGTCTGGGCCTTGCGCGGCGCCGCCCGCCCGAGCATCGTATACTGCCGCATGACGGCATCGCTATGGCATCCTTTGGCGACGCGTCTGCCAACCATTCGACCGCGCAGGGCGCGATCAACACGGCCGGCTGGACCTCTGTGCAATCGGTGCCGATGCCGCTGCTGCTGGTCTGCGAGGATAACGGCATCGGCATTTCCACCCAGACGCCCAAGGGCTGGATTGCGGCCAGCATGCAGCACCGCCCCGGCATCCGCTATTTCCACGCCGACGGGCTGGACCTCTACGACACAGCTCGCACGGCGGCAGAGGCTTCGCACTATGTGCGCACTCAGCGCAAGCCGGCGTTTCTGCATCTGACGATGGTGCGCCTTTATGGTCATGCGGGCGCGGACCTGCCTACGACCTACCTGCCGACGGCACATGTCGAGGCCGAAGAGGCGAACGATCCGCTACTGCATTCCGTCCGGCTGCTGGACGCGGCAGGCGCGCTGCCGCGAGAGGATGCGCTTAGCATCTACGACGAAACCAACGCCCGTGTCGCCCGCGTCGCGGACGAGGCGACACAGCGCCCCCGCCTGAAAACAGCCAGCGACGTCATGGCCAGCATCATCCCACCCAAGCGCGACTGCGCGCCCACCAACGGGCCAAGTGCCGCCGAACGCGACGCCGCATTCGGCAGCGATTTGCGCCAGATGGAGCAACCCCAGCCGATGAGCCGGCTCATCAACTGGGCGCTGACCGATCTCATGCTGGCACATGATGTAATCGTGGTGATGGGTGAGGATGTCGGCCGCAAGGGCGGCGTTTACGGAGTGACCCAGCGTCTGCATCAACGCTTTGGCACCGACCGTGTCGTCGACACGCTGCTTGATGAGCAAAGCATTCTGGGTCTCGCTATCGGCATGGCGCATAACGGCTTCGTCCCCATGCCCGAGATCCAGTTTCTCGCCTATCTGCACAACGCCGAGGACCAGCTGAGGGGTGAGGCCGCGACGCTGCCGTTCTTCTCCAAGGGCCAGTTCACCAACCCGATGGTGCTGCGCATCGCGGGCCTTGGCTATCAAAAGGGCTTTGGCGGGCATTTTCACAACGACAACAGCCTCGCGGTTCTGCGCGACATTCCCGGCATCATCGTCGCCTGCCCGTCGACCGGCCCAGACGCGGCCATGATGCTGCGCGAATGTGTGCGGCTGGCGCGCGAGGAACAGCGCGTGGTCGTCTTTGTCGAGCCCATCGCGCTCTACCCCATGCGCGATCTGCACGATGCGGGCGACAATGAATGGATGGGCCACTACCCCGGACCCGACGAGCGGATCGCACTGGGTAGCGTCGGCGTGCATGGGCAAGGCCGCGATCTGGCCATCGTGACCTATGGCAACGGCCATTACCTGTCCCGTCAGGCGCAGGAGGTGCTGCGCGTCGAGGGGATCAACGCACGCGTGATCGACATGCGCTGGATCGCGCCGCTGCCCGAACAGGCGCTGCTGGACGCCACACGCGGGTGCAAATCCGTGCTGATCGTGGATGAATGTCGCCGCACCGGCGGACAGGCCGAGGGGCTGATGGCCCTCTTTGTTGAGCGGGCCGAACTGCCGGTCAGCCGCATTACGGCCGAGGATAGTTTCATCGCCACCGGACCGGCCTATGCAGCGACCATGCCGTCGCGCGACAGTATCGTCGTCGCCGCAAGGGAGGCCTGCGAATGAGCTGTCGCGCCGTTCTGATCTGTCCCGGACGGGGCACCTACAACAAGGCCGAGTTGGGCTATCTGGCGCGCCATCACGGTGGCAACCGCCTGCTGGACACGTTCGATGACCTGCGCCGCGCCGAGGGCCAGACGCCCGTAACCGAACTGGACAGCGCCGAGCGGTTTTCGAACGCCGTTCACACCGTCGGAGATGCCGCCTCGCCGCTGATCTACGCCTGCTCTTACCTCGACCGTCACGCGCTGGCCGACGATATTGAGGTGGTCGCCGTTACCGGCAATTCGATGGGTTGGTACACCGCGCTGGCCGCCGCAGGTGCGCTGGACGCGGCGGGTGGATTTCAGGTGGTGAACACGATGGGGCGCCTGATGCAGCAGGCGGCGATTGGCGGGCAACTGGTCTATCCCTGCACCGGCGCTGATTGGCGTGCCGACCCTGCGCGGCGGGCCTCGCTGTTAGAGACCGTGGCGCAAATCGACAGCGGCGACGCTGTGTTGCGCCTCTCGATAGACCTTGGCGGGATGCTGGTTCTGGCGGGTGACGAGGCGGGGCTGGCCGAATTCGAGGGGTCCGTGCCGCGTATGCAGGACCGCTTTCCCATGCGCCTGCCGCATCACGCGGCGTTTCATACGCATCTGCAAGAGCCGGTGGCGCAAATGGGTCGCGAGGCATTGCTTGCGTCGCTATTTGCCCAGCCAAACCTGCCGATGATCGACGGGCGCGGTGCGATATGGTGGCCGCATGCCACCGATCCCTCCGCTCTGCGCGACTACACGCTGGGCGCGCAGGTGACGCAGACGTATGATTTCACCCGCGCCATCCAGATCGCCGCGCGCGAATTCGCGCCGGACATGTTTATCGTGACCGGTCCCGGCAACACGCTGGGCGGGGCGGTGGCGCAGTCGCTGATCGGGTGCAACTGGCAGGGACTGGACAGCAAGGCGGCGTTTCAGGCCCGGCAGGACGAATCGCCGTTATTGATCTTGATGGGGCTGGAGGACCAGCGCGACATCGTGATGGAGTAGATCCCCGATCACGCCAAAGACGGCAGCCACAGCACGATCGCCGGGAACGCGACCAGCAGCCCGATGGTGATGCCATCCGCGATGAAAAACGGTGTCACGCCCTTGAACACGTCCTGCACGCTAAGGTCAGGCCGAACGCCTGCCACGACAAAGCAATTCAGCCCGATAGGCGGCGTAATCAGGCAGAATTCGGCCATTTTCACCACCAATATGCCGAACCAGATCGCGCACATTGGTCCGCTCATCCCGAAGGTGCTGTCCGCCGCACTGACATATTCGCCCCCGTTCAGCGCCATGACCGCCGGATAGACGACAGGCAGGGTCAGCAACAGCATCCCGATGGCGTCCATGAACATGCCCAGCACCGCGTAGGCCAAGAGGATGCACACGAGGATCAGCATGGGCGACACTGTCAGCGATGTGATCCAGTCCGAGAATGCTCCGGGCAGGTCCGCAAACCCCAGGAAGCGCACATAGATCAGCACGCCCCAGATGATGGTAAATATCATCACGCTCAGCTTGGCGGTTTCCAGCAGGGCCGATTTCAGTTCGGCCCAGCGCATCCCGCGCCAGAGCGCCATGAGAAACACGACAAATGCACCGATGGCCCCGCCCTCGGTCGGCGTGCCCCACGCGTCGCCGCCGAAGGGGTTGTAGACAAAGAGGACAATGGTCGCGACGACAAACAGGATGGGCAGTGCGGGTGGCAGCGACGCGAACCTTTGCCGCCAGGTAAATCCGCGCACCGGCGGGCCAAAGCCGTTGATACTAAGCGCCATGCCAATGATGAGGATGGCATAGACCAGCGCCGAGAAGACGCCGGGGATAAAGCCTGCGAGCAGCAGCTTGCCCACGTCCTGCTCGACGATGATGGCGTAGATGACGAGGATGGCAGAGGGGGGGATCAGCGAGGCCAGCGTGCCGCCAGCGGCAACGACGCCTGCCGCGAAACGCTTGTCGTAGCCGATTTTCAGCATTTCGGGGATGGCGATGCGCGCGAACACCGCCGCCGTGGCCACGGATGCGCCCGACACGGCAGCAAACCCTGCAGTGGCAAAGATAGTCGCGACTGCCAGCCCCCCCGGCACCCACGCAATCCATCGTTTTGCGGCCTCGAATAGCGCCTTGGTCAGGCCTGCGTAATAGGCCAGATATCCGATCAGGATGAAGGTTGGGATCAGGCTGAGCGCCTGATTGGACACTTTCGAATGAGGCACCTGACCCGCCGTTTTCACGGCCACTGTCAGCGCCCAGACGAATTCGTCGCCCGCATAGCCCTTTTTCGACCAGAATATCCAGATGAGACCGATCAGCCCCGCCATCGCGGCGGCGAAGGCCACGCGCATTCCCAGAACCACCAGCACCAGCATGATTCCGGTGACGATCAGGCCAATGTCGATTGGGTCCATCAGGCGGCCCCTCTCATGTGTCTCGACCGCTCAGCTGCTCGGCCTCCATCTGGGCCTGCGTGGCGGCGTCGATGACCATCGGGACGGCCACAGGCGCATCCGTGCCGGTGATTAGCGCGCGCATGTAACCCACCGCCTGCAACACCAGCCGCACGGCCAGCACCGAAAACGCGACCGGCACCAGCAGCTTGGCGGGCCAGATCGGCAAGGCGATATCCATAGAACTGTCACGGCTCCAGAGCGGCGCGGCAAAATCAAAGCTGCGCGAAAAATGCGCCCATGATCCCCAGATCAGCAGCGCGATCAGCAATAGGATGGCAAGCGTCGTGATCAGTTCGACCAACCACAGAACGCGGCCCTTGAGTGCGCCGACGACGATATCCATGCGGATATGCCCGCCATCGCGCTGCGCGTAGGAAATGCCCATAAAGGCGATCAGCGGCATCGCCTGCTCAATCCAGTCGACATAGCCGGGCAGCGGCTGATTGATGAAATTGCGCCCCGATACCGATACGACCGCCAGCAGCATCAGCGAAAATACGGCGACGCCGCTGACCAGCGCCAACACCCGCTCAAGCTTGTATAGCCGCTGGTCCAGGCGGCTGAGGACGCTATCGTCGGTGAGGACAGAGGCGGCTCCGGCCATGGGCGACTCCTATTGGTAGGTGCGATCAGCGCGCCCCGAAGCAGGTCCGGGGCGCGGCAGCAATCACTCGCCCTTCAGCTCGGCCAGATTGCCGGTGGCAAAGTCATACAGATCCTGCGCAGGCAGACCGCGCGCGCTCATATCCTCTACCCACGCTGTCGCGGCGGGGCCAGCGACCGAATCTCGGAAGGCCGCAATCGACTCGTCCGAGAATGTCACGCGTTCGATACCGCGTTCATCCAGCGCCGGACCCCACTTGGCCATCGTGTTGTTCTCGTAATTGTCGACGTAGTAGTCGAGCGCCTCGTCGATGGAGCCCAACAGCGCCTCACGCTCGGCGTCGCTCAGATCATTCAGCGCGTCGGTGTTGGCTACGACGGGGCAATTCACGGTGCCGGGGTTCAGGTTGGTCGTCCACCACTTGCCATTTTCGATGGTGCCAAAGGACATATGCGCGTGGGGCGCGAACGCGACGGCAGTGACGACGCCGCTATCCATCGCCTGACGCACTTCGCTGGCCGACATCGAGGCGGGCACGGCGCCGACCGCTTCCATCGCGGACCCTATGCCACCAGTGGCGCGCACGGCGAGGCCGTCGAAATCCTCAAGGCTTTGCGGCGCGTCGCCAACGCCGACGAGGTTATATTGTGGCATCGGCGAAGGCATCAGCAGCGTTGCGTTCCAGCGGGCCAGATCCTCCTGCACGGCGGGCTGTGCATAGAGGGCCATCGACAATTCGCGCTCTTGCTCCAGCGTCTCGACGCCGAGGAACGGCAGTTCCAGCACGGTCAGGGTCGGGTTCTTGTCGCGGTGATAACCGGCACAAAACTGGGCCATCTCGAACGCACCGATTGAAATGCCGTCGAGGTTTTCCTTGTTCTTACTCAGGCCGCCATAGCTAATGTTCAGGGTGAATTCACCGCCGGTCTTTTCGCTGACCAGCTCGGCCAGTTTTTCAACATGCTCGGTAAAGGCGCGGCGTTTACCCCAGAGCGATACGTTCCACTCAGTCGCCATCGCCTGCCCGGCGAAGGTCATCGCGACGCTGGCCAATAAGGCGCGTTTCACGAATACGTTCATGCTAATAACTCCCTGTCGTTTTTATATTGTCTGCAGACGATAGACCAAGGCACGGCGATGCCAAAGCCACTTTTTTCCGCGCGGCACAGCGTTAGATGCGCGGCATCCGAAAGGTGAATACCGTGCCGACCCGGTCCGAGGTCATGGTCAGATCGCCGCCATGCGCGCGCGCAATCTCGCGCGAGATGAACAGGCCCAGGCCCAATCCCTGCTGCGATTGGCGCACTATACCTCGCGCGAAGGGCTCGAATAACATCCGGCGCACATCTTCGGGGATGGGATCGCCAGTGTTGGTGACCCACAGGTAGAACGATCCATCGCGATCCTCGGCGCTCAGCGTGACAGGCGCGCCCTTTGCGCCATGCGTCACCGCGTTCGCCAAAAGGTTCGAGATCAATTGCGCAATCCGCCCCGAGTCGCATTTTAGCGGGTCGCAAAACGAATATTCGGTCAGGATCTCAACGTTGGGGTGGGCCAGTTCGATCTCCTGCGCCACATGTTCGAGGATCGGTTTCACGTCGTAGTCAGTGTGCCGCTCGATACCCAGCCCGCCGCCAAGGCGCGCGCGGGCGAAATCCATGACGTCGTCGATCAGCCGGGCAATCCGGTTAGTCGAGCCTTGGATCGACTCGACCATCTCCAGGGTCTGCGTATCCTGCGTTCCCCGCCCAATGACGCGCGACGCGGCATTGATCGCCGCCAGCGGATTGCGCACGTCATGGCTTAGCACGGCAATGAACTGCTCGCGCAGCGCCGCCTCTTGGTCGAGCGTCTTGAGCTGAGCTGACTGCTCTCGCTCGGCGGTGATGCAGCGCGCCGAGCAGAAAAAATAGTCATCCTCAGGCACGGCATGCCACGACAACCATTCGTATTGGCCATCCTTGCGCCGGAATCTGTTGGCGAAATTCAGAACAGGCAGGCCGCAACCAACCCGCTCAAAGGCGGCCTCAGAGCGCTTGACATCGTCGGGATGGACCAGATCCAGGAACGAGCCCGCCGCAACCTCTTCGTGGGTATATCCCAGGACATTGAACCACGCGGGATTGGTGACGACAAAGCGCCCCTCACGGTCCAGAAAACCCAGCAGGTCGGGGGTCACCATCCATGTGCGACCGCTAATATCCATTTGTTTCACTGTACTTAACCGGTCCCGCTGTTTTGCTGCCGCACTTTATCACCCGGCTAAGCCGGAGTCACCATCATTGCAATACCCCCTTTTCGCAACCTGCGTCGCGAAAGGGGGATACATAATGGTCGCGAGCAGCCCCTAGCGGCCTTTCCAGACCGGATCACGTTTTTCGGCAAAGGCGCGCGCGCCTTCCAGCTGATCCTCGGACGAATAGAGCGCATCGACGGTCGGATATTGTCGGCGCGCGATCTTGTTCATCGCGGTCTGAAAATCACTGCCCTCTGCATCGCGCACGATCTCTTTCAGCGCGGCATAGACCAGCGGCGGGCCATCAGCCAGTTGATCGGCCAGCGCCCGCGCCTCGCTCATGAGGTCAGCAGCGGGCACAACACGGTTGATCATGCCCCAGCGCGCGGCCTCTTCGGCGTCGATCCAGCGACCGGTCAGCAGCATTTCCATCGCGATATGATAGGGGATACGCTTGGGCAGCTTGACGCTGGCCGCATCGGCCACGGTGCCCGAGCGGATTTCCGGCAAAGCAAACTGCGCGTGATCGGCGGCAAGGATGATATCGGCGCCTAGCGCCAGCTCCAGCCCGCCACCACAGCAGATGCCGTTGACGGCGGCGACGATCGGCTTGTTCAGATCGCGCAGTTCCTGAATCCCGCCAAAGCCGCCGACACCGTAATCGCCATCGACCGCATCGCCATCGGCAGCGGCCTTGAGATCCCAACCGGGGCAGAAAAACTTTTCGCCGGCGCCAGTGATGATCGCGACGCGCAGTTTGTCGTCGTCGCGAAAGTCGCGGAAAACCTCGCCCATGATGCGGCTGGTTTTCAGGTCGATCGCATTGGCCTTGGGCCGGTCCAGCGTCACCTCCAGCACGTGACCGCGCGTTTCGGTCTTGATCGGACTGTCTGTCATGTCATCTCTCCTGTTCTGATTAGGGCGTCCGCTGCAACGGCGCGGGTAGGGGTGCAGATCAACGGATTGATCTCGACCTCCTGCAAGGCATCTGCATTCTGAATGGCGTAATCCTGCACGGCCATGACGGCGCTTACAATCGCCGTGCGGTCCGCGCCGGGCTGACCGCGATAGCCCGCCAGCAAGGGCGCGATGCGCAAGCGATCCAGCGCCTCGGCAATATCCGCCTCGCTCACCGGCAGGATCATTGACGCGCTGTCCTTGAGGATTTCGGTCAGAACGCCGCCCGCTGCGATGGTCAGCACGAAACCATGCGCCGGATCGCGCACGACGCCAATCAGCAGCTCCGCAATTGCGCCGGTGATCATCTCTTCCAGCAGATAAGCGGGCGCATTCATGCGCTCCGCCGCCTCCATCATGGCCTCGGGCGAGACAAGGTTCAACGCCACAGCGCCTGCCTCGGTCTTGTGGGCAAAGCCTTCGCCCTTCAGCACCAATGGCAAAGGCATGGAGCGAGCCGATGTCCTGAGGTTCGCCGCCTCAACCCGCTGCGATTGCGGCACGGTCAGCCCATGCGCGGCCAAAGCCGCTTTGCTGGCCGCCTCGCTCAGCACGGCGGCGGGGCGATCCTCGCCCGGTAGCAGAACCGGCAAGTCGGGCGCATGGTGCCGGCCCAGCGCGGCGGCCACCTCAATCGCGCTCATCGCCTCTTCGATGCCCAATAGGGGGACCAGCCCGGCATCGATGATGCGGCGCGCGGTGGCCTCGCTGAGATTCTCGGGCAGGGTTGCGACAAAGGCCAGCGGCGTGCCGCTGGCGCGACTGGCAGCCGCCCCTGCGGCGATGGTGCAATCCCAAGCCGTATCACTGCAACGATCCGTGCGCGGGAAATCAACGACAAGACACCCAAGCGCGATGTCGCCCGTCAGTGCGGCTGTAAACGCCTTGGTCATCGCAGGGACGTCATCCCAGATGAATGTGTGGTAATCCAATGGGTTGGCCAGCGCTACCATCGGGCCCAACGCAGCACGCAGCGCACAACGCTGCACCTCGCTGATCGCCGGAAAGGTGACGTCCCGCCCGACGGCGGCATCGGCCATCAGGCTTGCCTCGCCGCCCGAGCAGGACATCGACACGATCCGGTTCGAGGGTAGCGGCCCGGCCAGATGCAGCAGCTTGAGCGTCTCGATCAGCTTTGGCAGGCTCTCGACCTGCGCAATTCCAAGGCGCTTCAAAAGCGCCTGCGCCCCCGCATCGCTACCTGCAAGCGAGGCGGTATGCGACACCGTCGCAGCGCGCGCCTGTGGCGATTTGCCAGCCTTGAGCGCGACGATAGACTTGCCCTTGGCGCGCGCACTTTCGGCCAATGCCTCAAAGGCGCGCAGATCGCCAATGCCCTCGATGTGCAGGCCCAGCGCACTGACACGGTCATCCTCCAGCAGCGCCTGCCCGATTTCTGCCAGCCCGGTCTGCGCCTGATTGCCCGCCGTGGCCACATAGGCCAGCGGCAGCCCCCGCGCCTGCATCGTGAGGTTGATCGCGATATTCGAGCTTTGCGTGATCAGCGCCACGCCCCGGTCGCACCGCTCGCCGCCATGCTGGTCGGGCCACAGCAATGCACCATCAAGATAGTTGATGAACCCGTAGCAATTCGGCCCGATGATCGCCATTTCGCCTGCCGCATCCAGCAGTCGATCCTGTAGTGCGTCGCCATCCCCCGTCTCGGCCTGCGCCTCGCGAAAGCCGCTGGCAAAACAGACGGCACCGCCCGCGCCCATGGCGCTGAGGCCGTGCACAACATCAATCGTGGCAGTGCGGTTAACCCCTATGAAGCAGGCATCCGGAACGCCCGGCAGATCGGCGAGGGCAGGATAGGCTTGCAGCCCCGCCATTTCGGCGCGCTTGGGATGAACCGGCCAAATCGGCCCGTCAAAGCCCATACGCTGGCACTGCTCGATCACCGACGCGCACCAGACACCGCCACCGATGACAGCAATGGATTTCGGACGGATCAGACGGGAAAGGTCGCGTGTCATCGGTGGGTCACCTCTAAAAGAGATTCGATGACCTTCCCTCTCGGTGGGCAAGTCTGCCGAGAGGGAAGGCACAAAGGTATTTTGCAGCGGCGGCTGCGTCACGCCCCCAAGGGCCGCAGCAGATCGCGGCTGATGATATGGCGCTGGATTTCCGACGTGCCGTCCCAGATCCGCTCGACCCGCGCATCGCGCCAGAAGCGCTCGATCGGGAAGTCGTCCATCAGGCCCATACCGCCATAGATTTGCAGTGTGGTATCCGTCACCCGCGCAAGCATCTCGCTGGCATAAAGCTTGGCCGACGCAATCTCGCGGTTGGCAGGCAGGCCCTGATCCAGCCGCCAAGCCGAGGCGAGAGTCAGCCAGTCGGCAGCGTCGATTTCTGTGATCATGTCGGCAATCTGGAAGCTGATACCCTGATATTTTCCAATAGGTTGGCCGAATTGCTCGCGCTCGGCGGCATAATTCAGCGCCATGTCAAAGCAGCGGCGCGCGCGACCGACAGCCATAGTGGCGACGGTGATCCGCGTCGCGTAGAGCCATTCGTTCATCACCGCAAAGCCGCCATCGACCTCGCCCAGCACCTGCGCATCGGGCAAGCGACAATTGTCGAATTCAAGGATCATGTTCTTGTAACCACGATGGCTAACCGACTTATATCCGTCGCGGATGGTAAAGCCTGGCGTGCCGCGATCAACGAGGAACGTCGTGATGCGTTTTTTCGGCCCCTTGGGCGTATCGTCCTCGCCAGTCGCGATAAAGACGATGATGAAATCAGCGTGATCCGCGCCCGAGATGAAATGCTTGGTGCCGTTGATGACCCAATCGCCGCCGTCGCGTTTGGCACTGCATTTCATGCCGCGCACGTCTGATCCGGCACCCGGTTCTGTCATGGCCAGCGCATCCATCCGCTCGCCCTTCACAGCGGGCAGCAGGTAGCGCTCGCGCTGCTCGCCCTCGCAGGCCATCAGGATATTCTGCGGGCGACCAAAGAAATGCGTCAGCGCCATGGAGCCGCGGCCAAGCTCGCGCTCGACCAGTGCGAATTCCAGATGGCTCAGGCCCGCGCCGCCCACATCTTCGGGGAAGTTGCAGGCGTAAAAACCCAGATCCAGCGTCTTCTGCTTGATCTTTTCGGCCACTTCGGCAGGCACTTCGCCCGTGCGCTCGACCTCGGCCTCGTGGGGATAGATCTCTTTCTCGACAAAGCTGCGCACGGTTGAGACGATCATTTCCTGTTCGTCGGTTAAACCAAAATTCATGATTTTGCTCCTTCGTGGGCGGCGGCCAGCGCGGCGATGCGGTCGGCGACTTCGGGGCTGGGATCGCAGGTGCGGCGCGTCTCGAGGCTGACATGCAGCATGAACTGGTCGCAGGTCGCCAGAACCTCGCCGTCTGATGCACGCTTTAGCTCATGAACGCAGCGCAGTTTCTTGCCCTGCCCTTCGGTGACGCGGGTGTGGACCTCAACGGCCTCGCCAGCGTGGGTTTCCACCAGATATTTGGTCGTCGTTTCAACGGTAAAGTAGCTGAGGCCGTTCGCGATATAGTCATCATCCGCGCCGACATACGCCATCACTTCCTCGGCGGCGTCCGAGAAGATCTGGCCATAGCGCCCCTCGTTCATATGACCGTTTACGTCGGTCCAATCGACGGGGATCGTGCGGCGCAGGCTGACCATCGGGCTGCCGCCCTCCAGCACGGGACGCAGGGTCTTCTCATGCTCGTTCAACAAGCGACCCGACGCGTTGCCTTGCTGTTTGAGCGCGCGCATCATGGCGATCAGGTTGCCGTCGCGTTTGCGCTCCAGCTGGCGGATAGTGAGGTGGCCGGACTGGTCGTCGGACTGATCCGCGATCATCTGGGCCAGTTCGTCCGTCAGCTCTGGCACGTCCATCAGCTTGGTCCATGGCCATTTGAGGCAAGGGCCGAATTGGTCGATGAAGTGTTTCATCCCCGCCTCACCGCCTGCGACGCGGTACGTCTCGAACAGGCCCATTTGCGCCCAGCGGATGCCGAAACCATAGCGGATCGCGTTGTCGATTTCCTCGGTCGTGGCGATACCGTCTTTGACCAGCCACAGCGCCTCGCGCCAGACAGCCTCGAGGAAGCGGTCGGCGATATGCGCGTCGATCTCCTTGCGCACGCGCAGGGGGTAGAGGCCAACGGAGGTGAGGATTTCGGAGGCGCGGTCCAATAGCGCGGGATCGCTGGCATCGGTGCCGACCACCTCGATCAAGGGCAGCAGGTAGACCGGGTTGAACGGGTGGCAGACCATGATCTGGCCGGGGCGCGCGGCACCTTCCTGCAATTCGCTCGGTTTGTAGCCGCTGGTGGACGAGCCAATGACGGCATCCTCGCGGCAGGCCGATTGGATTTCGGCATAAACCCTGTGCTTCATCTCCAGCCGCTCAGGCACGCTTTCTTGAATCCAGTCTACGCCGGTGACAGCGTCGGTCACCGTGTCATGGAATGTCAGCGTGCCTTCACCCGGCATTGCGTAATCATAGAGCATCGGCAGCGCGTGGCGCGCGTTGTCCAGCACCTCGCCGATCTTGCGTTTCGCCTGCGGGTCGGGGTCGAAAATGCGTACGTCCCAACCATTCAGTAGGAACCGCGCGGCCCATCCGCCGCCGATCACGCCGCCGCCGATGATGGCTGCTGTCATTTTCTTGGTCATGTTGTGATCCGTTGTCTTGCGCTAGGGCGCGTTGGTTTCGGTGTGGCCGTCGATCGCGATGATTTGGCCCGAGATTTTGGACGCGGCGGGTGAGGCGAGGAACAGCACCGTGTCGGCCAGGTCGTCGACCGTGACCCAAGTGCGCATCGACACGCCGCGCACATATTGGTCGCGCACGTCCTGTTCGGGCCGGTTCGAAGCTTTCGCTTCCATCGCGACCACCCGGTCCATGCGGTCGCCCTCAACCGCGCCGGGGCAGATGGCGTTGACGCGCACGCCCACTGGACCCAGCTCCATCGCCAGCGTTTTGGTCAAGCCAACGAGGCCCCATTTTGCCGCCGCATAGGGCGAGCGGTAAGGGTGGCCCCATTGACCGGAGGTGGACGAGGTGATGACGATGCAGCCCGATTTCTGCGCCCGCATGATCCGCGCGGCCCAGCGGCAGGTCAGGAATGCGCCGTTCAGGTTAACCGCGAGGCACGCCTGCCACGCGTCGTAGTTCAGATCCTCGATCCGGCCTGCGGGGCCGCCGGTGCCCGCGTTGGCGCAGACCACGTCGACGCCGCCCCAGCTATCCTCCACTTGGCTTAGAAAGGCGTCCATCTGACCCGCATCAGTGACGTCGGCCTTCATACATATCGCATCCGGCATCTCTGCCGCGACGCGCTCCACCGCATCCCCGTCCGCATCGCACAGCGCCACGCGGTCGCCCTGCGCCGCGAACCGCCGCGCAAGGCCGAGGCCGATGCCCGAGGCACCGCCCGTGATGAGAGCGCGCTGGCTCACTTCGGCGCGCGCTTGGTCAGGCGCAGCTTGTCGCGCACGTCTGCGGGAGTCATGATCTTGGCGCCCAGGCGCTCGATGATCTCGCGGGCACGGGTGACCAACTGGTGGTTCTCGGCCAGAACGCCACGATCCAGCATCAGGTTGTCTTCCAGCCCGACGCGCACGTTACCGCCTGCCAGAACGCTAGCTGCAACAAACGGCATCTGATCGCGGCCCAGCGAGAACGCCGACCAGTTCCAGTCGTCCGGCACATTATTCACCATCGCCATAAAGGTATTCAAGTCATTCGGCGCGCCCCATGGCACACCCATGCATAGCTGCACCAGCGCGTCCTTTTCCAGCACGCCATCCTTGACCAGCTGCTTGGCATACCAGAGGTGGCCGGTGTCGAACGCCTCGATCTCGGGCTTGGCGCCTGCTTCGGTCATCATGCGGCCCATCGCGGTCAACATGCCGGGCGTGTTGGTCATCACATAATCGGCCTCGGCAAAGTTCATCGTGCCGCAATCGAGCGTGCAGATCTCGGGCTGGCATTCCAGCACATGCGCCACGCGTTCGCTGGCGCCGACCATGTCCGATGCGTCCTCGTTCAGGGGCAAGGGGTTCTCGGGGTCTCCGAATATCATGTCGCCGCCCATGCCCGCCGTCAGGTTCAGCACGACGTCGGTATCGGACGCACGGATACGGTCGGTCAGCTCACGGTATAGCTTCAGATCGCGGCTGGGCTTGCCGGTTTCGGGATCTCGCACGTGGCAGTGGACGATGGCGGCGCCGGCCTGCGCCGCCGCGATGGCGCTGTCGGCTATCTGCTCAGGGCTGCGCGGCACGTGCGGGCTGCGGTCCTGCGTGCCGCCACCACCGGTCACGGCGCAGGTGATAAATACATCGCGGTTCATGGTCAGGGGCATGGGAAGGCGTCCTTTCGGGGATATGCTGTCAGTCACGGCACATCGTAGCGCTGGCCTGTAGGTCGATAGTGCAGTATCGGACAGGAATGATGCAGAGATGGACAAAACCGCAGAGGACGCCGATCACCTTCGCGTTCCTGCTTTATGACAGGTTTTCGAACCTGTGCCTTGCCAACTGCCTCGAGCCTTTGCGCGCGGCAAATACTGTCAGCCGGGCGGACCTCTTTGATTGGCAGATCGTGACGCAGACGGGCGAGGCAGTGCACAGCTCAAGCGGGATGCGGGTGTTGCCGCATGACGAACTGGGGCGGCTCGCGCCCTGTGATTATCTATTTATCCTCGCCAGTTACGATCACACCCGCCACGACACGCCGCGCATGCGAACGGCCCTGCGCGGTGCGGCAAAAAAGGCGGGGACGTTGGTAGGGATGGACACTGGCCCGTGGCTGATGGCGTCGGCGGGTTTGCTGGCGGGGCGACGCGCGACGCTGCACTGGGATTTGCAGGATGCCTTCGCCGAGCGTTTCCTCGATGTGGAGACCGAGCGCGCGCGCGTCATCCGCGACGGGCCGGTCATCACCTGCGCGGGCGCGATGAGTGCGCTGGATCTGATGATGGATCTGATCGCCCATCACGCGGGCATGGCCGCGCGCCTTGATGTCGAGAACCAGTTCATGCATGGCAGCGACACAGCCGCCGCGCCGTCCGAGCCTGATGCGCTGGTGCGCCGCGCGCTTGAGCAGATGCGCGCGCATGTCGAGCGCCCCTTGCCGCTGGGCGCCATCGCGCGGCGGTTGCATTGCCAGCCGCGCACGCTGGATCGCCACTTCCGCCGCTCGCTGGGCGCGCCGCCCGGCACTGTCTATCGGCATATCCGCCTCTCTGAGGCACGCAAGCTGCTGGACAGCACATCGCTGGCCATCGCGGAAATCGCCGTGCGCTGCGGATATGATTCCCCCGCCGCCCTCGCACGCGCCATGCGTGTGCGATATGGCGCCGCCCCGACACAATTGAGGGGCGGCGCGCGACGGGACTGAGCGATGCGCGGAACGATGGCCCCGCCAAAGCGTTACTCATTAAATGCGCAGCAATCGTGAAAGGCCCACTCATGGACCGCCTTGCCCTATTTCTGACCTGGCTCAGCGCCGCCGCAGTGGCGGGCGCATTGATCGCCGTCTGTGCGGTGATGGGATACACATCGTTCTGGGCGATCGCGGTAAGCATAATTCTGGCGATTTCCATCGCCTATCCCAGTGCAACTTTGGTCGCGCGCAACCTGCGCAAATGGCAGAAAACGAATGAACGCGCCAAGAATGGCGATCAGGCCCGCTCGACCAAAACCGAGCCCACCGAGTAGCCCGCCCCGAACGAGCAGATTAGGCCGCGCTCGCCCGGAATCATATCGTCGCTGTTCTGCGCGAACGCGATTATCGAGCCTGCGGACGACGTGTTGGCGTAGTCCTGCAAGATATTCGGTTGCTCTTGGGGCGTCGGCGTGCGGCCCATCACTTTGCGTCCGATGAAATCATTCATCGCCTTGTTTGCCTGGTGCAGCCAAAGACGCTTGAGACTGTCCGCCGGGGTGTTTTCCGCCGCTAGGTGGTCCGCGATATGACCTGCGACCAGCGGCAGCACCTCCTTAAACACGCGGCGGCCCTCCTGCATGAACTGCATGTCGCGCCGGTCCTGCATCTGGCCGTGAGCGCGGCGCAAAAAGCCGTCATTGTTGCGGATGTTGTTCGAAAACTGCGTGGCACATCGCGTCGACAGAATGCGGAAATGCGCGCCTTTTGCGGCGTCCTCAGGTTCCAGCACCGCAGCGGTGCAGACATCACCAAAAATGAAGTGGCAGTCGCGGTCACGCCATTCCAGATGCGCGCTGCATATCTCGGGGTTAACCACGATGGCACAGCGGGCCGATCCCGCGCGGATCATATCCGCCGCCGCTTGCATCCCGAAAGTGGCGGATGAGCAGGCAACGTTCATGTCAAACGCAAAGCCATGCGCGTCCAGCAGCTGCTGAATTTCCACGGCGATGGCGGGATATGCCCTCTCGTGATTGGAGGCGGCGCAGATGATCAGATCGACATCACCGGGCGCGCGTCCGGCCTGCATTAACGCCTTTTGACAGGCATCCAGTGCCATTTCAGCCATCAGGCTGGGCTGATCATCGGTGCGCGGTTCCAGCAAAGGGTGCATCACCTGAGGATCCAGAATACCGGCCTTCTCCATCACATAGCGCTGCTGGATACCCGAAGCGTTGACGATGAACGCGCTGCTGGAATGCGCCTTGGCGCCCGTGTCGCCCGCCGCGATGGCATCCGCGTTTTCGGCATTGTAGAGGTCCGCATAGGCGTTGAACGCCGCCACCAGTTCGTCATTGGTGATGACATGCGGCGGCGTGAAAACACCAGTCCCGGTGATGGCGGCATGGCTCATCGCGCGCGCCTCAATTTACTGTGTTGGGCGGCGCGCCCCCGTCAAAGAACGCCTTGAGGTTCTCGACCGCGAGCATCCCCATCGCCTCGCGCACCTCCAGCGCGGCCGTGCCCAAGTGAGGCAACAACACCGCATTTTCCAGCGCGATCAGCGCCTCGGGCACGTTTGGCTCCTGCTCATAGACGTCAAGGCCCGCACCCGCGATAGTGCCGCTGCTCAGTGCATCGATCAGCGCGGCCTCGTCGACCACGTCGCCGCGCGAGATGTTGATGAAATGGGCGTGTGGCTGCATGGCATTGAACACCTCAGCGTCGATCAGGTGATGCGTGTCCGCGCCGCCCGGCACCGCCGTGACAACCACATCGGCGCGCGCAGCAAGGGCAGCGATATCCGCCATCCGCTTGGCCGGGAAATCCAGATCTTTTTCCGAGCGGTTCTGATAGATCACATCCATGCCAAAGCCATGATGGCACCGCCGCGCGATAGCCTGCCCGATGCGGCCCATACCTATGATGCCCACCGTCTTGCCGCCCAGATGCAGGCCCAGCATCTGGGTCGGGTGCCATCCCTCCCAGTTGCCTGAACGCACCAATCGCTCGCCCTCGCCCGCGCGGCGCGCGCTCATCAGCATGAGGGTCATGGCGATATCGGCGGTTGCGTCGGTGACGGCGCCGGGCGTGTTGGTCACGGTGATCCCGCAGGCGCGCGCGGCGGCCACGTCGATGTGGTTATAGCCGACACCGAAATTCGCCAGCAGTTTGCAGCGATGCTTGCCGTCGCCGAAAATCTCGACGTCGAAATTGTCGCGCAGCGTCGGCAGCACGCCGTCATATAGCGCCAGCGCCGCGCGCATCTCGGCGGGTTTCATGGGCAGGGTGCTCTCTCGCACCTCGACGTCGAACGTTGCCTCGGCGGCGGCGATCACGCTGGCGGGCAACGGGCGGGTAATGAAAATACGGGTCAATGCATCCGCCCTCCGACAGGCACGTCTTGGTCCGGGGTCATAAGCACGATCTCGCCCTCCTTGTCGGGCACGCCCAGCACCAGCACTTCGGACATGAAGGGGCCGATCTGGCGGGGTGGAAAATTCACGACGCCCATAACCATGCGATTCATCAGCGTTTCGGGTGTATAATGCGCAGTGACCTGCGCCGATGTCTTGCGTTCGCCGATCTCGTCGCCGAAATCGATCCACATCTTGATCGCAGGCTTGCGCGCCTCTGGAAACGGTTCGGCGCGCGTGACGCGGCCAACGCGAATGTCGACCGCTATGAAATCGTCGAAACTGATATCAGCCATTACGCAGCTCCCTTGAGCGGTTTGCAGCAGCACCGACGGTGCGGCGTATGAGGTCCGGCAGGCCATTGGCCTCGTCCATCAGCACTTCCAGCCCTGCCTGCGTCGTGCCATTGGGGCTGGTCACGTTGACGCGCAGCTCTGCGGGCGTCTCATCTGCCGCTTCGGCCAGCGCACCTGCGCCTGCAACGGTGGCCTGCGCCAGTTGCATCGCCAGTTTGGGGGGCAGCCCCTCGGCCTCACCCGCCTTGGCCATGCATTCGATCATGTGAAAGACATAGGCCGGGCCAGAGCCAGAGACGCCTGTAACGGCATCCATCTGATCCTCGTTGTCCAGCCGGACAACCTGCCCCACGGCCTTTAGCAGAGTCTCGGCCAGATCCATCTGGCCACTGCTGGCGTGGGCATTGCCGATGATAGACGTAATGCCCCGCCCCACGGCGGCGGGAGTGTTGGGCATGGCGCGGATAATCGGGCTATGGCTGCCCAGCGCATCCTCAAATGCGGAAATCGGCGTTCCAGCCGCGACCGACACGAACAGCGTCGTGCCATTGCCCATTTCGCGCAGGGCAGGCAGCGCCTCGCCCATCATCTGAGGTTTGACCGCGATCAGCACGATGCCGGGTGCGGCAGGCAGATCGCTGTTGATCGTCACGCCGGTATTTTTTAGCCAATCCGATGGCTTCGGGTCGATGACCCAGACCGACGATGGCGGCAGGCCGCCTGACAGCCAGCCTTGCAGCATCGCGCCGCCCATCTTGCCACAACCCAGCAGCACAAGGCCCTTTTCGGCCACGAAATTCATATCCATAAAGTGCCTTCCTTGTCCCTTGCTGCCAAATTCAGGGGGCGAGGTTACGCGCGGCCATAGGCCTCTGCAATGGCAACCTGCATCGCATCGCGCGGGGTACGATCCCCCCAGACAACCAGCTGAAAGGCAGGATAAAACCGCTCGCAGTTCAGCACGGCAGCGGTGATCAATGTGTCGATCTGTTCAGGCGATGCGCCCTGCCCACCGGACATCAGCAGGCCATAGCGATAAACCATCAACTTTTGCTCGCGCCAATAGGTAAAGGCCCCGGACCAGCATTGGTCGTTGACCTCGTTCAGCGCCTCAAAGAGGGCTGGCAACTTGTCGCGCGGCGGCTCCATCTCGAAGGTGCAGACCATGCGCAACGTCTCGTCATAGGCGGACCATGCGAGGGTGATCGAATAGGTGCGCCACTGGCCCTCGACGGCCATGGCGATCTGGTCATCGCCGACGCGGTCGAACTGCCAGTCGTTATGCTCGGCCAGACTTTCGACGATGTCGATAGGATGAAGGTCTTCGGACAGGAACTGCTCGGACAGGGCCATTGCGCCACCTTTGGGTTTTATCCTGCGACGGGGATCTATCGCCCCCAAGCACTGGATGACTGCTCTACGGGATGGGGTTCGCCCCCATGCCCTTACCAAATATAGTGCGGCACGTAGGCGCGCCAGTAAAGCTATTTATTGGGGATACCCGCAATAAGTTGTGGATAGACTGCACAATTGCGCAAGATCGCGGGTCTGGGGCGCTATAAACGCGCGGGTCGCGCTGTTAAAGCGCACTCAGCCGTTGCTGGCAGGCGGTCAGCACGCCCATATCGTCCAGCGCGATCAGATCCTCGATCAAACTGTCCAGCGTTCGACTGTAAGCGATGATCGCGGCGTCGCGGCGCTGATTATCGGGGGCATCGCGGGTAATCTGGCGCAACTCACGCAGCCGGGCCAGTTGATCCTGCACCGCGCGCACGTGCTCTGCCGCCTGCGCGCTCATGTGGCGACTGGCATGCCCGGGCCTTGGACAGCCGGGCGGATCGACATAGCAGCCGGACCGCAAATGATCGTTGTGACGCCTTGCGTGGCACACTTCATGAGAGAACCCCCTGGAAATAACACAATCTATACTTGTAACGCACGGAAATTGCGGTATTTTTTACAGCGTGTAAAACTTTGAGCGACTAGTCAATGGGGTTTGTCCGCGTCCTAATCAATGCGCGGCATTATTTGACATACAGACGCTTCGCGATATCGCTGGAGAGGGAATTGCCCCGTCGCGGGCTGCATGGCTATGCGCGCAAGCTGGGACTCACGTCAGCAGAATGCGCGACATGCTGATCTCAAATCTGAGCGAAATCGTCACCGCCATGGGCATGATCGTCGAAATCTAACGTCCGCTCGGCAGTGCGGCTGGGGCGCTTAAACTGGACCAAACGTCGAAAATGCGGTCCATCCGCTGGCGATGCATGACGAAATAGCGCGTGCCGCAGCCATCGCCTTGAGGAGTGTTTTGTTTGCCTTGCAGGGTTGGTGGCCGCAGAATCTGCACTGCTCCATCGCACCCCGGTTGGGATGCGCCATGCCTGCTGGACTGCAGCCACGCCTAACCACCCGCTAGGCATCATGGGCTTATCTGGAGGGCGGCAAACTGGCCCTGCGTAATCTGAGCGTCCCTGCGCGCGGAGCTTAGCGGCGGTCCGCTGCGCCAGTTTCCAGCGCGTCAAGCCGCGCCTTAAGCGCCTCGTTCTCTTCGCGGGCCTTCTGGGCCATGGCGCGCACGGCATCGAATTCCTCACGCGTGACGAAATCGCGGTCGGCCAGCCAGCGGTCGATCATCGACGACATTGCTGTCTCGGCCTCTTGGCGCGCGCCTTGGGCCACGCCCATCGCGTTGGTCATCAGTTGCGAGATGTCGTCCATCACCTTGTTGCGGGTCTGCATATTACACTCCTATTGCATCGCGGCATGGCCACGGTTCATTAACTATGCGGCATGGCCGCGTATCGCACACAATATGGTGCGGGCGCAGCCTGATCACAAGATGCGTGCCCCCCGTTGACTTCCCCCCTCATGCGCGGCCATGTCTGCGCCATGATAGCTGTCATTCCCTTTCCCGACATCTCGCCCGAGTTGTTCACGATCCCGATCTTTGGGATGGAGTTCGCGCTGCGCTGGTATGCGCTGGCCTATATCGCAGGCATTATCGTTGGCTGGCGGATCGTGCTGGGCGCTGTGCGCCGGCCCCGCCTGTGGCAGGACGGCACGCCCGCGATGACGGCCAAGCAGGTCGAGGACCTGCTGTTCTGGGCGATTCTTGGCATCATTCTGGGCGGGCGGCTGGGTTTTGTGCTGTTCTATCAGCCGGGACATTATCTGGCGCACCCGGCGCAGATCCTGAAGGTTTGGCAAGGCGGCATGTCGTTCCATGGCGGGATGCTGGGCGTTCTGATCGCCTGTGTCCTTTATTCGCTCCGCCATGGTTTGCGGATGTTGTCGGTCGGAGATCTTCTCAGCATGGCCGCGCCTGTCGGGCTGTTGCTGGGACGTCTCGCCAATTTCATCAACGCCGAGCTGTGGGGCAGGCCCACCGATCTGCCTTGGGGCGTGATCTTTCCAGGGGCAGCCGCGCAGGATTGCCCCGACGTGATTGGCCTTTGTGCACGCCATCCCTCGCAGCTATACGAGGCGCTGCTAGAGGGGCTGGTGCTGGGCGCGGTCCTGCTCTGGCTGGCCTACCGGCGCGGCGCACTGAAACGGCCCGGCTGGATTTCGGGATGCTTCTTTATCGGTTATGGCCTCGCGCGGTTCATCGTGGAATTTGCGCGTCAGGCCGATGCGCAGTTCATGACACTGGGCAACCCGCTGGGCCATGCGCTGGAGCTGGGCGGCGGCTATGGCCTTAGCATGGGGCAGCTTCTGTCACTGCCGATGATCGGCTTCGGGATCCTCTTGCTGTTGATTATCCCCAAGGCGCGATGACCCCGCTTGCGCGCCTGATACTCGCGCAGATCGATGCGGATGGACCAATGACGCTGGCCGATTACATGGCGCTCAGCCTGATGCATCCCAAGCACGGCTATTACGCCACGCGCGATCCATTTGGTGCCGCGGGCGATTTTACTACCGCGCCCGAAATCAGTCAGATGTTCGGCGAGCTTTTGGGTCTGTCGCTGGCTCAGGCATGGCTGGATCAGGGCGCACCTGCGCCATTTGCGCTGGCCGAACTGGGACCGGGGCGCGGCACGCTGATGGCCGACATCCTGCGCGCGACACGCGGCGTGCCAGGATTTCACGCAGCGATGCAGCTGCATCTGGTCGAAACGTCGCCAACGCTGCGGCAGGTGCAGGCGAAAACGCTGAAAGGCCATGCGCCTCAATGGCACAGCGCGACTGAAGATCTACCCGACCTGCCGCTGTTTCTGGTCGCCAATGAGTTCTTTGACGCGCTGCCCATCCGGCAGGCTCAGCGCAGCGGCGATAGCTGGCGCGAGCGGATGGTCACGCGCGATGGCGATCGCCTGATCCCCGCGCTTAGCGCGCCGACCCCGCTGCCCATGCTGGCGCAGCGCCTGGACGACACGGCTGAGGGAGATATCGTCGAATTCAGCCCGGCGGCGACACGCATCGCCGCCCATGTTGGCACGCAGATCGCGACGCGGGGTGGCGCGGCGCTGATCGTGGATTACGGCGACTGGCGCGCGCTGGGTGATACGTTTCAGGCACTGCGCGCGCATGCAACCGCCGATCCATTCGCTGACCCCGGTGGCGCTGATCTGACGGCCCATGTCGATTTCGAGGCGCTGGCACTGGCCGCTGCCCCGGCGCGCCACACCCGCCTGACAGCTCAGGGCGTGTTTCTAGAGCGTTTGGGCATCGCGCAGCGTGCGCAGAAATTGGCCGATGCGCTCACCGGGGGGGCGCAGCAGGCCCATCTCGCGGCACATCGTCGCTTGACCCACCCGTCGGAAATGGGGACGCTATTCAAGGTGATGGGCCTTTACCCCGAGGGTGCCGCACCGCCACCCGGATTGTTGGGATGAAATCAGCGCCATGACCCTCGAAATCCTGACCGCAGACAGCCTTGCCCCCCTGCGCCACGGGTTCTTTACGCGCCGCGGTGGCGCGTCTTCGGGTGTATTCACCGGGCTGAATTGCGGTCAGGGGTCGACCGACCAGCGGGAAGCCGTCGCCATAAACCGCGCCCGTGTGGCGGATGCGATGGATGTCGCGCCAGATCACCTGCAAAGCGTGCATCAGGTCCACTCGGCCAGCGTCGTGACGCTGGAGGCCCCCTTGACCGAACGGCCCCGCGCCGATGCGATGGTGACAGCGACGCCCGGTATCGCGCTGGCGATCCTGACCGCCGATTGCCAACCTGTCCTGTTCGCGGATGCGCGGGCGGGCATCGTCGGCGCGGCTCATGCCGGATGGCGTGGCGCACTGGACGGCGTGCTGGAGGCGACGGTCGACGCAATGGTGACCCTTGGCGCAGCGCGCAATGATATTTCGGCCGTGATCGGCCCCTCGATCAGTCAGACCGCCTATGAGGTCAGCGCCGACTTCATGAGCGCCTTCGTTGCCAAGGATGCTGACCATGCGCGTTTCTTTGCGCCCGGCGCCGAGGGGCGGATGCAGTTCGACCTGCCTGCCTTCGGGCTGGAGTGTCTGCACCGCGCAGGAGTCGGGCACGCCGAATGGACAGGCCATTGCACCTATGGCGACCCGGACCGCTTTTACTCGTACCGGCGCACAACGCACCGGGGCGAGGTCGATTACGGTCGTCTGATCGCCACCATCCGCCTCTAAAGCGGTGCGCGCATAGGATAGGCCAAAGGCGCACGCGCCACAGCTTTGCCCAGATTGGCGCGCAGATCGTAGCGCCAGATCGACGCCACCCTCCGCAGATCGCTAATTTTTAGTTAAGAATCGCCCCTTGAAGTGGGTCATCAGAAGTTCACGAATTTTCCCGGGCTTGGCCGCAAATGTCATGCACTGGCCCAAACATGGCCGCAAATCACTGTCAGGTTGGTCGCTCAT
Source organism: Roseovarius sp. Pro17 (assembly GCF_035599575.1). NCBI lineage: Bacteria > Pseudomonadati > Pseudomonadota > Alphaproteobacteria > Rhodobacterales > Roseobacteraceae > Roseovarius > Roseovarius sp. Pro17. Next base: position 2,534,859 of record NZ_CP141179.1, read on the forward strand.
AAACACAAACGGACCCGTCATGCGGGCATGTCAGGGAGACATCACATGAGCAGCCAGAGCAAACCGCAGAAACGCTGGATGACATCCGCCCTCAAGACCGCCGCTGGCGACATGCCGCAGTCGCCCTTTCAGCGCGGTCAGCGCAAGGGGATCGCCGCGCGCAGCAGCCTTGTTCAGCCGTGCCAGCGCATGTTGCACACCTCCTGATTTCAGCCGCACCGCCCAAGGCCGCGCCCCATAGGATTAAGCGAGAAAGCCAAAACATGGTCTATACCCCGTCCGCTCTCGGCCTCGCCACCGCTCTGCGCGCCAACGCCAGCAGCGCGGCGCAGGCGCGCCAGCGGGGCGATGCGGGCGCAGACACGAGGGTCTGCAATGTAGCACATCTGCGCAACGATGGCAGCATTGCCGAGGTTCGCCACACGATCCCGGTCCATCCCATTTTTGACGCAGCATTCAGCGCCTTTGCGCGCGGCACGCTGATCAGCACCACAGACGGACCCGTCGCGATCGAAGATCTGACACCCGGTATGAAGGTCGCGACGAACGAGTGTGGCCCATCGCCGGTGCTGTGGATCGGCAGCATGGCGATGCGCCAATGCGAAAACATGCCTAACCCCTCATCCGGCACCGCGCGGCTGACTCGCATCATGACGGGCGCGCTGGGTATGGGCAGACCGCTGACCGATGTGATGACCGGTCCCGGCGCGCGCATTGCGCAGCGCAGCGCAACCCAGCCCGGCGGGGCCCACTCGGATCAGGTATTGCGACCAGTCCATGACATGATCGACGGCACGCATGTTATCGCGCTCAGCCCGCCGGGCACTGTGCATCTCTATCACCTCGCGCTGCGCCGCCATGCGACGATCACCGCCGCAGGCCTCGCGTTCGAGACGTATCACCCCGGCCCCGGCTTTGAAAACAACCTGAACTATCAACATCTTTGGCAATTCATCGAGATGTTTCCGCATATCATGCGCCCTGCCGATTTCGGCAGCCTCGCGCATCCGCGCGCGCCACTTGCAAGAGACGGACGGGCAGTCTCCTGAGCGGATTCCGTCTTAGGTATCGTGACTCATATATCGCGCCTCAGGTGTCGCGCGCCAGCCGCGCTTCCAGCACATCGAAGGGCACGCCGGGCTGATCCTTGGACCTGCGAATGACCAGAGCCGTCTTGACGCTGGCCACGTTGCTGGCGGCTGTCAGTTCTTCGGTCAGGAAGCGCTGGAATGTGCTGAGGTCCGGTGCCACGCATTTCAGGATAAAATCGACCTCGCCGTTCAGCATATGGCACTCGCGCACCAGCGGCCATTCGGCGCAGCGCGCCTCGAACGCGCTCAGATCTGCCTCGGCCTGGCTTTGCAGTCCGACATTGGCGAACACCTGCACCTCAAAGCCCAGCTCGCGCGCGTCAACGTCGGCATGATAGCCACGAATAAATCCGGCCTCCTCCAGCGTGCGCACGCGGCGCAGGCAGGGCGGCGCCGAGATGCCGACGCGCTTGGCCAGTTCGACGTTGGTCATACGGCCATCGGCCTGAAGCTCGGCCAGGATCTTGCGGTCGATTGGGTCCAGACGGGTCGTGGCCATAATACCTCTGCTCATGGGGAAATTTCGCGATTGTTATACTAGCCGCGCCGTGCAGCGCAACAATCTTTCGCCGCAACGCAAGATCATTGCGCAATAACTTGGCAAGCCACGCAAATGCAACCCCGCTTTGCCAGGGGGTTTCGCCGCCCTCCTGCCGCGTCTATATCAGGCGCAGATTTCAGCACAACGAAAGGCGACGCACATGGCCAGCACGAAAAAGACCAAGGTTCTGATCATCGGCTCAGGCCCGGCGGGATATACCGCCGCCGTCTATGCCAGCCGCGCCATGCTGGAGCCGGTGCTGGTGCAGGGAATTGAGCCTGGCGGCCAGCTGACCACCACAACCGAGGTCGAGAACTGGCCCGGCGACACCGAGGTGCAGGGCCCCGACCTAATGCTGCGCATGGAGTCCCACGCCAAGGCGATGGGCTGCGAAGTCATCGGCGACATCATCAGCAGCATTGATTTTTCCAAGCGTCCCTATGTCTGCCAATCCGATAGCGGCACCGAATACGTAGCCGATGCCATCATCCTGTGCACAGGCGCGCGCGCCAAATGGCTGGGCCTGCCCAGCGAGGAAAAGTTCAAAGGCTTCGGCGTTTCGGCCTGCGCCACCTGCGACGGATTTTTCTATCGCGGGCAGGAGATCGTCGTCGTCGGCGGCGGCAACACAGCGGTCGAAGAGGCGCTGTTCCTGACCAATTTCGCCTCCAAGGTCACGCTGGTCCACCGCCGGGATGAGCTGCGCGCCGAGCGAATTCTGATCGACCGGCTGGAAAAGAACCCCAAGATCCACCCCCTCTGGTTCCACGAACTGGACGAGGTCTATGGCACCGACAACCCGCTGGGTGTCGAAGGCGTCAAGGTCAAGCATACCAAGACCGGCGAGATCACCGATATCCCTGCCAAGGGCGTGTTCATCGCCATCGGCCATGCCCCCGCGAACGAGCTGGTCAAGGACGTGCTGGAAACCCATATGGGCGGCTATGTCGTGACCAAACCAGACAGTACCGAGACGTCGATTCCCGGCGTTTTTGCCGCTGGCGATCTGACCGATTACAAGTATCGCCAAGCCGTCACCAGCGCCGGAATGGGCTGCATGGCCGCGCTCGAGGCCGAGCGTTGGCTGGCCGAGCATGGCATGGCCGAGAATGAGGATGCCGTGAATGCGGCCCCCGCTTATGGCGCATGATTTTGCCGCCCAGCGGGCCGCGACCTACGCCACCTTCGCCGAAATCGCCGAGGGCGTGGACCTGCCGGACGTGGCCGATATCGACTATGCGTTTATCGCGGGCGCTGCCGCCGACTGGGACGCTGCCGAGGCTGCGCTGAGCGAGGCAGGCTTTGACTGCGCGCGGGTCGAGGACGAGGATGGCTCGCTCTATCTGGCGACCTGTCTGCCAGATCAGCCTGTGACCGCAATGGCCATTTGGCTGGGCGAAGAAACGGCGACAACGCTGGCCTTGCCCCATGGCTTTCACCCCGACGGCTGGGGCTTTCTGGGATAAGCGTAGGATTGATGTAAAATCGTCCGCATCACTCCGGGCATCGGTGCCCACCGCAACCCGTCCGATGCGTAGGCGCCCCGCGGCCAAGCACCGCGCGGCGGCCTCCTTTGCACGCCACATGGCGGAAAACAGGCCTTTTCGTCGCGATATACGTGGAGGTCACTGGACAATCGCCCTTTGCGCACGCTATTGCGCGCGCGATGGGTCCGTCATGTAGACCCCCCCCCGACGACAATCCGCCCCGCAACCCCGAAAGTGATTTCATGCTCCCTCTCACGAACCTCACGCCGATCCCGGAACTTTATGTCAGCCACGAGTCGGCTCAGAAGCTGAAGGTCGAGGCGGCCGATCTGGTCAGCCATGATCTGACGCCACGCCAGATCTGCGATCTGGAGCTGCTGATGAATGGCGGCTTCAACCCGCTCAAGGGGTTCATGAGCGAGGCGGATTACGATGGCGTCGTCGAGGAGATGCGCCTGAGCAGCGGCGCGCTCTGGCCGATGCCGATCACGCTGGACGTGGGCGACACATTCGCCGACGCGCTGGAACTGGGGCAGGATATCGCCCTGCGCGATCAGGAGGGCGTGATCCTCGCCACCATGACCGTCACCGACCGCTGGAGCCCGGACAAATCCAACGAGGCGGCCAAGGTCTTTGGCGCCGATGACAGCGCCCATCCGGCCGTCAACTACCTGCATAACACCGCCGGCGCGGTCTATCTCGGCGGTCCCGTCACCGGCATCCAGCAGCCGGTGCATTATGATTTCCGCGGTCGCCGCGACACCCCGAACGAACTGCGCGCCTACTTTCGCAAGCTGGGCTGGCGCAAGATCGTGGCCTTTCAGACGCGCAACCCGCTGCACCGCGCGCATCAGGAACTGACGTTCCGCGCCGCCAAGGAGGCGCAGGCCAACCTGCTGATCCACCCTGTCGTCGGCATGACAAAGCCGGGCGATGTCGATCACTTTACCCGCGTGCGCTGCTACGAGGCGGTGCTGGACAAATACCCAAGTTCGACCACCACGATGAGCCTGCTCAACCTGGCCATGCGCATGGGCGGCCCGCGCGAGGCGGTCTGGCACGGGCTGATCCGGGCCAATCACGGCTGCACGCATTTCATCGTCGGGCGCGATCACGCCGGCCCCGGCAAGAATTCGGCCGGCGAGGATTTCTACGGCCCCTACGATGCGCAGGACCTGTTCCGCAAGTATCAGGACGAGATCGGCGTCGAAATGCTGGACTTCAAACACATGGTCTATGTGCAGGAGCGCGCCCAATACGAGCCGATGGACGAGATCGAGGACAAGGACGACGTCACGATCCTGAACATCTCCGGGACCGAGCTGCGCCGCCGTCTGCAAGAGGGCCTCGAGATCCCGGAATGGTTCAGCTTTCCCGAAGTGGTCAAGGAGCTGCGCCGCACCCGCCCGCCACGGGCCAATCAGGGATTCACCGTGTTTTTCACCGGCTATTCCGGGTCGGGCAAATCCACCATCGCCAACGCGCTGATGGTCAAGCTGATGGAAATGGGCGGGCGCCCCGTGACGCTGCTGGACGGCGATATCGTGCGCAAGAATCTCTCCTCCGAGCTGGGATTCAGCAAGGAGCACCGCGATCTGAACATTCGCCGCATCGGCTATGTCGCCAGTGAAATCACCAAGAACGGCGGCATCGCCATCTGCGCCCCGATCGCGCCCTATGCCACCACGCGGCGCGCGGTGCGCGAGGACGTCGAAGAGTTCGGCGCGTTCATTGAGGTCCACGTCGCCACCAGCATCGAGGAATGCGAGCGCCGCGACCGCAAGGGCCTCTACAAACTGGCGCGCGCGGGCAAGATCAAGGAGTTCACCGGCATCTCGGACCCCTACGACATTCCCGAAACCCCCGAACTACGCGTCGAGACCGAAAACGTCGACGTCGACAACTGCGCCCATCAGGTCGTGCTGAAACTGGAACAGATGGGGCTGATCGCAGGCTAAATTGACACAGGGCCGCGCATCATGCCGCGGCCCTTATTGCGTCTGCAGAACCGTCCGCGCCGCGCGGGCGTAAAGATCGCCAAAATCTGCGGCCGTATCCTGCATCGCCAACAGCGCGGGCGCGCGCGCCTCGTAATCCTCTGCCGAGGCTCCTTGCATCGCCGCGCGCAGCTCTTCCTCGCTCTTGCATATGATCATGCCCGACGTATCAAAGAAATCGCCGATATTCGGGCAACCCCAATAGATCGGCACAGTTGCGCATAGAATGGCGTCGACCAGCTTTTCGGTAAAGTAATTCGTCTCGCGCACATTCTCGATCACCACGGAATAGCGGTAAGAGGCCAGCCCGTCCGCCTTGGCGGCGAACGGCTTATAGCCGCGCCCCATTACGTCCAGATCCATCTGCGCCTTGTGCGCCCAATCGGCGATTGAATGGCGCAGGCGGTGCCCCTCTTGCGAGCGTTTGTCGGACGCGATCAGCGACATCATCCGCGTCTTGGTGCAATCCAGATCGCGCCACCCGGGAACCCACGTGCTGCCGAAGGGAAAAAACGCACCGTTTGGTATATCGCTCAGCAACGCGGCGTTATGGCTTAGCACTTTGTAGAACCTACCATGCGAGCGGCGCAGCGACCTGAGTTGGCCACCATGGATCGCCTCTGGTTCCAGCACCATGATCGAAACGCGCGCGCGAATGCCGAAACCGGGCCGCCAATGCAGCGACTTGCGCGGGAAAACGATCAGATGATCGCGCGGCTCCAGATCGGCCAGCGTGCGCCCCTCAATCCCCTCAGGCGTGCCCAGCGGCCAGATCAGCCGGTCGAGCGGGATCGCGCCGGGGCGCACGCCCAGCTTCATGTCATGGGGCAGAACCGCCACCTTGGGCGCAGGCTGGGACATGGATCGCACTCCTTGAAACACGCCCCCTTTACGCGACGGGGCGCGCACCGGCAACCAGCCCATGCGCGCCCCAATATTTCATCGTTCCGCAAATACTCATGCTCTGCCTGCCACAGGCAGAACCACCTCGCCGGGATCAATGCACCGTTACAGGCTCCAGATCGTGCTGGCGCGCCAGAACGAAGGCCATCTTGCGATTACTAACCAGCGCCAAACGCTCGCCTTCTTCGCTGTGGACGGCATAAAGTGTCGTCAGATCGCCCACTTGGCTCTGCACGTCCTCGGGCAGATCCTCAACCGCGACTGAGCGGACATAGGCGATGCGTTGGCCAGCCTCGTGCGGGAATTCGAATTCGGTATCCATGTCTCATGCCTCCTTAAGACGGCTATTTGCCACGTTTGTTTATCTGGATCGTCTGTACAACTGTTTCGGCAGGTGCGCGGGTCAAGTCGATATGCAGCAGCCCGTTCTCCATGATCGCCGCGCCCACCTCGACCGCATCAGCCAAAACAAAGCTGCGCTGAAACTGCCGCGCCGCAATGCCGCGATGCAGGAACACCCGCTCGCCCATATCGGCACCTTGGCGGCCCCGGATCACCAGTTGGCGATCCTCAACCGTGACCGACAAATCGCCCTCGCCAAAGCCTGCAACGGCCAGCGTAATGCGATAGGAGTTGTCTGAAGTCTGCTCAATATTGAAAGGCGGATAGCCCTCGTTACCGGATTTCGCGCTGCGCTCCAGCAGCCTTTCCAGCTGGTCAAAGCCCAGCATATAGGGGTGCGCCCCCAGCGTCATTTTCGTCATGTGCCACGTCCTTGCGTCAAGCGACTGGTCAGATTGGCACCGCCCCATTAGCGGCAACGATGCCTTGAACAGAATATGGGTCTTCCCCAGCAGCGGTGCAAGGGCTATGCCAATACTCAAATCCGGCGTATCCTATACGAGCCGTCCAGCGGCAGGAAAGAGTCCCACATGAACGCCTATAGCGAACTCGCGATGAAATCCGACGACGTGCTGCGCGTCGAGCTGGAACAGTTCCGCCGCGAGCATCGCGATCTGGACCTGGCGATCGAGGCGCTGGAAGAGCGGACCGTGCGCGATCCGCTGACCATCAAACGGCTCAAGCAGCAAAAGCTGCGCCTCAAGGATCGTATCGCCTACATCGAAGACCGGCTTCTGCCCGACATCATCGCCTGAGGCGCGCATTTACCCCGCCTGAGTGGTGGACGCCCTGCGCGCGCGCGCCTATGGTTCGCGCCTGAAACAATGAGGGGCGCGCAATGCCGCAAATCGAGGTCGGGATCATCATGGGCAGCCAGTCGGACTGGCCCACGATGAAGGAAGCCGCAGACATTCTGGACGCGCTGAACGTGCCTTACGAGACGCGCATCGTCTCGGCCCATCGCACGCCGGATCGCCTGTGGTCTTATGGCACCGAGGCGGCGGGGCGCGGCCTCAAGGTGATCATTGCGGGCGCTGGCGGTGCGGCGCACCTACCCGGCATGATGGCGTCCAAGACCCGCGTGCCGGTGATCGGCGTGCCGGTGCAGACCAAGGCGCTTTCGGGCCTCGACAGCCTCTATTCCATCGTCCAGATGCCCAAAGGCTATCCGGTCGCCACCATGGCCATCGGCGCAGCTGGTGCGGCCAATGCGGGCCTCATGGCCGCCGCGATCCTGGCCAATGGGGATGCGGCGCTGGCTGGGCGTCTGGATGACTGGCGTGCGGCCCTGTCCGCCTCAATCCCCGAGGAGCCGACAAATGACTGAGCCGCTTAAAACCGGTGCCACCATCGGCATTCTCGGCGGCGGCCAACTGGGCCGGATGCTATCAGTCGCGGCCTCGCGCCTCGGCTTCAAAACCTGCATTTTCGAGCCGGGCACAGACTGCCCCGCGTCCCATGTCGCGGATCGCCACATTGCCGCGCCATACGACGACGAAGATGCGTTGCATACCTTTGCAGATGCCTGCGACGTCATCACATTCGAGTTCGAGAACATCCCGACCTCGACGCTGGAAATCCTCGAAAAACTGCGCCCGCTCCATCCGGACCGTACGGCACTGCGCGTCAGTCAGGACCGGCTGGTGGAAAAGGCGTTCCTGAACGATCTGGGCCTGCAAACCGCCCCTTTCGCCGCAGTCGATGACGGCGTCGACATCACGCAAGCGATGAATGAAATCGGCCTGCCCGCAATCCTGAAAACCCGCCGCTTTGGCTATGACGGCAAGGGGCAGGTGCGCATAACGGACCCAAACGAGGCCGAAGGCGCGTTGAGCGATATGAACGAGGCTCCGGCGATCTACGAAGGCTTTGTCGATTTCAGCCATGAGGTGTCCGTGATAGCCGCCCGCAATGCCGCCGGCGATGTGTCGGCCTTTGATCCCGGCGAGAACGTGCATAAGGACGGCATCCTGCGCACCACGACCATCCCGGCCCGCCTCAGCGCCGCACAGCGCAGCGATGCCGTCTTACTGGCGGCCAAGATACTGAACAAGCTGGATTACGTCGGCGTGATGGGTGTCGAGTTGTTCGTCACCGACGAGGGCCTGATCGTAAATGAGATCGCCCCGCGCGTGCATAATTCCGGCCACTGGACACAGAATGGCTGCACCGTCGATCAGTTTGAGCAACACATCCGCGCCGTCGCCGGATGGCCGCTGGGCGATGGCAAGCGGCACTCGAACGTGGTGATGGAAAACCTCATTGGCGACGACATGGACCGTGTGCCCGATCTGGCGCGCGACGGTGCCTGCGCACTGCATATATACGGCAAGGCCGAGGTCAAACCGGGCCGCAAGATGGGCCATGTCAACCGCGTGACCGGGCCGGCCTGACTCTGGTATCAGACCTAGTCGCGGCGTGTCCGCTCGACCTTTTTCTTGGTCTTGGCAGCCTTCTTTTTCGCCGAGCCCAGCTTGCGCTTGGGTGGCTGACCACGGGCGCGGCCCCGGCCCTGTGGCATGGTCTTGCCCTCAACGCTGATCAGTTCCAGCGCTATGCCGCCCGTGACCGGTGCGGCTTCTGCCAGCTTCACCGTCACGCGCTGCCCCAGTGTGATGATACGGCCTGATTCCGACCCCATCAGCGTGGCTGAATCCGCGTCGAAATGGAAATACTCATGCCCCAGATTCCGCATCGGGATGAGGCCATCGGCCCCCGTTTCGTCCAGCCGGACAAACGCGCCGAACTTGGCGATGCCGCTGATGCGCCCGGTAAATTCCTCGCCGACGCGTTCGGATAGGAACGCCGCTAGATAGCGGTCGTTCGTGTCCCGCTCGGCCATCATGGAGCGGCGCTCGGTCTCGGAAATATGCTGCGCCGTCGCCTCTAGGCGATCCTCGTCGCCGGGGCCGAGGCCATCATCACCCCAGCCATGCGCCGAGATCAGTGCGCGATGTACGACCAGATCGGCATAGCGTCGGATGGGCGAGGTGAAATGCGCATAGGCCATCAGCGCGAGGCCGAAATGGCTGAAGTTCGAAGGCGAATAATAGGCCTGCGTCATGGCGCGCAGGGTGCTCATGTTGATCTGTTCGGCGTGATCAGTGCCAGCCGCGCCGTGCAGCAGCGCGTTGATATGCGACGTTTTCAGCACCTGCCCCTTGGCCAGCACCAAACCCGCCGCCTCGGCCACCTCGCGCAATGTATCCAGCTTTTCCTCGGGCGGCTCTTCGTGGACGCGGTAGAGCAGCGGGGATTTTTTGGCCGCCAGCGTTTCGGCGGCGGCAACGTTCGCCAGCACCATGAATTCCTCGATCAGCTTGTGCGCATCCAGCCGGTCGGTGAAATTGACACTCAGCACCTTGCCCTCATCGCTAAGCGCAACTTTGCGCTCGGGCAGGTCCAGATCCAGTGGCTGGCGGTTCTTGCGCGCGATTTTCAACGTCTCGTAGGCGGCGTAGAGGGGTTTGATCACCTCCTCCATCAGCGGCGCGCATTTATCATTGGGCGTGCCGTCCATGGCCGCCTGCACCTCTTGGTAATTCAATGACGCGCCCGAGCGCATGATGCCGCGATGAAACGTCTGCCCGATCTTTTCGCCGAACTCGTTGACGCGCATCCGAACGGCAAGACAGGCACGCGGCACGCCTTCGTGCAGCGAGCATAGATCGCCCGACAAACGGTCCGGCAGCATCGGCACGACGCGGTCGGGGAAATAGCTGGAATTGCCACGTTTGCGCGCCTCGCCGTCCAACGCCGAACCGGGCGTGACGTAATGGGCGACATCCGCAATGGCGACCCAGATGACATGACCGCCCGGGTTTTTCGGATCGTCATCGCTGTGCGCATAGCAGGCGTCGTCATGGTCGCGCGCGTCGGCAGGGTCGATCGTGACCAGCGGCAGATCGCGCAGATCCTCGCGGCCCTTTAGGCCGGCAGGCTTCATTGCGTCGGCCTCGGCGATCACCTCGTCCGGGAAGTCATCGGGGATGCCGTGCTGGTGAATGGCAATCAGCGACACCGCACGCGGCGCCGATGGATCACCCAGACGGTTGATGATGCGCGCGCGGGGCAAGCCCATGCGGCCCTTCGGCCCCGATTGCTCGGCCTCGACCAGTTCGCCGTCCTGCGCGCCGCCCGTGGCGCTGGCCTCGACCTGCCATTCGGTGCCCTGCCCCTTGTCGATGGGCAGGATGCGGCCCCCTTCGGTGCCCTTACGGTAGATGCCCAGCACCTTGGACGGGTTGGTGCCGATGCGCCGGATCAGCCGCGCCTCGTAATGATGCGCCTCGCCGGTGACCGCTTGCAACTTGGCAAGGATACGCTCGCCCTCGCCCAGCGCGGGATCGGACGCGCGGGGGATCAGCAGAACGACCGGCTCGGCGCCGTCGCCGTGCCACTCCAAGGGCTTTGCCAATTGATCGCCGTCGGGGGTCGCGCCCATGACTTGCAGCACGCTGACGGGTGGCAGGCGGTCCGGGTCGCGGTAGGTTTTCTTGCGCTTTTCCAGATGGCCCTCGGCCTCAAGTTCCTTGAGGATACGCTTGAGGTCAATCCGTGCGGCCCCCTTGATGCCGAACGCCTTGGCGATGTCGCGCTTGGCGGCGAGAGTGGGGTTTTCGGTGATCCATTGGAGGATCTCGGCTTTGGTGGGCATCTGATTCATGACGCGTTGCGTATCATGCAGGCTTGGCGGCGGAAACCGCTATCGCATCGCGTGCAGATCAGTGGGCAGATCGGCGGCGGTGTCGACGTCGCTGAGCGTATCGACCAGCGCGATGCGCATACCCGGCAGGCTTGCCATGCTGTCTGTCAGCGCATCGGCGCTGGACCAATGGACGTTTTGCAAAAACCCCGCCGGAGTGGCGCGGATCCGTTTGAGCCCGATCAGCCAATAACCACCATCGGGCGCGGGACCAAAGGCAGCGTCGTGCGCACCCAGCGCCTTGAAGGCGCGGGCGACATGGGCGCGGCGCACGCCGGGGATATCGCCGCCGATGATGCAGACCGGCCCCGGTGCAAGGGTAGGCGGCAGGCTGCGCATGATACGCGCCATGCGGTCCCCAAGGGTGCCACGCCCCTGCGCGATCCGTGCCAGATGCGCGGGCCAGACGCGGCTGCGCAGCCCCTCGCGGTCCGGTGCGACCGCCAGCACCACGCGCCAGCGCGGATCCTGAACCTCGCGCAGCAGACGCGCGGTTTGGTGGCGGAACCACCACGCGGCCGGGACCATGCCGATATCCCTGCCCAGCCGGGTTTTCACGCGGCCCGGGCGCGGCTCTTTCAGCATGATGACCAGCGTCGGGCGCATGGATCAGGCGAAGTAGTCGTGCAGGATGCGGCTGTAGATCGCCTTGAGCTGGTGGATATGATCGACGCTTACTCGCTCGTCCACCTGATGCATGGTCTTGCCCACAAGGCCGCATTCCACCACCGGACAGTGATCCTTGACAAATCGCGCATCGGACGTGCCACCTGACGTGCTGAGCACAGGCGTGAGCCCGGTTTCGGCCTCAACGGCGCGCACGACCATGTCCGAGAATGCGCCCGGCGGCGTGACAAAGCTTTCGCCCGAATTTTTGACCGTAAGCGTGCCGGTCACGCTCATTTCGCTGCATATGACATCTATCTGTTCTTGCAGCCACGCGGTCAGGCTATCGCCGGTATGAGCGTCATTATAGCGAATGTTGACAGTTGCGCGGCAGTTGGCGGGGATAACGTTGGTTGCAGGATTGTCAGTGTCGATGGTCACGACTGCCAACGTGGATGGGTCGAAATGATCGGTCCCCTCATCCAGCGTATGCGAGCTGAGCCGATCCACCAGCCGCGCCATGGCAGGCAGCGGATTGACCGCGCGGTGCGGATAGGCCGAGTGGCCCTGCACACCGGTGATGGTCAACCATGCGTTCAGTGAGCCGCGCCGCCCGATCTTGATCATCTCGCCCATCTCGTCCGGGCATGTCGGCTCGCCCACGAGGCAGACGCTCATCGCCTCGCCATTGGCCTGCATCCAGTCGAGCAAGGCGACGGTGCCATCCAGCGCGTCGCCCTCTTCATCGCCGGTGATGGCCAGAATGACGGCCCCCTCGGGCGGTGTCTGTTGCACGAAATCCACGGCTGCGGCGGCAAAGGCGGCAACGCCGGACTTCATGTCCGTCGCGCCCCGTCCCCACATCATGCCGTCCCGCACTTCAGCGCCAAAAGGCGCAACGCTCCACGCCGCCTCGTCACCCAGCGGCACGACATCGGTATGCCCGTTAAAGCCAAAGCTGCGCGCAGCCCCCTTGGCGCCCCAACGTGCGTACAGATTGGAAATTCCGGCCCGATCGACGCGCCAACACTCAAAACCCGCGCCACTTAGCAACCCCTCCAGCAACACCAGCGCGCCGGCCTCTTCTGGGGTAACGGACGGGCAGCGGATAAGCGCGGCGGTAAGGTCGGCGGGATCAACGGGTGAGTGCGGCATGGTCCCTCGGCAATAATGAACGGTGACTCTTGATGGCTAGCGCGGATGCCACGCCTTTGCAAATAATGCGCGCGAGCGGCAAAAAAAGTTAGCAACGCGCTGAAACGCTGGTATTTAGGAAGTAATAAAAAAATAGACCCGAGGCAGGGCACAGGCAAAGGGCCGCAAAAGGCCCTGATCGAGCGGATCGCCAATTTGCGATTCATATGCGGCAGCGGGATCATTTTTCCGCAGCGCCGGTCCATGTGTGCTGACCTCGCTCAAAGGGGAACGGGCAGGACATGGTTGCAGGCGTAGAGCTACCGATCGACAGATTCGCATCCGCCATGCAGATGGCGCAAGAGATGTTCGGATCGGGCGCGACGGTGCAGAGCGCGTCCTATTCCGGGGATCGTGACAGTTCGGGCATTTACAGCAACGGCGACTTAATTTCGCCTGGCGTGCTGCCCGGCGATAGCGGCGTCATGTTCTCGACCGGCGATCTACGCGGGTTCACCAATACAAATATTTTTCAGTCGAACGAAGAGTCCAACCGCACGACCAATTCAAGCGGCCAGAACAACAACCCAGATTTCAACGCCGCCGCTGGCACGAACACCTACGACGCGTCCTATATCGACGTCGATTTCACGCCGACGGGTGACATGCTGACGATGCAGTTCGTCTTTTCGTCCGAGGAATACCCCGAATACGCCGCCGGTGCGTTTCAGGACTTTGTCGGTGTGTGGATCAACGGCCAACAGGTGCAGCTAAGCGTCGGCGACGGCGATATCGACCCGAACAACCTGAACTCGGGGGCCAACGGCAACCTCTTCATCGACAACACGGGCGATCAATACAATACCGAGATGGATGGTTTTACCGTCAACCTGACGATGAAAATCCCGGTAAACGCGGGCCAGCTGAACTCGATCCGCATCGGCATCGCGGACGTGAGCGATTCCAACTACGACAGCACGCTGATCATCGCTGGCGGCAGCATTCAGGGGTCCGTGCTGGCGATTGACGACACAACCAAGCTTGACCCGTTCGGCACCAAAAACCTCGACGTGCTTGCCAACGATACCAACGCCTCGCCCGGCAGCCTGACGATCACCCATATCAACGGGCAGGCGGTCAGTGTTGGCGATACCGTTACGCTGAACAGCGGCCAGACGGTCATGCTGAACGCAGATGGCACGCTGGGCCTGACCGGCGATGGCGACACCGAAGAGTTCAACTTTACCTATGCGATCGAGAATGCCAGTGGCGTCAGCGACACCGGCTTTGTTCTGGTCGACAGCGTGCCCTGCTTTGTCGCGGGCACCATGATCCGCACGCCGACCGGCCGCCGACCGGTGGAAACGCTGGAGCCGGGCGATCTGGTGATGACACGCGACGATGGCGCCCAACCGCTGCGCTGGATCGGGCAGCGGCGCATTGCGGCGACCGGCGACTTTGCCCCGATCCACATCGCGGCAAACACCTTTGGCACGCATGGCGCGCTGGCGCTGTCGCCGCTGCACCGTGTGCTAATCCGCGACTCGCTGGCCGAGCTTCTGTTTGGCGAGGGTGAGGTGTTAGTGGCCGCGCGCGATCTGGTCAACGATTGCACTGTGCGGCGCGTTGAGGGCGGCGAGGTAGAATACGTGCATATCCTGTTTGACCGCCATCAGGTGGTCTATTCCGAAGGCCTGCAAACCGAAAGCTTCCTGCCCGGTCCGCAGACCGCCTCCAGCTTCGAGGCCGAGATCGTAGACGAGATCTGCGCAATCTTTCCCGAACTGTGCCGCGAGACGGGGCGTGGATATAGCCCGGCGGCCCGGCGCACGTTGAGACGCTATGAGGCGCGATTGCTCATGGCTGGCGCGCGGGCGGCCTGAGATGGGTTGGATCGGCATAGCTGATCACGACGGTGGCCGGTTTGATCCGGCGGGCCTCACGGGGCGCAACGCCGTCGCCACGCGGCCGCTGGACGGCATCGCCCAGCGCGGCACGCTGATGATCGAAACATTTCTGTCGCCCGAGGGGCGGCCTCAGACGCTGCTGGGCCTGACACGTGCGCAGCCGCTGGGCGGTCTACTGTCGGTGCAGGTGCGGCCCTCGGGACTGATTGAGCTGATCGACGAGGCGGGCGGCGACGTGCGTGACGCCGCGCTGATCCATGATTTCGACGGGCGCAGCGAGCAGGTGCGCGTGCGCTACAGCTGGGACAATGGTGCAGACAACGGGTTGCTGTCGCTGGAACATATGGCCAGCGGGCGCATCAGTCGCACGCACGTCCCGCCGGGCCACCCCCTGCCATTCGAGGATCTGCGCATGCTGACCCGCCGTCCGGCGCACCGGGTGATGGATAGTGATGTCGGCTTTGTCGCCGTGTCGGATGAGGTCGAGCCAATTGGCCCGATGCCGGGTCTGACTGCAAATGTGCCTATCGCAACCCCGCGCGGAGAAGTGCCGGTGGCGCAGTTGCGGCGCGGCGATACCGTGCTAACGTCCGGCGGCGAGGTCGTGCCAGTGCTGCGCGCGGTGCGCCAGACGGTGCCGGCGCATGGCGTGCTGCGGCCCGTGCGCCTGCGCGCGCCGTTCTTTGGGCTGACACGCGACATTCTAATCGCGCCGCATCAGCGGCTGGTCATCGGCGGCAGCGACGTGGAGTATATGTTCGGGACCGAGGCGGCGCTGGTGCCTGCGCGTGATCTGGTCAACGGAGCGTCGGCCCAATACGGCAATGGGCCGGATCTGGTGACGTATCACCACCTGCTGCTGCCCGAACATCAGGCCATCGTCGCCGCTGGCTGCCCGGTAGAGAGCCTCTATATCGGGCGGCTGCGTCGCGACCGTGACGCGTTGGCCGCGTCGGTTCTAAGCGCAGCAGACGCCTCGCGCCTGCCAGAACACGCCTGCCCGATCTGGCCGGTGCTGAAACCTTTCGAGTCGCGGACGCTGGCGACGCAGCGCGCGGCATAGGGCGACTTAGTCCTCGCCGCCCTCGTCGCCTTCACGACCTTCGTCGCCGAAAAACGGTGTCATCTGCGCCACGATCACGGAGTTTTCGTCGCGCGCGCGCTGCATCAGCGCGCGATCCTCTTCGCCGATCTCATGACCTTCGGCCTCGCGCTCGGCCAATGTGCCGTAGCCTGTTACGTCCAGTGGGGCGGTATCCGCCTGCTTGAGGATCGCAACCGTCTCGCGCACGGCTTCGCTCTCATCCACACCGCTGGCATAGATGACGAGGGCCGCGCCGGTCGCGCCCTTGGGCAGGCCATCACCAGCCTTGCGCCCGATTTCAACCAAGAGAGTATAGACCTCTTGCCGCTTGGGCGCCTTCTTGGGCTTGTCGCTGTCGGTCATCAGTCGCGCAGCAATTCGTTGATCGACGTCTTGGAGCGTGTCTGCGCATCCACCCGCTTGACGATCACCGCGCAATAAAGGTTCACACCGTTCTTGGACGGCAGGGATCCAGCTACGACGACAGAGCCGCTGGGAACTTCGCCGTAGGTTATATTGCCCGTCTCGCGATCGACGATCTTGGTCGATTGGCCGATGAATACGCCCATGCCCAGCACGCTGCCCTCGCGCACGATGCAGCCCTCGACCACCTCCGAGCGCGCACCGATAAAGCAGTTATCCTCGATGATAGTCGGCCCGGCCTGCATCGGCTCCAGCACGCCACCGATGCCGACGCCACCCGAGAGATGCACGTTCTTGCCGATCTGCGCACAGCTGCCAACGGTGGCCCATGTATCGACCATGGTGCCGCTGTCGACGTAGGCGCCCAGATTGACGAAGGACGGCATCAGCACGACGCCGGGGGCAATATAGGCGCTCTTGCGCACCACGCAGCTGGGGACGGCGCGGAAACCGGCGCCCGCCCACTCGGCATCGCCCCAGCCCTTGAACTTGCTGTCAACCTTGTCCCACCAGCCGCCCCCCTGAGGGCCACCCGGCTGCGCCTCCATGTCCTTGATACGAAAGCCCAGCAGCACGGCCTTTTTGGCCCACTGATTGACGTGCCAGACGCCATCATCGCGCGGCTCGGCCACGCGCAACTGGCCGCTGTCCAGTGCCTCCAACGTCGCCTCGATGGCTTCGCGCGTTTCGCCGCCCGTGGCGGAGGTGATGCTATCGCGCGCCTCCCAGGCGGCCTCGATCGCGGTCTCTAACTGGGCATTGGACATGGGGGCCACTCCTGATCAGGTTTTTGTCTGGATAGCGTATAGGCAGGCGCGCGTGCGTGCGCAATGCACCCAAACGGCCCCCGCACCGCTGGTCAAGCCCGCCGCGAGGCGATACTGCTGGCAAAAAGCGCATGCCAGCCCCGAGGATGATCCCGATGAACGACGACCGCACCAGCCAGTTTCGCGACGCAGGCACCGACCACACGACCGCCAAGCAGGTGCCAGATACCCCGCAGACACGCGCGCCCGCCTACCGTCTGGCCTTTACGGATACCGATTTCATGCTGCGCGAAGATCTGCGGCCCGTGCGCCTGCAGCTGGAGCTGCTCAAACCCGAGCTGATCCTGAACGAGCGCGGTATTCGCAGCACCGTGGTGCTATTCGGCGGCGCGCGCATCCCCGAGCCATCCAAGAAAGAGAGCGCACGCACGAAGTCGCTGGCTGATCTGTCGAAATATTATGACGAGGCCCGCGAATTCGCGCGCCTTATGACCTTGAAATCGATGGCGTCCTATGGCCGTGATTATGTCGTCGCCACAGGCGGCGGGCCGGGCGTGATGGAGGCCGGAAACCGCGGTGCGGCGGATGCAGGCGGCGCGTCGATTGGACTGAACATCGTGCTGCCACACGAACAGGCGCCGAACGGGTACGTCACGCCCGGCCTCTGCTTCAACTTTCACTACTTTGCGATCCGCAAGATGCATTTTCTGATGCGCGCTCGGGCGATCTGCGTCTTTCCCGGCGGCTTTGGCACGCTGGACGAAACATTCGAGGCGCTGACGCTGATCCAGTCAGACCGGATGAAGCGCATGCCGTTCCTGCTGTTCGGCGAGGAATTCTGGCGCAAGATCATCAACTGGGAGGCGCTGGCAGATGCCGGCACCATTAGCGACGAGGATCTGGAGTTGTTCCAATTCGTCGAGACTGCCGCCGAGGCGATTCAGGTCATCGACGACTGGGACGCCGCACAGATCGACTGCTGACGACGCGGCCAACTGCGCAGAATCGGACAGTGCTTAGCCGAGGCCAGCATCTGCCTCGATCTGGCGGCGGGATTTGCGCGCGCGCTCGGTCGCTGATTTCAGCTGGCCGCAGGCGGCCATGATATCCTCGCCGCGGGGCTTGCGGATGGGGCTGGCATAACCGGCCTTGTGAATGATGTCGGCAAAGGCGTGGATGCGGTTGTTCGAGCTGCGTGTGTAGGGTGCGCCGGGCCATTCGTTGAACGGAATCAAGTTGATCTTGGCCGGGATACCCTCGATCAGCTTGACCAGCCGGTGCGCGTCGTCATCGCTGTCGTTGATGCCGTTCAGCATGACATACTCAAAAGTGATCCGCTCGGAATTGCTGACCTTTGGATAGGCGCGCAACGCGTCCAGCAGCGCCTCAATGTTCCATTTCTTGTTGATCGGCACGAGGCCATCGCGCACTTCGTCCGTTGTCGCGTGAAAGCTGACGGCCAGCATGCAGCCGATTTCAGCCGCCGTGCGGTGGATCTCGGGCACGACGCCGGAGGTCGACAGTGTAATGCGGCGGCGGCTGAGCTGAATGCCCTCGGGATCCATCGCGATCTTCATCGCGTCGCGCACATTCTCAAAATTATAGAGCGGCTCGCCCATGCCCATCAGCACGATATTACTCAGCAGGCGCGTCTCATCCTTTGGCGCGCCTTGCTCGGGCCATTCATTCAGGTCATCGCGCGCGACCATGATCTGGCCGACAATCTCGCCCGCCGTCAGGTTGCGCACCAGTTTTTGCGTGCCGGTATGACAGAACGAACAGGTTAGCGTGCAGCCAACCTGAGACGAAATGCATAGCGTGCCGCGCCCTTCCTCTGGGATATAGACAACCTCGACCTCATGCCCGCCAGCGATGCGCACCAGATATTTGCGGGTGCCATCCGTGCTGACCTGACGGCTGACGACCTCGGGGGTGTCCAGCGTGAATTGCTCCGCCAAATCGACGCGATACTGCTTGGCGAGGTTGGTCATCTGTGCAAAATCGCGGATGCCCCATTGATAGACCCATTGCCAGATCTGGCCTGCGCGCATTTTTGCCTGCTTTTCAGGCGTGCCGTGGGCAATCAACGTGTCGCGCAGCGCATCGCGCGTGAGGCCGATCAGGTTCGGCTTGCCCTCCGGCACCTTGCGCGGGAGGGTCATGACGTCTTGTGTGATCGGGGTGGTCTGGGTCATTGGGGCGGGCCTTTCAGCGTCGGATATGACCCTATATAGGATTCGGCGACCAATGCCAAAGGGGCGCAGAGCAGGCTGGACCTGCCACACCGCGCAAATACGAAAAAGAGCGATCCAATTGGACCGCTCCTATTCACTTTAATTTGCAAAAGGCGCTCACTTACAGCGCTTCTCGGCCTCTTCCATCGCGGCGGTGTAGCCGATCAGCGAGAACGAATCCTTGGTTTGCGTCCCGCGCGCCGACCCCCCAGTCAGAACCGCGTCAGAGCCCCGCTTGAGCGCTGCGATGATCTTGGCGTCGTCATCGGCGCTGGCGGGCCATGCCCATTCCTTTTCGGTATATAGCTCGAACGTTTCCGTCCCGATCTGTAGCCCGACAGTGGATCCTTCGGCAAAAGGATAACCGCCGGTAAAGGCCACCTGCCCGCGCACGCCCGCATCGGGGCGAAAGAAGGTCATGAACAGGATTTCGCCCCGGCGCACGGCCACGACCTTGCCGCCCTTGGTGTTGATCGTCTCGGTCGGGGCCGACACGGTCCAGCACTCACGCGGGGTTTTTTCGGTGAAAACGCTCCAGGCCGTCTTGGCGGCGACCTGATTGGTGCTTTCGGCTTGTGCCAGGGCCGCACCGGACCCCATCATTGCAATTGCGGTAATTGCTGCGCCCAGCGCGCCGCGCGTCACGTGTAGTGCCATTCTTGTGCAGCCTCCAAGCCGTCCTTGAGCCTCAATTATATAGCGCCTGCCAGCCGCCCCTCTTGAAAAGGGTTTCCGCTTGGCATTCGCGTGGTTCTTCTCGACAGTGCAATACTAGCCCAGAACCTGCCAGAAACGAAAGAATGAATTGGCGGAATCCCGCAAATTACCATTCCAAGGAGTCACGCCCATGACCAGACCCGCAATCGCCCCCGTCCCAATGACCGAAATCTGGCGCGGCCCCATGGCCGAAAGCGTGCATCTGGGCCATGCCGTGATCTGCGGTCCCGGCGGTCAGATCGTCGAGGCGTGGGGTGACCCCAATGTGCAGATATATCCGCGCTCATCCGCCAAGATGCTTCAGGCACTGCCCTTGATCGAGAGCGGCGCGGCAGCTGCCGCCGGGCTGACGTCCGAGCAACTGGCACTGGCCTGCGCGTCGCATAACGGCGCGTCGATACATACAGAGCGGGTAGCGAAATGGGTCGAAGGGCTGGGTCTGGGCGAAAGCGATTTTCGCTGCGGCAGCCACATGCCCAAGGACGACGACGCCGCACATGCCCTGATCCGCGCCTATGAAAGCCCGTGCCAGTTGCACAACAATTGTTCCGGCAAACATGCTGGGTTTCTGACGCTGGCGCAGCATCTGGGCGCAGGGCCAGAATATGTCGAGATGGATCACCCGGTGCAGCAAGCCTGCCTTGCGGCCTTTGAGGAGGTGACGCAGGAATCGAGCCCCGGATACGGCATCGACGGCTGCTCGTCCCCGAATTTCCTGACCAGCCTGCACGGCATGGCGCGCGCGATGGCGTTCTTTGCAACTGCGCGCGAAGGCGGCGATACCCGTCAGAGCGCCGCCGCGCGCCTGCGCGATGCGATGATCGCGCATCCCGCGCTGGTCGCCGGAGAGGGGCGCGCCTGCACCGAGTTGATGCGCGCCTGCAAGGAGCCTGTGGCGCTCAAAACCGGTGCCGAGGCGTTTTTCATCGCTATCATACCGGGCCGGGGTCTGGGAATCGCGTTGAAGGTTGCCGACGGCGCCGACCGCGGATCGGAATGCGCCATCGCGGCGCTTTTGGTGCGGCTGGGTGTGCTGGAGGCGGATCATCCGTCGGCGCGCAAGTTCATGAACAAGGTGGTGACGAACTGGCGCGGGATCGAAACCGGGATGATCAAACCCGCGCCCGGGCTGATCGCGTAGCTGCACAGGCCAGCGAGGCCGCGCTCGCCGTCTGACACGGCAAAAGCAGCCCTGATCGCGAGCCGCCTCATCGCGTCACATCTGGATAATCTCGGCCACCTCGATCGTGCCCTTGCCGCCATCGAGGATCGGGCAGCCTTTGGCCATATCGCAGGCCGCTTCGATGCTGTCTGCACGCACAATAGAATATCCCGACGTGGGATTGGCGCCGCCGTTGTCCGTCACGCCATCGGCGCCGACGGTTTTGGACATGCCGACAGGATTGCCGTCATCGACGAACGCTTTGCCGATGTTGTCCATCCAGGTGCGCCATGCGGCCATCGCCTTTTCGCCCTCTTCAGGCGTCTCAGGCATGCCGCCACCGTGATAAACGAACAGAAATGTGCTGGACATGGTTCATACTCCTACAGAGTTGATGCCCCGCGGCCACGGATCGCGACCGCGAGCGAGCACCATATTACGCGCCCGCGTCTATCCTGTCATCCTTGGACAAATTCGGACCGCGCATAGCCTTGCAGATAAAGCAGCGCGGTCAGATCGCCATGGTTGATCCTCAGGTCACATTCCGCCGCGACTACAGGCTTGGCATGAAGCGCTACGCCGGCCCCGGCGCGGCCCAGCATCCCCAGATCGTTCGCGCCGTCGCCCACGGCCATCACATCATCGGCGCTCAGGCCCAGCCGCGCAGCAATCTCGTCCAGCGCATCGATCTTGGCCTGCCGTCCCAGAATGGGGCGCGCGACGTCGCCGGTCAGCTCGCCGTCCTCGATGATCAGCGCATTCGCGCGATCCTCGTCAAAGCCCAGCGCGGCGGCCACCGGCCCGGTAAAGGCGGTAAACCCGCCCGAAACCAGCGCCGTATACCCACCATTGCTGCGCATCGTCGCCACTAGCGCCGCGCCGCCCGGCGCATAGGTAATCCGCGTCTGCAACACCTCGCCAATGACCGCCTCGGGCAGCCCCTTGAGCAGCGCCATACGTTCCAGCAGCGCGCCCTCGAAATCCAGTTCGCCGTTCATCGCCCGCGCCGTAATCTCGCGCACATGCGCGCCGACGCCTGCCGCCTCGGCCAGTTCGTCGATACATTCCTGCTGGATCATGGTGCTGTCCATGTCGGCCAACAGCATGGCCTTGCGCCGTCCCTCACTGCGCTGCATCGCCAGATCAACGCGCATCCCCTGCAAGTCGGCCCAGACGTCCCACAGGTTGCCCGGCATCTCGGCCAACGTGAACTCCGCCGCCTCATCGGGGCTGAGCCATTGGACATCCCCGCCCCCCCACGCGTTACGCAGGCTCTCGGTCAGGCTGGGCTCCAGCCCACCGGGGGCCGCGATCAGGGTCGCTGTGAACATGAGGCGATGTTTCCGATTGTGATAAAATGCGGCTCAAAAATTTGGCGAAGCGCCGCTATAGCGCCATTTATCCGCTTGCGAAAGGGTCCGGCGCCGCATAGCTATTGCAGCGGGACACCCTTCCCCAACGAAGGGCGCTTATCTGGAAGGATAGCATAGATGGCTATTGACGACCCCGCGCGCGATGGCGTGCGCAAACCTGACGTGCGGCCGAACAATCCGCGTTTCTCCTCTGGCCCCTGCGCCAAACCCCCAACATTCGCACTCGAAAAGCTGTCCGGCGCGCCCCTTGGCCGCAGCCACCGCGCTGCCGTGGGCAAAGAGCGGCTGAAGGCCGCAATCGACGGCACTCGCGCCGTGCTGGGCATACCTGATGACTACCGCATCGGCATCGTGCCCGCCTCCGATACCGGCGCGGTCGAAATGGCGATGTGGTCACTGCTGGGCGCGCGTAAAGTCGAAATGCTGGCATGGGAATCGTTCGGCGCGGGCTGGATCACCGACGTGGTCAAGCAGCTAAAGCTGGATGCCGAGGTCAAAACAGCCGGGTATGGCGAGATCGTCGATCTCACCACCGTCGACACCGATAATGACGTGGTCTTCACTTGGAACGGCACCACCTCGGGCGTGCGCGTGCCAAATGGCGACTGGATCGCGGCGAACCGCGCGGGCCTGACGATCTGCGACGCCACATCTGCCGCGTTCGCGCAAGATCTGCCGTGGAACAAGCTGGATGTCACCACCTTTAGCTGGCAAAAGGTGCTGGGCGGCGAGGCCGCGCATGGCATGATCGTGCTATCCCCCCGCGCGGTAGAACGGCTGGAGAGCTACACGCCCCCATGGCCCCTGCCCAAGATTTTTCGCCTGACTAAGGGTGGTTCACCGCCCGAAGGTGGCAAGCTGATCGAGGGCATCTTTAAGGGCGAAACGATCAACACGCCCTCCATGCTGGCGGTCGAGGATTATCTCTTGGCGCTGGACTGGGCGCAGTCTATCGGCGGCCTGACTGGCCTGATGGACCGCGCCGACGCCAACGCAGGAGTCATCGCCGATTTTTGCGCCGAGAACGACTGGATCGCGAACCTCGCCAAGGCGCGTGAAACACGGTCGAACACCTCGGTCTGCCTGCGCTTTACCGATCCGCAGATCGCGGATGGTGCGGCCTTTGCCAAGGCGGTCGCCAAGCGGCTGGAGGCCGAGGGCGCCGCCTATGACATCGGCGCTTACCGCGATGCACCGCCGGGCCTGCGCATCTGGTGCGGCGGCACGGTGGAAACGTCCGATATTCAGGCGCTGATGCCGTGGATCGAGTGGGCCTACCACGCCGAGTTGGCCGCCCAAACCAAGTGATTTCAGGCAGGCCAGCGGCCCGCCCCCTTCCCCATATTCCATAAGGACGCTGAAAATGGCTCCCAAAGTTCTCGTATCCGACAAGCTTAGTGAAACCGCCGTGCAGATCTTTCGCGATCGCGGCATTGACGTCGATTTCCAGCCCGATCTGGGCAAGGACAAGGACCGCCTCGCCGAAATCATCGGCGATTATGATGGCCTTGCCATCCGCTCGGCCACCAAGGTCACCGAAAAAATTCTGGCCAATGCGCACAAACTGAAAGTCATCGCGCGCGCCGGGATCGGCACCGACAATATTGACAAGGTGGCAGCCAGCAAGAAGGGCGTGATCGTGATGAACACACCCTTCGGCAACATGATTACGACCGCCGAACATGCTATAGCCCTGATGTTCGCCGTCGCGCGCCAAATCCCCGAGGCATCCGCCTCGACCCATGCAGGCAAGTGGGAAAAATCCCGCTTCATGGGGACCGAACTGACCGGCAAGACGCTGGGCGTGATCGGCGCGGGCAATATCGGCGGTATCGTGTGCGACCGTGCGCGGGGGCTGAAAATGAAGGTGATCGCGTATGATCCCTTTCTGGGCCAAGAGAAGGCCGACAAGATGGGCGTCGAAAAAGTTGAACTGGACGATCTGCTGGCGCGTGCCGATTTCATCACGCTTCACGTGCCGCTGACCGACCAGACCAAAAACATCCTCAGCCGCGAAAATCTGGAAAAAACCAAAAAAGGCGTGCGCATCATCAACTGCGCGCGCGGCGGGCTGGTCGACGAAGAGGCGGCGGCCGACCTATTGAAATCCGGCCATATCGCCGGCGCGGCCTTTGATGTTTTCGCCAACGAGCCAGCCACCGAAAACCCCCTTTTCGGCCTGCCGAATGTCGTCTGCACGCCCCACCTTGGTGCCGCCACCACTGAGGCCCAAGAAAACGTCGCCCTGCAAGTGGCTGAACAGATGTCGGACTACCTGCTGACCGGCGCGGTCACCAACGCGCTCAACATGCCCTCGGTCACTGCCGAAGAGGCCAAAGTGATGGGGCCGTGGATCAAACTGGCCGGGCATCTAGGCGCGTTCATTGGCCAGATGACGGATGAGCCGATCAAGGCGATCAACATCCTATATGACGGTGTCGCCTCGCAGATGAACCTTGCGGCACTCACCTCGGCCACTGTAGCGGGCATCATGAAGACGGTTAATCCAGAGGTGAATATGGTCAGCGCCCCTGTGGTGGCCAAGGAACGCGGAATCAAAATCAGCACGACCCATCAGGACAAATCCGGCGCGTTCGAGGGCTATATCAAGCTGACAGTAGTGACGGACAAACGCGAACGCTCAATGGGCGGGACGATTTTCTCGGACGGCAAGCCTCGCTTTATCCAGATCAAAGGCATCAATATCGACGCCGAAATTGGCGAACATATGCTCTATGTCACGAACCGCGACGAGCCGGGAATTATCGGTGCGCTGGGTGCGACGATGGGCGAAAACGGCGTTAACATTGCCAACTTTACCCTCGGGCGCAGCAATGCGGGTGGCGAGGCAATTGCGCTCCTTTATGTCGATGCGCCGGTGCCGCAGGGCGCGATCGACGCGCTGCAAAAGACGGGCTATTTTCAGCAGATCAAACCGCTGCATTTCGAGATCGGCTAGCTCCTTCGCTCTGCGGCGGTCTGATCCGCGCCGCCGCGGGGCTTCCAGTGTTCCAAAAATACTCAATTCTGCGCCATATCCGTGCGCAGCCTACCGGCCAGAACACGCGCGCCGCGACCAGCAGGCGCAATCACCGGCGCGGCCCACGGCGCCGCAGATAGTCCGACAAGCGATCCGCATAGGCCGCACGCTCGGCCTGGTCCATCGCGGTCAATGCAGCGATCAACCCTGCCTCGACTCGCTCGGCGCGGGCGGCGCCCAGCGCACGCTGGTCCTGAAGCAGCGCGCTCAATACCGCTGGGTCAAATGGGTCGGCGCGCAGCGCCTCCATCAGTGCACCAAAGCGCGCGCGATGTGCCGCCGGATCGCGCCGATGGCCTTCTCGCAAATCATCGCGCGCGCGGTCAGGCAGCGCGGCGATCAGCGGCGCGCCGCGCCAGTGCGCGTCCCGGTGACCGCCCCGCCCGCTGATGGCCACACCAGCGATAAGGCCGATCAGCGCAAAATTCAGTGCCAGCGAGGCGAGGCAGATCAGGCGCCAGCGGCGCGGTGACGAGTCGGGCATGATGCAATCACTCCAGATCCAGATATTGAAAATCGTAGGCAGGCACGAGGGTACTCATCGCCAGCGTATCGCCGTCGGGCCAGACGCTTGCAGTCATGCCGACAGGATCGGCGAGGCCGATGGCAAGGCCCGCCACACCTGCCGCGACCAGCGCAGCCCAACCCGCCGGGCTCTGCCACCGGCGCGGGCGCTGCCGGGCAGCGTCGCGCGCAATGCGCGCCATCAGCATTTCGGACGGCACGGGCGGCGTGCGGCGTCCGGCGTCCAGCGCTGATAGCGCGGCGGCATCGCCGTCGATCCGCGCCATCAGCGCAGCGGACGGCGCGGGCGATTTCAGATCGCGCAGTGCGGCGATCAGATCGTCTTGGTCTTTCATGTCGTCATTCATATCCCAGTGCCTCCTTGCGATCTGCCAGAGCACGAGCCAGCGCCGCACGGCCCCTTGCCGTCAGGCTTTCCACCGCGTCCACGCTGATATCCATCGTCTGCGCGATCTGGGGGTTCGCCAATTCCTCGATGTGGCGCAGCACTACTGCGAGGCGCTGACGCGCAGGCAGGTCCATCAGCGCGGCACCCAGCGCATCGCGGCGCTGCGCCTGCTGCAACTGCTCATGCGCGGGCGGGGCCGGATCGGCAGGCTCATCTACGTCAGTGATGGGCACCAGTCGCGCGCGGCGGCGCAGCCGATCGGTGCATAGGTTTGCCGCCACCCGGTAGAGCCATGTCGACACCTGCGCGCGGCCCGGCTGCCAGTCGGGGGCGATCCGCCACAGACGCATCATCGCCTCCTGCGTCACATCCTCGGCCTCGGCATTGTCGTTCAGCATCCTCAGCGCGACGGCCAGCACACGCGGCGCATGACGCTGCGCCAGAGGGGTGGCGGCGGCCAGATCACCCGCCGCATAGGCAGCAAGCAGTGCGTCATCGGATGGGGGCGGAGACTTCATATATCTTGATACATCTTAGCGGGGGCCGGGCCCGGCAATGCGCATCGCCGGGCCCATCTGCTTAGTCCTTTGTGCCGTTTTTCATGCCATGTTTCTTGTTGTGATGCTCTTTTGCCTTGGCCAGCTCGGACGCGTCCAGCACATCGTCGCCGTTAGTGTCATGGCGTTTGAACATCCGCTCGATCCGGTCGCCCTTGGAGCCGGCCCGTTCATCAGGGCTGATCTGGCCATCGCCATCGGCGTCAAGGCGCGCAAAGTGCTGCTTGGCCCGCTCGGCCGCCCGTGCCTGTGCCACGGCCTGCATCTCGGCCAGCGACAGGGTGCCACTGCCATCGGTATCGGCAGCGTCAAAGCGCGCCTTGTGGGCCTCTTCTGCCTCGGCGCGGGTGATCTGGCCGTCGCCGTCGAGGTCAAGCGCCATCAGACGCGCGGGGCCCTTTGCGCCACTCATCTCATCGGCTTGAGCGACAGGAGCGACGGCGAGCGCCGTCAAGAAGGCCATTAGGCCGAGTTTGGTGAAATGGGTCATTATGTTGTCCTGTTCATTTACAATTTTGCGTCGCGACATGGATGATACGTGTGGGTTCAGCGTTTCCGTCGCCCGGCGGCATAATTTTTTCGCGCGGCGCCTTTTTAAGTGCTTCGCCGCTTCCGGCGGGGGTATTTGAGCAAGAAGAGTTGCGCGGTTTGCGTCAGCCTTCGACAGCGATATTGTCGATCAGGCGCACACCTGCCAGCCATGCAGCGGCGAACAGGCGCGCGGGCCGAGTCGGAGCGGTCAAAAGAGACAGGTCGCCGTTGGCCCGCATCTCGAGATAGTCGATGCCGGTGAAACCTGCCTGCTCAAGCGTCCTGATAGCAACGGTTTGGGCTGCGGCGAAATCGCGGCCCTCTGCGACGGCATCGGCGAGGATCTGCATCTGTTCGGGCAGGACGGGCGCGATGGTGCGCGCGCGGTCCGATAGCAGCAAATTGCGCGAGGACATGGCCAGCCCGTCGATCTCGCGGATCGTGGGGCAGCCGTGCACAGTGATGGGTATATCCAGATCACGCGCCATGCGGCGCACGACCTGCAGCTGTTGAAAGTCCTTTTCGCCAAAAAACGCATCGGTCGCCGAAGTTTGCGCAAAAAGCTTGGCGACGACAGTGGCGACGCCCTCGAAATGACCGGGGCGGTGGATGCCATCCATAACATCGGTCAGACCCACGACTGAAACGGTGGTCGAGAAGCCTTCGGGATACATTTCAGCACCATCCGGCACATAAATCGCGTCGACGCCAAAACGCGCCAGCTTGGCCGCATCGGACGTTTCGGTGCGTGGGTAGCTGGCCAGATCCTCGGGCGATCCGAACTGGCGCGGGTTGACAAAAATCGTGACGATGACCCGCTCGCAGGTCTTTTTGGCGGCGGCAACCAGCGACAGGTGTCCGTCATGCAACGCGCCCATGGTCGGCACAACGCCGATAGTCTCGCCCGCGCGACGCCATGGCCGGGTGGCGGCGCGCAGGTCTGCCAGATTGCGCAGGATCGGCGCGCTCATGCGCTTGGGGTCTCGTCGGCGAAGGTATGCTCGGGCGCGGGAAAGGCGCGAGCACGCACCTCGGCGGCGTAGGCGGCGATCGCGGCCTCGCCGTCCTCACCCAAGGTCGCGTAGCGCTTGACGAATTTCGGCTTGAAGGCGGTAAAGAGGCCCAGCATGTCGTCAACGACCAGCACCTGCCCGTCGCAACCCGCCGACGCGCCGATACCGATGGTCGGGATCGAGATGTCGGCGGTGATGCGGTCCGCAAGGCCGGCGGGCACCTTTTCGATGACGACGGAAAACGCGCCCGCGCGGGCCACCGCCTCGGCGTCGGCCATCAGCGACGCACCCTGATCGCCGCGGCCCTGCACCTTGTAGCCGCCCAACGTGTTGATCGACTGGGGTGTGAGGCCGATATGGGCCATCACCGGCGCGCCGCGCGCGGTCAGGAACGCGATCGTCTCGGCCATATGCGCGCCACCCTCCAGCTTGACCGCTGCTGCGCCTGTCTCGCGCATCACGCGGGATGCGTTGTGGAACGCCTGTTCTGGGCTTTCTTCATAGCTGCCAAAGGGCATGTCGATGACCAGCATCGCCTTGTCGAGGCCGCGCGCGACTGCCTGGCCGTGCAGAATCATCATCTCCATCGTGACGCCGATGGTTGATGGCAGGCCATGCAGCACCATGCCGACGCTGTCACCGACCAGCACGAAATCGCAATGCGCGTCCATCATGCGCGCCATAGGCGTGGTGTAGGCGGTCAGGCTGACGATGGGTGCACCGCCCTTCATCGCGCGGATATCACTCGGAAGCGGGGCGGTCTTGCGGGCGGTGGCGCTCATCTGGCGTCCCTCGAAGTTGCTGCATCGCAGCGATGCCTAGCAAGGATCGCAAGCGATTTCCACTGCTGTCTTTTGTGGCGCTCTTTACGACCGACCCACGCAAAAGGGCGGTGATCCGCCAGAGCGCTTGCGCCTCTGGTACAATCCTCTAGGGGTGGTGGCGCGCTAGGGCGCGGCTTATATAGTCATTGCGCGCGGTCAGGCAGGCGCGAAAAGGGGAGGCCTATCGTGCGGCATGTGACAGCCAGAGTCTTTGCATTGATGCTCAGAACGCTCGTTTGCGCGGTAGCGCTGAGCGTGCTTGCGCCAGACGCGCTGCGCGCGCAGCAGGATGCGCTCCAAACCGTCAGCCGCGCCGATCTGATCCGCCTGCTGGGCCGCCTGCACGAGGATGACGTGGTGCGCGCCGACCTCGCCTCGCTGGGGTTTGCGGGCGAAAAGCTGGAGTTAGCGACGCAGCACGCAGCCGACATGCTGCGCGATCCGGTGATAGCCGGGCATGTAGCTGACCGCGTTCTGGCCATTCGTGATGGCGGGGGCGTGCCCATTGCGCAGGCGCAGGGCCTTTTGTGGGGCGTGATTGATCAGGGGCTGGGGCATCTGCCGCTGCGCGATCTGCGTTACTACTATCTGGTCGAACAGGCGGTGCTGGGCGCGATGCCTGTGCCGGTCTGCGGGCGCGCGGTGCGCAGCACCCTGCCCCCGGCCCGCATGGCCGAAGAAACGGCGCGCGCCGCCGCGCGGCTGAACGTCGAGGGCCTGCGCAACTACTACCGTATTCAACTGCGCGCCGCGCAACTGGGTGCCTCACGCGGCCCGGTCCGCATGGCGCCCGAACGCGCGGCCAAGGCCGAGGCGTCGATCTTTGCCGTGCTGACACGCTATCTCACCACGCGCCCGGATGGGGCCAAGATAATGCGCAGCTTTGCCAATCTGGAAAAGGCCAGCAACCGCGACGCCTGCCTTGCCGGACGGGTGTTTATCGAGGCGGTACTGACATTGGAGGGGCGCGAGCTGAACGACGCGCTCATTCAACTCAGCACGCCGTGACCGGCACGCCAATTATCGGCAATCGCGCACTGCGGCATCTGTGGTTGTGGACCAACGGACTGGCCGAAGTCGGCACCGGCAGGCCCGACGTCATGGCCCTGATCCGGCAGATCGGATTTCTGCAAATCGACACGATCCGCAACGTTACGCGCGCGCACAATCACATCCTGTGGTCGCGTAATCCCAACTACCGCGAGGGGATGCTGTGGCCCCTGCTGGGCCGCGATCTGTTCGAGCATTTCACCCATGATGCGTCCCTCATCCCGATGGAGGTGCTGCCGCATTGGGGCGGCCAATTCGCGCGCATGGGGCAAAAGGCGCAGGGGGAATGGTATCGCTCGGGCCTTGGGCAGGTAGAAATCGCCGCCGTTCGCGCCCGGATCGAGGCCGAGGGGCCGCTATCTACTCACGCCTTTGACACCAAGGCTACCAGCCGCGAAATGTGGGCCCGCCCACCGCATAAAAAGGCGCTGGATCAGATGTGGTATGCGGGTGATCTGGCGACCTGCCGCCGCGAGAATTTTGTGAAATATTACGATCTGGGCGCGCGCGTGTTTCCTTCGCAACTGCGCGGCGAATGCGATGACGCCGCCTCAATCGACGCGCTCTGTGATTCGGCGTTGGACCGCCTCAGCGTTGCCACATGCGGCGAAGTGCAACGCTTTTGGGCCGCGATGGGCGCGGGTGACGCGCGCGGATGGGTAGCGCGGCGGCAGCCTGTCGAGGTGCAGGTGACCGACGCCGAAGGCACGGTGCGCCCCGCACTGGCGGCGCCCGATATCGAGGACCGCCTCGCAGCCCTTCCCACACCCACAAGCCGCCTGCGCATCCTCAACCCGTTCGATCCGGCGGTGCGCGACCGCGCGCGGCTGAAGCGGCTTTTTGGTTTTGAATACGTGAACGAGATGTTCGTGCCTGCGGACCGGCGTCGCTGGGGCTACTACGTCTACCCTCTGCTCGAAGGCGACCGATTTGTCGGGCGCACCGAACTTAAGGCCGATCGCAAGGCAGGCTGGCTGCGCGTAACCGGCCTCTGGCCCGAGCCGGGCGTTCGCTGGGGCGCGCGCCGCACTGCCCGGCTAGAGGCCGAGCTGGACAGGCTGGCACGGATGATCGGGGTTTCTTGCGTCGAATGGCAGGTGGGACCGCCCGCATAGCAAATGTCCGGTTAGCGGATGTCTGGCGCTTGGCCGCCGGGTGGCCTATGCAGAACGTCATTTTGATCCGGTGACGCCCGCGTGCTTTTCAGCTCTCCCCAGTTTGTCTTTGCGTTCCTGCCCATCAGCCTGCTGGGCTATTTCGTCGCGGCGCGCATTGCCGGTGCGCGTGCCAGCCTCGGCTGGCTGGTGCTCTGCTCGCTGTTTTTCTATGGATATTGGAAGCTGGAGTATCTGCCGCTACTGATCGGTTCAATCCTTGGCAACTACGTGATTTCGCTGGCTATACAAGGGCGCGCGGCGGCAGGGGCTCGCAACGCCGCCTTTGCCCTGTTGATATTGGGCATCGCCGCGAACCTTGGCCTGCTGGGATATTTCAAGTATTTTGGCTTCTTCATCGAAACATTGAACGGCCTTGGCACAACCAATCTGGCCGTGCCGAATCTGTTGCTACCGCTTGCAATCTCGTTCTTTACGTTCCAGCAAATCACCTATCTGGTGGATAGCTACAAGGGGATGGCCGCGCGCGCCACCCTGCTGAATTATACCGTGTTCGTGACATTCTTTCCCCAGTTGATCGCCGGACCCATCGTCCACCACAGCGAAATGATGCCCCAATTCGCGCGCCGCACCATGGCGCGGTTGCGGTCCAAGGATCTGCTGGCGGGGTGCATCATCTTTGGTCTTGGCCTCTTTAAAAAGGTGGTGATCGCCGACACGTTCGCCATCTATGCCGATGCGGGATACGCAGATCACACGCAGCTGACGATCCTCGATGCTTGGATCACCACGCTGTCCTATACATTTCAGCTATACTTCGATTTCGGCGGCTATAGCGACATGGCCATCGGGGCCGCGCGGATGTTCGGAATTCGCCTGCCGCTGAACTTCTTGTCGCCCTACAAGGCAACGTCGATTCAGGATTTCTGGCGGCGCTGGCATATCACGCTGTCGCGGTTCATGCGCGATTACATCTATATCCCGCTGGGCGGCAGCCGCCATGGCAAAGGGCGCGTGGCCGCCAACCTGATGACGACCTTTCTGCTGGGCGGGCTGTGGCACGGCGCGGGGTGGACCTTTATCCTTTGGGGCGGCATCCATGGGCTGGCGCTGGTGATCGGGCGCGCGTTTTCCATGACCGGGCTGCGCCTGCCGGTGATCCTGAAATGGGCGCTGACATTTGGCGTCGTCCACCTAGCATGGGTGTTCTTTCGCGCCGAAAGCATGGCGCAGGCGGTGGACATCCTGCAAACGATGTTCGGCCTGAACCCCGCCGCGATGGAGGGACCGCGCCATGTGGTGATTGCAAACGCCAGTGCCGCGGGAAAATATCTGTTGCTGGCGCTGATCGTGGTGCTTGCGCTGCCCAACACCTACCAGTTTACGCGTGACATTCGCCCACTGCACAAAACGCTTATCGGCGCGGTGCTCTTTGGGATCGCCTGCATTTTCATGCTGATCTCGCGCAGCGATGTGTTCCTCTATTTCAACTTCTAAAGGATGACCGGTCATGTATAGCGCCCGCCTGACGGTCTTTGCCACGATCGCCGCCGCGATTCTGCTGGCGTTGCCGGCTGCCAATCTGGCCTCGCGCGCCTATATCGGTGGGCCGCTCTGGCCTGAGAACACGCGCGATCTGTGGTCGGTGGACCGGATCGAGGGCAATCTGAGCTACCTCGCGATGACCTGCTGTGACCGCTCTCTTTTCCCTGGCAGGGCGCAGATCGGACGCGAGGGATACCTATTTCTAGGCGATGACGACGGCGACGCGATGGCCAAGACGACCGGTAAGTGGCCTGTGCCGGACGGGCTGATCGCGGACCGCGCGCAGCGGTTGGCGCGCCTTCAGGCGGATGTGATTGGCGTAGGCGCGGTGCTGGCCACCGTGATCGCGCCGAACAAGCATTCGGTTTATCCCGAGATGCTACCTGTCGGCGCGACCGCCGCGCCGCGCACCGTCACCGACGATCTGCTTGACGCGGCCGCGACACTAGAGGTGCCGGTGCTCGACCTGCGCCCCGAAATGCAGCGGCTTAAATCCACGCGGCAGGCTTACCTCATGACCGACACGCATTGGACCCGCGCCGGGGCCGCCGCCAGCTATGACGCGATCATGGCCAATCTGCGCAACCACTTCGGCGCCGATGTCGTGTCGGTGGATTATACGCTGGAGACGATCACCGGCCCCGCTGGCGATTTGGCCCGCCTGCTCAAGATGCAGGAATTTTACGACGCGGATCACGAGGTGAACTACCGCATTTCCCTCGCCAAACCGGGCGAGAGCTGCGTGGCGCAGATCGGCCTCGTGTCGGGCGAGGCGGGCGAATGCGTGGCGGATGGCGCAGGCGGCGACGTATCGGTCATGCAGCGCGCGATCAAGCTTACGCGCACCCCCGGCGCGCCAAATCCACAGACCGTCCTGATGCTGTGCGATTCCTTTTGCACCGCCTCATCGCCGCTATTCAATGCCAGCTTCGCCGAGCTCTACCGTGTGCATTGGAAATTCCTCGAAGGCGCGGCCCTGCGCCGCTACATTGGCGCGATCAGGCCCGACATCGTCATCCAGCAAATGGTCGAGCGCGACGCGCTGTCCTTTGGCGTAGGCAACCGGTGATGCGATGGGCCCGCCGGGCCCGCATCCCGATTTCGGGGTGGAAAATCATCGACAATTCTGGCACCACCAGAGGAATTCTCAGCGGTAGGTAGAGCGCGTTGGATCTGGACTGTCTTATCATCCATCTGGAGCGGGCGCGGGACCGCCTGCCGCAGGTCGAGGCGACCAAGGCTGCGCTGCCGCTGCGCACGCATGTCATGCCCGCCGTCGACGGGCAAAGCATGACGAAGCAGCAGGCCAGCGCCTATGCCCAACGCGCGCTCAGCCCACGCTACCCGTTCCCGCTGCGCCCGTCCGAGGTGGCCACCTTTCACAGTCACAGGGCGTGCTGGCAGAGGATAATCAACGATGACATGCCCGCTGCGCTGATCCTCGAGGATGATCTGGAGATAGATACCACCGTGTTCCTGCCCGCGCTGGAACTGGCGAATGCCCATGTGCTGGATGGCGATTTCGTGCGTTTCCCGATAAAGTGGCGTGAGGATACCGGGCGCGATCTGGCGACGTCGGGCGACATCCGCCTCAGCCAGCATGACGCCGTGGCATTGGGCATGGTTGCGCAACTGGTCACGCGCGGCGCAGCCGAGGCGCTGCTAACCGCGACCGAGCGGTTTGACCGGCCGGTGGACACTTTCTTGCAAATGACGTGGGTGCATGGCGCGCGCATCCTGACGGCGTGGCCGTCGGGCATCCGCGAAGTATCCGAGCAGCTGGGTGGTAGCACGATCAGCCGTCAGGATGGGCTATTGCAGAAACTGAGGCGCGAGGTGCTGCGCCCCCTCTACCGTCGCCGGATCGCGGCCATGGCAAAGCGTCATCCGAATGTCTGAGGCGCGCGCCCGCATCACGATCGTGACCGTCGCCTACAACAGCGCGGCGGTTCTGCCGGATATGCTGGCGTCGGTCCCGGCAGGCGTGCCGGTCGCAATCGTCGACAACGCGTCGAGGGATCTGGCCGAACTGCGCGCGCTGGCTGCAACTGATGGCGTGACCCTGATCGAGAACGCCAAAAACGAGGGGTTCGGCAGGGGTTGCAATCGGGGCGCTGAGGCCGCACGCACCGAGTTCGTGCTGTTCCTCAACCCCGACACGGTTCTGTTGCCCACCACGCTGACGGACTTGCTGACTGCGGCAGATGCACATCCCGACGCGTCCGCATTCAACCCCCGCATCCTTGACGAGTCGGGCCGTGCGATCCTCAAGCGGCGCAGCGATCTGGTGGCGCGCCGGGATTGGCTGCCGAAGGGTGAATTATCGCAGGACACACTCGTACCGGTCCTGTCCGGCGCCGCGCTGATGGTGCGCAAGGCGGATTTCGATGCGGTGGGCGGCTTTGATCCCAAGATATTTCTCTTTTTCGAGGATGACGACCTGAGCATTCGGCTGGCGCAATCCTGCGGACCGCTGATCTTTGTCCATGCCGCCAGCGTGCAGCATGTCGGCGGCGCGTCCTCCCACCCCAGTCGCGAGGGCGAGAGGCTGAAGAACTGGCACTGGGGCTGGTCGCAGATCTACACCACCACCAAACATCGGGGTCGTGCCGCTTGCGTCGCTGCCTATGCCAAGACGGGCCTGAGGGCACTATCGCCCGCCACGCTCGCCTCAGCACAGCGCAGGCGCAAATACGCGGCGCGGCTGTCGGGAATGATCGCCGCGCTTATCGGATCCGGCAAAGACGATTTTCGCGGGTGAGAAGAGACACCTGAAACCGCACCGGCCTTAGGTAGCCAAGGGCGGTAGGCCACATATTGATGGTGCGGGCGGTGGGATTCGAACCCACACGGGGACACGCCCCAACAGATTTTAAGTCTGGTATGTCTACCATTCCATCACGCCCGCACTGGCGCGGACAATACCCGCGTGAACGCCCGTGTAAAGCGCCCGAATAAAGTCACAGCGCGTCTTCGTCGTGCTCCAGGACCGGCAGCAGGGCGCGTTCGGACAGCCAAGGATTCATGGCGAGTGCGGCGCGCAGGGCCAGCGCGGCCTCGCCATTGCGGTCTAGCGCCACAAGCGTCAGCGCCTTTCCGGTCAGCGCGGCGACGTGCTGTGGCTGCAAGGCCAGAGCGCGATCCAGATCGGGGAGCGCCGCCTCGAAATCACCGCGCAGATAGGCTATGAAGGCGCGCTGATTATAGCCTCCGGCATAGTCCGGACAGTAAGCGACCAGCGACTCGAACGCGGTCATGGCCGCGTCGTAGTCATAGGACTGACGGCGTTCCATCCCCTCGTCCAGCAGAGCCTGCGCGCGCGCGTCAGGCGCATCGGCCCACAGCGCCCACATCCGGTCTGACACGGCCATGCCAGCGCTGCGATCAGGCGCGTCCTGTGCCTCGGAAATTAGCGCCTCCAACGCGGCGGTGTGATCGGGGGCGGCGGGACAGGTATCGGCAGCGACCGGCGCGGCCAGCAGACACGCAGCAACGGCAAGCCCCCTCATATCACGTCCTCGGGCGCGTTCTCCTTGACTGCCTGCATGGCGACATAGGTGCTGGTGCCGGCCACATGCGGCAGCGTTGAAATTCGGTCAGCCAGCATCTGGCGGTAATCGTTCATGTTGCGAGTGCGGATTTTCATCAGGTAGTCGAAATTGCCTGCGATCAGGTGCACCTGCTCAACCTCGGGGATTTTACGCACGGCATCGTTAAACGCTGCCAGCGCCGCCTCGCGCGTGTCGGTCAGGCGCACTTCGACAAAGCTGACATGATCCAGCCCCAGCCGGATGGGGTCGATCATCGCGCGATAGCCCGAGATGACGCCCGCAGTCTCCAGACGACGCAGACGTGCCTGCGTGGGCGATTTGGACAAGCCGATTCGCTGGGCCAGATCGGTGATACTGATGCGTCCGTCGGTCGCTAGCACCCTCAACATGGCCTTGTCGAACTTGTCCAGATCACTTTGCATCGTCACAGCCTCAATTTATGTCCAATCGTCCTGCGAATTTGCATCTAACAGGAAAAATACCCTAACCTTTCATGCTAAGTAGATCAAATAACCACTGCCCTTCGGCCCCACCCACCAGAGGATGCCCCAATGCCGTATGATACTGAATCGCGCCGCGCCATCGACCTTCACACCTACGCGGATGAGGCGGCAACCATCGACCGGCTCAAGGCTGAGGCGAACCTTTCACCCGAGGATCGCGCGCGCATCTGTGCGCGCGGCGCCGACCTTGTGCGCGACATCCGGGGCGCATCCGATCCGGGCCTGATGGAGGTGTTTCTGGCCGAATATGGCCTGTCGACCGACGAGGGCATCGCGCTGATGTGTCTGGCCGAAGCGCTGTTGCGCGTCCCCGACGCCGAAACCATCGACGCGCTGATCGAGGACAAGATCGCGCCCAGCGACTGGGGCAGGCATATGGGTCAGTCGACCTCACCGCTGGTCAACGCCTCAACTTGGGCGCTGATGCTGACCGGCAAGGTATTAAAGGAGGACCGCAAGGGGCCCGTCGGCCACCTACGCAGCGCCATGAAACGTCTGGGCGAGCCTGTGATCCGCACGGCCGTTGCGCGCGCGATGAAGGAAATGGGCCGCCAGTTCGTGCTGGGCGAAACCATCAAGGGCGCCATGGATCGCGCCGCAAAGATGGAGAAAAAGGGCTACACCTATTCCTATGACATGCTGGGCGAGGCGGCGCGCACCGACCGTGACGCGACGCGCTATCACCTGAGCTATAGCCGCGCCATCACCGCCATCGCGCAGGCCTGCACGCATGACGATATCCGCAAGAATCCCGGTATTTCGGTCAAGCTGTCAGCCCTGCATCCGCGCTATGAGGTCGCGCAGCGCGAGCAGGTCATGGATATTCTGGTGCCACGCCTGCGCAGCCTTGCCTTGCTGGCGAAATCCGCCGGAATGGGCCTGAATATCGACGCCGAAGAGGCAGACCGCCTTGCCCTGTCGATGGACGTGATCGAAACCGTGCTGGCCGAGCCTGCGCTGGCGGGCTGGGACGGCTTTGGCGTTGTCGTTCAGGCTTACGGGCAGCGCGCCGGGCATGTGCTGGACTTCCTCTATGATCTGGCGACACGGCTGGACCGGCGCATCATGGTGCGGCTGGTCAAAGGCGCCTATTGGGATACCGAGATCAAGCAGGCGCAGGTCGAGGGTGTCGACGGCTTTCCGGTGTTCACCTCCAAGCCGGCCACCGACGTCAGCTATATCGCCAACGCGCGCAAGCTGCTGTCGATGACCGACCGCATCTATCCGCAATTTGCGACGCATAACGCCCATACTGTGGCAGCGGTGCTGGACATGGCAACGGACAATGAGGCGTTCGAATTCCAGCGCCTGCATGGCATGGGCGAGGCGCTGCACAACATCGTTATGAAAAAGGCCGGCACCCATTGCCGCATCTATGCCCCCGTCGGCGCGCATCGCGATCTGCTGGCGTATCTGGTGCGGCGTCTGCTGGAAAACGGTGCA
Source organism: Roseovarius sp. Pro17 (assembly GCF_035599575.1). Lineage (NCBI taxonomy): Bacteria > Pseudomonadati > Pseudomonadota > Alphaproteobacteria > Rhodobacterales > Roseobacteraceae > Roseovarius > Roseovarius sp. Pro17. Next base: position 2,573,477 of record NZ_CP141179.1, read on the forward strand.
AACTCCAGCTTTGTCAATCAGATCGTTGACGAAGAGGTCGCACCCGAAATCGTCGCCGCCGATCCGTTTCATATGGTCGAGCAGGAGCGTGTGGCCCTGCCCACCGGCCCCGAATTGTTCCTGCCCGAGCGTGTGAACTCCAAGGGGTTCGACCTGAAACATCAGCCGACGTTGGACGCGATCGAGGCGGCGCGCGCGCCCTTTGCCACGCTAAAATGGACCGCCGCGCCGCTGTTGGCAGCCAAGGCGCAGCCCGAGGATGCAGTGGACGTCACCAACCCCGCCGACCCCGCAGGCAGCCCCGGCACTGTCGCCAATGCCAGCAAAGCCGACATTGAAACAGCTCTGAGCAAGGCCGCACCGTGGACTGCCAGCGCGGCCGAGCGCGGCAAGGTTCTGGCCAAGATCGCGGACCTCTACGAGAAAAATTATGGCGAGATTTTTGCCATCCTCGCCCGTGAGGCGGGAAAATCGCAGCTTGACGCGGTTGGCGAGCTGCGCGAGGCGGTCGATTTTCTGCGCTACTACGGCGCCAATGCGCCGGATACGGGCGCGGTCGGCATCTTTACCTGCATCAGCCCGTGGAACTTCCCACTCGCCATCTTTAGCGGCCAGATCGCAGCGGCACTGGCCGCAGGCAATGCCGTGCTGTCAAAACCGGCCGAGCAGACACCGCTGATCGCACATCTCGCGGTCAAGCTGATGCATGAGGCGGGTGTGCCGAAAACGGCGCTGCAACTATTGCCCGGCGGTGGCGATATCGGCGCGGCGCTCACGTCAGATGCCCGTGTCGGCGGCGTTGCCTTTACCGGCTCGACCGCGACGGCAATGAAGATCCGCAGCACAATGGCCAAAAACCTCGCCCCCGGCGCGCCGCTGATCGCGGAAACGGGTGGCATGAATGCCATGATCGTCGATAGCACCGCCCTGCCCGAGCAGGCCGTGCAGGCCATCGTCGAGTCGGCCTTTCAGTCTGCCGGTCAGCGCTGCTCGGCTCTGCGCTGCCTCTACGTCCAAGAGGATATCGCAGAGGATTTCACCAAGATGCTGACCGGCGCAATGGATGCGCTGGTTATCGGGATGCCGTGGGATCTGAGCACCGACTGTGGCCCCGTCATCGACGAAACCGCCCGTGCGGGCATTGCCGAGCATATTCAGACCGCCCGCGCCGAGGGTCGGCTGGTGCACGAACTAAAGACGCCGAATTCCGGCACCTATATCGCCCCCACGTTGATCCGTGTCAGCAGCATCGGCGATATGGAGCGCGAGGTTTTCGGCCCCGTGCTGCATATGGTGACCTTTGGTGCGACCGAGTTGGACAAGGTCATCGACGCGATCAACGCCACCGGATATGGGCTGACCTTCGGGTTGATGACGCGCATCGACGACCGGGTGCAATACGTGACCGAGCGGGTGCAGGCGGGCAACATCTATGTCAATCGCAACCAGATCGGCGCGATCGTCGGCTCTCAGCCATTCGGCGGCGAGGGGCTGTCGGGAACTGGCCCCAAGGCGGGCGGGCCGCATTATCTGGCTCGCTTTACCGCGCATCCCGCCCCGGTGGCCGGGCAGGATTGGGAGGGCATCATGCCCGCCAAGGACATTCAGGCAGTGCTGGACAAGGCCCAGTCAGTCGAAATGCAGCCGCGCGAGGATCAGCTGATGCCCGGCCCCACCGGCGAATCGAACCGCCTGACCAGCCACGCGCGCCAGCCGCTTTTGTGCATGGGTCCGGGGCGCGAAGCGGCGCAGGCGCAGGCCCGCTCCGTCGTCGGTCTTGGCGGCATGGCGGTTGAGGCGACAGGGACAGTGCCACCCGAGGCGCTAAGCACGCTGACCGGCCTTTCAGGCGCGCTCTACTGGGGCGACGAGGCCATGGCGCGACCCTACGCGCAGGCGCTCAGCCAGCGCACCGGGCCGATCCTGCCGCTGATCACCGGGCTGCCCGATGCGGGCCATGTCCTGAACGAAAGGCATGTCTGCGTCGATACCACTGCGGCGGGCGGCAATGCGGCATTGCTGGGCGGCGCATCCTGACAGGATCGTAGCTTGACCATATTCTGGCATGGGGCCAACGTGGCCCCATGTTTCCCATCCGCGATCATAACCCGTCGGGGCGCGCGCCCTATGTGACCTACGCGCTGATAGTGGCGAATATCGGCGTCTTTCTCAGCTATTGGCCACTGATGAGCGACCCGCGCGCCCTGAGCGCGTTCTACGTCGAGTGGTCGATGATCCCGGCCAAGATCATGTATGACGGCTCCTATCTCACGCTGATAAGCTCAATGTTCCTGCACGGCGGATGGATGCATCTGGCGGGCAACATGCTGTTTCTGTGGGTTTTTGGCGACAACCTCGAGGATGAGATGGGCCATATTCCCTTCCTCGCCTTCTATCTTGCCTGCGGCGTCGGCGCGGGGCTGGCACAGATGGCGTCTCAGCCCTATTCGCTGGTCCCAACCGTGGGCGCATCCGGGGCAATTGCGGGTGTCATGGGTGGCTACCTGCTGCTCTTTCCCAAGGCCAAGGTGGATATCCTCATCATCTTCGTCTTTTTCTTTCGCATCTTGCCGCTGCCCGCCTGGATCATGCTGGGCCTGTGGTTCGCCTTTCAGATATTTGGCGGGCTGTCGTCGCCCACCGTGGGCGGCGGCGTGGCCTATTGGGCCCATGCCGGCGGCTTTGTGATCGGGGTTTTGCTGACCCTGCCCTTGCTCTTGCGACGTGGCGGCAGACAGTTCTGGGCGCGCACGGACGGGCGTCCGCCGCATCCAGAGGCGAGATACACAACCGCGCGCACGCGCATTCCAACAGTGAGGCGAAAATGAAGGCAACATGTCATTGCGGCGCGGTGGAACTGCGCGTGACGTTATCCGATGGGCTGGCCACGGCACGCCGCTGCGATTGCAGCTTTTGCGCGCGGCGCGGGGCGGCGGCGGTGACTGCGCCGCTGGGTGGCGTCGAGGTGGTGCGCGGCGCGGACAAGTTGACGCTTTATACCTTCAATACTGGCACGGCAAAGCACTACTTCTGCTCGATCTGTGGAATCTACACACATCATCAAAGGCGCTCGAACCCGAATGAATTCGGGGTGAACCTAGGTGCGCTGGAGGGGGTAAACCCCCGCGATCTGGGCAGTATCGGCTGGATCGACGGGATCAATCACCCGTCGGACGCCTAGCGTTACTGATTGCGGATGATCTTGGAGAACTTGTCGAAAATCTGCCCATTGGCGCAGATGATCGCGCCCTCGTCCAATATCTCGCGCTCTGGCGTCATTGCCTCGACCAGCGCACCGGCCTCGCGTGCGATCAAGAGGCCCGCAGCCATATCCCAAGGCTGAAGCCGGCGTTCCCAGAAGCCATCGTAGCGGCCAGCGGCCACATAGGCGAGGTCCAGCGAGGCCGCGCCAAAGCGGCGCACACCAGCACAGGTGGGCAAGAGGCGCGCAAGATCCTGCAATGTATGCGGCAGGTCGCTCCGTCCACCAAACGGCAGGCCGGTGGAGAAGATACTCTCGATCAGTTTGTCACGCCCCGACACGCGCAAGCGCGATTCGTTCATCCACGCGCCCTCGCCCTTTTCGGCAAAGAACAGTTCGTCCTTGGAGGCGTCATAGACGACACCGGCGACGATCTGGCCCTTATGCTCCAGCGCGATGGACACCGCCCAATGCGCAAGGCCGTGCAGGTAGTTCGTCGTGCCGTCCAGCGGGTCGACAATCCAGCGGCGGGTGGGATCGGTGCCCGGCTCCTCGCCGCCCTCTTCGGCCATCCAGCCATAGGTGGGGCGTGCGTTCATCAGCTCAGATTTGATGATCTGCTCGGCCTGAATATCGGCGCGGCTGACGAAATCGCCCGCGCCTTTCATGCTGACCTGAAGGTTCTCGACCTCGCGAAAGTCCTTGGCTAATGCGCGACCTGCCTTGCGGGCGGCCTTCTGCATCACGTTGAGATTTGCGCTGAGTGCCATGGGGCTTGGTCCTTATCCCTATCAAGCCGCGCGTATAGGCCGCGTGCGCCTTGCCCGCAAGGGGCGGGGCAAGTTGGGGCCGTCAGAGTGCATCTGGCGGCATACCAGCCGCGCCGCCTACTTCGGCAACATGAAGAACTCTTCACGGACGATCTTATTATTCTCAACGGTATAAACTGCGATCTCGCGCAGCGTCATCTTCCGACCGGTGGCTTTCTGCGTAACCTCGACCTCGAAGCGCACTCCGAAACGGTGGGGCGGATGGACATAGGGCCCGTCGGCTTCGAGCTTGTGAATATCGTGCGTCGCCGTCCAATCCTCGCGTTTCGCTTTGATCGCGCCGCGGCCCTTGGCGATCCGCACGGATCGTCCGGGTGGCACAACCGCCTCGACCGACTCCGCGTTTTCGGCATAGACCTCGTCGACATGCTCAATGCCGCGACCGCTCCGCATCGCCTCGACGAATTCCTGTCCGAGTTTGACTAAATCTTCCATGCGAACCCTCCTTGTTTTGCCACCGAGCGTGGCACAGTTTCGCGGCGTGCAACTTGACAGGGATCAAGAAGCTCAAGGGAATCTACGCGATCATCATGGCCGACATCCGTTTCGACGGGGCAAGATTCAATAGGGCTCCTAGCGGGCCTTCAACCACCACTCCCCTTCCTAAACACCCTCCCGCCTTTGCAACCGCACCGGGATCTCGCGCGCTAGTTTCAGCAGATGCGCCATGAACGGCTTGGCCGCGTCATCGTCGCGGATCGCGGCGTAGAGCCGCTTGGTCAGGCCGCCCTCTGTGATGGGGCGCACGACATAGTCGGTACTGGTGCGCAATTCGCGCACGACCCAGTCCGGCAACACGGCAACACCCCGGTTCGAGGCGACAAGCAGCAGAATGACGGCGGTCAGTTCCACCTGTCGGATGCTGGCAGGCTCGACCTTGGCAGGTGTCAGCAGCTCGGTGAACACGTCCAGACGCGAGCGGTCGACCGGGTAGGTGATCAACGCCTGATCGCGAAAATCCTCGGCTTCGATAAACTTCTTCTGCGCCAGCGGATGCGTGGCCGAGGCCAAAAACACCGGCTCGTAGTCAAACAGCGGCTTGAATCCGATGCCGCGCAGCACCTCGGGGTCCGAGGACACGACCAGATCAACCTCTTCCTTTTGCAGCGCAGGCAGCGCGTCAAAGGCGAGGCCGGGGCGAATATCGACGTCAACCTCGGGCCAGTTCTGGCGAAATGCCTCCAGCACCGGGAACAGCCACTCGAAACAGGCGTGACACTCAATAGCGATGTGCAGGCGGCCAGAACTTCCCTCGCGCACGCCGCTGAATTCGGCCTCCAGCGCCTCGATCTCGGGCAGCACCTTATTGGCGACGCGCAGCAGGCGCATCCCTGCCCCCGATAGCGTCATCGGCTTGGACCTTCGCACGAACAGTTCGACACCCGCCTGATCCTCAAGCCCCTTGATCTGATGGCTCAGCGCGGATTGCGTGATGTTCAGCTGATCGGCGGCCTTGGCCAGCCCGCCGGCGGCGTGGATCGCGCGGATCGTGCGCAGATGCCGGAACTCGATATGCATTATTAGTCAGCCTCATGTAGATCGTGAAAATTATGAATTTGCGTAATCTATGCTGCATTGCGACAAAGGCTCAACACCTTAGATAGGAAATCCGACCATGGCCGCGCCCAGAGTATCCTTCGAATTCTTTCCACCCAAGACGCTAGAGGCGTCGTTCCGCCTTTGGGACACGGTGCAAACACTGGCACCGCTACAGCCACGGTTCGTTTCGGTCACCTACGGAGCGGGCGGCACGACACGCACTCTGACGCGCGAGGCGGTCGGCACTTTGCATGGATCGTCCGGCCTGAACGTGGCGGCGCATCTGACCTGCGTCAACGCAACCCGCGCGGAAACGATGGCCATTGCCGATGAATTTCACGCCGCCGGTGTGCGCGAGATCGTCGCCCTGCGCGGAGACGCCCCCAAGGATAGCGGCGGGTTCAAACCGCATCCCGAGGGGTTCAAGGACAGTTGCGAGCTGATCGCGGCCCTCAAGGAGCGCGGCGATTTCACCATCCGCGTCGGCGCCTATCCCGAGGCCCACCCCGAGGCTGCGGACACAAGCGCTGACATCGACTGGCTCAAGCGCAAATTCGATGCGGGCGCCGACGAGGCGATCACGCAGTTCTTTTTCAGCGCCGATACATTCCTGCGCTTTCGCGACCGCTGCGCTGCGGCTGGCATCGACAAGCCGATCATCCCCGGCATTTTCCCGATCGAGAACTGGTCCGGCGCGCGCCGCTTTGCACAATCCTGCGGCACGACCGTTCCCGATTGGCTGAATTCGGCCTTTGAGACGGCCGAGCGTGACGGGCGCAGCGATCTTCTGGCCATCGCCGTTGCCACCGAGATGTGCAGCACCCTGATGGATCACGGCGTAGAGGATCTGCATTTCTATACGCTCAACCGCCCCGAGTTGACGCGCGACATCTGCCACGCATTGGGCGTGACCCCCAGGGTGGAACTGCGCGACGTCGCATAGATCGGCCTGAATAGAATAGTAGTGCGCCGCCCCTCATCCGGGCGGCGCTACGCCTTGACGGGCGGTTTCATGCACGCTCTCGGACGGATCAACTCCGACCTCTCTTGGCCAGCGAATTAGGAATAACCAACCCCAACCGCCCCAAGTGCCGCACGATGGCGCGCCCGCGTCTCGCGGAAAGCGTTCGCGCCAGCCCTCAGGCAGCGGCAAGCCCGCCTGCTCGCCATTCTCCAGCAACCAGACCAGCGGAATATTCGCCAGCGGACGCGCGGCCTCGAACCCATACAGATGCCCGCCGACATCGCCATGCGAACCGCGAAACCAGACCTGTTGCACGTCGGCTTGCATATCGGGACTGGTCTGCCAAATGAACGGACGATAGGCGACGCGGGTTTCGTTCAGCGCCAGCGCCTGATACCCGCGCAGCACACACGCCCCCAACTCGTGAGAATGAAATTCATGGGACGCGGCACCCCAGCGCCACAGGACCGGCAGGCGCAGACCCAGCGCCTTGACGGTGTCAAAAACGCCGACCATCTCGATCGGAACGGCGTCGTGGCAATAGGCGCGGCGAAACGCCTGCAGCACGCCCCTGCTGGGCGGTGTCCGGTAGTAGCGCCACGCCAGCCGCACATGACGCTCGATAGCCTCGTCAGCGCGCAGCAGACCCACCATGTCGATAGCCCCCGCCAGCGAGCGCACTGCATATCCGCCACGCGAAAAACCGATCAGGTAGATGCGATCCCCCGGCCGATAACGGCTGGCAAGGTGGCCATAGGCGCGGCGAATTTGCCGATTGATTCCGCGCCCCATCAGCACGCCCAGCGTGCTGCGCCAGTCCTGCCATTGCAGCCCCGCTTCGTAATAGAGGTTCAGATGCGTGCCCTTGCTGTCGGACAGCAGACGATAGACGCGGCCCGCATTGCTTTCGCGCCCCGGAACGAGGGACGACATGGTGCCGTCCAAAATTACCACATGTGTGATCGATCCGCGCTGAGCGTGCCCGCCTTCGCGCCCACTACGCAGATGTTCCGGGCCGCCGGGCAATGCCCATTCGTAAAGCCGCCTGATCCACTTGCGCAACACTATGCCCATCCCCGCTGGTCTATGTCCTGCGCCCCTCGACCAAAGCGCACGCCTGTAAGGAAAAGATGTCGCATCGCAGGCGCTGCCTCAAGTCATGGCGCGCGCCCTTGGGCATTTTCTTGGAAAACATCTCCATGACGCAACGCTTTAGCGCCGCGCCAACCATCCCAAGCGCGAAAAGAGGCCCAGCAACAGCGCGCCCAGACCCAGCAGCACCGCGCAGACGATCCAGAACGCATGCGGCGCATTCGCGCCCGGCATGCCGCCCACGTTGATGCCCAAAAGGCCGGTGATAAGTCCCAGCGGCAGGAAAACGGCGGTGACGACCGACAACAGCAGCATCTGGCGGTTCATCGCCTCGGCGCGCGCATCCATGATGTGATCATGCACCACCTGCGCGCGGTCGCGGATTGCGTCCAACTCCTCGGCCAGGCGTGTGACACGCTCGGTCGCCTCGCGCAGAGCGCTGCGCTGGGCGGGGCCGACCCATGGCAGCGGCTCAATTTCGAGCGTGCTGAGCGCGTCGCGCTGGGGAAACATGTAGCGGCGTAGCTGGATCGACACGCGCCGGATTTCGGCCAACTCGCGACGGGGCGGTGCGCCCGCGCCTGCCTCGACAGCGTCCTCCAGATCATCGATCCGCTCGTTCAGGTCCGCGACGACAGGCTCGGTCCGGTCGGCAAGGCGCAGGGCAAGCTGGGCAATCACTTCGGACGTGGCCGCGGGGCCCGTGCCGTCCTCGCAATGCTGCAGCAGATCCTGCACCGCCTGCACTGGGCGGCGGGTCAGCGTAACGATCCGGCGCGGCCCAGCCCAGATGCGCAGGCTGATCATATCCTCGGGGTCCTCGCCGGGGTTCAGATTGACGCCCCGTAGGTTCATCAGCACGCCACCTTGGTAAAGCGTGCAGCGCGGACGCGTTTCCTCGGCCATCAGCGCGCCGGCAATTATGTCATCGCCGCCCAGCGCAGTCAGCCATGCGCCGTCCTCGCCCGACGACTGACGCACATGCACCCAGAGGATCGCGCCCTCGGGCACGTCTTGCCCCCCGGCAGCCTCAGGCGCAATCCGGCGCGCGCCGCCCTGCCCGTCCAGCAGGATCGCGGTCATTTCATGCATCGTCACCTCCGTCTGAACGCACGGCCATAGAACGTCAGTGCGTGAGGCAGGGCCAGCCCTTATTTACGCGGCGCAGATTTCCATCGGGCTTTCCCTCAGGCGCCGAATTGGCTAAGCCACGAGGCAAGGATAAGGAGCGATCCCATGGCGATGGACAAGACATTCGATGCGGCCGAGGCCGAGCAGCGTCTATATGAGGCGTGGGAGACATCCGGCGCGTTCAAGGCAGGTGCGAACGCCGCCGAGGGGGCTGAACCCTTCAGCATCATGATCCCGCCGCCGAACGTCACCGGCAGCCTGCATATGGGCCATGCGTTCAACAACACGCTTCAGGACATTCTGGTGCGCTGGCACCGCATGCGCGGTTTCGACACCCTATGGCAACCCGGCACCGATCATGCCGGTATCGCCACGCAGATGGTGACCGAACGCGACATGGCCGCCAATGGCGAGCCGACGCGCGCCGAGATGGGCCGCGAGGCGTTCATCGAGCGCGTCTGGCAGCAAAAGGTGAAATCGCGCGGCACCATTATCGGCCAGCTCAAGCGCCTTGGTGCGTCTGCCGACTGGTCGCGCGAGGCGTTCACCATGGGTGGCGCGGCGGGCGATCCGGACAAGGGCAAGGGCCCGAATTTCCACGATGCGGTCATCAAGGTCTTTGTTGATATGTTCGACAAGGGGCTGATTTATCGCGGCAAGCGGCTGGTCAACTGGGACCCGCATTTCGAGACGGCGATTTCCGATCTGGAGGTCGAGAACGTCGAGGTTGCCGGGCACATGTGGCACTTCAAATACCCGCTCGCCGGTGGCGAGACCTACGAGTATCTGGAAAAGGACGAGGATGGTCACGTCACATTCCGCGAAATGCGCGATTACATTGCCATCGCCACGACCCGGCCCGAAACGATGCTGGGCGACGGCGCGGTGGCCGTGCATCCCTCGGACGCACGCTACGCCGCTATCATAGGCAAGCTGTGTGAAATTCCGGTGGGGCCTAAGGAACATCGCCGCCTGATCCCGATCATCACTGATGAATATCCCGATCCGAATTTCGGCTCGGGCGCGGTCAAGATCACGGGCGCGCATGATTTCAACGACTACGCGGTGGCCAAACGCAACGGGATTCCCTGCTATCGCCTGATGGATACAAGCGCACAGATGCGCGATGACAGCGCGCCTTATGCTGAGGCCGCGAGCATCGCAATGGCCATCGCCAAGGGTGAGCGCGAGATGGGCGAGGCCGAGGTCGACACGATCAACCTCGTGCCCGACGATCTGCGCGGGCTGGACCGACTGGAGGCACGCAAGCGCGTCGTCGAGCAGATCACCGGTGAGGGTCTGGCCGTCATGGTGCCGGGCGACCCCGAAGAGTCCGAGGGCAATGTCTGCATGGACCCCGGCATGGTCCCGCTGGTCGAAGCCAAGCAGATCATGCAGCCCTTCGGCGACCGCTCGAAAGTAGTGATCGAACCGATGCTGACGGACCAGTGGTTCGTCGATACCGCGCAGATCGTGATGCCCGCCATCGACGCCGTCCGCTCGGGCGACGTGACGATCATGCCTGAGAGTGATCGCAAGGTCTATTTCCACTGGCTAGAGAATATCGAGCCTTGGTGCATTTCGCGCCAGTTGTGGTGGGGGCATCAGATTCCGGTCTGGTATGGTCTCGATCTGGAGCGGGGCGAGTTCAAGGATGACGAATCCGACGGCGCGCTGGATATGGTCGAGATGCAGCGCCTCTTGTGGGATCAATCGCTGGCAAAGGGCACCGACCGCTATCACGCAGCGCCTGATTTCAAAGGGCTGGCTGACAAGTTCGACGACGTTCTGGCCGGTCTGCCGACGCCGCTGAACCATGCGCGCCTTGTCGAAGTGGCGAGTCGTGATGAAGCGATGCACTGTCTGGCCGAAAGTCTGGCGGACTACGTAAGCAGTCAGGACCCGACGCATCTGCTTTATCCGGTGTGGCGCGATCCCGATGTGCTGGACACGTGGTTTTCGTCCGGCCTCTGGCCCATCGGCACGCTGGGCTGGCCCGAGGAAACGCCTGAACTGGCCAAGTATTTCCCGACCAGCACGCTGATCACCGGTTTCGACATCATCTTTTTCTGGGTCGCCCGGATGATGATGATGCAATACGCCGTGACCGGGCAAAAGCCGTTCAGCCATGTCTATGTCCACGCGCTGGTGCGCGACGAGAAGGGCAAGAAGATGTCCAAATCCTTGGGCAACGTGCTGGACCCGCTGGAATTAATCGACGAATACGGCACCGACGCCGTGCGGTTCACCCTGACGGCCATGGCTGCGATGGGGCGTGATCTGAAACTGTCCAGCAGCCGCATCGCGGGCTATCGCAACTTCGGCACCAAACTCTGGAATGCCGCGCGCTTTGCCGAGATGAACGGGGCGACCACCGCTGCTCTGAGCAGTGATTATTCGCAGAATAACCTGCCCGCGCCAAATGAGACGGTGAACAAGTGGATCGTAGGCGAAACGGCAAAGGTGCGTCAGGATGTGGATGCCGCGCTGGAGGCGTATCGCTTCAACGACGCGGCGAATGCGCTGTATGTTTTTGTCTGGGGCAAGGTCTGTGACTGGTATGTCGAATTTTCCAAGCCGCTGCTGATGGACGGCGAGGACGCAGTCAAGCGCGAGACGCAGGAGACGATGGCATGGGTTATCGACCAATGTCTGATTTTGCTGCACCCTATCATGCCCTTCATCACCGAAGAGCTGTGGGGCGATCTGGGCGAGCGGCAAAAGATGCTGATTCATACCGATTGGCCTGAGTATGGCAATGAGGTCGTCGATGCGGCGGCCGACCGCGAGATGAACTGGGTCATTTCCCTGATCGACGCAGTGCGCAGCGCGCGCGCGCAGATGCATGTGCCGGCGGGGCTGAAAATTCCGATGCTGGTCACAGCACTGGACGATGCCGGCAAAGCCGCGTGGGAGCGTAACGAGGCGATGATCAAGCGGCTGGCGCGGATCGAGAGCCTTGCCCATGTCGATGCCTTCCCCAAGGGCTGCGCAACTGTCGCCGTCGAGGGCGGTATTTTTGGCCTGCCGCTGGCGGACATCATCGACGTGGACGAAGAAAAGGCGCGGTTGGAGAAAGCACTGGGCAAGCTGGAAAAGGAAATCGGCGGGCTGAAAGGGCGCGTGAACAACCCCAAATTCGTAGCCTCAGCGCCCGAAGACGTGGTCATCGAGGCCCAAGGCAACCTCGCCCTGCGCGAAGAAGAGGCCGTGACGCTGCGCGCGGCGCTGGCAAGGCTGGCTGAACTGGGCTAGGGCGGCGCGCTCACAAAGCGGTGTTTAGGGCCATGAAACCCGCGACACTGGCCCGCGCCGCCTCGGACAGAGGAAACCCCCTGTCCGAGTAGCGGCCTACGAAGCGTTGCCCTGCGCAAGCGCGGTGCGATTGACGCCGCGCGCCGTCCTGATACCAAGCGTCATGGCCGTGATATTTATCCAAACCCTTCCGTTCTTTATGATCATCGCGCTTGGCTACGGCGCGGGGCGCAGTGGATTTTTCACGCCCGAGGCGACAGCGTGGCTGACGAAATTCGTGTTCTACTTTGCCCTGTCGGCAATGCTGCTGCGGTTTTCGGCCAACCTTAGCGTGCGCGAGGTCTTTGATCTGCCATTCGTGCTGGCCTATCTGTGCGGCTCTGGCGTGATCTATGTGCTGGCGACAGTGGTCGCCATCCTGCGCGGCACCCGCGCCGAAGAGGCGGCGGTCGAGGCGCAATGCGCGGTGATCGGCAATGTCGGTTTTCTGGGTATCCCTATGTTGGCGATGTTGATGGGTGAGGCGGCAATCCCAGCGGTGATGATGGTGCTGGCGGTCGATCTGATCGTGTTCGGCGCGCTGATCGTGATCGTGATTACCGGCACGCGCGACGGGCGGATGCGTCCAGCGGTGCTGGGCACGGTCGGGCTAGGCCTGCTGAAAAACCCGATGATCGTGTCGATTGTCGTCGGTCTGACATTGGCCTCCCTGCGCCTGCCGATCCCCGGCCCGGTGAACGAATTTTTGATCATTTTGGGCGACGCTGCGACGCCCGGCGCGCTCTTTGCCATTGGCGCATCGCTGGCCGGAAAATCGGCCGAGCGGCCTTATGTCGCGGGCTGGCTCAGCTTTTGCAAACTGGTGTTGCACCCTGCAGCCGTGGCCGTGGCCGCGTTACTGGTCTTTGACGTGCCGTCCTACATGGCGGCGGTGATGATCGCGGCGGCCTCGCTGCCGGTGGCTGGCAACGTCTATATGCTGGCGCAGCACTACGGCATCGCGCCGCAGCGAGTATCGACGTCAATCCTGATCTCGACCGTGCTGGCGGCGGTTACCGTGTCGCTGGTGATCGGCTGGGTGCAGCCGCTCTATTAAGCGTCGGGCAAAGGCGCGTCTTTAGCCGTTTAACACCCGATAGACGCCTGCTAAGCTTACCGGTGACAAATGCAATTCTATCTAAGGAGCGTCGCCATGGAAACGAACTCGGAAAACGCCTGTTTCGGAGGAACACAGGGGGTCTATACCCACGCCTCGCAGGCCACCGGCACAGACATGACCTTTGGCCTTTTCCTGCCCGCCGAGGCCAAGGATGGCCCGGTTCCGGTGCTGTGGTTTCTGGCGGGCCTGACCTGCACGCATGAGAACGCCATGACCAAGGCCGGCGCGCAGGGCTGGGCCGCCGAGCAGGGCATCGCGCTGGTATTCCCGGACACCTCGCCGCGTGGCGACGGTGTCGCGAATGACGACGCGTTCGACATGGGGCAAGGCGCGGGGTTCTACGTGAACGCCACGCAAGAACCTTGGGCCAAGCATTTCAAGATGTGGGACTACGTTGCCGAAGAGCTGCCCGCGCTGATCGGAGCAGAGTTCGCGTTGGATATGGACCGTCAGGCGATCACCGGCCACTCGATGGGCGGGCATGGCGCACTAACGCTGGCGATGGGCCTGCCGGGGCGGTTCCGGTCAGTCTCGGCGTTTTCGCCGATCTGCAACCCGTCGGACAGCGACTGGGGTCGCAAGCAGCTGACCGGCTATCTGGGCGAAGACAAAAGCAAATGGGCCGCGCATGATGCGAGCCTTTTGATGGCGGAAAAGGGCTTTGACGGTCCCATTCTGGTGGATACCGGCACCAGCGATCAATTTATGGACCTGCTGCGCCCCGAGACGCTGGCCCAAGCCACCGCTGCGCGCCGCCAGCAAGCGATCCTCAGGATGCAGCCGGGCTATGATCACAGCTATTTCTTTATCTCTACCTTCATGGAGGATCATGTGACCTTCCACGCCGAGGCGCTTTATGCGGGATGATGTGATGGAGCATTACGACCTGATCGTCATCGGATCTGGCCCTTCCGGCCGCTCGGCCGCGATCCAGGCGGGCAAGCTGAACCGCCGCGTTCTGGTCATCGACCGCAAGGACCGACTAGGGGGCGTGTCGGCCCATACCGGCACGATCCCGTCCAAAACCCTGCGCGAAACGGTGCTGAACCTGTCGGGCTGGCGCGAGCGCAGCTTTTACGGGCGCGCCTACCGGGCCAAGGACGACATCGGCGCCGAGGATTTGCAGTCACGCCTCAACAAGACCATCGACTACGAGGTCGACGTGCTGGAGCATCAGTTCAACCGCAACCACGTGGAAACGCTGCACGGCCTCGCCAGCTTTGTCGGGCCGAACGAAATCGAGGTGCAGGTGGACGCGGGCATGGCGACGCGCCTGACCGCCGACAAGTTCCTGATCGCCACGGGGACGAAAACCCACCGGCCCAAGACCTGCCCCTTTAACGGCACGACAGTGCTGGACAGCGACGAGTTTCTCAAGCTAGAGACGATCCCGCGCAGCCTGACAGTGATCGGCGCAGGCGTCATCGGGGTCGAGTATGCCACCATGTTCGCCGCGCTCGACGTGCGCGTGACCATGATTGAGCCGCGCGATACGTTCCTCGATTTCATCGACCACACTCTGATCAAGGACTTCACCCATCAGATCCGCGAGAATGGCGTCGATCTGCGCCTCGGCTCGCCCATCTCCAAGATTGAGGATGCAGGACGCCATATCGAGGTAACGCTGGAAAACGGTCGCCACGTGCGCAGCGATATGCTGCTCTATGCTGCCGGGCGCATGGGTGCTACGGCCAAGCTGGGTCTGGATAAGGTAGGGCTAAAGACGGACCATCGCGGGCGACTGGACGTGGACCGCAGGACCTATCAGACCAAGGTGCCGCATATCTACGCGGCGGGCGACGTGATCGGGCATCCCAGCCTCGCATCCACCGCACTGCAACAGGGGCGCATTGCGGCGTGTCATGCCCTGGAGACGCCGACATTGCCCGAAAGTCCATGGTTTCCCTACGGCATCTATTCGGTCCCCGAAATCAGCACTTGCGGCATGTCCGAAGAGGAAATGAACGAGCGCGGCATCCCCTACGAGGTCGGCATCGCGCGGTTCCGCGAAACGTCGCGCGGCCATATCATGGGGCTGGAGCATGGGATGCTCAAGATGCTGTTTTCGCTGAAAACCCGCCGGGTTCTGGGCGTGCAGATCGTCGGCGAGGGCGCGACCGAACTGATTCACATCGCGCAGGCGGTTCTGAACCTCAAGGGTACGGTGGACTATTTCGTGCAAAACACGTTCAACTACCCAACGCTGGCCGAGGCGTACAAAATCGCCGGGCTGGACGCGTTCAACAGAATGCCGATCCCCGAGGAGTACAAGGTCGATCGCAACAAGAAAAAATCTCCAGCCACAAAGTAGGCTTGCGCTAACGGCGCAAGCCTCGCGGCACCGCGACCAACAATCTGGATAGCCAAACGGCGGGCGATAGCATAGCCTTTGAGGGACTTTGCAGGCGCGTTCCGTGACGATCCGTTGAACATACCCGCTCATTAGCTGCCTGCGCCGATGCGTGGTGGATGAACCATTGGCATCGCAAACGTTGCGATACCTGTGCAGCTGAATTCGAAGTTATATTCAACTACGGAGATTGTTCATGCTTAGAAATACTTTGCTCGCCACTGCTTGCGTCTTTGCCAGCAGCACCTCCCCGTCGATTGCAGCAGACGAAATCCCGCAATCGCGGATCGACCAGATCCTAGCGATGGACCCGACCGAGATGGCGCGCACCGGCGCCTTTACCACGGCGGCCTATGATCGCCTGATGGGCTATATCAACTCGATCGAGGATCCGGACCTGCGCAACCTCGTCCTCGACATGTACGCCGCCCCGGAATCAACGGTGTTCAACGCCACGGCCTCGACCGACGCGCTGCGCACGGCACCCGCTACGGGCGGGCCGGGACATCACCACTATCCCGGTGGCCTTGCCGTTCACCTCGTCGAGGTGATGGAGATCGCGCTTGGATGGATCGAGATGTTCGAGAGCATTCATGGCGTGCGAACGATGGATCGCGATCTGGTTATCGCCCAGCTTGCCCTCCATGACTGGAGCAAGGTCTGGTACAATTGGGACAAGTCCATCGGCAAGGTTGCCAAACCCGAGTGGTTCCCCGCCGCATGGGGCGGCAAGGACGGGATTGCCCGCTGGGGCTGGATGGGCGAGCATGGCACAGTGGTCTATGCCGAACTGCTCAAGCGCGGCGCACCCGAAGAGCTACTCTTTGGCGCAGCCTCGGCCCATTTTGACCCGCACTGGGACGTCGAGATCTCGAACAAGGACGGCAAGGCCGAAGGCTTTGACGCCGCGATGGCCGAAGCGGCGGACCATGCAGGGACGGACGCGCCGCAGATCGACATGGACAAGCGCCGCGCCGAATGGTTCCTGTCGGCCTACTCCGATGGCGACTGGTCGTTCTCGCACTATGTCGCGGGCAGTTCCGCCCATAAATGGGTCCGCAACGTCGCAGACGATATGGGTATCGATCCCGACTCGCCCGAAGCGGCGATATTGGCCTGGTTCGTGCTTACCCGCGTTTCGGATTTCAAGCTTTACAAGATCTATGAGGATTCTGGATTCTCGACCGAAACCGTGCAGGATCTGATCCACGATGTGATCGCGGACTCGTCTGCTTACGAGGTGAAGTAACCCTATAGGACGAGCGCCACCAGTCCTCTGCCCCAGACACGGCGACTGGGGCAGAGGGCCGCGATTGTTCGCGCAATGTCAGGAAAACATCATCCAGAGGCCGACAGCGGCCAGCAAGCTGCCGAAGGCCAGATTGATGTGTCGCGCCGACCGGTCCTCGCGAAATCTGCGGGCCAGAATATCGCCGAACATCGTCCAGACCAGAAACGACACGAGATTGTTGAGAGTAAATGTTGCGACGATGACGATCACGACCCAGAAATCTGAGCCGCCTTTGGTGGTCAGGAACTGGCTGAACATCAGAGTGATGATGACATAAGCCTTGGGGTTCAGCAGCAATAGCACCGCTCCGTCGCGGAACCGGATCGAGCGTGCCTCAGCCACGCCGCCCTGCGCGCCTGCGCAAAGCAATGTCCACGCCAGCCACAGCACATATGCCGACCCTGCCAGTTTGAGTGCACCAAAGAGACCGGGAAAGAGGCTTGCCCCTTCGGCAAATCCGAGGCCGATCGCGAGCGTGACCAGAAACGTCGCAACGTGATAGCCCAGATTGGCGGGCAACGTGGCGCGTAGCCCGAACCGCGCGCCGCTGGCGGCGAAAAACATGTTGCCCGGGCCGGGACTGAATGCCAGAGGAAAGAGAAACACCAGCAATGGCAAAAATATGGACAGCATGGCAATCTCCCTTGGGATGCGGAATATGTGCGCCACTGTCCCTGCCCTGCGCCGCTGAAACGACCCGTTTCATGCGGTTTCGCCGCCCAGTAAGGAGCTTGCCGTGATCTATGTCGATGCCGATGCCTGCCCGGTCAAGGATGAGGCGATCCGCGTTGGCACGCGGCATGAACTGAGCGTCTTTATCGTCTCAAACGGCGGTCTGCGCCCATCGCCGCATCCGCTGGTCCAGACAATCATCGTGCCCGACGGCCCCGACATCGCCGACATGTGGATCGCCGAGCGTGCAGGCCCGGGCGACGTGGTCGTAACCGGCGACATTCCATTGGCCGCGAAATGCGTCGAGGCGGGCGCGCTGGTGCTGAAGCACAATGGCGAAGCGCTGACGGCGGCCAATATCGGCAACGTACTGGCCACGCGCGATCTGATGACCGACCTGCGCGCCGCCGATCCGTTCCGGCAAGGCGGCGGCAAGGGGTTTACAAAGGCGGACCGCTCGCGCTTTCTGGACGCGCTCGAACGGGCCGTGAGGCAGGCCCGCAACCTCGCACCCTGAAAGGTTCCACCAATGTCCGTCGTCGCCGTCCAAGGTAACAATACGGTCGGCGCTTTCTGCGCACTGACGGCGATCCTGTGCTTTTCCTTTGTCGATCTGGGGATCAAGCTGTTGAGCGAGGGCTATGCGCTGCACCAGATCGTATTCCTGCGCTCTCTGGTCAGCCTGACTGTGTTTCTTTTGATTATCATGCCCTTCAACGGCGGCTGGCGTGTATTTTATACTCGGCGACCAGGCGCGCATCTGTTGCGCGGCACTTTCATTGTCTGCGCCAATGTATGTCTGTTTCTGGGTCTCGCTGCGCTGCCCATCGCCGACGCGGTCGCAATCTTCTTTATCTCGCCGCTGGCTATCGCGGTGATGTCGGTGATCTTCCTCAAGGAAACCGTCGGCCCACGCCGCTGGATCGCCATCATCGTCGGCCTGATCGGCGTGCTGCTGATCGTGCAGCCCGGCACCGATGCGTTTCAACTGGCCTCGCTCCTGCCCGCGATCTCGGCGCTGCTTTACGGCGCGATGCACATGGTCACGCGCAAGATCCGCGATACCGAGAGCGCATCGACGATGACGGTCTACGTCGTCCTCCTGTTTCTGGTATCAAGCGCGATCATCGGTCTGCTGATCGGCGACGGGCGCTATGAGACGGGCGCGCACCCGGCGCTGTCGTTCCTGTTGCGCGCTTGGGGTCCGGTCGCACAAGGCGACATATGGATCATCCTCATGCTGGGCATCGCGGGTGTTGGCGGCAGCTTGCTGGTTTCGCAAGCCTACCGCCTAAGCGAGGCAGCATTCGTCGCGCCGTTCGAATACGTGGCGATGCCCATCGCGATCTTGTGGGGCGTGATGTTCTTTGACACGTGGCCCGCGTTCAACGCATGGGCCGGGATCGCGCTGATCCTCGGCTCGGGGCTTTATATGCTCTGGCGCGAAAACCGGGCAAGCGCGGTAAAGCCCGCGCCCCGTTATCGGCGATAGATCGGTGACGCCGCGCGCTGTCATATTCGATATCGGCAACGTGCTGATCCAATGGCAGCCCGAGGCCTATTTCGATCGCTTGGCTGGCCCCGAGCGGTGCCGCGCCATGTTCGCCGCAGTCGACATCCACGCGATGATGAACCGGATCGACGCGGGCGCGGATTTCGCGGGCGAGGTGGCGCGCACTGCCGCCGCGCATCCCGAATACGCGACAGAGGTCCTGCATTTTCGCGACCATTGGTGCGACATCGCGCAACCTGCCATCGCCCATTCGGTGCGCCTGTTGAACGCGCTCAGGGCGCGCCGCATCCCGGTTTTTGCCCTCTCAAACTTCGGCGTGCAGAATTTCCCGCTCAGCGCCGCGCAATTCCCGTTCCTGCGCCAGTTCGACCGCGCCTACATTTCGGGCCGGATGGGCCTGATCAAGCCCGATCCCGCAATCTATGCCGCCGTCGAAGCAGATTGCGGCCTGCCACCTGACGCGCTGCTCTTTACCGACGACCGCGACGACAACATCGCCGCAGCCGCCGCGCGCGGCTGGCAGGTGCATCATTTCAACGGTGCGACAGGGCTGGCCCGGCGGCTGGTCGATTCAGGCCTGCTGACGCCAAAGGAGGCGACGTGACGATCGCGCTCGCCATTTTGGTTATCGTTGCCCTCGCCCCTTTTCTGCGCGAGGCCGCCCGTCCTCGCATGTCAAAGCGCGCACGCAAGGACGCCCCGGGCGACTTTGCAGAGTTGTCGCAGGGCGTCACGCATTACCGCTGGCTGGGCGCAGATAAGGGGCCGGTCGCCGTCTGCGTGCATGGGCTGACCACGCCCTGTTTCGTCTGGGATCCCATCGCCAAGGGGCTGGGTCAGATGGGATTTCGCGTGCTGGTCTATGATCTGTACGGGCGTGGTTATTCAGACCGGCCACGAGGCGCACAGGATGGCGCGTTCTTTGTGCGCCAGCTGTCGGACCTCTTGGCCGATCAGAAAATCAACGGGAATATCACGCTACTGGGCTATTCGATGGGCGCCACCATCGCACCCATCTTTGCCGCGCAAAATCGCGGTATGCTGCGCCAGATGGTCCTGCTCGCGCCTGCTGGCCTCGGCCATGATCTGGGCCCCGCATCGCGGCTGCTGGCGCAAACCGGGTTATTCGGCTCTTGGGCCATGCTGTCGGTCTATGGCCGCTCAATGCGCCGTGCGCTGGACGCCGAGCGCGGGCAGAAATCCAGCGTGCCGGGCATTGTCGACATGCAGATCGCACAGCTGCGCCATCGCGGATTCATGCCCGCCGTGCTGTCTTCTCTGCGCGGCGCGCTGGATACAGACATGGAGGACGCGCACCGCACCGTCGCAGATGCCGACCTGCCGGTGTTGGCGATCTGGGGTGCGCAGGATCAAGTGATCCCCATCGCAGGCCGCGAAACCCTCGCCAAATGGAACCCCGCCGCGCAGCAGGAGGTGGTCACAGGCGCGGGCCATTCCCTGCCATACACGCATGATAGCGAGGTTATCGCGATCCTCGGCGCGTATCTGGATGCGCACTGAGGATTGGGCAGGTAGCGCCCGTGTCTTCTTGAGCGGCAAACGCAAGAAGGCTGATCGGCGTTGTATTCCCGACCGACCGCTCAGCCCGCTGCAATCATCTCGGACTGGCGCACGATTACCTCGGCCTGCTTGATGCTCGCGATATCCACCAGACGCCCCTTGTAGACGGTCGCGCCCTCGCCATTGGCCTTGGCGGTCTCCATCGCCGCGAGGATCTCGCGCGCCTCGGTCACGGCTGCGTCCGAGGGGGTAAAAATCTCATTCGCCAGCGCGATCTGCTTGGGGTGGATCGCCCATTTTCCGACCATGCCAAGCGTGGCCGAACGCAGCGCCTGCGCGCGGAAACCTTCCTCGTCCGAGAAATCCCCGAACGGGCCGTCCACGGGCAGCAATCCATGCGTGCGGCAGGCCGCGACGATGGCCGCCTGCGCCCAGTGCCACGGGTCCGACCAATGCTTGGTGCCGTCGTGCAGCATGTAGTAGTTTTCTTGCGTTCCGCCGATACCGGTCGTCGCCATACCCATGGAGGCGGCGAAATCGGCGGCGCCTAGGCTCATCGCTTGCAAACGCGGGCTGGCGGCGGCGATCTCTTCGACATGGGCGATGCCGGCCGCGCTCTCGATGATGACTTCGAAGGTGATGGGCTTGGTGCGCCCCTTGGCGCGCTCGACGGCAGTGACCAGCGCATCGACGGCATAGATGTCGGCAGCACAGCCGACCTTTGGGATCATGATCTGATCCAGCCGGTCACCCGCCTGCTCCAGCAGGTCCACGACGTCACGATACCACCAGCCAGTGTCGAGACCGTTGATGCGCACGCTCAGATACTTTTTGCCCCAATCCACCGAGTTGATCGCTTCGATCGTTTGCTTGCGCGCCAGATCCTTGTCGTTCGGGCCGACCGAATCCTCGAGATCAATGTTGATCACGTCCGCCGCGCTGGCCGCCATCTTTTCGAACAGCTTGGCGTTCGAGCCGGGGCCAAACAGCTGGCAGCGATTAGGACGGGCGGGGGCGGGGGGCTGGAGGCGAAAGCTCATTTTTTGGGGCCTTTCGGACAATGATATTACGTTTTGTTCCGTCTGATCGGTATTAAATTACCCATTCGCGTGCAAGGCGATTTTGCAGATGCAGCATTGCCTTGCACGGCGGATATTCGTCGATGGCACTACTAAAGATTGGCCCGCTCATCGAATTTCCCTACGCTGACAGTCAATCAACGCTGCTATCCGGCATGATTTTCCATGTTAAGGCCGCTAAATTTGCGTAAAGAGGCTTCGACTCGCCGAATCCATCAGCGCGGGCCAGCCGGCCCCTGAACTGCCAAGGACATCTGTCATGATCGAGACGCCGTATCTATTGTTTCTGGGCGACGCGCCCGACATGCTGGCTGCCAAGGTCGCTATCGGTATTCGCGACTGGCGCCCTGAAAACGCGGTGGCCCAGATCCGCCTGCCCGGCTGCGGCGCCAATCTGGGCCTGACCGATATGACTCTGGCCGAAGCGAAAGCAGCAGGCGCCAAGACGCTGGTCATCGGCGTTGCCAACCGCGGCGGCGTCATCTCGACCAAGTGGAAAGATCTGCTGATCGCCGCGCTCGGCATGGGCTATGATCTGGCCAGCGGGTTGCACAACCTGCTGCGCAATGAGGCCGATCTGGTCACCGCCGCCAAGAAACATGGACGCATCCTGCACGACGTGCGCATTCCGTCGGTGCAATATCCCATCGCGACTGGCGAAAAGCGGACGGGCAAGCGGTGCCTCCCGGTCGGGACCGATTGTTCGGTCGGCAAGATGTATACCGCTATGGCGATTGAGCGCGACATGACCGAGCGCGGCATGAAGGCCACCTTTCGCGCCACCGGGCAGACCGGCATTCTGATCACCGGCGGCGGCGTGCCTCTGGACGCGGTGGTCGCTGATTTCATGGCCGGGTCGATCGAATATCTGACGCCCGACAATGATCCCGATCATTGGGACATCATCGAGGGGCAAGGCAGCCTGTTTCACGTCTCTTACTCCGGCGTTACGCTGGCGCTGATCCATGGCGGGCAGCCAGACGCGCTGATCCTGTGCCACGAACCAACGCGCGAACATATGCGCGGCCTGCCGGGCTATAGCCTGCCCACGCTTGAGACGTTGCGCGACATTGCCCTGCCGCTGGCGCAGGTCGGGAATTCGGACTGCAAGGTGATCGGCATTTCCGTCAACACGCAGCACATGTCCGAGGACGACGCGCGCGCCTATTTGGCCGAGGTGTCGCAGCGGATGGATCTACCTGCCACCGATCCCTACCGCTTTGGCGCGGGTGTGCTGGTGGATGCGCTGGCAGCACTCTGAACCTATGACCGGTGCGGGGTAAAGGGCGCCGGGATTTGAGTATTTTTGGAACAATGAAAGGCGGGGTGGATGCAGGTTTCGGTGACGCGCGATGTGTTTAAGCTGGCGCAGGTGTTTACCATCAGCCGCGGCTCGCGGACCGAGGCGCAGGTGCTGACGGTAACGGTAAGCGACGGCGTTCATCAGGGGCGCGGTGAGTGTGTGCCCTATGCCCGCTATGGCGAAACACTGGACAGCGTGGCGGCGCAGATCGAGGGCGCGTCGGTGACGGACCGCGCGGCGCTGAGTGCGCTGGCCGCTGGTGCCGCGCGCAATGCGCTGGACTGTGCGCTGTGGGATCTGGAGGCCAAGCGCGCGGGTCGCCGTGTTTGGGAACTGGCCGGTCTGCCAGCGCCGGGACCCGAAATCACCGCCTACACCCTGTCGCTGGACACGCCCGAGGCGATGCAAGCGCAAGCGTCGGAACATGCGCATCGCCCACTGCTCAAGATCAAGCTGGGCACGCCCGATGACATGGCCCGGCTGGAAGCCGTGCGTGCGGGCGCACCTAAATCCACGATCATCGTTGACGCAAATGAGGGCTGGAGCGCCGAAGTTTATGCAGACCTTGCGCCGCATCTGGTGCGCCTCGGTGTCGCGCTGGTCGAGCAGCCGTTGCCCGCAGGCGAGGATGACGCATTGCTGGGCATGAAGCGGCCCGTCCCGGTTTGCGCCGACGAAAGCTGCCATGATCGCGCCAGTCTGGCCGCGCTCAAGGGCAAATATGACGTCGTGAATATCAAACTGGACAAGACCGGCGGACTGACCGAGGCGCTGGAGTTGCGCCGCGCCGCATTGGATCAGGGCTATCGCGTGATGGTTGGCTGCATGATTGGCAGCTCTCTGGCCATGGCACCTGCCACGTTGGTGGCGCAGGGCGCGATGATAACCGACCTCGACGGGCCACTGCTGCTGGCTGAGGACCGCGAAACACCGTTGATATTCGACAGCGCCGGGGTGCATCCCCCCGCGCCGGAACTTTGGGGATAATGACAATGCGCACAGTTTATGTGAACGGCGAGTATCTGCCAGAGGACGAGGCCAAGATTTCGATCTTTGACCGCGGGTTCCTGATGTCGGACGGCGTCTATGAGGTGACCAGTGTTCTGGGTGGAAAGCTGATCGATTTCGAGAGCCACAAGATCCGGCTGGCGCGATCGTTGAGCGAGATGAGCATGATCCAGCCTGCCGCATTCGATGACCTGTTGGAGATTCACCGCGAACTGGTGGCGCGCAACGACATCGGTGACGGTCTGATCTACCTTCAGGTCACGCGCGGCAATCCGGGCGACCGTGATTTCCATTATCCGCCTGCGGATACGCCACCGACGGTAGTTCTGTTCACGCAGGCCAAGCCCGATCTGGTTGACTCGCCCCTCGCCAAGCGCGGCGCGCGGGTCATTGCGGTGCCCGACATGCGCTGGGGGCGCCGCGACATCAAGACGGTGCAGCTACTCTATCCTTCGATGGCCAAGATGATGGCGCAGCAAGCTGGCGCCGACGATGCGTGGATGGTCGAGGATGGCTATGTCACCGAAGGCACGTCGAATAACGCCTATATCGTCAAGGACGGGCGCATCGTGACTCGCGCGCTGTCGAACGACATCCTTCACGGCATCACCCGCGCCGCCGTGCTGCGTTTCGCCCGCGAGGCACAGATGGAGGTCGAAGAGCGTAGCTTTACCCTTGATGAGGCGCTGAATGCGGATGAGGCTTTCTTTACCTCCGCCAGTGGGTTCGTGACGCCGGTGGTCGAGATTGACGGTGAAAAGATGGGCGATGGCGCGCCCGGCCCTGTCGCCAAGCGCCTGCGCGAGATTTACCTTGAGGAAAGCCTGAAATCCGCCATTTGAGCGTCAGCTAGGCATCTTCTTGGTTTAAATCTACAGTCGGACCGCCTGTACCAAGCGGTCCGACTGTTATCTCAGCCCTTCTTTTCGACATTTTCGGCAAATGATTTCTTGAACGCGTCCTGTTGGTCCGGGCTTGCATCGGTTTGATGCTGCGCCTTCCATTCGTCCATCGTCATGCCGTAAAAAATCTGGCGCGCCTCGTCCTTGGTCATGTCGATGTCGCGCGCGTTGGCGGCCTCCTGATACCAGCGGCTCAGGCAATTGCGGCAAAACCCGGCAAGGTTCATCAGGTCGATGTTTTGCACGTCCGTGCGTTTTTCCATCAGATGTTCGCGCAGGGTGCGAAAGGCGGCGGCCTCCAGTTCGATCTGTGTGCGTTCGTCTATATCGTCCATGATCTCTCTCCTGTTTCAATCGGGGCCCGGTTAGTCGGGCAACACGCGCTTGGCATAGGCGGGGTCCAGATCGGCGAGGTCCACCGACAGGCTATGCACTTCGCCCAGCCGCTCAGCCATCACGCCAAGTATCACCTGCGTCAATTCAGATTTGGTGTCTGCATCCCGTCCGGGCAAGAGGCGCAAGGTCGCATGGGCAAAACTCTGGCCCTTGGTGCCCAGCAGATGCGCGCCTGCCTCGATCGTACGCAGTTTCAGCGTCTCGGGCTTGGGGATCGCCGGATGCGCGGCCAGCGCATCAAAGATCGTAACGCAAAGAGCGTGCAGGGCCGCGTCCGAGGCCGCGCCTTTGGAGTGTTCGATCACGATATGCGGCATTGCGCCTCCCTTTCTACAGCCCTTCGCGGGCCAGCGTTTCCACCAGCATTGGAGCAAGACGCTGGGCCCATGCGCGCTGCTGCGCTTCGGTTTCGATCAGGTCATTGCGCAGCTCAATCAGCACGTTGGGCCGGCCATGTGCAATGGCATGGCGCGCGATGGTGTCGCCGGGCAGATGGCCGGTATAGGGCTGGTTGTCGCCGACGCTCAGGTCCGGCTCGGCCCTCAGACGCGCCATCAGCGGATCACTCAGGCGCGTGTCGGTGGAATAGAGCACGCCGACCTGCCACGGGCGCGGCGGGCGGCCCTTTAGCTGCGGGGTAAAGCTGTGGACCGACACCAGCACCGGGCCTGCGCGGTCCGCCAGAACCTGCTGGGCCGCGCTATGATACGGGCGGTAACAGCGCCTCAGCCGCTCACCCGTATCCAGATCAGAAATGCCGCGATTTCCGGGAATGATCGTGCCGTCGTATAGTTGCATGATCAGCGTCGGATCGTCCTCGTCCCGGTTCGGGTCGATCACAAGGCGCGAAAAGCGCGACAGGACCGCCGGCCCGTCCAGCGCCTCGGCCAGCGCGCGGCTGACGCCCTCGGTGCCGGGATCATAGGCGATGTGGCGGGCCATATCGTTGGCGCTGACGCCCAAGGCCCCGCCGTTCACGAAATCCGGGACGATGTTCGACGCGTGGTCGCACAGCACCACCCAGCGACCAGCGCGGCCTGCCCCGTCGATAACGAACGGATTATATGTCATGATCCGTAAACATCCTTTTCGCCCCTTTGCCCCGGAGCGAAAGAATGGCAGTATGTTAGCGATAACGCTTCATCCGCTCTGGTACCGCCCTTTGAATATAGGAAGTTTCATAAATGAGACGCCATCGCAACGTCAAGATCGTCGCCACCCTTGGCCCCGCCTCGGAAACCTATGACATGATCCGCGCCCTGCATGAGGCCGGCGCAGACGTGTTTCGCCTCAACATGAGCCATGGACAGCATGACGAGATCCGCGAAAAGCACCGCATCATCCGTCAGGTGGAAAAGGATCTGGACAGCCCGATCTGCATCCTTGCCGACCTGCAAGGGCCGAAACTGCGCGTCGGCGTGTTCGCCAACGGCGAAGAAGAGCTGGAGCCGGGCGCGCCCTTTCGCCTCGACCTGGACGAGGCCGAGGGCGATTCCACCCGCGTCTGCCTGCCCCACCCCGAGATTTTCGCAGCCCTCAAGCCCGGCGCGTCCCTGTTGGTCAATGACGGTAAGATCCGCCTGAAAGTTACCGATTGCGCCAAGGATTTTGCCAATTGCGAGGTGATCGTCGGCGGCACGATCAGCAACCGCAAGGGCGTGAACGTACCGGATGTGGAGCTGCCCCTGGCCGCGCTGTCGGAAAAGGATCGCAAGGATCTGGAGTTCGTCTGCCAATTGGGGGTCGACTGGCTGGCGCTCAGCTTTGTGCAGCGGCCCGAGGACGTGACCGAGGCGCGCGAACTGGCACAGGGGCGCGCCGCGATCCTCAGCAAGATCGAAAAACCATCGGCAGTGACGCGGTTCAATGGCATTCTCGCCGCGTCCGACGGGATCATGGTCGCGCGCGGCGATCTGGGGGTCGAATTGCCGGTGCAGAACGTGCCGCCCATCCAGAAACGCCTCGTGCGGGCCTGCCGCGCGGCGGCCAAGCCGGTGATCGTCGCCACGCAGATGCTGGAATCGATGATCGAATCGCCCGTGCCCACCCGCGCCGAGGTCAGCGATGTGGCTACCGCGATCTACGAAGGTGCCGACGCGATCATGCTGTCGGCGGAATCGGCGGCTGGACTATACCCGATAGAGGCCGTGACGACGATGGACAACGTCGCGCGCGAGGTCGAGAGCGATCCGACCTATACGCAGATCATCGAGGCGTCGCGCATCGCTACCCGCACCACGGTGGCCGACGGTATCGTCGCCGCCGCCCGCGAGATCGCCGAGACGACGGACATCAAGGCAATCTGCTGCTTTACCCAGTCCGGTACCACCGCCCTTCTGACTGCACGCGAGCGCCCGCGTGTGCCGATCATCGCCATGACATCGCAGCGCGGCACTGCGCGGCGCCTCGCGCTGAGCTGGGGGGTGAACTGCGTGATGACGCCCGAGCTGGACCGTTTCAAACAGGCGGTTATCAATGCGGCGCGCGCGGCGCGCACTCAGGGCTACGCAACGACGCTGGATCAAATCGTTGTAACGGCGGGCGTGCCCTTCAACGTGCCGGGCACAACGAACATCCTGCGCGTCGCCCCTTGTCAGGAAAGTTTGATCTATGCCACAGATCCAAGTTAGGATGAGGACAGTTTTTTGTGTGAGTGATTGAATTGGTGTGGGTGATGGAACATGACTAGCGATCAGATTTTGGTGTTGGGCGTCGTTCTGGGGATATTTTCGATCCCCGCCATCGTCTCGGCCCTGTCCGAGCGGCGCCCGCCCCGCGTCGCGGCGTTGGTGCTGATCACGGCGGGATGCCTCGTGATCTGGGCGGTCCAGAAAAAGCCCAGCGGCTACAGCCTGACCGACGTACCCAAGGCCTTCGTGCGGGTGGTAGGCCAATTCACCCAGTAGCAGCGGCTTTGCCCCTTGCGTGCATCGCCCATCGCCCCTAAAAGGCGAACTTCACCCGCGCGTCCGGCCCTGAGTGGCATGCCGAGTAGCGCGTCCGACCGACCACCAAAAAGGAGCCGGAAATGCCCAAGATGAAGACAAAGTCGAGCTGCAAAAAGCGGTTCAAGATCTCGGCCACGGGCCGGATTATCGCAGGTCAGGCTGGCAAACAGCACGGCATGATCAAGCGCAGCAACAAATTCATCCGTAATGCACGCGGTACCACAACGCTTTCAAAGGCTGATGAGCAGATCATCAAGCCAATGATGCCCTACGCGCGCTAAGGAGGATTTGATATGTCGAGAGTAAAAGGTGGCGTCGTCACGCACGCCCGTCACAAGAAAGTCATCAAGGCAGCCAAAGGCTATTATGGTCGCCGCAAGAACACCTTCAAGGTAGCCGCGCAGGCCGTCGACAAAGCAAACCAGTACGCCACGCGCGACCGCAAGAACCGCAAGCGCAGCTTCCGCGCGCTGTGGATCCAGCGGATCAACGCCGCTGTGCGCAGCCATGACGAGGCGCTGACATACAGCCGCTTCATCAACGGTCTGGCGCTGGCCGGTGTCGAGGTCGATCGCAAGGTTCTGGCCGATCTGGCCGTACACGAGCCTGCGGCATTTGCCGCGATCGTCGAGCAAGCCAAGGGTGCGCTGGTCGCATAAGCGCCGCTCATTTCATGATCTTGATAACGCCGCCGGATACGCTCCGGCGGCGTTTTTCGTGGGCGTGGGGCATAAATAAGGGCATGACGTGCGCGTATCGCGAGCTATTGTGCTAAAACAGCATCACCCCGACCCTCAGCGCCTGATCCGAAAGCCCATGGACAAAACACCACTCTGGAAGCAGCTCATTCTCAGCGCTGCGCTGATCGCGGCGGCGGCGGGCGCGTGGCATTTTCGCGACGACCTGTCTGCGCTGTGGCAACCGGCGCAGGAGGAGGCCACGCAAAGCACGCAGCCCAGCGACGACGCGGGCGTTCCGGTCCTCGTCGCCGAGGTGGCGCTGGCCGAGGACAGCCTGTCCTTCGCCGCCGTTGGCACCGGCTATGCCCTGCGCTCGGTCACGCTGCGCGCACCGGCGGGCGGTGAAATCACCGCGCTGGAGGTTGCGCCCGGCCGCCGCTTTGACGCGGGCGACGTACTGATGCGCCTCGACGATACCGACCAGCGGCTGGCGGTCGCATTGGCCGAGGCGCGGCAAGAGCGCGCGGCCTCCGAGCAGAAGCGCTATAGTGGCCTGCGCGATACCGGCACGACCACTGCGGCGCGGTTCGAGGACGCGATGACCGCCTTTCGCATCGCCGAGATCGAGCTTGACCGCGCCCGCGCCGATCTGGATGATCGCGTGCTGCGCGCGCCCTTTGACGGGATCGCGGGGCTGGCGGCGGTTGAAGTGGGCGACCGGATCACCCTTGGGGACCAGATCGCCAGTTTTGACGACCGCAGCCAGATTCTGGTCGAGTTCGACCTGCCTGAGGCGTTGCTG
Organism: Roseovarius sp. Pro17; assembly: GCF_035599575.1. Taxonomy (NCBI): domain Bacteria; kingdom Pseudomonadati; phylum Pseudomonadota; class Alphaproteobacteria; order Rhodobacterales; family Roseobacteraceae; genus Roseovarius; species Roseovarius sp. Pro17. The sequence continues at coordinate 2,603,114 of NZ_CP141179.1, forward strand.
CCCCGTACCAGTGTGGGCATGAGTGTGCGCGCCACCTCGCCCAGCACCGACGCAGGCAATTTGAACGGCACGATCACCGCCATCGACAGCCGCGTCGCCGCCACCAGCCGGACAGCCCGCGTGCGCGCCGCGATCCCGAACGATCCCGACGTGCTGCGCCCCGGTGCATCGTTCACCGTGACGCTGGACCTGCCCGGCGCGCGTTATCCCATCCTGCCCGAGTTGGCGCTGCAGTTCTCGGGCGGCACGGCGCAGGTCTGGCGCGTCGATGACGAGGGGCGTGTCCAGCCGGTCGAGGTGCGTCTGATCCGCCGACGGGGCGGATCGGTCATCGTCGACGCCCCGCTGACCGAGGGCCAGCGCATCGTCGTCGAAGGGCTGCAACGAATGCGGCCGGGCCGCGCGGTCGACGTACTCAACAGCCCCGCGCCCGGCGCAACATGAGCGACACTGGCGGCATCAGCGCACTCAGCGTCCGGCGTCCTTGGCTGGCCGCCGTGATGAACCTGCTGATCGTCATCGCCGGGATCGGTGCGCTCTGGGGCGTCGAAATCCGCGAATTGCCCGATATTGACCGCCCCGTCGTGTCGGTGCGCGCCAACTATCCCGGTGCCTCCCCCACGACGCTCGACGCCGAGGTCGCCGCGCTGGTCGAGGGCGCGGTGGCACGGGTGGCGGGCGTCACCTCGGTGCGCACCTCGTCAGAAGAGGGCAATTTCAGGATGAGCGTCGAATTCAGCGCCTCGCGCGATCTGGACACGGCGGCCAGCGACGTGCGCGAGGCCGTCGCGCGCATTGAGCGGCGATTGCCGGATGGCGTCGAGGACCTCTATGTCGTCAAATCCGAGCAGGACGCCAATCCGATCCTGAACGTCGCGATTTGGAGCGAAGCACGCCCCATCGACCAACTGACCCGGCTGGTCGAGGACGCCATCATCCCTGAGTTCACCGCCGTGCCGGGCGTGGCCGAAGTCGTCGTCTTTGGCGACCGCCAGCGCGTCTTGCGGGTCGAGGTCGCGCCCGAGCGCCTCGCCGCCTTTGGTCTGTCCATCGACGAGGTGGCGCAAACGCTGCGCGCGGCGCAGTTCGACGTGCCGGTGGGCAGCTTTGGCGCGGACGATCTGGAGGTGCTGGTGCGTGCGGACGCGACCGTCACCGACCCCGATCGCATCAGAGAACTAAAGGTGCGCGGCTCTGTGCGCCTCGGCGATGTGGCAGATGTCTATTTCGGCCTTGCGACGGCGAACAGTGTCGCGCGGCTGGACGGGCGGATGGTTCTGAACCTCGGCATCGTGCGACAGGCGCAATCGAACACAGTCCAAATCTCGGACGACGTGCGCCGCGCAATCGAGCGGTTGCGCCTGCGCTTTGACGAGCTGGGGTTTCAGATAACCTCTGACAGCGCAATCTTCATCAAGGGTTCGATAAAAGAGGTCGGCAAATCGCTGGCCTTTGCTCTACTGATCGTGATCGCGGTCATCTGGCTGTTCTTTGGCAAGCTGCGCACGGTCCTGATTCCGGCCATCACGATCCCCATAGCGCTGACCGGATCGCTGGCGGCGATCTGGCTGATGGGTTTTTCGATCAACCTGATCACGCTGTTGTCGCTGGTGCTGGCAACCGGCCTTGTCGTCGACGATGCCATCGTCGTGACCGAGAACATCCAACGCAAGCGGCAACAGGGGCTGGGCCCCCGCGCCGCCGCCGCCATCGGCGCGCGCGAGGTGTTCTTTGCCGTTATCGCCACCACGGCGACGCTGATCGCGGTTTTCGTCCCAATCTCGTTCCTGCCCAGCGACGCAGGCAGGCTCTTTACCGAATTCGGTTTCGTTCTGGCCGTCACGGTCGCGATTTCATCCTTTGTCGCACTGACGATGTGCCCGATGCTAGCCTCGCTCAGCGGTGACATGGGCGGCTCCACCGGCCCCTTGGCGCGCCTTGGCGGTTGGCTGGCGGATGCCTACGCCGCGCTTATCACGCCTATGATCCGCGCCCCGCTGGTCACGCTGGTCGCCGCCTCGCTGTTGGCCGGAACTGCCGCGCTGGTCTATGGCCAGCTTGGCGAAGAGCTGCTGCCTGAGGAGGATCGCGGCGAAATCTCGGTCTGGATACAGGGGCCGGACGGGACCGGCCTCGCCTACACCGATCGACAGGTCGAGCGCGTCGAGGTGATGATGCAGCCCTTCGTCACTGAGGGTCTTGCGCAGGGTCTCTATTCCATCACGGGGCGCTATGACCTCAATCGTGGCAGCATCGGTCTGCGCCTTGTGCCATGGGACAGGCGCACCATATCACAGGCCGAGATCGAGGCGAAAATTCGCGATCAACTGGATAATCTGGCTGGCGCGCAGGGGCGCATTTTTAGTGGCAACAGCCTTGGGCTGCGCGGCTCGGCGGGGGGGCTTAGCATCGCGCTGACAGGGCCATCCCACACGCAGATCGCCGAAACGGCATTCGATTTTGCCGAGGCGATGGAAGGCGTTGCGGGCCTGTCGGATATCCGCGTGCAATATCAGGCGACGCAGCCCCAGCTGAACGTGCTGGTGGACCGCGCCCGCGCCTCCGATCTGGGGGTCGAGATGTCGGCCCTGTCGACCACGCTGCGCGCCTTGATCGACGAGGACGAGATCGCGGAACTGACGATCGAGGATGAGGCCGTGCCAATCATCCTGCAATCCAGCGCCGGCGCCGTGCGTGACCCTGCGGACCTGCTGAACCTCTACGTGCGCGGGGCCAGCGGTGCGCTGGTCCCGCTCAGCCAATTGGTCAGCTTTAGCGAAAACGGTGTCGCCGCCGAATTGGACCGCCACGCCCAGCGCCGCGCGATCGAAATTAGCGCCTCCATCGCGCCGGAGACGCCCCTGCGCGACGTCATCAACGACACGCGTGCGCTGGCGGACACTGAGTTGCCCGACGCCATCGGCCTCATATTGCTCGGCGAGGCGGCGTCGCTCGATGAAACGTCGAGCGCCCTCACCGCCACCTACATCATCGCTCTGGTCGTGGTCTTTCTGGTCCTGCTGGCGCAATTCGAAAGCCTGACCAGCGCGCTAGTGGTGATGACGACTGTGCCCTTCGGCCTCTGCGCGGCGATCTACGCGCTTTTGCTGACAGGCACGACGATCAACATCTACAGCCAGATCGGTGTGCTGATGCTGATCGGCGTCATGGCCAAGAATGGCATCCTGCTGGTCGAATTTGCCGACCAGTTGCGCGATCGTGGCGCCACCGCCCCCGAGGCGGCACTTCAGGCGGCCAAGGCACGGCTGCGCCCGATTTCGATGACGCTGATCTGCACAGTCATGGCTGGCCTGCCCCTGATCCTGGGCACCGGGCCGGGGGCCGAGGCGCGCGCCGCCATCGGTTGGGTCGTCTTTGGCGGTCTGGGCCTTGCCGCCGCCTTTACCCTGTTTCTGACGCCAGCCGCCTACGCGCTGATCTCGGCCGCGTCCAGCGCCCGCGCTGCCAGTGGCGACGCCTTGGATGCGGAGTTGCGGAACATCTGACGCGCGCGCCTTTTGGGGCTGGAAATTCTCAGGATTTACGGGACCCAGCCGCCTTTAAAACAGACGCAACACCAGCACTACCGCCACTGCCGGTGCCAGCGCCGGGTGCAGCACGTGATCGAAATAATTACTGCTGCCCCAGCCCGCCAACCACATCGCCTGCCCCGTCACCGCCAACAACGGGACGAAGACCATCCCCTGCGCAAAGCCATATGCACAAAGCGTCAGCACCATCAGTGCCACCGGGATCGGCGCATAGCCCAGCCGATAAACATCGACAGGCATTACCCCCGCTGCGCTGGCGAGAAACGCAGTGTAAAGCACCAGAAAGACCAGCAATTCGACACTGCCAAAAGGTTGGACCGGCACGCCCAGATGCGCCGTCATCTGGCGCAGGATGATGAACGGCAGCACCGCCCCCACCGGCCCAAGCAGCGCAACAATACCGCGCAGCGGCACGGTATCGCGCAGCAGGAACGCACAACCAAGGCCAAAGATCAGCCCCAGAGGCACGGCCATCTGCGGCTGCATGCCAAAGCCAAGCAGCGCGAACGCGAGCCAACCCAGCAGCGACGCCAGCCAAAGGACGCTCAGCGCGCCGATCATCGCGCCAACGCCCAAGCCAGATTGAACACATGCGCACGAATTCCCCGCTTGGCCGCTGTGCTATAGGCCAGCATGATCCGCCCGTCCGGCAACGCGCGCATCATTGGATAGCGTGCATCGCCCGCACCACTCTCGAGCATTTTCAGATGGCGCCATGTGTCGCCGCCATCCTCGCTCAGCGTCAGGTTCAGGATGCCGCCATCGCTTGCGTCGTCATTGACGGCCATCAGGATCGCACCATCGCCGATGCCCAGCGCCGCGACTGGCGCGCTGGGATTTGCAATATCCGTCTCGCTCACCGCATCCCACGTGCGTCCGCCGTCATTGGTTCGGCTGATCAGCAACCGGCGAGAGCCGCTGTCGAAATTGCGCAGGAACGCGACCGCGCGCGCGCCGTCCAGTGGCACGATCATCGGCTGGATCGCCTTCATCCGGCCGGGCATCCGACGCATGTCGCGCACGCGGCCCCGCCCGTCCAGCCGCACCAACGCGCCGTAGGTCGCGCCCATCTCGAAATAAGCGGGCAATGCGTGGCTGCCATCTGCGTAGGCGACCATCGGCGACTTGACCAGAAACGAACGGTTGAGCAGCGGCGACAGGTTCAGCTTGCGCGCGCTGAGCGGCCCGTCCGGCCCCATCCGCACATCCGCGACCGACGCCATGGCCCAGCCGCCCACCGACACAGCAGTGGTATAAAGCGCGTCCTTTGCGCCGTCGTTTTGCACGGTATTGCCCAGCGTCACGACCAGTTGGCGCGGCTCAAACGCGTCCGCTAGCCCACTGCGGGTTAGGCGCGGGCGTATGTTGGACACCGTGCCGTCCGCAGGGATATCGGCGCCAACGATATCGACATCCGCCTGCGCCTCTTGCGAGCCGGCAAACCACAGGATACTGGCGCCGGTCCCGTTCAGGATCACGGCGGGCGAGTGAGCGACGCCCGTCTCAGCGGTATAATCGAGCACGGTCTCGAACAATGGCGCACCGCCCTGCTCCAGAGGCACAGGCACAGCCCATTCCCAAGACAACGCCGCATCGCGCGTAATCGCCAGCGCGCTCAGCCCCAGACTAAGCACACCCAGCGCCAGAACGGCGATTTGCACTGCGCCAAGGCCCATCTAGCCGACCTTCAGGACGATCTTGCCGATATGCGTACTACTCTCCATATGCGCGTGCGCCTTGGCGGCGTCGGCCAGCGGATAGGTGCTGTCCATCACTGGCCCCACGCGGGCCGCGGCCAGCAGCGGCCAGACGTCGCGACGCAGTGCGTCGGCGATGCGGGCCTTGGCCAGATCGCTTTGGGGGCGCAGGGTGCTGCCGGTGATCGTCAGGCGGCGCATCATGACATGGGCAAAGTTCAGCTCGACTTTGGGTCCGCTGAGAAAGGCAATTTGCACCAGCCGCCCATCATCCGCCAGCGCACGCACGTTGCGCGGGATATAGTCGCCGCCCACCATGTCTAGGATCAGGTTCGCGCCGCCCTCTGCGCGCAGGATCTCGACGAAATCCTCATCGCGGTAGTTGATCGCCCGCTCGGCACCCAGCTCAACACATTTCGCGCACTTCTCATCTGTTCCGGCGGTGGCAAAGACGCGCGCGCCCAGCACATGCGCCAGCTGGATCGCCGTCGTGCCGATCCCGGACGAGCCGCCATGCACGAGGAATTGTTCACCCGCCTGCAAACCGCCACGCTGGAACACATTGGACCAGACGGTGAAGTACGTCTCGGGCAGGCAGGCGGCCTCGGCCATGCCCATGCCGTCGGGGATTGGCAGGCAATGCGCGGCAGGCGTGGCGACGTATTCGGCGTAACCGCCGCCGGGCAGGAGGGCGCAGACCTTGTCGCCGACGCTCCAGTCGCTGACGCCGTCGCCGATGGCCGAAACCTCGCCCGACGCCTCGAGGCCGGGCAGGTCGCTGGCGCCGGGGGGCGGGTTGTAGGCGCCGGCGCGTTGCAGCGCATCCGGGCGGTTGACGCCTGCATAAGCGACGCGGATCACCACCTCGCCCGCGCGCGGTTGCGGCCGGGGGCGGGTCGTCAGTTTCAGAACCTCCGGCCCGCCCGCCTCGGTGATCTCGACGGCTTGCATTGTCTCGCTCATGGGGGCTCCTTCAGGAATTTGGGGGCCAGTGGCCGGGCAGGTCGCTGCGTGATTTGGGCGCGCGGACATGGCTCAGGATCGCCATCGGCCCGGCCATCAGGGCGCTGGCCAGCTTGTTGTCTTTGGCCTTGGCCTTGATTTTCTCAATCTGCATGACGTCGTCGATGCGCCGGTCTAGGAATTCCCACGTCGCCACATTGCCGGGGCTGTCATCGCCCAGCCAGTATAGGACGGTCGAGCCATAAACGCCCGATAGCGTCGCGCGTTTGGTGTACCAATTGATGTCGTCAGAGGTGTCGCCAAGCGCGGTCCAGATGCGATCGGCTGTGCCCCAGATCGCTCGCGCACCGTCGGCGGTGTGCTGTGGCAGCGCGAACAGGGTCGTGCCACGGCGGACCATTTCACGCTCGCCCGCCTCCAGCCGATAGCGCACGGCGGCGGCGATCCGGTCGCGGAAACGCATGTCGCCCAGATCCGCCTGCGCCAGTCGGCCCAGCATCGCAGCGTCGCCTGCGGTGTGATAGGCCAGCGCCAGATCAACGGCCCCGCGCGGCAGGGCGGCGCGGGCGATGGTGGGGTCAATCCCGGCGTCGCGGGCAGAGGCGACAAAGGCCGCATGGCTCCACCCTTCAAAGGGCACGTGGGCGGCGGCGGCATCCAGCATTTTGGCTATGATTTCGGCGTTCTGCATGGGGTCCTCCTGATGGGCCCATACTAGACATTTTGGGCGTGCTTTGCTATAGGGGGCTCTTCCTGCAATTTTGAAAATTTAACTTGGAAGGTGGTGACACCAGATGCAGGTTAGTGTGCGGGGGGATAATGTCGATCAGGGGCTTCGTGCTCTGGAGGAGAAGCTGGGGCGCGAAGGGACGATGTGAGTCATCGCTTTGATGCAGTCTTGACCGAGACGTTTGAGATTTGAAGGGCCCTCTGAGCGTTGGCTTCGGCGGTTTTTTGTTTTGGGGACCGCCGGAAACGCAACATATTCGTTGCGTTTCAGTTGCGCCAATAAGTCTCACATATGGAAAGCAAAGCGCCAAAAAGAGTTCCCGCGTCTAAGTCGTTGCTTTTCGTTGCGCTCCGCGCAAATTTGAGCTACAAGTCTCGTATGAATGATTCTGTCCATGAATTTTTGCTTCAAGCAGTCAAACGCCTTCAGCGTGAGATTGATAAGCATGAGGCAACAATTGCCCCTTTGAGAAAAGACCTTGAAGATGCAAGGCGCGCCCTTGCAGCCATCGAAGTTGCAGGGTCAACCTCGCCTTCAAAAACTCAAAGTCTAGAGTCTCAGGGAGAGGCAAGCTCCGCAGTCCCTTCACTATCAGGTCTTACAATGAAAGAGTTGACGATCAAGGCATTGTCAGAACACTACAAGAACGGCGCAACCGCCGCGCAACTGATTGAGTATTTTGCATCTGAGTGGGGGCGCACTGATATTTTGCGCTCCAGCTTCAGTCCTCAATTGTCTCGTTTGAAGAATGAGGGCGCCGTTAAACTTGTTGGAAAAACTTGGCACCTTCAAAGAGAAGAGGTCAAAGAGAATGAGCCGCCCGAGGGCGGCTCAGAAATCGAAGAGGCTGCAACCTCTTCATATCAGGCGGGTCGAATGACCATGCCTGGATTCTCACCAACGCCCTCTCGGGTGGCAGACCCTGCCCTGCACAGCGGCGGGGAAGGAGGTGAATGAACCATGCCCAGGTATGGTGTGTCGCGCTGGCACCCTTCGCCAATAATATGGTGAAGTCGCGGGGGGAGGGCTTAGGCTCTCCCCTTCTTTATATCACAATCAACTGCTAGTCAAGAATCCTCGAGTAAATCCAGCATGTTATCGTCGAGCGCGGCAATGTAACACGGGCGTTTACAAGAGCTTAACTCCCAAAAAGAAGCCCGTTGAGGCAAAAAGCCCCCGCCAATCAGCGGGGGCCCTCCATCACTTCAACCTAAACCCGCAAACCTTACATGCAGTCTTTAATCGTCTGCACGTCCGGTCCGTTCGGTGTCCGTCCCAGATTGAACGGGGCCGACGCGTCACGCCACTGGGCGTAGTCGTCCAGATATTCCAGCATCGACACATAGACCTTGGCCGAGTTGGGGTTCTCGCAGGCGACCTCGATGATGACCTCGTTGGCCATTTCCTGCACTTTTGCCAGCGTCTCGTCGTCGTAGCGGTTGATCTCGACCGCTTCGTCGAACTTGGCGTAGGCTTCGGTCGCGCGCTTTTCGGTGAAGGCCAGCGACCACATCATCGTGGCGTCCGCCGCGATTTGCAGTTTCTCGCGGGTCTCATCGCTGAGGGCGTCCCACGATGCCTTGTTGATCATCACGCCAAATACCGACGCCGACTGGTGCCAGCCCGGTGTCGCCCAGTATTTGGTGACCTGCTGAAAGCCGCCCGACCAGTCAACGTTGGGGGTCGAGAATTCGGCGCCGTCGATCACGCCGCGCTCAAGCGATTGATAGATTTCGCCGCCCGCCATGGAAACTTGGCTACCGCCCAGACGCTCCAGCAGTTTGCCCTGCTCAAGGCCCGAGAGGCGCAGACGCTTGCCCTGAAGGTCGGCGAGGTTGCGGATCGGCTCGTTCGAGCGGAAGCCGGATTCGTTGTTGGTGATGCCGTAGGGCAGATAGACCATGCCGTAATTGCCGTAGATCTCGTTATAGAGGTCCGCGCCGCCCCACTGCTGAATCCAGTTGGCGTAATCGACAGCGTTGAACAGCGACGGCGTCGTTGCCAGCGCGGAAAACGCCGCGTCACGGCCAGCCCAATAGCCCGGCCAGTCAGCGCCGGCCTGAACGGTGCCGGATTCGACCGCGCCGAACACCTCGCCCGCAGGCACCAGTGATCCGCCCTCAAAGAATTCGATGGTCAGCTCGCCAGTGGTCAGCTTGTTCGCGAGGTCAACGAAATGCTTGTCCGTCTCGATCAGTTCCAGCGACGAGGGCCATGTGGTCGTCATGGTCCAGCTTTCCTGCGCCAGTGCCTGCCCCGCGATCGCGGTGCTGGCGGCGGCGGCCAGAAGTGTCAGTTTAACAGTCATGCTTACTCTCCCTTTAATGGTAGCATTTTATTTTGCGTAGAGAACGCTCGGCAGCCATTCCACCAGCGGCGGAAAGGCGGCGACGAGGATACACATCAGCACGATCAGGCCGATGAACGGCATGACCCCGCGGATGATATGGCCGGTGCGCACTTCCTTTGGCGCGATGGCGCGCAGGTAGAATAGTGCGTATCCGAATGGTGGCGTCAGGAACGATGTTTGCAGCACGACGGCCATCAGGACGACAAACCACAGCAGGCTGACATCCGGCATTTCCTGCACGATAGGCAGAAAGATCGGAAAGGATAGCAGCACGATGCCGGTCCAGTCCAGAAATGCGCCAAGGATAAAGACGATGGCCATCATCATGGTGATCAACAGCCAAGGCTCCATATCCAGCGCGCGGATGATATCCTGCGTGGCGCGCAGGCCGCCCGTGATGTTGAAGACGCCCGTGAACGCCGTCGCGCCGACGACAATAAAGAGGATCATGGCCGAGGTGCGCCCCGTCTCCAGCATGGCGCCGTAGAAGGTGCGCCAGTGAAACCGGCCGCGCGATATTACGATCATGAGGGCAAGGCCCGCGCCGATCGCCGATGCCTCGGTCGCCGTGGCGATGCCCGCCAGCAGCGAGCCGAGGATGCCAAAGATCAGCACCAGCGGCGGCAGTGCCTCGATCAGCAGCATCCGGATCAGGGCGGGGCGGCTGATTTTCTCGTCCGGCTCGACCGAGGGGGCCAGGTCCGGGCGAAGGACCGAGATGATATAGACATAGGCCGCATAGCTGAGGCCCAGCAGGACGCCGGGGATCATCGAGCCTGCGAACAGATCACCGACCGTTAGTGGCGAATAGCTGGCCATCAGGATCAACATGATCGACGGCGGGATCAGGATGCCAAGGCAGCCCGAGGCCGCGATCACACCTGTCGTCAGCGTGGGCGCATAGCCGTATTGCAGCATCGGGCGCAGGGCCATGACACCCATCACGGTGATCGACGCGCCGATGATGCCGGTGGTCGCCGCCAGCAGGATCGAGATGAACACGACCGCCAGCGCAAGGCCGCCGCGCACGTTGCTGAGCAACAGGCGCAGCGCCTCAAACATTCGGTCGGTAACGCCTGAATCTGATAAGAACCTCGCCATCAGCACAAAGAGCGGAATGGCGATCAGCGTGTAATTATCCAGCACGTCGCCGAATATGCGGTTGATGACAATGCCCAACACCATAGTCTTGCCGGTGATGATGGTCGTCAGGACGGCAGTGCCGCCCAGCACGAAGGCCAGCGGGTGACCCATGAAGAGGCCAGCCACCAGCAGGCCGAACATAAGGAGGGCGATCAGTTCGGGGTTCATCAGATCACTTCCTCGGATGTGGTGTCGACGTCGAGGATGATCTTGAGCACCTCCGCGATACCTTGGACCAGCAGCAAGGCCGCGGCCAAGCACATCGCCATTTTCAGCGGATAGACCGGCATCTGGATCGCGCCATAGGTCACTTCGCCCTGGTTCCAGGACTTCATCGCGAAATCCCATGAGCGAGTGGTAAAGACATAGGTGAAGGGAAAGAAGAAGATGACGTATCCCGCCACGTCGATGATGCGCTGCCAGAGGTGGCTAAAGCGTTCGGTGACGATATCAACGCGCACATGCGCCTTGTGACGCAGCGCGTAGCCGCCCAGCATCACAAAGTAAAATCCGTAGAGCTGTTTGGACACGTCGAAGGCCCATCGTGTCGGATCATTGAACGCGTAGCGCATGACTACGTCATATATGATGATGGCCGCGAACATGATCGCGACGACCACGACGATGCGACCGACGACCTCGTTCAAGGCGTCGATGACGCGGATTACACTCAGCATTTTAGATCCATCTAATATCTCTCCCGGTAGCATCGCGGACTCTATTGGTCCGCTTGATTTTGGCGCAGCGCCCACATGCGGGCGGCGGCGTCGCACGCCCGTTGTCGGCGCGTTTCTGCTACATTCCCTTACCCTTAGCGTTTCGCTGGCCGATTGCAAGTCCGGCAACGACACCATCCTAAGGGTTACCTAACGGCAGGAAGGCATTGGCGTTTGGCCTTGATGCATCCGCGCCGCTCGCCTATCTGCTGGGGCATGCCCCTGCCCCTTTTTCGAAGGATACGCGCGCCATGACCCTGCTTCGCAAATGTGACACAGCGCTAATGACCGTCATCGTGCTTACGCTGATCGCGACGGTGATCCTGTCGCTGCTCGCGCCCGATTTCTTTAGTCTTGTTTTTGCCGCCGAGGACGGTCCGGTGGAATACGGCACCGCGCTGTTCCTGCTGATTGCCAGCGGCATTATGGCGCGCCATGCCGCATCGCTGTGGCGACAGGGACGCCGGGGGGCGGCGCTGCTGACAGGGATTTACGGGCTAATGTTTTTCATGGCGGCGGGCGAAGAAGTATCGTGGGGCCAGCGCATCATCGGTTGGGAATCGGGCGAGTTTTTCCAGCAGCACAACAAGCAGGATGAGACGAACCTGCACAATCTGATGATCGGCGACGTGCATTTGACCAAGTCGCTGTTCGGTCCGGTCCTGACGATCTGCATCCTGCTCTATCTGGTGGGTCTACCGCTGATCTATCCCAAAGGCGGGCGTATCGCCGCGCTGGCCGATGCGATGGCCGTGCCGGTGCCGTGGCTGAAACATGCCGCTATCGCGCTGATTGCGTCGCTGATCATCGCCGTGCTGGACGTTGATCGCAAATGGGAGGTCTACGAGCTGATCTTTAGCCTGCTGATCGTGTCCATATTCCTGCTGCCGCAGAACCCGCACAAAACGCGCTAAAGCGTTTCAGAGGATCTCATCCTCGTCGAACAGCGGTTCGGCGTCCATCTGGGCGGTGACGCCGTCGGCTGCGAACTCTCCGCGAGTCGTGCTGGCGATGTGAAACAGCGCCTCGCCCTCATAGACCACCGGCATGTTGCTGCGCCCGATGACGATGCCGGCCTCGTCGCAAATCACCTCGACCTCCAACTCGCCGAACGGATCGGTGACGGCACCCAGCACCGTGCTTGCCTCGACCGCATCGCCGATGGCGCGGTAGCTGCGAAAGAGGCCGCCCGCAGGTGCGCGAAACCAGCGGGACGCGCTGCACATGACCGTGGCCGTGCGCGCCTTGGGCACGCCCTTTTGCGCGACCATGCCGAGGGTCTGCATGACGCGCAGGATGCCCGCCATCCCTGACCGCGCGGCCAACTCATCAAAGCGCAGGCCCTCGCCGCCCTCATAGAGCAGCACATCGACGCCCGCCTCTTCGGCAGCCATGCGCAGCGATCCCTCGCGCAATTTCGAGTTCAGCATCACCGGCGCACCAAAGGCGCGGCCCATCTCGGCAAGGCGGTCATTGCCCGGCGTCAGGCGGATCTGTGGCAGGTTGCAGCGATGGATCGCAGCGGAATGCAGATCAATCCCGATTTCGGCGCGCAAGACTACCTCACGCATAAAGATATCGGCGAGGCGCGAGGCCATCGAGCCCGCAGAGCCGCCGGGAAAGCACCGGTTCAGATCGCGTCGGTCAGGCAGATAGCGCGCATTGTTCAGGAACCCGTAGCTGTTCACGATTGGCACGGCCAGCAGCGTGCCAGCCAGCGATCTCAGCGGGCCCGCACGCAAGAGGCGGCGCACGATCTCGACCCCGATCACCTCGTCACCGTGAATCGCGGCCGAGACGAACATCACCGGACCAGGCTTGCGCCCGTGGACCACATGCACCGACAGGTTGACCGGCGTGTGATCCGACAGCGTACTGACGGGGATATCCACCGTGCGGCGTGTGCCCGGAGCGATGTCGTGGCCTGCGATGGAAAACGGCTGGCTGGTCTGCATGGGCGCGCCTCATGTGGGTGTTTGAAGGGCGATAGGCGGTTTCGACGCGCCTGTCTATCAACCCGCAACATCGCCAACACCCGGCGCGCATGGGCGAACATCACAAATATTGATCGCTTTTTGCAATTTTCTGTTACGATTCGGCCTATCCGCCGTTTTTGTTCGCAAAAGGTGCGCCATCTGACGGTCCACTCAGCGCGACAGCAACGATTGCGGGGGCAGAAAACTCTGGGAGGAGACAGGATATGACGACGAAACTGGTAGTGGGCCTTGATGGTCACGCCTCAGGCGAGAGGGCATTGGCACACGCGAGCCGCCTTGCCGAATTGATCGGAGATTGCGAACTGGTAGTGACCTATGTCGTGGAATGGTCGCCCTTTTCGTTCCAGACGGCCGAGGAAAACGAGCAACGCCATAAGCGTCGCGAGGAAGAGATCGAAACCGCGCTGGAGCGTGTCGTCAATCCGGCGGTCAAAAAGGTAACCGATGCAGGTCTCAAGGCGCGCGGCGTCGTGCGCCACGGCGACGTTGCCGACACTTTGATCGCCATTTCCAAGGACGAGAACGCCGAGCAGATCGTCGTCGCGCGCACGTCAGAGGGCGGTTTTGCCCAGCGGCTGTTTGGCAGCTCCACCTCCAACCTCGTGATGAGCTCGACCGTGCCCGTCACCGTCGTCAGCTAAGAAGGGACACCCCCAATGAATTATACACAAAAGGCATTTCTCGCCGCTGCGGCCATCGCCGCACCTGCGGGCGCCATGGCCCAGGAGGCCGCGTCGCTAGACCAGAAGGTCAACGAGGCGTTCGCGAGCGCCACCGGCCCCTTCGTCAACCTGATCTTTGCCCCCTTCCCCGGCACGACGTTTCCATGGATCGTGATGTGGCTGGTCGTCGGCGCCTCGATCTTTACCCTCTATTTTGGCTTCGTTCAGTTCCGATACTTTGGCCACGCGATCAAGCTGGTCAAAGGCGATTATGCTGACCCGAATGACGCTGGCGAAGTCAGTCACTTTCAGGCGCTGACCACCGCGCTATCAGGCACCGTGGGCCTCGGTAATATCGCGGGCGTCGCGGTGGCTGTGGGTATCGGCGGGCCGGGTGCGACGTTCTGGATGATCCTCGCGGGCCTACTGGGCATGGCGTCGAAATTCACCGAATGTACGCTGGCCGTTAAATACCGCAACGAATATCCCGATGGCACCGTGTCCGGTGGCCCGATGTATTACATGAAGAAGGGCTTTGCCGAGCTGGGCCTGCCGGGTGGTGGGTTCCTCGCTATCATGTTCTCGATCTTCTGTATCCTTGGTGCGCTCGGCGGCGGAAACATGTTCCAGGCCAATCAGGCCCATGCGCAAATCGCCGGTATCGTCGGCGACTATCCCGGCTGGATCACTGGCCTCGTGTTCGCAGGCGTCGTTTTCGCCGTGATCATCGGTGGTATCAAATCCATCGCCAACGTCACCGAAAAGGTCGTGCCGTTTATGGGCATCCTCTATGTCGGTGCTTCACTGATCATCATCTTGATGAACTATGACCAGATCGGCGCCGCCTTCGGTGCGATCTTTGCCGGTGCCTTTACTGGCCTTGGCGTGGCAGGCGGCCTTGTCGGCGCGCTGATCCAGGGCTTCAAGCGGGCGGCATTCTCGAACGAGGCCGGCGTCGGCTCGGCGGCCATCGCGCACGCTGCGGTCCGCACGAAGGAGCCGATCACAGAAGGCTTTGTGTCGCTGCTGGAGCCGCTGATCGATACGGTCGTGATCTGCACGATGACTGCGCTGGTCATCACCATTTCGGGGCAGTTGATCGTTAACCCAGAAACCGGCCTCTTTGTTCTGAACGAGGCGGGTACGGCAATCGCCACTGTCGGTGACACCTCGGGCGTCGCGCTGACGTCGGCGGCGTTCGGATCGGCCATCAGCTGGTTCCCCTACGTTCTGGCGATCGCGGTCGTACTCTTTGCCTTCTCGACCATGATCTCTTGGTCCTACTATGGGCTAAAGGCGTGGACCTACCTCTTTGGCGAGGGCAAGACATCCGAGCTGATCTTTAAGGTGATCTTCTGCGTCTTTATCGTGATTGGCGCTGCGGCCAACCTTGGTCCGGTCATTGACTTCTCGGATGCGGCGATCTTCTCGATGGCTGTGGTCAACATCTTTGCGCTCTACTTCCTGATGAAACTGGTGCGGCGCGAGCTGAACTCCTACACCGGGCGCCTGAAGTCGGGCGAGATCCAGGCGTACGCTCACTAAGAGCAGACGTTTCGACTGAAAATGAAAGCATCCGCGTTTCGGCGCGGATGTTTTCTTTTGAGTATTTATCGGAACAATGAAAGATCTTGGGCGACAGGGTGGCGCGGGCGCTGGTAGGTTTCGTGTCATGACCGAATCCAGCTTTGCCCATCGCCTCGCCGTGCGCAGCGCGCTGCCCCGCCTGAATGCAGGCACACGGGCCACGGTCAATATCGGCTTTCTCGGCCCGCTCAGCGGCCCGGTCGAAAGCTGGGGTCTGCCGGGCCTCAATGGCGCGCGTATCTGGGAGGATTGGCTGAACGATGCAGGTGGGCTGCTGATTGACGGGCAGCGGCATCCGGTGCGCATCCATGCGTTTGACTGCGGTTATGACCCCGATCATTCGATGGAGGGCGCGCGGCTGATGGTGCAGCGTCATGACGTCGCCCTGCTGATGATGCTGGGGGGCGACACGTTCACGCCGGTGCGCGATTTCCTTATGCGATCAAAGGTGCTGACCTCGACATTGCTGCCTTCGGACCTGTCGCCCGATACCC
Source organism: Roseovarius sp. Pro17 (assembly GCF_035599575.1). Classification (NCBI taxonomy): domain Bacteria; kingdom Pseudomonadati; phylum Pseudomonadota; class Alphaproteobacteria; order Rhodobacterales; family Roseobacteraceae; genus Roseovarius; species Roseovarius sp. Pro17. The sequence goes on from NZ_CP141179.1 coordinate 2,619,004, forward strand.
CTTGGCTGATCGCGCCCAGCGAGCTGCATCCGATCTATACCGTCACCGGCGTCGATTGGCTGGCGCGGGCCCACCCCGAGCTAAGGACGGCGGCGATATGCAGCCAGACCGATGCGCTGGGATTGCCGTCGCTGGCCACCTACCGCGCGGCGTTCAAGGCGGCGGGGATCGGCCTAAGCAAGGAAATCCGCTATGATCCGGACCTGACCGATCCGGCGGCCATCGTCGATGCGATGATGGAGGGCGATCCCGATATTTTGTGCTGGTCTACCAGCTATACTCCGATGGTCCATGCGATGACGGAATACGCGTATGCCAAGGGGTTCAAGGGGCAGATCGTGTCCTGCACCCTGGACAATTACCCAGCGCTGGTCGCGCGCACCTCGGCGGAATTCATGGAAGGCACGCTGTTCCAGTTCCCGGATTTCGACGACCCGATGCTGCGGGAAAAGGCGTTCTTCTTTAACCAGCCGGACATGTTCTTTGAGGAGTATAACAGACGCTTTCCGGGGAGCTGGAGCGCGGTCAGCTGGGAATATGTCGCCACGCTGGAAATCTGGCAGGCCGCCGTGGAAAAGGCCGGCAGCCTTGCGCCTGCCTCGGTTCTGGCCGCTATGAAACAGTTGGGGCAGGTCACCCACGCCTTTGGCCCCGCGCAATGGTGGGGCGATGAAATGTTCGGCATCTCGAACGCGCTGGTTGGCGATTGGCCGGTTGTCACCGTGCAAGGCGGCAAGGCGCGCATCGTCGAGTTCGGGTCGATCCCCGCTTGGCTGGGGCGTCATGGCGGGCTGCTACGGCGCGAGATGTCGGATCTGGGCCAGCTCTGGGAACAGCGGCTCGCCAATGGCGGCTGGGCGTTTTCCGGCACGGGGGATGAGCAGAAATAGAGCAGTTCGCGCTCCGCATGTATCAAGCGTGACTCGCCCCGTTTCTGGCTAAGGATTCTCAGCAGAATTCCGAAAATCGGCACCTCTCGGGCGGTTGAGCCACGCTTTGACGAGAACTCCGGTTCAAGAATTGGTCTATTAACCCAGACCGGAGGCGCAAGGTGCGACATTTCGCAACATGTTGTTTAAAAATGATAAATGCCCTGTGGCATTTCGACGCAACTTGATCGAGCGCACAATTGGTTCAAAAAACTGAACCACGAAGCAACAAAGTTTCTTGCTTGTGAAACCAGCCCACTGTTACCCTTTGGGCGAGACCGGACCGATCCTTTCCTCGCTGCCCAAAAGCTCGGCGCGCGCGGGTGCCTGCGCCAAGCAGGCTGGATAAACGCCTGATTTTCCGGTCTCCAAGATATGCGCCGCGTAAAATTTGCGGCTTCAACATGGGAGAAACTAGATGATTTCCAAGATTATGGCTGCGGGCCTGTCACGCCGCACCTTCCTGAAAAGCACGGCCATCACCGCCGTTGGTGCCAGCCTGCCCAGCATGTCGCTGGCCGCGGGCGAGCCGATCAAGATCGGCTTTCTTGCGCCGCTGACCGGCGCGGTCGCCGCATGGGGCAAGCCCGGCCTTGATGGCTGCGAAATCTGGGCCGAGCGTGTGAATGCGGCCGGTGGGATCGAGTTGTCGGATGGCAAGCACCCCGTCGAATTGGTCAGCTATGACAATGAGTATGACCCAGCCAAGGCGCGCACCGGCGCGACCCAGCTGATCCGCGAGGATAATGTCAGCTTTATCATGATGCTGGGCGGCGATACATGGCCCGGCGTGCAGCCTGTGGCGGACAAGACCGGGATGCTGTTCTCGACCCTCCTGCCCTCGGACCTCAGCCCCGACAGCACCACGCTGATCGCGCCGACCGAGGTGCATCCGATCTATCTGGTCACCGGCGTCGACTATTTGGCCGACACCTATCCCGATGCAAAAACTGCCGTGATCTGCGCGCAGGATGACGCTCTGGGCCTGCCGTCGGTCGCGACCTATCTGGCCGCGTTCGAGGCCCGCGATATCGAAGTGTTAGAAGAGCCGCTGCTGTTCGATCCAGCCACCACCGACTTTGCGCCGATCGTCACGCGCCTGATGTCCAGCAACCCCGATATCATCTGCCTCGACACCTGCTATTCGGACTATGTGCACCCCATCTGCGAGCAGCTGTTCCAACAGGGCTACAAGGGCAAGATGATCAGCGCGACCGCCGATTTCTATGACCAGATGATCGCCAAGACGTCCAAGGAATTCATGGAAGGCTTCATCTTTCAGTTCCCGGACTTCGACGATCCGGCACTGGCGGGCGACAACATCAACTTTGAGGATGCGAACGGCTTTTACGAAGCCTATGCCGAACGTCACCCCGGCCAGTGGGGCGCGGTTAGCTGGGAATATGCATCAATCATGGACCTATGGAAGGCCGCCGCCGAAAAGGCCGGCTCAGCCGATCCCGAGGCCGTCATCACCGCCATGAAAGAGGGCGGCACTGGCAAACACGCATTTGGCGACGCCAAATGGTGGGGCACCGAGCTGTTCGGCATCGACAACGCGTTGGTCGGTGACTGGCCCGTGGTCGTGATCGAGGACGGCAAGGCCGTCATCAAGGGCTTCAAGTCGATCCCCGACTGGTATGACCAGCACGGCGACCTGCTGATCAAGCACATGCAGGCTTACGACCAGATGTACGATCAGCGCGGCTGATACGTCACTGACCGCGGCGCGGGAGTCCCCCTCTCGCGCCGCTTTTCTGCCCCCTCTTGGAAAGCTGAAAACCATGCTGGATCTTCTGGCCCAGACAGGCCTGAATGCCGTCTATGCCGCGAGCTACATCTCACTTGTCGCCGTCGGCCTTGTGCTGATCTTTGGCGTGATGGGCGTCATCAACTTCGCCCATGGCGAACTGTTCATGGCGGGCGCATATGTCGTCGTCGCCGTTTATGCCGACATGCACATGCCATTTTTCCTGGCAGTCATCGTCGGACTCTTATTCGTCGGCTTTCTGGGCCTGCTGATGGAGCGGGCGTTGTTCAGGCCACTCAGGGACAACCCGTTGGGCGGGCTGGTCGCGTCAATCGGGTTTCTGATGATCCTGCAATCGCTGGCCGTCATGGGCTTTGGCGTGCGGATGGAGTTCATCCCGCCGGTGACGCAGCATGTGATCTGGCTTTCGGATGGCATCAGCATCCCGCTGGCACGCGTCTATGTCATCGTCGCATCAGTCCTGTTGCTGTCGGCCCTGTGGTATTTCCTGAAACGCACGCGGTTCGGTTGGGCGCTGCGCGCCTCGGCGCAGGATCCGCAAGCGGCAGAGTTGCAGGGTATCTCGATTGTCCAGACCGCACGCATCGCGATGTTTATCGGTGCTGGCCTTGCGGGCATAGCCGGCGCGCTGACTGCGCCGTTGATATCGGTTAATCCGCATATGGGCCATTCGGTCATCGTGACGGCGTTTATCGTCATCATCGTCGGCGGCATCGGATCACTGGAAGGTGCGATCATCGCATCGGTGGTCTATGCCTTCGTGCATACGTTCGTGACGACCTTCTACGGCGGCGTTGTCGCCGACATCACTGGCCTTGCGTTGATGCTGCTGGTCCTGATCGTCAAGCCGACTGGCCTGTTCGGGAGTGCGGATCGTGCTTAAATTTCTGATCTGGCTCATCGTGGCCGTCGCGCTGATCGCCCTGCCCCACGGGCTCAGCTTTTCCCAACAGGAAATTCTGGTATTTCTCACCATCAATATTCTGGTGGTATCTTCTTATCGCCTGCTGACGCTGACCGGTGAATGGTCGCTGGCGCATGTCGTCATCATGGGCGTCGGCGCCTATGCCAGCGCGCTCTTTACCAAGGAACTTGGGCTGTGGGTGCCTGTTTCGATGCTGCTGGGCGGGCTTACTGCTGCGCTGATCGCAGTCATCCTCAGCTTTCCGTTGTTCCGCATGAAGGGGTTCTACTTCCTCATCGGCAGCTTTGCCGCGGGCGAGATCATCCGCCTTCTGTGGAAGCATTTCCGCGATCCGTTCGGCGGTGCCAAGGGCATCAAGGGGATCGACCCGATGCCCGACTTTTCCATCGGCATCTACAATTTCGATTTCTTCGAGCCGGTCAGCTATTTCTACTTTGCCGGATTCATCGTCGCGATTTGCCTCTGGATCCTCTGGCGGATCGAGCGTAGCCCAGTGGGCCTGACGTTCCATGCCGTCCACTGGCAGGACAAGCTGGCCGAGGCGTCGGGCGTCAACTTGCGCGCCTATCGCACGCTGGCCTTCGCGGTCGCCAGTGGATTCGCTGGCATCGGTGGCGCGCTGCTGGCCCATTACATCGGCACGATCAACCCGAACAGCTTCGATCTGGATTTGATGGTATTCGTTCTCACATGGGCTATCGTCGGCGGCACTGGAACGTTCTACGGTCCGATCCTGGGCTGTGTGGCATTGACCATCCTCAACGAGGTCGTGCTACGCGAACTGGGCTTTGAGCAGATGCGCCCGCTGATTTATGGCGCGATCCTGATATGCTCGATCTTGTTCCTGCCCAAAGGGCTGGAAAGCATCGTTCAGAAATTCACCAAGCGGAGAGCCAAGCAATGAGCCACTTTCTCAAGGTCCAGGATCTGACCATGCGATTCGGCGGTCTGGTCGCGGTCGATGCGCTGAACTTTACCGTCGATCACGGCACCATCCACGGGCTTATCGGCCCCAATGGTGCAGGCAAAACGACGACGTTCAACATGATCTCGGGCTTCTACAAGCCGACCTCGGGCAAGGTTCTGCTGCGCGGCGAGGATATATCTGGCCTGAAGATGCACGAGGTCGCACGGCGCGGCGTCGTGCGCACCTTCCAGCACTCGACCCTTTTCGCCGAACTGACGGTGATGGAAAACGCGCTGATTGGCACGCATATGCCGTTCCGGCCAAACATCTTTGCCGCTATTGTCGGCTGGGACCACGAAGACAGGCGCGGCGCCGAGGCGCGCGCGCGCGAGGCGCTGGAGTTCTTTGGTCTGGACCAGCTTACCACCGAACGCGCCGGCGATCTGAGTCACGGCCACCAGCGCGCGTTGGGCATGGCCGTCGCCTATGCCAGCCACCCCGACCTGATGCTGCTGGACGAGCCATTTACCGGCATGAACCCCGAGGAAACGCGCCAGATGATGGACCTGATGCGCCGCCTGCGCGAGGCTGGCACGACCATTTTGCTGGTCGAACATGACATGCAGGCCATCATGGGTCTCTGCGATACCATCACCTGCATGAGCTTTGGCAAGTTTCTGGCCGAGGGCAATCCCAAGGAGATCCGCAACCACCCCGCCGTTATTGAGGCTTATCTGGGAGGTGCGCGCCATGTTGCTTGAGATGAAGGGCATTTCCGTAAACTATGGCAAGATCAACGCGATCCGCGATATCAGCGTCCAGGTGCCCGAGGGCAAGATCGTCACCATCATCGGCGGCAATGGCGCGGGCAAGACGACGACCTTGCGCGCCATGTCGGGGATGGAACCGATCACCAAGGGCGAGATCACCTTTGAAGGCAAGCGCATCGACGGGCTCCCCGCCTCCAAGGTCGTGGCCCACGGCATCGCGCATGTTCCCGAGGGACGGCGCATTTTTCCCAACATGACGGTCGAGGAAAACCTGCGCACCGGCGCGTTCCTGCGCCGCGACAAGGACGGGATCGAGAACGACCTTGAGGACGTCTTTAAGCGGTTCGAGCGCCTGCGCGAACGGCGCACTCAGCGCGCACAGACCATGTCGGGCGGCGAACAGCAGATGTTGGCGATCGGACGCGCACTGATGTCCAATCCCCGTCTTTTGCTGATGGACGAGCCATCCATGGGCCTCGCCCCCGTCATCGTCGAAGAAATCGCCGTGATCATCGAAGAGATCAATCAGCGCGGCCTGTCGGTGGTGCTGGTCGAACAGAACGCCGAGCTGGCGCTGGAGCTGGCCGATTACGCCTATGTGCTGGAAACCGGCAATTGCGCGATGGAGGGGCCTGCCCATGAGCTACACGATAACGAAACCGTCCGTGCCGCATATTTGGGCATTTAAGCGCAGCGATCCCGACTGGCGACTGGCGCAGGCATCGGGCTGGACCCGCGCCGACCTGATGTGGGAACGGCTGATGGAGGCCGGCAACGAGGCGTTCTGCGCCGGGTCCATGGCGCGCGCCGGGCGGCTGTTCTATTGCGCCGACGCTTTGGCGCGCGGGCGCTTTGCGGCTACCGATCTGCGCCGCGCAACGGCCCCCGCCGGACGCGCCATGGTGCGGCTGTCGCGCGGGAAGGATGCAGGCGCGCTGATCGCGGTGGCTCAGCAAGGCTGGCAGATGGCGCCCGCCGCCGTCGCCGATATGGAGATCAAACCGCGCATCCGGTCCTCGCTGTTTCACTTGCGCATGGAGGCCAAGCATCGCGGGCAGTATCAGGACAATCTGCGCACCCGTCTTGGCCGCATCGCCGATGAGACGAACGAGACACTGGCGCAACTGGGCAGCAGTGAAGCGGCACGTCATCGCCATTTCTCGCGCTGGCGCGGCGAAAAACCGACCGTGTTCGACGGCACGCGCAAGGTGCTGGGTGCAGCACTGCTGATCCCCGACGTCGCGCCGCGCTAACCACCTCTGGCACCTGCCGCGAAAGCCGCTAGACTGCCCGTTTGAATTTGCGGCGGGGCTTGCGTGACGGACGATCTAAAGGTGTTGGTGATCGGCGGCACTGGCCGCGTGGGCCGGATGCTGCACCGCTACTGGCAGGCCCATCCTCCGCGCGGTATCGCATTCAGCTATCAGGCGCGGCGGGGCGGCGATATTATCTGGAACGCTGCGGATGGCCCCGGGGCGCTGGCCGCGCATGGCCCGTTTGACCGGTTGCTGGTGCTGGCCGGAATCACCCCCGGCGAGGATGACGATCTGTCCCAAAACGCCGTCATCGCACGCACCTGCCATGCGGCGGCGGCGCAGATGGGCGCAGCGCATATGCTGCTGGCGTCCAGCGCGGCGATCTACGGCACTGCTGCGGCGCATCCCTATCGCGAGACGGACACGCCCGCCCCCTCCAGCCCCTATGGCAAGGCCAAGCTAGAGGCCGAGCGCGCAGTGCAAGGCCAAGCCCCGCCCATTACCGCGCTAAGGATCGGCAACGTGTTGGGCGCAGACGCGCTGATGCTGAATGCGGCAAAGGCCAGTGCAGATCACCCACTCACTTTGGACCAGTTCATCGACGGGCACGGCCCGCTGCGATCCTACATCGGCCCCGCCACATTGGCGCAGGTGCTGGAAACGCTGTTGCACGCGGGCGACGCACTGCCCGAGGTTTTGAACATCGGGGCGCCCGCACCCATCGCGATGCAAACGCTGCTGGAGGTCAGCGGCACGCCCTATGTGATGCGCCCGGCACCACCGGATGCGGTCCAGATCGTCACGCTGGAATGCAGCGCGCTGGCGGCAAGGCACCGCTTCGACGCGGATGCCTCCACCGCCCGGCATATGCTGGGCCAATGGGATCATCTGAAAGACACGTCATGACACCCTTCAAACGCTTCTTCGACTTCATGTCGGCAATCTTCCTAGGCACGGTGCTGCTACCGGTGATGATCTGTGTTGCGATTGTCATTGCCATCCGCGACGGGCGGCCCATTTTCTACGTGGCCGAGCGGATGAAGACGCCGACGCAGCCCTTTGGCCTGATAAAGTTCCGCACCATGCGCCCCACTACAGCCGACACCGGCGTGTCGGGCGGTCACAAGACGGATCGACTGACACGCACGGGCAGGATGCTGCGCCGTACACGGCTAGACGAACTGCCCCAGATCATCAACGTTCTGAAAGGCGACATCAGCCTCGTCGGCCCGCGCCCGCCCCTACGCCTATATGTCGAGCGGTTTCCAGAAATCTACGCGCAGGTTCTGACGTCACGGCCCGGCATCACCGGCCTCGCCACGCTCTATTTTCACGAGCATGAGGATTATCTACTGTCGCGCTGCCAAGGCGCCGAGGAAACCGACCGCGTCTATGCCGCGCGCTGTGTGCCGCGCAAGGCGCGGGTCGACCTGATTTATCAGCGCAATCGGTCTTTCTGCTATGATTGGGAAATCATGCTAAAGACAGTATTCCGCTCACTGCGCTAAGCCTCAGAACTCTTCCTTGATCGGCCTTGTCAGCAGGATTTGCATCGCGTCCTGCGGCGTCACTTCGCCCGCCAGCAGGCGGCGCGTCATTTGCAGGATCGGCGCGTCGACGCCGCGCTCCTCGGCGATCCGTCCGGCAATCTGCACTGTCGCCGCACCCTCGGCAAGCGGGCGACCGGCCAGATCCTCGCCCTGGCCCAAGGCCATGCCATACCCGAAATTACGCGATTGCGGCGAGGCGCAGCTGAGCATCAGATCGCCAAAGCCGGACAGGCCCATATAGGTCTGTTCCTGCCCGCCCATCGCGGTGCCCAATCGGCGCAGCTCGACGAAAGCGCGAGTGATCAGCGCGGCCTTGGCGCTTTCGCCATAGCCCATGCCGATGACGATCCCAGCCGCGATGGCATAGACATTTTTCAACGCGCCGCCTGTCTCGACACCCGCCACGTCGCCGCTGGCATAAACGCGGAACGCGTCCGAGCTGAGCGCGCGACAGAGGCTGAGCGCGAGCGCCTCATCAACCGACGCCAGCGTCACTGCCGTCGGCTTGCCCACCGCCACGTCGGTGGCAAAGCTGGGACCGGACAGAATCGCCTGAGGACGATCCGGGCACAGCTCGGCCAGCGCATGGCTAAGAGTGAGGCCAGTCGCCACCTCAATACCCTTGGCGGTGTTGATCAGCACGGCGTCAGGCGGGATGTGCGGAGCAAGGGCGGGCAGAGCAGCACGCAGGCCTTGCGCCGGGATGGCGAGGATGACGATCCCAGCATCCTCCAGAACACTGGGATCGGTCGTCGCGGCGATCCTTTCGGGCAATTGGATGCCGGGCAGATAGCGCGGATTGGTGCCACGTTCGGACAGCGCTTCTGCCACTTCGCCGTCGCGGCACAGCAACGCGGTGTCCTGACCGGCCCGAAGCGCCACACAAGCCAGCGCCGTGCCCCAAGCGCCGCCGCCAACAATCACCGTTTTTCTGCCCATGCCGCCCCTGCCTCACTATGGCCCCATCCTTGGTGGCGCAGCCTATCGCGCCGTGCGCGGCCCGGCCATGGGCAAAAACCGGCGGTGATCCGCCGCACTCCGCCTTGCAAACGCACCGGATGCACAACGCCTTGTGCCTTGGGCGAAATATCCGGCTGTCCTTGGGTCTTGGCGCTACCTTTTAGGTTGTGTCGCCAGAGTGGCGGGGCATATAGACGGCTTCGCACTCCCAACGGGGACATGCACTGACCGGGGGGCAAGCCGCGTGGGCCGATCAATCACATTCATCGGAAATACCATGAAATGGGCCGTTGTCGGCCTGGCCCTCATAGCTGTGCCAGCGTGTAGCCTGCCGCGCGGCGCGGCGCTGACGTCCGAGATCGTCAAGGAAGAACAGTCCGAGACGTCGGCATTTCAGGTCGTGCGCGTCGGACGCGCCAATGCCGCCGCCGTCGCGCATTGGCCCGGCACCGGGACCAACACGCAGTATCGCTGGCCCACCGGCACGCGCGGGCCGAAAAGCGCAGTCATTCGCGCGGGCGACAAGGTGGATCTGGCGATCTGGGACAATCAAGAGAATTCGCTGCTGACCCAAGCCGACGTCAAATCGGTCACGATGCCCGGGCTGACGGTATCGCCCACGGGCACGATCTTTGTTCCCTATCTCGATGAGGTGGTGATCAACGGCCAGACCCCCGCGCAGGCGCGCCGCGAGATACAGAACCGCATCACCTCTATCGTGCCGTCGGCGCAAGTCCAGCTAGAGCTGACGCCGGGGCCGAATAACGCCGTCGATCTGGTGTCGGGCGTGGCAAAGCCGGGCAGCTTTCCCATGGCGGACCGCAATTTCAATATCCTTAGCCTGATCGCGCAAGGGGGCGGTATCGCGCCATCGCTGCGTCATCCGCTGGTGCAGTTGCAACGCGGCGGCAGCACCTACACCATCCGCTCCGAGCGCCTGTTTGCGGATGCATCGCACAACATCACCCTGCGCGGCGGTGACAACGTAATGGTGCTGGAGGATCAGCGCTATTTCACCGCCTTCGGTGCTACCGGCTCGGAGCAGTTGATCCGTTTCGAACAAGAAGACGTCACGGCGCTTGAGGCGCTGTCGATTATCGGCGGCCTTTCCGACAGCCGCGCGAACCCCAAAGGCGTGCTGGTGCTGCGCGATTATGGTCAAAAAGCGCTGCGCGCCGACGGCTCCGGGCCGTCAAAGCCGCAAGTCATCTTTGCCTTTGATCTGACCAGCGCCGATGGCCTGTTCGCCGCACGCAAATTCCAGATTCAACCCAAAGACACAGTGCTGGCGACCGAATCGACGGTCACATCCGTGCGCACGATCCTCGGCCTCGTTGGGTCCGCGTTCGGCGTGGTGAGCAACGTTCAGAACTACTAGGCAGGCTAGCGCGCCCAAGGGTGCACGGCGGCCTTTGGGCGCATAGTGATCTGCGTGACTCTTCAATAAAATTAAAGTGGTGCGGGTGAAGGGACTCGAACCCCCACGCCAAAGGCGCCAGAACCTAAATCGAACGAATTCCTTTTATTATCATTACGTTAATCTCCATGTTTCGCAGGACATAACGGAAACGAACCGTGAATGTGCGAAACGGTATTTTTATGAACTTCGATCCGGCGTCTGCAGGGTATGGCCCTCGCCTTTTTTATCGAACACCGGGCGGAAGACCAGTGGCACGAAGATGCCCCGTACTGTCGTTTGCTGCTCCCGCTGCCGGTCGGCACGCCAGTCACGCGCAAAAGCCGCGACCCGACCGTAAGACGCGGTACATCCGAGCACCACCTGATCGGCATGTAGCTGCTTCAGCGTCCGTCGCTGCATACGCGACTTGCCGGCCTCCGTCTTCAGCCACCCAGTCAGCTTCTCCGCGAAGGGATCGAGCTTGCTCTGGCGCTCCGGCGTCGCAAATTGCGGCTCGATCGTGCCTGCGTTCAGATACTTCGTGATGGTGTTGCGTGACAGGCCAGTGCGTCGCGCAATCTCGCGGATCGATTGCTTCTCCCGCAAAGACATGCGTCTGATATTGTTCAAAAGTCCCATGTGTATCACTCCATTTCTCCCCATTGCGCCACGCGCTCGAGGGAAAGGGTTACATGGCTCAAATCTCAGTGGAAATTATCCGTGTATCCGGCTCACATCTGCGTGGAAATCAACACGCAGTCGCATGATAGTGATAGATTGCGCCGTCATCTGCGGTCGCCCCGATATGGCCGTTGCATTGATCAAGGTTGTCAGGGACCGTGCCGCCGACATCCGTGCTGCCATACATCGCAAAACCGTCAAAGGCATAGCCGAACATCGCGCTTGTGTCCTGCGTCAGCGCGCAGTCGGCTGCGACGCCCTCTGCCTCAAACACTGTGCCGATATCGGTCGAGGTCGCGTGCCAGTGATACCATCCGCCCGGATCAATATGACCACCGCAAACGTCGAGCGCAGGCATGTGCCCGGTCTGCTGGATCGACGGCGCATCGGCAAATATCGGCACGCCGTCCAGCGCCACGCCCACCCTTGCAACAGTGCCGAGCTTTGTTGCCGTGTCGGCCATCACGGGCTCAACGGGAACCAGCAGTGATCTCAACACTCTCATCAGCGGTGACATTGATGCAAGCGTGATCGTCCTCGGGCGGCGTAGACGCGTTATAGACCACATGGACCGTCCCGCCCGCATCAAAAAAGCGGTAGCCGAGGCTGTCTAACATCATCAGGAATTCGCGATTTATGCGGTAAAGCCCTGCATCATCGCCAGTCCAGTCCCAGACACCGCCCTCGTCGTCCAACGTCGCCGGGCAAAATGGCCCGATTTCCAATCCGTCGGGAAGATAGCCTACTTTAAGCTGGTGACACTGAGTTTGCACACCATTCTCCAAGGTGCAATCCACCACCTCCGGCGCTTCGACAAAGGCTGTCTCGGTGAAGTGCGAAGCATCGGAATGGGCGCTGGCGAGGCCGGGAGCCAACAATGCAGATGCAAGCATCAGCCGAGCCAGTGGAAGGATCAGGTGCGACATCGGGTACCTTTCAAGATGAAATCGTAAGTCCGGGCAATACAGCTCCGGGCATGCGGCCGCCTAGACCGTTCCGCAACTCGCGCGTGAGAGTAGCGAGCGCTGCTGCTTTATCCGCGCCAAGCCGCTCCTCGATCATCCGATCAACGTCCTGCCACGCCAAATGGATCGCGGACAGAAGGCTTTGGCCGCGCGCGGTCAGCTGCAACACATTACTGCGCGCCTCCTCGGGATCAGTTTTGCGCGAGATTAGGTCCGCTGCGATCAGCCGCGCCGTCATTGTACTCATGCTGGCCGGTGTGATGTGAAAGGACCGTGCAAGGTCGATCTGAGACGCAGCGCCCATTCGGCCCAAAGCGTCGAGCACGCGCGCCTGCCTCGGTCGCACGTCTAAGTCAGCGAGGCGGCGGCGAAGGTGCTCTTCGACTAGATCGCCAGCGTGCAGGAGGAAGTGAAAGCTGAATTGGCCATGTTGCATGCTAACAGTTAGTATGCTAATGAATATTGAAACTCAAGCCCAATCGTCACCAGAATGGAGAGCCATACATGAATAACTCGCATTGCTACCGCATCCTGCCCTCGGCACTTATTGCGCTTCTCGCCTCAGGCTCTGCCAGCTTTGCGAACGATGAGGCCAGTCTGACCGAGAGTATCGAGCAGTTCTTTTCCGGCGCCGATCTGGTTTCGGGCCCGAATGTCGTTGACTGCACTCTATCCGGCGGAACCGAGACGAGCTGCTTCTCAATCACGGTAAAGGCAGCCCCGCAGAGCTATACGCCCGGCCCTTGGTGCCCCACCAATATTGCAGACAGCGCAGAGGCGGGCGGTATTTGGCTGCGGGACGGCGAAGTGCATGACGTGGACGGCGCGTTTATCGCCAACCTTGCAGAGTTTTACGGCGACTCGGAGTGGCAGTTATTTGACAAAGATACTGGCAACATCCGCTTCACCGGATCGCTGGAGGCCTGCCAGGCCGCCGCACGCCCTGATGTTGATCCAGCATACCAGAACTACTGCGTTCAGTGTCTGCCGGAATACATGCCAGACGACGCGACCGTAACTTACGTGATCCCGGTAGAGCCGCAGCCTGTTCGCCGGTCACAGCCCACAAACTTCTCGGGCTCAGGTGTGGCCTATAACGGGATCAAGCTGGACGGCCCCGCGCCGCTTGACGCCATCCTTGCTGCGCATACCATCGCCCCTTTTGACGACTGCGGCGGCCATGTGAACCCGCATGTCGGCTATCACTACCATGCGGTCACCGACTGCCTGACGCCCGCCCCCGCCACCTTCGGGTCGGTCCACGGCGCGGCTGCGGTTGAGCATGGCACACAGATCGGGATCGCCATGGACGGGTTTCAGATATTCTCGAACCTGATGGCATCCGGCGCGGCCCCCAAAGATTTGGATAGCTGCAACGGCCATGATGGCGAGGATCTCGCCTATCATTATCACGCAGGGGCGGCAGGCTCGAACGCCATTCTGGGATGCCTCAAAGCCGAAGCAGGCTGCACGTTGGAGGATGAAAACGCCGTCTGCGACGCCTCGGTACGCCCACCGCGTTCATGAGCGGGCAAACGCTTTGCTTCGCGCCTGAGGTGGATGCCTCTCGTTTCTGCCAAAAACGCGAACAGGGGCATCCTGCCTGCGCGATGAACGTCACCGCAGTCAGCGCGGTTATACTGTGGTCGGCATCCAGCTATGGGTACTATGCCGTTAGCGCGACGATCACCGATCTCGTTGTCGCAACTCTGCCCTATACTTAAAGCGCCGGCATTAGGCCGGGCATGCGTGACGGATCCAAGGCCTGACAAACTGTATAGCTACAGAAAAGCGGGCACGCCTGCGCGTGCCCGTCCGGTCATTAAAGTATAGCTCGCTAGTCTGTTGCGAAGCAGTAAAAGAGGCCCTCACCGCCCGTGCCCTGCAGGGCCTCCATCCCGCATCCGCGCGAGGGGTGCGCAGAGTTCCATGCGGTCGGGTTATCGCCGCCACCAGTGCGGTCGTGGTGGCCGACCATCGCCGAGCCTTCTCCGCTTGTCGTCCAGTCCTCGCAGGCGTTGCCTTCGAGCGTGCCGCCCAGGTTCGATCCGGTCAGAATGTCGTGCCGGTTTGGCGTGTCGCCGCGACCGTTAATGACGTCGCCTATCTCAGAAATTGATGTTTCCTTAGTGAGGTTATTGTTTTCACTATGCAGGCCATCAACGCTTTGCGCGACGATGACGCCATTGGAGTTCATCCACGGACCTGCTCCGATCCGGTCGCGAGCGTTTTCAGCGCTGGATGACAGGTAGGCGGCCCAGGTTTTTCCGGTCACCCCCGCCCCCTCAGCAAGGGAGCTGCAATAAGCATCTGCACCTGCCAGACCACCCAAATCAGCCCCGCTGCCGGGATTCGCGCTGGTGATAAAAAAGCTCATGTCAGCGTCTTGTGCCTGAGCAAGGGTCGCGCCTGTCAGAGACAGGGCAGCGGCGAGCATTACTTTGGTAATCATGGAATTATTCCCTCTGATGATCGGTTTTTTCAACGTCGTTGCCGTTGGGCAGTTGCATCGCAGGCCGCGTTCAGATCATCCGAACGGCAAACCAGTTCCGCGCTAACGCATCCAAGGTTGTATTCTAATCCGCCAGCGTCAGCATCGCGGCAAGAGACCAGATTGCAATTTTCATACGCCCTAAGATCGATCCAACCGTTAAATTATGCGCGTAAAAAGTGTGCCCGTCTATGGCGATGGCGAGATGCGCGTTTTGATCAGATGCGAACGCCAACTCTGTCTTTACTAGAATGTCGCCGTCGACGGCTGCGACGGCGGCTTCTCTTGCAAAGCCAGCGCTGCGGCGTTTTCACTGCTCAATCGCTTGGACGCCATACCCGGCGCCGCGCCCCATACTGCAATCCAGCGGTAGAATACCGGTGTCAGAAACAGGGTGAACACAGTGGCGAAGCCGAGGCCGCCGACGATTACCCATCCGACAGCAATACGCGCCTCGGCCCCGGCACCCGACGTCAGGATCAGGGGTAAGCCGCCAAATACGGTCGACACCATTGTCATCATCACGGGCCGGATGCGCAGGCGCAATGCGTCGCGGATGGCACTGTCGATGTCCTGTCCGGCCTCCCGCAGCTGGTTTGCAAATTCAACGATCAGAATGCCGTTCTTGGCCATGACGCCGATCAGCATGACCAGTCCGATTTGGCTGTAGTAGTTCAGCGATCCGCCCGTCAGTGAGATCGCCAAAAGTGCTGCGGCGAGGCCAAATGGGACCGTCAGCATGATGACGACCGCGCTGGCGATGCTCTCGAACTGGGCGGCCAACACTAGAAAGACAACCATGAGGGCCACACCAAACACCATGTACATGCCCGCCTGGCCGTCGGTCAGGGTCGCAGCCTCACCGGTAAAGTTGATACCCATACCGTCTGGCAACGCGTCTGCGGCAATCGCCGTTAGCTGTGTCATCGCAGTGCCAAGATCGACCCCCGTGCCAAGGTTGGCCTGAACCGACACTGCCAGTGACCCGCCCTGACGCTCAATCTCTGACTGGCTGACCACCGGCTCCAGCGTTGCTGCGGCAGAGAGCGGGATATAGGCGCCGTCTGGCAGGCGCAGAAAGACGGACTCGAGATCTGAGGGATCGTTGATCGGGGGGCCGCCCGGCACCACGTTAACCTCTGTTTCGGTGTCATCCTCAAACACGGTGACGGCGACATTGCCTTGGACCATGGCACTCACAGTCCGGGCAATTTCAGCCTCAGTCAGGCCGAATACGCGCGCCATGTCCGGGTCCACCCGCAGCTCGTATTGTGCCTGCACGCTGTCGTTGGACAGCTGTGGATTGATAAACGCGCTATCGGCAGCCATCGCTGCCACCAGAGTGTCAGCCGCATCAGTCATGGCCGCGACATCGGTGCCAGTGACTGCAAATTGCAGACCGCGTCCTGCGCCCCGGATGTTCAGGCTGTTGGTCGAGCGAGCGTTGACCTGAACACCCGGCACATCTGTTAGCTGGCGGCTGACATCTGCAATGATCTCTTGCTGGCTGCGGTCCCGCTCTGCCCAGTCGGGCAGCCGCACGATGATAAAGGCGCTAGTGCCGCCGCCCACGCCAATAATGCTTTGGACAGCATCAATGTCGCCATTTTCGCGGTAAGGCGTCAGGATGTCCTCGACCTGCTTGATCTGCGTTTCCAGATACTCGACCGTCGTATCAGACGCGCCGCGCGCTTGGATCAAAAAGAATCCACGATCCTCATCCGGTGTAATGCTGGAGGAAAGCGTTGCCGCGCCGCCCGCCGCAATAAGCGCAAAGCCGACGGCGACGGCCAGCACGATCACTGGCGCGCGAATTGCCCGGTCCATGACTGTGTCAAAACCGCGGGCGAACGCCCCCTGCTTGTCTGGCGCACCCGAGCTCTTAGGGTCAGGTTTGCCGGGATCAAGAAACGCGGCAAGCACCGGCGCCAGTGTCAGCGCCGTGATCGACGACAGGGTAACGGCGAATGCCAGAACGAATCCAAACTCGCTGAATACACCGCCGGCCTGCCCCGGCAGGAACGAGATTGGGATGAAAACGGCAGCCAACGTCGCAGTCGTGGAAATAACGGCAAAGAACACCTCATTCGTACCAGCGGCGGCGGCAGCAAAGGCCCCCATGCCCTGCTTGCGCTTGCGCACGATGTTCTCGATCACGACGATGGCGTCATCGACGACCATACCCGTGGCCAGGACCAGTGCAAGAAGGCTGATGGTGTTGACGGAAAATCCGGTTAGCCAGATCGCCGCGATAGTGCCAATCAGCGCCACCGGGATGGTGACAGCGGGGATCAGCGTCGCGCGGGGCGAGCGCAAGAAGGCAAAGATCACCGCGATCACGATCACCGTGGCCAGACCGATGGATTTGACCACCTCGTCGATTGACCCTTCGATGAATACGCCGTCGTCCGAGGTGATGATGATATCCACGCCATCGGGCAGTTCTGCACGCAGGTCTTCGACGGCTATGCGCACTGCCTTTGAGATATCCAGCGTGTTGCCGACCGACTGGCGGCTGATATCAAGCCCGATTGCTGGCTGACCATTGACGCGGGCAAAGACATCTCTGTCCTCCGGGACGACCTGCACGAAGGCCACATCGGACACGCGGGTCGTGGCATTGACGGGTATCTGGCCAACACTATCAGCAGTCACCTCTGCATTGCCTACTCGCAGCGCTAAGGTCTGTGACGATGCTTCCAATTCACCTAGCGGAGTGTCATCGCGCAGGGCCGTCAACGCATCTGAGACATCGAATACCGTCAATCCACGGCTGAGCAGCGATGGCATATCGAGCGTCACACGGAACTCATTGGCGCGGTTGCCGCGAACTGTGACCTCGGCGATACCGTCGATCAGTGACAGGCGGTCATAAATTACCCCCTCAGCCAGCTGTGTCATCTCGTCAAAGGTGGCATCGCCCAATATTGCCAGCCGAATAATAGCATCGGCGTTGCTGTCGCTTTTTGTCACTACCGGGTCGTCAATATCAGCGGGAAGCTCGCGCAGTGTTGCGGACACGATTTCGCGCGCCTCATTCGCGGCGATGTTGACATCCGTGCCTTCGGAAAGGTCGATGGTGATGCGACTTGAGCCTGTTGTGGAACTCGACTCTATATATGACAGCCCCTCAAGGGCGCTCAGCGCGTCCTCCAATACCTGTGTCACTTGCTGGTCGACGGTGGCCGGAACGGCACCTTCGTAGGTGGTGCGGATCGAAAGGACCGGCAGGTCTACATCAGGCATTTCGCGCACGTCGACCGACGCAAGCGCGGCAAGCCCTGCGATCAGGATCAGCAGGTTGATGACAATGCCGAACAATGGGCGCGCGACAAAGAGGTTGGCGATGCCAGATTTGCCGCCTTGAGGTGTAGAGGTGCTCATGTCGGCTCCTCAGTCGCAGGTGATGGTTTTGGCTCGGTCTGCCCGACTTCTGGCGTTGCGCGGCTCGGCTCCGCAACGGGCTCTTGGACATTTGGCTCGCTCGCCGGGGCGTTCGCGGCCGTGATACGTGATCCAGCGCGCAATTTCTGCGCGCCTTCCGTCACGACCAATGTGCCGATGGCGATATCCGCGTTGATCCACACCTGATCATTGCGGCGAAACAGGATCGTCGCAGGGACCTGTTTGGCAACGCCGTCCTCATTGATCCAGACGCTTGATCCGCTGCGCGACCACGTGATTGCGGTAGAGGGCAATACCGCAAGCGGATCGCTTTCATGGATGATACGAACGGCAAATGTCATACCCGGCCAAAGTAGGGCATCGGAGTTCTCGATACGCGCCTTAACCGTCACGCTGCGCGTCACGCTGTCGATGCGGCTATCAAAAGATACAATTCCCCCCTCGAAAACCCGCCCCGTAAATGTTGGCGTGCTTGCAAGGATGGTTTGCTCCTTTGACAGCAATCCGATGGACCGCTCCGGCAATTCGAATTCAACCAGCAAGGCCTCGGAATCGTCGATGGTAACGACGACGCTGCCAACAGACAGGCGGTCGCCGACCTCCACATCGCTTAGACTCAGCTTTCCCGAAATTGGTGCCCTGATTGTCCTGTCATCCAGCGCGACGTCAGCCAGTCCAACATTTGCTTCTGCCAGTCGCTCGGCCAGCTTCGCCTCAGACAATGCCACATCAGTTACGGTCGAATTGCCGGTCCCCCGCAAACGCTCATACCGCTGAACGGTGTCGCGGGCCTGATCAAGTTCGGCCTGTGCGATCTCGCGGTTAAACACCTCGGTTCGCGCATCGAGCTGGACCAGCATCTCACCAGCCGAAACCTGTCTGTTGGAAGAAAGGTTGATCTCAGTCACCTCACCTGAAACGTCCGCGATCACTTCGGCACTGCGCACCGCAGCGGCACTACCAACCGCGCGCAGGATGTCCGCGTAGGGCTGCATTGTCAGCGGCGCCAGCACCACCGTCGTCGCTCTGCCCACAGCTGGGTTCCCGGTCGGGCCGTCCGCCTGAGGTCGGCCAGCGGTCGCGCCCGGCTCTTTGCCACCATCAGCTTCAATGCCGAACACGACCCCAAGAGATGCTGGAACGCCAAAGGCGATGAAATACGACCCCGCAAGTATCAGTGCTGCGACACTCAATGTGATGATCCTGCGCATCTGGTTATCCCTCAAGCTTTTCCACGTGGTTGCAGCGCGTTCATCAGGCGCTTGGTGATCTTACGCCAATCATTTGACCATGCGGCGCAAGGTTGTGTCGCGGTCGATGAAATGATGTTTTAGTGCGCCTCCGATATGAAGCACCAGCAGACCGATCAACGCAAAGACAGCGTATTTTCGCTCTTGGCTGCGGCGGGGGCTAGCCTGCCCCCGCCGCGTCCTCTTGTGGGTCGTAGATCGCCGCGGCGTCCTTAACCTTTGCGGCCATGGCCCTTGCGATCTTCGCGGTCCAGCTTGCCGTCGTCATTGCGGTCCATCCGGTCGACCACATTGCCAAACTTTGCGTCCATTTCGGCCTGTGTCACCACACCGTCACCGTCCTCATCCAGTTTCTGGAAGGCATCGACCATTCGGTTGCGAGTCAGCTCAAGGTAGATCGTCTCGAACTCATCAAGCGAGATGTCACCTTCGCCCGACGCGTCAGCATTTGCGACAGTCGCGGCGCGGAACGTATCGATTTCGTCTTGCGTCACAGCGCGATCACCATTGGCGTCGACCTTTTCCATGATCTGGCGCATCATTCCGTGCCCGCCACGATCCCCGTGTCCCTTGCGAAAATTGGCGCGAGTGGCGTCGGGCGCTTTCACGGACGTTTCTGCCTGAACAGGTGCCGTTTCACTCGCGGTCTGCGCGGTTGCGACGGTCAGGCCCGACAAGAGGGCCGCTACGGCGATAAAGCTGCCGGGGAGGAGTTTGGAGTTCATCACGTCGTTTCCTTTCAAGTTTCCAATGAGGCATCTGTCGCCTCGGTGAATATCACTTAGGGGTTATTGCGCCGAAAGGTTTGTCAGTACCAACGCCGCTTTGTCGCTGTTTGTCGCAAGGGTGCGACCTGATACATCTTGCGACAATTGAGGCGGAAAACAGGCTGTCAGTTAGTTGATTTTCTGGGGAAAGAAGGCGCTATTGAGTAGAGTTGTGGCGCAAGACGCCTCGAAGGAGAGACGCCATGACAGACCCGATCGCGCCCCAGATCCTTATTGTCGATGACGCCCGCGACATTCGCGAGCCACTTGGCCAATACCTGCGCAAGCAGGGTTTTAGGACGCGGCTTGCCGCCCATGCAGCCGAGGCGCGCGAGGTTCTGGCCGAGGCTTCCATACATCTAGTCGTGCTCGACGTCATGATGCCGGGTGAGGATGGGTTAAGCCTGTGCCGTTGGCTCGTTGCCCATGACGGCCCGCCGGTGCTGTTGCTGACAGCCATGACCGACGAGACGGACCGCATCGTGGGGCTAGAGCTGGGGGCCGACGACTATCTCGTCAAACCCTTCAACCCGCGCGAGTTGCTGGCAAGGGTTCGCGCGATCCTGCGCCGCGCACCGCCCGAGATAGCAGCACCGCCCAGCGGGCGGCGAATGTTTGCGGGCTGGGTCCATGACCCGGACGCGTTGAAGCTGCTGCGCGATGATGGCCGCGTCGTCGACCTAACCACCGCCGAAAACCGTCTTTTAGGTATTTTCCTTGATCAGCCGCGCACCGTACTCAGCCGGTCGACCTTGCTCGACCTGACTGCCGGGCGCGAGGCAAAGGCCTATGACCGCGCCATCGACAACCAGATCAGCCGCTTGCGTCGCAAGATCGAAACCGACCCGAAGAACCCCCAGATCCTCGTGACTGAATGGGGTGGCGGCTATAGGTTAGTGGCGGACGTGACGGAGGCGAGTTGATGAATAGCCTCAAACGCCTGTTTCCCGATGCCTTGGCGGGCCGCGTTGTCCTACTGCTAGCGACCACCATCATCGTCGCAAATCTCATCGCTCTGGCTGTCCTCAACTTTCAGCAGCAACGTTTTGACCAGCAGGCCAGCGAAGACCGAGAGATTGAGCGGATCGCAGCGCTTATCCCAGCCATGGAAGCCGTGGATGCCCAAGTGCGGCGGGTCATTGCACGAGACGCATCCACCCGCTTTGCCCGTGTGCGGGTGGATGATGCCCCGTTGCTAACGGAAACCGCCACCGACAGCCGGTCGCAATACATATCCCGGAGCCTTGCCGAAACGTTGGGCCGCAGCGATGTGAGTGTTGCAATTATCGCCCGCCCCATCCGGGATAACGCACCTGATCGTCATGCCCGCTATCGGACTGATAGCGTGATTGCCATCACCATGCCGCTAACCGCAAGAAACGGACAAGCAGAATGGCTGAACGTCGTGACCAGCGGCGTATCCCCGCGGCCCGGCCGGGTTGATGGTAGGCCATTTCTCACCGTTCTGGCGTTGTCGCTACTCGGCGTTCTTGGCGTTTCTATCGCTCTGGCACGCCACCTGACCAAGCCGCTCGGACAGCTCTCGCGCGCCGCAGAAGCGGCCGGGCGCGGTGATCGCTCCGCGCGCGTTCCAGAAGAAGGCGCGCGCGAAATGCGCAAGGCTGCGCAAGCATTCAACGCCATGCAGGCCGAAATCTCGCAATTCGACGAGGAGCGTGTGCGCATGCTTGCCGCCGTGGGGCATGACCTGCGCACGCCGATGACCAGCCTGCGCATCCGCGCCGAAATGCTCGACGACGAGGAGCAACGCGATGCTATGGTCCGCACGCTCGAAGAGATGACCGTGATGGCCGACGGCCTTGTAAGCTATGCAAAGGAGGGGCAGGATTCTGAGAAGATGGAGCCGATTGATCTCGGGCCTCTGCTTGAACAACTTTGCAAGGATCGAAGCGCAAGCTGTAGCACCGATCTGAATGTTCAGGTGACGGGCCGCCGCGTCGGCCTTGGCCGGGCCATTGGCAACCTGATCGACAACGCCAAGCGGTATGGCGATGATGCGGCCGTCACGTTGGAACAGGACAAACGGCAGGCGATCATCACCATCGACGACAGCGGCCCCGGCATTCCGCACGATCGGCTGGATGCCATGTTCCAACCATTCACTCGCGGCGACGACAGCCGCAGCTTAGATACAGGCGGTGCCGGGCTTGGCCTTTCCATCGCGCGGACGATCATTATCGCGCATGGTGGCCGGATCACGCTTGAAAACCGCGCGGAAGGCGGTCTGCGCGCAGTGGTGACGCTGCCGATGGATAGATAATATGCTTGGGAGATCAGGGCCGTGCCACAGTGTTCAAGCCCGGCCTGATCGACTGTGGCAACAGATCGCGTGTCCGTGCGGTCGGTGAAGATTGCGTCAGATGATGGGACCAGATCTTCTGCTGCGCACTAGGATAGGGTAAATCATGCGAGCCAGTGTGACATTAGGGCAAACAGCTCTTTAGTCGAGGCTTTGATAAGCGGAGCAGCAATGCCAGTCACTTTCGTGCCGGATAAATCCGTCTATCAATTCCTGAATTGTCATCCTCGGGCGGCCAGTCGTATCTGTGCATCATGCCTCCACATTTCACGGTAACAATATGCCGATGAAACGTTTTCGCGAATCGCTGACAGCCCGAATTTTCGTTGCCATTTCGGCCACTACGGTCTTGGTCATCGCGATAATGGCGCTGCTGGTCGCCGTGGCGATGCGGGACGGCTTTGCGCGTTACCTGCTTCGGGGGGAGTTGGCCCGCTTCGACGAACTGGAGCAGGCTCTGGTTCTGGCCTATGATCCCGCCGCGCCTGAATGGCCGCAATTCGCGACACATCCGCAGGCCTGGAATGACTTTGTGCGCACGCATTTCGCGCCACCCGGCCGGGCTGCGTTTTCACCGCCTCAGGGACCACCGCCGAAGCGGCTAGACGGCACGCGGCCCATTGGCCCGCCTCCCGGAAGCGGGGGCGCAGGGATGCCGGGCGATAGCCTGATGTTGAACAAACGACTGGCGTTGCTGGCGCCGGACGGCTCGCATCTCGCCGGGTCCATCGAACGATCCGGCATGCTTGAGCGGCGCAAAATTTGCCTCGACAACGACTGCAAACATGGTTTGCTTGGGTACATCGCCTTAAATGCGCCGCTCGATTTGGGCGATGCAAGCGGCCGGTTCTTTCTGCGCGGGCAATACTGGGCGCTGGCAATCGCCGCGCTGGTTGCGGTACTTTTTTCCGCCGTGACCGCCTATATTGTCGCGCGGCGGATGCTGGTCCCTATCCGGCACCTTGAGGCAGCTGCCAAAGCGATGGCCTCGGGCGATTATACCGCGCGGATCGCGCAGACGCGGAGGGACGAATTGGGCCAGCTTGTCGGGCATTACAATGCTCTGGCGGCGGCGCTGGAGCGGACGGACAAGGCCGAACGGGAGTGGATTTCAAATACCAGCCACGAGTTGCAGACACCCCTCGCTGTGCTGCGCGCCCAAATCGAAGCGCTGCAGGACGGGGTCCGCCTGCCGGATGCGGTAACGCTGGACGCGATGCATGCCGCGATGATGCGCCTGTCGCGCCTGGTGCAGGACATCAAGACTCTGTCCCACGCTCGCGAGGATGCCCTCGCGCTTTTGTTCCGTAGCGAGGACCTGTGCGCGATCGTCCGTGAGGCCGCCGAGGCGGCGCGCCCGCAGTTTGAGGCAAACGGTATCGCATTGGAGCTAGACTTGCCCGACCACGTGCAAATCTGGTGTGATCGCGCGCGGATCGGTCAGGTCATCGACAACCTTTTGGCCAATTCGGCGCGCTATACCCACGCGCCAGGCCGGGTTCGATTGCAGGTTCGCGGCGAAAATGGCTATGCCATCCTCGTCCTCGACGATACCCCGCCCGGACCGCCGGACGCCGACATGCCCCGCCTATTCGATCGCTTCTACCGCGCCGAAAGCTCGCGCTCGCGCGTTCACGGCGGTTCGGGGCTGGGGCTTTCGGTGTGCCGCGCTATCGTCGATACGCACAACGGCACCATCAACGCCGAGCCATCCGATTTGGGCGGTCTTCGCATCACGCTTCGCCTTCCGAAAGGAACTACATGACCGATCCCCGCATCCTGATTGTCGAGGACGAGACCGCGCTTGCCGAGGTGGTCCGCGACTATCTGGTTGCGGCGGGCATGACAGTTGATGTGATGGCCGAGGGCACCGGGGCTGTCGATTTCGCGTTAGAGGGCAAGCACGACCTTTTGGTGCTTGATCTGATGCTGCCCGGTGTCGACGGTCTCACGATCTGCCGCGAGTTGCGGCGCACCTCCCTTGTGCCGATCATCATGACCACGGCCAAGGTCGAAGAGATTGACCGCCTGCTTGGCCTCGAACTTGGCGCGGACGACTATCTTTGCAAACCCTATTCGCCCCGCGAACTAGTCGCGCGGGTGCGCGCGATCCTGCGGCGCGCAGCGGCGGCCAGTAGTGGCGATGTGGGACAGCACCAGCGGTTAAAAATCGACGCTGAGCGGTGGCAGGCCACCCTCGACGGCATCACGCTCGACCTGACGCGCCGCGAATTCACGCTGCTACAGTCCCTCGCCGCGCGTCCGGGGCGGGTCTTTTCCCGCGATATGCTGCTGGCGCTCGCCTTTCCAGACGATACCGAAGTTTTCGACCGGACGGTCGACAGCCACATCCGAAATATCCGGCGCAAGATTGCGGCGGTGAGCGACCAAGACCCAATCCGGTCCGTCTATGGCGTGGGATATGCGTTTGAGGGATGACTCGGTCCCGCACGTGGGCCGCACGGGCCTACTGACTCAAAATCGCATCGCCCCAATTATTTTTGCCGCCTGCACCGTCGCTGCATATTCGCTGCAAATCCACTCCCCAAAGTAGGCGCAAAACACTCCTGCAAACGGCGACTCGCGCCATGACAGGAGATCACAATGTTTACGGATACCTTCACTTCGACCCATGCGAAGCGCGCTTTGGACGGAAATAACCACGTCGTCCATTCGACAGTGCCGCGCATTCGCCCGCATCACAAATTCATCACCGCGATCATCATATCAGCGATGGTGGTCATTTTTGCCGACATCTCGATAACTCATGCACAGACCGCCGTTTCGGTGGATGAGCCAGCGTTTACCCTAGCCCAAGCTGCCCCGTCAGGTGCAGACGACGGCCGTGGCGGGCCACCACGCGAGGCAGTCGAGGTCTGCGCCAGCCTGCCAGTGGATGCGATCTGCGGTTTTGCCGGCCGCGACGGCCAGCAGATTTCAGGCACGTGCCGCTCGCCCGAGGCCGACATTCCGCTGGTCTGCGCGCCTGCAGATTTGCCGCAGAACGGCTGACGCGCCCATCATCGGCGCGATGCCAGCCCTCCTACAAACAAAGGACAGATCATGGGACACTTTGACAAATTGCCGGACTTTCTTCTGGCCATGGCCCTCTCTTTTTCAGACGGATTACCAACCGACGCGTCGATAACCTCCGTGGGCGGCATGCCTAGCGAGGCTTCGCAGGTTGCCGTCGGACCTACCTCAGTGTTCGCCTCGGAAGGGGCGGACATCGAAAGAGACGCGACATGAACCGCCGACGTGCGTATCCACTGACGCTGGGCCTTCTTTTCGCAGCATGTTTTGGCTCGCGATCAGGTCATGCCGAGGGCGCCCTTCTCAGCGTCGACCAACAAGAACTCAATGCCCTTATTACAAAGGGACAGGCGACGGCAGCCTTTGAGCGGGCCTTTGAAGCTGGCGACGAGTTGTCGGAGTTCGACTTTACCCGCGATCAAGGTGTCGGCGCCAACGTCGGCGAAGGCCGCCGCTTTACCCGCATCCCCCGCGCGGACCTGACCGGGCCGGGTGAATGGGCCACTCATTTCCCCATCCGCGAAGGCGGCGCGAACGCAACCAGTTGCATTAGCTGCCACAGCGCACCCATTGCCAACGGCGCCGGCGGCGTCGCAATGAACGTCGTTGTCGACCCCGGCCATACCGGCGACCCGAGCCAATATCTTGAGCGGAACACCACCCCGCTCTTTGCGCTCTCAATCCCGCAACGACTGGCCGAAGAGATGAGTGTCGACCTCTATCTCCAGCGCGAGGGCGCGCGGGTGCGAGCCTGCGAGGCAGGCACGGCAACCGCCGAGCTTCGGGCGAAGTCCGTCGCGTTCGGCACTTTGGTCCTGACCCGCACCGGGGATGAGCCCTGCGTCGTGGACACCGATACGAGTGGCCTGACCGGGATCGATGAAGACCTCGTTGTGCGGCCCTTTGGCTGGAAGGGGAATCACGCAACCCTTCGATCCTTCACACGCGGTGCTGCGCACAACGAACTGGGACTGCAGGCCACTGAGCTTGTCGGCGACGAGGATGGCGATTTTGATGGCATCGTTAACGAATTAAGTGTCGGCGACATCACTGCCCTCACGATCTATATGGCCGCGCTGGAGCGACCCGTCAGCTCGCTCGAGTTGAGCGATATCGGTCTGCTAGAAATGACGGATGCAGAAATTCGCAAAGTCACCGCCGGTGAAAGCCGCTTTGCCAAAATCGGATGCAGTAGTTGCCACACCCCCAGCATGTCGATCAACGATCCCGTCTTTCGCGAGCCTAGCCGCGTGTCAGGATATGCCGAAACCCGATTTCCCGATGGCACCAAACCAGCGGATCACGCGCTGCGCGAGGACTCCGCAGTATCGTTCGACATGCGGTCGGATCAGCCGAACAATATGGTCCTGCTCGATGGCGGCGCTGCCTATCACCTTGGCTCTCTTGAGGTCGACGCAAATGGCAATGGCTTAGCGCGCTGGTACACCGACCTTAAGCGTCACGACATGGGCGAAGCGTTGTCCGACCCTTCCGATCCGCTTGGCATCGGCGCATCGGTGTTCCTGACCCGGTCTCTTGCGGGTGTTGGATCAACCGGGCCATGGCTTCACGACGGGCGGGCAACCACCCTGAACGAGGCGATCAAGGCCCATGGCGGCGAAGGTGCCGAGAGCCGCGCAGCCTATAATTTATTGACAGGACAGCAAAAGGCCGAAGTCGTAGCATTCCTCGAAAACCTCGTCATCTATCATAATGACCCGGACCATTAGACGCCCTGCGTCGCCCGTGGCCGAAAGTTGCGCGGCCCCGGTGAACGAAACCACCAATCTAGACGCGCAGCCGCCGCGCTATATGTCTTAAGGAAAACTCACATGACCACCTCAACCACACTTGGCCGAACACCCGGACGCAGGCAGGTCCTTGCGGCGCTTGCAGCGCTCCCAGTCGCGGCCTGCACCGGCCGGGCGGACGAATCCGGTTTGATTGCAACGCGGTCAAGTTCCGCCCCCGACCCGCTGGCGGCGTATCGTCTGTTCGCCGATGCGGGCGCGGAGGTGTGGGCTAGGCACCTCCCTCAAACCACAACATCGTCGGAACTGACAGTGCTGGCGATCTCTGGCGGCGGTGAGGATGGCGCCTTTGGGGCCGGTGCCCTCTCGGGCTGGACCGCCAGCGGCATGAGGCCCGATTTCGACGTCGTCACTGGTATCTCTACCGGCGCACTCATCGCGCCGTTTGCCTTTCTTGGCCCTGAGCACGACGACGCATTGCGCCGGATATTTACCGAGCATGACGCAAGCGACATCATGACTTTGCGACCCATTCAGGCGCTGTTTGGCGATGCAGTGTATGATACCGTGCCTCTTGCCGGTCTGATCAAACAATTCACACCTCCCGCACTTCTAGAGGCAATCGCTGCCCGTCACGCCGCAGGGGGCCGTCTCTTTGTCGTCACCTCCGAACTCGACAGCGCGCGTGCGTCGGTCTGGAACATGGGCCTGATCGCGCAATCTGGAAATTATGACCTCTTTCGCGCGGTTCTGCGCGCCTCGTCAGCGCTGCCCGGCCTCTTTTCGCCGGTCCAGATCGGCTACGTATCGGGCGGAGAGACATACACCGAAACGCACCTCGACGGCGGAGTTCACATGCAGTTCCTCGCGATCCCAGCCTATGCCTTTGCGGAGACCAAGAAGCCGCGGCCCGGCGGGCAACTCTTCGTCTTGATTAACAATACGCTCAATCCCATGCCCTCGGCAACGTCCCGCTCTGCGCTGGGTATCTCTCAGCAGGCGCTGACGACAATCGGGCGCGCAAGCGCTGCATCCGCTGTAAGCGCCACGCAACTCTTTGCACATGAGAATGGGCTGGACCTGTCTATGACCTCAATCGACCCGGTCTCCGGAATCATCTACGACCCAAGCGACCGCTTTTCATCAACCTATATGAATGCGCTCTATCGCCATGGCTACAATCGAGGCGAGGCTCGCGAACTCTGGGATACCTTGTGAACTGCGGTCAGGGCGCCATCATGGCGCGCGACGATCACGACGCCTATTTTGCGAGTCGCCGCCCACGCGGCCAAGATCAGCAGCGGGATCAGTATCCACCAAGGGGTCGTCGTAAAGGCAAAGAGCGCGCCCTCTAGCATCCAAGATTGCGGCTGGGTTAACGGATTAAGCACGAGTTTCACGGTGTCTTCGATGGCGAGAAAACCATGCCCCATGCTGACGGTCATGTCGCGCGATAGCGGGACTGCATTGAAAGCCTCCTGCAAGGCATCAAGCGGCGGAAATCAAGCCGCAAAACCGAAGAGCCGGTTCATGACACGGATGTCGCCTGTGACCCATGGGTGCCTACCATGAACATGACCGCGTTCGATGGGCACAGACGCATCCGCAACCTGATCACTGGATCGGCAACAACGATCCGGACAGTCAGTATCCTAGTGCTGCTGTATCGGAAGTGCAGGACATGCCCCGCGCAGATGTCAGCTTTCAGAATGGCGGCGGGGCAACGCCGACGTTGATCGGCCGGGATTGCAAAGTCCGGCTTCGCGAACCAGTAAGCTCTGAAGAGACATGAAACTGACGGACGGTGGAGAATAGATGAGGTTGCGATACTGGACCGTCCTTATTGTCCTCGGTGGCACCGTGCTTGGCCTATCAACGCAATGGGACAGGCAACCCCGAGACCAAACCGCTCTTCCTGACAGCACATCGGCCCAACTGGAGAGCCAGAACGGGTCGACAGGCGCCCCGATGGGAAATGATGATCCGATGACTGGTCGAGCTGCGGAGGGCGCCGACATGCCGACGCAGGCCGATGACGCCGTGACCTGGACGCGAGTTGTGGACGCTGGCGACAGTCTTTCGGGGCTCCTCGCCGAGGCAGGCCTCGACACCGATGCAAGCACCGAAGTGACCGGTGCGATCGGGTCCGAATATGATCTGCGGCATCTGAAGCCCGGACACAGCCTCGCCGTGACGATATCCTCCGATGGTTTGCCCCGAACCGCTACGCTCGAAATCGAAGATGGCACGCGCATTTTGGCCACTTTCGGTGCCGCACCGTCGGTTCAGTGGGTGGCGCCCGACCTTGACAGCGTCCGCCGAGCGGGTGAGGCGAAAATCGGAAGTTCGATCTATGAAGCACTGGATGATGCAGGCATTCCTACTAGATTCGCGACAGACCTCGAGCTGATCCTTGCCGGGGCATTCGATCTGCGGACAGCTCTCGCGGGCGGTGAGCGCATCCGCTTGCTGTGGCGGGAGTACCGTTCTGACGGCCGAGAGGTCGGTGAACCGACCATTGATTTCGTGCAACTCGATCTGGCCGACGGGCGTTATGAAATCCTGTGGCCAGACGACAAGTCCCGGCGGACTAGGATTTTCAGGAATGGGCAGCTCGTGCAGACGTTCGTCCAACCGATCCGAGGCGCACGCCTCAGCTCAGCGTTCGGACTACGGATGCACCCCATTCATGATAATATGCGGATGCACAGCGGCGTGGATTTCGCGGCCAAACAGGGCGCGGTCGTCGCGGCGACACAATCAGGCAAAATCGCTTTCATGGGCAAGCGAAGTGGTTACGGGCTTTTGGTCGAGATCGAGCATGGAAGCAGCACCCGCACCCTTTACGCTCACCTGAGCGCTGTAAACGAGGCGTTGCAAGTTGGTCGGCGTGTCGGCGCCGGAACAGAGATCGGCCGTGTCGGATCGACAGGTACGTCAACGGCGCCGCATCTTCACTACGAAATTCAGGTCAAAGGCCGACCTGTCTCCCCTCTTGCCGACACACGGTTGCGCGGTCCGGGCAACGACACACAAGGCGCGGGGGAGCCACTTCTTAAGGGCGGTATGCAAAGCCAACTTGACCGACTGCTCGCATCAAGAGGATAGTGCGCCAACGTCATGGGCGCGAGCTATTCACCACCGTATCTTTGGTCGCGTCCGGCACAGTCCTGAAGCGCATCTCCACGGATGCCCCCGGCCGGTTCGTGACAAATAAGGGTATGAAGAAGCACTGGCAGGAGGGGACGAGCCAATCAAACGTAGGCAGCTTATCCCGACCAGATCCTGGCACAGCCCGCAGGCGCGCTCTCTGCCAGACATGCGGATAGACGGTGCTCGATGTCGGCGCGGTATGGGGCGGTTGAGGTCTCCGCCCGCGATTTCAACCAGCCATGGCTCCTAGTGTCCGTCGTCAGAGTTTTTGGAACCAAGAGCTGCGTAAACTAAGTGAGTGTTCGGCTCATCTGGTTTGTGTAATTATGCTGCGCGCTGGCTGTGATGCAAGCGTCGCGCTTCGAATGTCTTCCGTTTGATCCTTTCTCGTTGTTCCAGAATGGCTTGGTCACGCCCGAAGTAGACATCGGCGGGTGTGACGTTGTTTAGGCTCTCGTGATATCGCTGATGGTTGTAGTGATCGACGACGGCTTCGATCTGGGCCTCGAGATCACCTGGCAGGAAGTAGTTTTCCAATAAGATGCGGTTCTTCAAGGTTTGATGCCATCGTTCGATTTTGCCTTGGGTCTGCGGATGATACGGCGCACCACGACTGTGTTTCATACCTTTGTCCTTCAACCATTCAGCCAAATCGCCAGAGACATAACTTGAGCCGTTGTCACTGAGCAGCCTTGGTTTGTGGACGACATGGACCTGATCACAACCGGAGGCCTGCAAGGCTAAATCGAGGGTGTCTGTCACATCCTCAGCCCGCATGTTCGTGCAGAGTTTCCATGAGATGATGTAGCGGCTGTAATCGTCCAGAATTGTGCTGAGATAAAACCAGCCCCAACCCAGAACCTTGAGATAGGTAAAATCGGTCTGCCAAAGCTGGTTGATGGCTGTTGTCTTATGCTCAAACTCATTCGCGGCTTTCAGCACGATGAAGGCAGGGCTGGTGATCAGGTCATGCGCCTTGAGCGTGCGATACACCGTAGATTCCGACACAAAGTAGCGCTCTTGATCGGTGAACGTGACGGCCAGCTCGCGCGGCGACAGCTCCGTCTCTTTCAGAGCGAGATCCACAACCTTGCGCTTCACTTCGGTGGGCACCCGGTTCCAGACATGATTTGGCTTTGGTGATTGATCATGCAAACCAGCCTCACCGCGTTGCAGATACCGATCATACCAGCGATAGAATGTGGTGCGGGGGATACCCAGCTTGGCCAATGTCCGGCGTGCCGAAAGATGGCTATCTTCGACCAACCGAATGATCTCTAACTTCTCAGATGCGGGGTATCTCATTCGTCGTCGCCCCCATCCCCGACCATGCTTTTTTTGAGCAGCCGAAGTTCAAGCGTTTGCTCTGCCACAACCTCCTTCAGGTCACGGGCCTCGCGGCGCAGGTCTTTGACTTCGTCAGTCGTCGCAGCACGGGCCGTGTCACCCGCCAGGCGCCGTTTGCCAGCTTCCATGAAGTCCTTGGACCACTTGTAGTAGACGCCTTGCGAAATCCCTTCACGGCGGCATAGCTCAGCAATGCTGTCTTCGCCACGCAGCCCGTCCAGCACGATCCTGATCTTCTCTTCGGACGAATACTGTTTGCGCGTGGCACGTTTGATGTCTTTGACGACCTTCTCGCCAGGGCTTCTTGTTATCTTTCTCATGTCCCACTCCTCAGTGGTTACGATGAGCCAGAAACTCTCCCTTATCAAATGCAGCTATTTGGACCCATAGGCGCTGACGTCAGACAAGTCGCGCGCAGCGCCACGCCCCCCTTCCCTGCCCGTTTGAGCGCCGCTGCCCCGTTGGGATTGCCGAGCGTCACACCGCGCGCCTTCGCCGCCGCCAGCGCCTCTTTCGTGCGTCGGGAGATCGCCTCTCTTTCCTGCTGGGCCCCGAGGGCCATGATGCCGACGGTCAGATCGTTCGCCTCGGGCATGTCCACCGCCAGAAAGCGCGCGCCACTGTCACGTAGGGTCAGCAGGAACACCGCATTGCGGCTCAGCCGGTCGAGCTTGGCAATGACCAGCGTGGCCCCGGTGTCAACGGCGGCGTAACAACCTGCCAGTGGGGCGGAGCAAAAGTCAGTTCTAAACCCCCGCCGAGGTTTCGCGCGTGGTTTATACTGTCGCAGCTGTCAATTGCGCCAACAGCCCCCAGCAGACCGTATATGACCCAACCTGCGGCTCAGGCTCGCTGCTCCTGAAGGTCGCTGATGCCAGACTGACCATTTATGTTCAAGAAATGGACATAACCACGTGCGGCCTCGACCAGATGAACATGATCATGCACGGAGCGAGGATGCCAAGGCCATTAGAAGTCAGGCCCGCTGTTGAATTTACCCCTTGTCTCCGCGTTCGCTCCACATTTTCCGCAATGCGCCTGAGAGGACCTCGACGCTTTCCTGGCCGGTGAGCTTTCCATCGTAGGCGTTGAGGCCGACCGCCGCGTAAACATTTGCAAACGCCCCCTGCATTTCCGCGTAAGTCGCATCATAACGCAACGATGCAAGGATCGCCTTGAGGTTTTCGCGCACGAGTTCTCGTTGAGAGCCCACACCTGTCTGATATTCGTTGCGCGCCTGCGAAAAGATTTGATCGGAGGTGTTGTGGTATTGGCGCGCTGTCTCGGCCTCCTGCTGCAGGCTGTGGAACCGCTTGTTTGCAACGAAAACCTGAGTGGCGATCGCCTGCGACAATGCCAGCGAACGGGCATCCAGAAGATCATCCTGACGCGCGACACGATTTTTCGTCTGCGGGTATTTGGCAAGGTTCATCAGGTCCCAAGACACGCGGGCACCCCATCCAGTCCAATTCTCATTCACGAGATAATCGTTGGAATCATAGTTGACACCGAGATAGCCGCGAATGGATGGAAGTAGCGCCAGCACAGACGCTTTTTCTTCTTCTTCATTGATACGCAATCGATAAGCGACCTCGCGCATTTCAGGTCGGTTGCGCAGCGCCATCATTGTCATCTTTTCCGAAGAGAGGGCGGTGATGGGCGTTTTCAGGCGGGCACGCTTCGGTACGGCAACCGAGAACTGCTGGTTCTGCGGCAAATTCATCAATGCGGCCAGCTGGTTCTTGGCCACGAATAGATCCCGACGCAGCTCCTGCGTGGTCCGAAGTGTGTCCAACATTTCGCGCTGGAAGCGTAGCGCTTCCAACCTGTCACCTTCACCATTGCTGACCTGCCGACGGGCCACATTCAAGGCCGCTTGCGCTCGATTCTCAAGTTCGCCAATTTGCCCCAGAAGGCGCTCGGCTGCGACCGCGCGCCAATAGGCAGTGCGGACATCCTCGATCACGCGGTTGATCACTGAGCGGCGTTGTTCCTCGGCAATGAAGAAGCGGTCGCCGGCCTGCTTGGCGCGGTAGTAGGACAGGCCGAAGTCCAGGATATCCCAGCTCAGCTCCAAACTTCCCGTATCGCTGCCCGGATCGGCCGAGGTCGAGGCAAGCGGGTCAACGGTGCCGTCCTGATTGAGGGAGCGCGAGAACGGATCGTTGCTCCGGTCTGACCAGTCGACCTTCGCCACCAGTTCGGGCAGCATGTCGAATTCGGCCTCGCGAAACTCTGCGCTTCTCAGGGCCAGATCAGCCATTTCCATTCGGTGATCCAGATTGTATTTCAACGCGCGCGCCATCGCCTCGTAAATGTCGATGCTCTGCGTCACGGGCGCCTGGTTTTCAGAGATGACCCGACGCTCCCGGTCAGCGGCAAACGCCTCCATCTCTGCTTTCGTGAACGGCTTGGGAGTGACCGTACATCCGGCAATGGCCACCAAGGCCAGCACACCTGTCCCCGCCTGCAGGCTGCGACGAACCGGGCACGCCTTTTGGATCTCTTCGATTTTACCGGAGGCTATCCGGACTTTGTTTGTCATGTCGTGACCCTTGCTACAGCCTGTATCAATCTTGACGCCTCGGCGTCGCTGGCAAAGACCAGCTTTTCGGTTTGTGCCGTGAATGTCGTGTCTAGGACTTCGCGAACATTGAGCCCAATTCCCGGGACATTGTCAGTTCTGGGCAGGTCGATCTCGATTGACACGGTGTGTCCGTTGGACAGACCGAATTCAATCGAAGACCGGTCGCGCCAAGTGTCGATAGCCAGAACAGCACCGCCATCGCCATCGCCACCGCCACCGCCACCGCCACCGCCACCGAACTCGACCGATACACCGTGGCTGTCAATAACTTCAATCGTCTCGATCGCCAATGGCAGACCGGCGGCATTTTGAGCGAAACCATGCAGCACCACGCGCCCGCCATCAGACACATTTGCCGCAATTTGCAGGCGATCACCTCGGGGTGTCGTCACATCAGCGAGGTGAATGCGCTGCCCCTCTTCCGACAACCGTTCCAGCCGATCATTGAAATCGCGCATCGCGAAAACCCCGTCGGCAAAGATGGGCGCGAACCCGACCCCGTCAACTGCGGTCGCGACCACACCCTGAGCAAAGATCGTTTCGACGCCACTTCTCGCCTCGGCCGCAAGCAGAGGCGTGCCGTCCAGAGATTGAATCGCATTCACGGCCGTCAGGATCGGATGATCCACCCCGAGGCCGGTGTTGATGTCAGACATCAGGGCCGGGGTGCTGAATAGATCACTTTCTTGCCCAGCTACCAGATCGACAATCGGGTCCGCATAGATGCCGGCGAGCGGAAGGCCATCTATTTCCGTTCGCTCATCATCAACCGGTCGCTCGACATTCCCCGAGAACTCGCCGACAGGATTGACGATTATGGTCACGGTCGCCGTGTCTGTGGCTCCGTCGGCATCTGTCACAGTATACGTGAAGCTGTCGGTGCCGTTGAAATTCCGGTTCGGGACATAGATGAAGGATCCGTCGGGATTAAGCGTCAGACTACCATTGGAGGGTCCGGTTGCGACTGCGACCGACAGTGTGTCACCGTCCGCATCCGCATCATTGCCCAAAACACCTGGTCCGGGAACGGTAAGCGTTCGGTCCTCATCGACGACATAGGCATCATCCACCGCCACCGGCGCGGGGTTGCCGACCGTCCAGACAAAGCTGTCGCTCTGGCTGCTGTTGGGCAGGCCATGGCCATCATCCGCCGTAACGGTCACGGTATAGGGCCCGGAGACCGAGGCATCGGCATCAATCGTACCGCTGATCACGCCCGTGCCCGGATCAATGCTCAGCCCCGGCGGCAGGCCGGTGGCCGAAAAGCTCAGGGTGTCGCTGCCGTCAGGGTCCGAGAAGTTGCCCGAAACATCGACGCTGATCGTGTCGCTGTCATTGTCGCTCTGATCCGGCAGCGGCGTGTCCACCACCGGCTGGTCATTCGCACCCGTGATGGTGATCGTGAGCGTGGCGGTATCAAAGCCGCCCTCGCCGTCAGAGACCTCGTAGCTGACCGAACTGGTCGCGCTCTCGCCCGGGGCCAGGCTCTCGTATTCGCCGTTCGGATCGAAATCGTAGGAGCCGTCGGCATTGATCGTGAACAGCCCGCCGCTGGAGCCAGCCACCGCAGCGCCGACATTGCCCGCCGCGCCATCAACCTGGCTGACCGCCAGCGCATCCCCGTCGGGATCGCTGTCGTTGGGCAGCACGCCGCTGGCCGCGTCGCGGCTGATCGCCGTGTCCTCGTCGGTGCTGTCGATGTCATCCACCGCCACCGGCGCGGGGTTGCCGACCGTCCAGACAAAGCTGTCGCTCTGGCTGCTGTTGGGCAGGCCATGGCCATCATCCGCCGTAACGGTCACGGTATAGGGCCCGGAGACCGAGGCATCGGCATCAATCGTACCGCTGATCACGCCCGTGCCCGGATCAATGCTCAGCCCCGGCGGCAGGCCGGTGGCCGAAAAGCTCAGGGTGTCGCTGCCGTCAGGGTCCGAGAAGTTGCCCGAAACATCGACGCTGATCGTGTCGCTGTCATTGTCGCTCTGATCCGGCAGCGGCGTGTCCACCACCGGCTGGTCATTCGCACCCGTGATGGTGATCGTGAGCGTGGCGGTATCAAAGCCGCCCTCGCCGTCAGAGACCTCGTAGCTGACCGAACTGGTCGCGCTCTCGCCCGGGGCCAGGCTCTCGTATTCGCCGTTCGGATCGAAATCGTAGGAGCCGTCGGCATTGATCGTGAACAGCCCGCCGCTGGAGCCAGCCACCGCAGCGCCGACATTGCCCGCCGCGCCATCAACCTGGCTGACCGCCAGCGCATCCCCGTCGGGATCGCTGTCGTTGGGCAGCACGCCGCTGGCCGCGTCGCGGCTGATCGCCGTGTCCTCGTCGGTGCTGTCGATGTCATCCACCGCCACCGGCGCGGGGTTGCCGACCGTCCAGACAAAGCTGTCGCTCTGGCTGCTGTTGGGCAGGCCATGGCCATCATCCGCCGTAACGGTCACGGTATAGGGCCCGGAGACCGAGGCATCGGCATCAATCGTACCGCTGATCACGCCCGTGCCCGGATCAATGCTCAGCCCCGGCGGCAGGCCGGTGGCCGAAAAGCTCAGGGTGTCGCTGCCGTCAGGGTCCGAGAAGTTGCCCGAAACATCGACGCTGATCGTGTCGCTGTCATTGTCGCTCTGATCCGGCAGCGGCGTGTCCACCACCGGCTGGTCATTCGCACCCGTGATGGTGATCGTGAGCGTGGCGGTATCAAAGCCGCCCTCGCCGTCAGAGACCTCGTAGCTGACCGAACTGGTCGCGCTCTCGCCCGGGGCCAGGCTCTCGTATTCGCCGTTCGGATCGAAATCGTAGGAGCCGTCGGCATTGATCGTGAACAGCCCGCCGCTGGAGCCAGCCACCGCAGCGCCGACATTGCCCGCCGCGCCATCAACCTGGCTGACCGCCAGCGCATCCCCGTCGGGATCGCTGTCGTTGGGCAGCACGCCGCTGGCCGCGTCGCGGCTGATCGCCGTGTCCTCGTCGGTGCTGTCGATGTCATCCACCGCCACCGGCGCGGGGTTGCCGACCGTCCAGACAAAGCTGTCGCTCTGGCTGCTGTTGGGCAGGCCATGGCCATCATCCGCCGTAACGGTCACGGTATAGGGCCCGGAGACCGAGGCATCGGCATCAATCGTACCGCTGATCACGCCCGTGCCCGGATCAATGCTCAGCCCCGGCGGCAGGCCGGTGGCCGAAAAGCTCAGGGTGTCGCTGCCGTCAGGGTCCGAGAAGTTGCCCGAAACATCGACGCTGATCGTGTCGCTGTCATTGTCGCTCTGATCCGGCAGCGGCGTGTCCACCACCGGCTGGTCATTCGCACCCGTGATGGTGATCGTGAGCGTGGCGGTATCAAAGCCGCCCTCGCCGTCAGAGACCTCGTAGCTGACCGAACTGGTCGCGCTCTCGCCCGGGGCCAGGCTCTCGTATTCGCCGTTCGGATCGAAATCGTAGGAGCCGTCGGCATTGATCGTGAACAGCCCGCCGCTGGAGCCAGCCACCGCAGCGCCGACATTGCCCGCCGCGCCATCAACCTGGCTGACCGCCAGCGCATCCCCGTCGGGATCGCTGTCGTTGGGCAGCACGCCGCTGGCCGCGTCGCGGCTGATCGCCGTGTCCTCGTCGGTGCTGTCGATGTCATCCACCGCCACCGGCGCGGGGTTGCCGACCGTCCAGACAAAGCTGTCGCTCTGGCTGCTGTTGGGCAGGCCATGGCCATCATCCGCCGTAACGGTCACGGTATAGGGCCCGGAGACCGAGGCATCGGCATCAATCGTACCGCTGATCACGCCCGTGCCCGGATCAATGCTCAGCCCCGGCGGCAGGCCGGTGGCCGAAAAGCTCAGGGTGTCGCTGCCGTCAGGGTCCGAGAAGTTGCCCGAAACATCGACGCTGATCGTGTCGCTGTCATTGTCGCTCTGATCCGGCAGCGGCGTGTCCACCACCGGCTGGTCATTCGCACCCGTGATGGTGATCGTGAGCGTGGCGGTATCAAAGCCGCCCTCGCCGTCAGAGACCTCGTAGCTGACCGAACTGGTCGCGCTCTCGCCCGGGGCCAGGCTCTCGTATTCGCCGTTCGGATCGAAATCGTAGGAGCCGTCGGCATTGATCGTGAACAGCCCGCCGCTGGAGCCAGCCACCGCAGCGCCGACATTGCCCGCCGCGCCATCAACCTGGCTGACCGCCAGCGCATCCCCGTCGGGATCGCTGTCGTTGGGCAGCACGCCGCTGGCCGCGTCGCGGCTGATCGCCGTGTCCTCGTCGGTGCTGTCGATGTCATCCACCGCCACCGGCGCGGGGTTGCCGACCGTCCAGACAAAGCTGTCGCTCTGGCTGCTGTTGGGCAGGCCATGG
This sequence comes from Roseovarius sp. Pro17, assembly GCF_035599575.1. Lineage (NCBI taxonomy): Bacteria > Pseudomonadati > Pseudomonadota > Alphaproteobacteria > Rhodobacterales > Roseobacteraceae > Roseovarius > Roseovarius sp. Pro17. The sequence goes on from NZ_CP141179.1 coordinate 2,657,556, forward strand.
CCATCATCCGCCGTAACGGTCACGGTATAGGGCCCGGAGACCGAGGCATCGGCATCAATCGTACCGCTGATCACGCCCGTGCCCGGATCAATGCTCAGCCCCGGCGGCAGGCCGGTGGCCGAAAAGCTCAGGGTGTCGCTGCCGTCAGGGTCCGAGAAGTTGCCCGAAACATCGACGCTGATCGTGTCGCTGTCATTGTCGCTCTGATCCGGCAGCGGCGTGTCCACCACCGGCTGGTCATTCGCACCCGTGATGGTGATCGTGAGCGTGGCGGTATCAAAGCCGCCCTCGCCGTCAGAGACCTCGTAGCTGACCGAACTGGTCGCGCTCTCGCCCGGGGCCAGGCTCTCGTATTCGCCGTTCGGATCGAAATCGTAGGAGCCGTCGGCATTGATCGTGAACAGCCCGCCGCTGGAGCCAGCCACCGCAGCGCCGACATTGCCCGCCGCGCCATCAACCTGGCTGACCGCCAGCGCATCCCCGTCGGGATCGCTGTCGTTGGGCAGCACGCCGCTGGCCGCGTCGCGGCTGATCGCCGTGTCCTCGTCGGTGCTGTCGATGTCATCCACCGCCACCGGCGCGGGGTTGCCGACCGTCCAGACAAAGCTGTCGCTCTGGCTGCTGTTGGGCAGGCCATGGCCATCATCCGCCGTAACGGTCACGGTATAGGGCCCGGAGACCGAGGCATCGGCATCAATCGTACCGCTGATCACGCCCGTGCCCGGATCAATGCTCAGCCCCGGCGGCAGGCCGGTGGCCGAAAAGCTCAGGGTGTCGCTGCCGTCAGGGTCCGAGAAGTTGCCCGAAACATCGACGCTGATCGTGTCGCTGTCATTGTCGCTCTGATCCGGCAGCGGCGTGTCCACCACCGGCTGGTCATTCGCACCCGTGATGGTGATCGTGAGCGTGGCGGTATCAAAGCCGCCCTCGCCGTCAGAGACCTCGTAGCTGACCGAACTGGTCGCGCTCTCGCCCGGGGCCAGGCTCTCGTATTCGCCGTTCGGATCGAAATCGTAGGAGCCGTCGGCATTGATCGTGAACAGCCCGCCGCTGGAGCCAGCCACCGCAGCGCCGACATTGCCCGCCGCGCCATCAACCTGGCTGACCGCCAGCGCATCCCCGTCGGGATCGCTGTCGTTGGGCAGCACGCCGCTGGCCGCGTCGCGGCTGATCGCCGTGTCCTCGTCGGTGCTGTCGATGTCATCCACCGCCACCGGCGCGGGGTTGCCGACCGTCCAGACAAAGCTGTCGCTCTGGCTGCTGTTGGGCAGGCCATGGCCATCATCCGCCGTAACGGTCACGGTATAGGGCCCGGAGACCGAGGCATCGGCATCAATCGTACCGCTGATCACGCCCGTGCCCGGATCAATGCTCAGCCCCGGCGGCAGGCCGGTGGCCGAAAAGCTCAGGGTGTCGCTGCCGTCAGGGTCCGAGAAGTTGCCCGAAACATCGACGCTGATCGTGTCGCTGTCATTGTCGCTCTGATCCGGCAGCGGCGTGTCCACCACCGGCTGGTCATTCGCACCCGTGATGGTGATCGTGAACGTCTGGTCAGCACCTGTGTCGATGCCGCCGTTTGCCGTGCCGCCATCGTCGGTCACGCCGACCGTGACGGTCACGGTTTCCGATTCACCGTGGGCGAGGATGTCGCTTGGCGCAAACACCAGAGTATTACCCGCCCCCGACGCGGTGGTGAACACCGGCAATGTGTCGAACAGCTGGGCAGCCGAGAAATTGATGCCGTCAGACACGCTCTTGATGCTGAACGAGACGACCTGACCGTCCTCGTCTGCTGCGCCGCCTTCTTCGATGGATTGCATGAAGCCAGTAACGGTCTGAGTGCCGTCGTCTTCGCCGACAGTGAAGTTCTGGGATGGGCTTGCCGAGGGCGCGTCGTTGACCGGGGTCACATCGACCGTCATCGTCTTCGGCGTGGTGTCAAAGCCGCCACGATCGTCGCGCACCGAGAAAGTAAAGCTGGCAAGGCCGGTGCCGTTTGCGTCCAGAGCTGGCGTATAGGTCAGATTGCCGCCGGTGATATCACCTTGCGGGATGATGTCGCCGACGCTGACCGGGATGCCGTTCAGCGCGAGCGTGCCGGTCGCGGGCAGAGTATCAATACGGACCCCGTCCATGACGTCCGTCTCTCCACCTGGCTGGGTGAAGTTGAAGTCGCCAGCACCGAATACGAAGGCGGTGTCCTCAAGTGTGCTTACCGTGTTGTCGGCCCCAGCGGGCGGATCGTTCACCTCGGTGATCGTCACCGACGCGCTAAGGCTATCCGTCAGCGCGGTGGGACCGCCGGCATCATTGCCCCCGCCATTGTCGTTGTTGCCGTCGCTCAGTGTGATCGTGATGTTGCGCGTACCACCGAACGTATCGGAGTTGCTGTTGTAACGCAGAGCCTCGACGATTGCCTCGACTTGCGAAGTTGACGCCGTGGTCGCCAGAGTGACAACCAGATCGGCGCCATTGCTGCCGCCGCTGACGCTGGCGATACCCGCCAGCCCGCTGTTGGTGATCGTGAGCTGGTCGAACGATTGACCGCCGCCGTCCATTGAAACCGTGATCGTACCCGCGCCGAACTGCCCCAGTCCCGCAGTCGTCGCGATATCAAGGTCCGAGACCGTCGCGCCGGTAACCAATTGTTGTGGCGTTGTGCCACCGTTGGGATCGCTGCTTTCGCTGACAGTCACAGAGGCACCCGTGCCGCCAATGACCGGAGCATCGTTGCGTGGGGTGACAGATGTATTCAAGTTGATCAGCGCCGACCAGATGTCGGTGTCGCGGCTGGAATCATCGCCTACAACGCCGGAAATGTTGGTGCTGGCGCTATAGGACTGGGGCGCGTCGGCAACCCGAACGATAAGCTCACCCGGGGTGCCGTTGAAATCACCGACCGGCACAAAGCGCAGCTCGGCATTGTTGGACAGCAGCGTGGCGCTGGTATCATCACCGGCACCCTGTGGGACATCCGTCCAGCCCACGGCGCCATCTTGGCGGTATTGCCAGGTGCCTTCTGTGGCAGCGTTAGCCGCGCTGCTGATGATTGCAATGCCGCCCAGTGGGGTGCTGGTATCACCGCCGCCGGGGATACTGGTCTGGTCGTCGGTGCTGTCGTCATAGCCCCCGGTAAACAGGTTGCTCACCGTGTCGCCCGATGGGGTGATGTTGTCCTCGTCGATCGCGGCAAGGGTGGTATCTGATCCGGTCGGCGCGTCGTTTTCTGGCGTGACAGTAGTCTGGATTGTCACCGAACCGGCGGACCAGCGGCCGGTCTGGCCGGTGCCGCCCTCAGTGGACAGGTCTTTCAGATCGCCCGCTCCGGTGCTAGCGGTGATCGTATCGATGCTGTCACCATCGGCAAGGCGGACATCCAGCGTGCCGGGCGTGCCGTGAAAATCGGAGGCCGGAACAAAACGGATATCGCGGCTTGCCTCGACGATCAGTGCGTTGCCTACGTTCAGCCCGCTGGCGGGGACGTCGATCCAGCCGCCGCTGCCGTCGCTGACCTGCCACGTGCCCTGTGCCGGATCGTAACCTGTGGACCCGACGATAGCCACAAAGCTGAGCGGTGTTGAGGTGTCGCCGCCAGTGGGAGTCTGATCGTCCGTGGCGTCGCTATAATTGCCGCTGAGCAGGCCGGACAGCGTCTGGCTGGTGCCGGTCTGATCTTCGCCGGACGCGGTGACGTCTACGGGGCCGCCCGACGCGATCGGACGGTCATTCACCGGAGTGATATTGATTGCCGCCGTTTGGCTGTCGGATAGGGGGCCGCCAGTGCCGGTGTTGCCCAGGTCATCAATTGTTACCGTGATGGTGTCAGAAATGCCGGTCCCGTCGGTATGGAAATCAGCGTCGGGCGCATAGACCAGCCCGTCGAGCGCCGCGTTGATTTCGCTCTGAGTCCCGGTGATGGTCAGGGTCGTCGATCCATCACCCGTCAGCGTGGCACCAGAGCCGCTGGCCGCCGTCACGACTCCGTAGTTTACTGAGACGGTCGCGACCATATCGGCGCCGAACTGGTCGGAATCGAAGATCGTGAAGGCATTGCCGTTCCCGCTGGAGTACGTCAGGCTGGTGTCTTCCAGGACAGTCTGATCGGTGAGCGTCCGTATCTCAGGCGCATCGTTGACGCCTGAGATTTGAATGTCAAAGTTATCGCTGGCCGTCAGGGCCAGCCCAACACCATTCGGCAATGCCACGCCACCGTTTGCCAGATCGTCGATCTCGACCTCTACAGTTACGGTGCTGTCGGCGTTGGGGTCTGTCGGCGTGAACGTGAGGCCGTCCAGCTCTGCATTGAGTTCGGCAAGTGTGCCCACGAACGTCGTTTCGTGGGGAGTGAGAGGACTCAGATCCGGTAGCCCTGAGGCGCCTGAGCCTGTCAGGGTGCCCGTGCCGGCCGGCACGCGGACGGTCAGTTGCTGGACGTCATTGAACGGGAGATTGTTCGCGTCTTGTGGGTCACCAACAACCGGTGCATCAACACCGCCGATCGTGATCGAAACACCGCTGGACATAGTCTGCGTGCCCGGCACGGTTACTGTCGGTGCGTCATTGACCGGATTGATCGCAATCTGCGTCGGCGTCAGCGCCACATCCGTGCCGCCGCCTGTCCCGCTGTTGCCGCCATCGTTGACAGTGATGGTCAGCGTGTCGTCATTGACCCGGGTGGTGCCGTCGGGGCTGTGGAAATCCGCGTCCGCAATATAGGTCAACTGAGAAAGCTGGGCGTTGACCTCGTCCACCGTGCCGGTCAGCATCAGTGTCGAGGGATCGCCGGTCGTGGCATCGCCCGTGACGCTGAGATGACCATTGGTCACATTCAGCGTGACGGTCAGATCGCTGCCGAAGGCATCGACATCGTCGATCACATAACCGGACAGGTCAAGAACGGTGTCTTCGTTCACCATCTGGTCGCCGGGTATCGCGGTCGCAACTGGATCGTCGTTGTCGTCGGACGCCCGGAATGTGACGCTCAGTGTATCGCTGTTGTTCACGGCGTTGACAGGTGTACCATCCTCGTTCGCGGCGCCGCCGTTTGCGCCGCCTGTCAAGGTGCCACTGCCATCGCGCAGGCGGTCGTCGACGGTGACGTCAAGAGTGAAGGTGTCATTGTGGTCCACGTTGGGCAGTTCGATCTCAAGGCCGGTCAGCGCCGCCTGCACATCAGCAAGCGTTCCCTGCACGACCAGATCACCGTTGCTGTCATCACTGTCAATCAACGTCAGGCCGGTCAGGCTGCCCAGCGTTATGCCGCCCGTGCCCGACAGATCGACATTGTTGCCGCTGCTGTCCTTCAGCACGATTGTCGCCTGTATGAAATCGATCTCTCCGGCCGCTGCGTCGATGATGGCCAGATCCTCATCGGCAATGATCAGATCGTTACCGAAATTGTGGGTGAACGTGCCGAAGACATTGACCGTACTGTCGCCGTTGTTGACGATCTCGGGCGCGTCATTGCGCCCCGCATTTACGAAAATCTCGAAAGTGGATTCACCTGCCGCCCCTTCAGGCGCATAGACATGGTCGTTGACGGAATCGCTGACGACGAACATGAACTGATCACTGAAATTCTCGGTACCGTCATGCTCGTAGGTCACGCGACCTGCGTCGATGTCCGCTTGCGTGAAGGTCGACCCGACACCCAGCCCACCACCGTTCAGCATCAGCGTCCCGTTCGCAGGGCTGCCGGTCAACCGGTACTGGAGGGTTTCGGTGTCCGTATTGTCAGGATCGACCGTCTTCAGCAATGTGTCGTTGATCGTTCCGGTATCGCCCTCGGCAAGGTAAAGCGGGTCATTGGCTGTCGTCTGGGAAACCCCGTTGGCGTCGATGATCGTCGTATCCGGATCGGATGGACCTTGCGGAGCGATGGGGGCGTCGTTCTGCGGCGCCATCGTCAGGTCGACTGTCGCCGTCGAACTGAGGTTATTGGGCGCGGCCGCCCCGACGCCCGACTGGCTTTGCGCATCAAAGGCACTGGCGAAGGTCAGATCATCGCGCACTTCGACGTTAAATGAATCCGCAAAATTCTCGGAACCGTCATGGATGTAGCGCAGGCCGCTCGTCTCGCCGTCCACGCTGGTGGTCAGAAGATCCGATGACAGCAGATCATCTGATGTGACCGCAACCCAGTTGGTGCCATCGAACCGCTCGAGCGTGCCGGTCGCGGGTAGCGACGTGATACGGAACATCAAATCGTCAACGCGCGCCTCACCCGAAGGTTCACCCGGCTCATTGGCGGTGTCGACATCCCTCAGGACGATTTCTGACGCAGTGATCCTGATGGTTCCACCTTCGGGGAATAGGCCAGGATCGCTGGTCGTGACTGTAGGGGCATCGTTGGTGGGGATCGCGTTCAGGGTAAACGCGCCCGCGAACTCGGCGTCGGTTCCGACTGTGACGCTGAACTGGAATCCACCCTGATGGGTTTCGGACCCATCGTGAACGAATTGCAGATTTCCCGCGTCGATGTCAGCCTGCGTGAAGGTGTCGAAATCGCCGAGTGCGGAACCCGAGAGCAGGAGCGTCCCGTTGCCGGGGGCCGAGGTGATCCGATAGACGGTTTCAGCGGCCGGAACAACCAGTGTTCCGCCGCTGCCGTCATTGGTCTGCAAGTTATATTGCAACTCGGCCGAGGTGATCGTGGTGGTGTCGATTCCACCGGCCACGCCATCGTCTTCGGTCACTGTCACACCGGTACTGGTGGACGAGCCGACCTCGACGATGCCGGAGCGACCGGGCGCTGCCGGTCCGGGCGGTGTGCCGATCGCTTCGTTCAATGAGAAATCAATCGTGAAGGTATGTTCCCTGATCGTGCCATCGGGATTGCGATCAGCACCTTCGACGCCGGGGTTGTTGAAGGCGCGTTGCGTGGAGTCGCGCACGTCAAAGCGGAACGTGTCGGTGTCGCCGTCAACAAAGCTCTCGGTGCGATTGTAGTCGAGGCGACCTGAATCGATATCAGCTTGGGTAAAGCGAGCGCCCATGCCCAGCACTTCGCCGTCGAGGCGCAGTTCGCCCTTAATCGGCACCTGGGTCACGGTATAGACGATGCTTTGAATGCCGGTATCGTCATCTGTCGCCTGCAGCATCGTGTTATCGATCGAAACGGTATCGCCGCCGCCCGCAGTAATAGTGACCGATGAATTGGTTGTCAGTTCCGGGTTGTCATTGTTGGGGTTGACCGTGATGTCGATTGTCTGCGGCCCTGAACTCAGGGCGTTTGCAATACCGGCGCCACCACCCGAGTCCGTCACCTCGATGTCAAAGCTGGGGCTGGTCCCGTCAGGCTCGTTGCCATTATGCGCAAAACGCAAACGGCCATTTGCTAACTCGCTTGCGGCAAAGGTTTCGCCGCCCGAAAGCGCTTCGCCGGCGTCGAGGCGTCCGTTACCGTTCGCATCCCAGAAAAGCGTGCCTTCGCCATCATTATTGATGTTCGTGATGGTGATTTGAGACGCAGCAATCGTATCATCCACGTCGGAAATCGTCAGGCTGCCCCCGATATCGGCAGCCGCAGTGACGGTACCCGGATTACCGAACTCGTCCTCATTCCCCTCGCCCTCGAATACCTCCGGGCTTCCGCCAATGGAAGGCGCATCATTCACCGGCTGCAGATTGACCGTGACGTTTGCCGGGCCGATATCGCCGCTGCCGCCGCCGTCGTTGATCGTGACCGCAAAGACATCGGTATCGCCGGGCGATACGTTGGTCCCGTCATGGACATAGGTCAGGTTTCCGTCCCGGACATCCTGCAGCGAGAACGTGCTGCCCGCCAGAAGCGCCTGCCCGTTGAGTCGCAGGGTGCCCTGGGTTGGCATGTTGCTTGCGTCGACCTTGAAAACGAGCTGCTTGGCAAGCTGCGGGTCCGTGTTCAGGAGGGGATCGACGTCGGGATCAAAGACGCCGAAAGCGGCTTCGGTGATCGTCGTGGTTCCGCCCTCGTCCGCGGAGATAGCGGTTGGCGTCAAGGTGGGTGCGTCGTTGATTGCGGAGACATTGATGGCCACGCTGTCGCTGCTGAACGTGCTGCCATCATCGGCAGTGACCGTCAGGGTGTCGGAGCCGTTGTAGTCAGCTATCGCCCGGTAGGTCATCCCCAACAGCGCATTGTTGATATCCGCCGCATCACCAGTGACCGAGACCGCGCCGCTCCCGTCGCCGGTCACGGTCAGGCCGGTTGTCTGCGCAAGCGTGATCGTTCCGTTGCCAACGTCCAGCGTTACGGTCAGTGTGTCACCATCTGCGTCCGCGACAGACACGCTGCTGATTGTCAGGTCAGCGTCCTCCGACCCGTTCAGCACATTGTTAGGCGCCGTCACCTCAGGCACGGCCAAAAGGCCGCCGTATCCTTCGGCACTCAGGGCCGCGGCTTCGATGCCGCCGGTGTTGACCTCCAGAATCCAGTCACCTCCGAGATCCGCGGCGCCGGTCGCATCGCTCGAGGCCGCGACATCGGCACCGGTCGCCCTGGCGAATGCGGCAATGGCTGCATCATCCTGACCGAAATCACAGCCATAGATCAGGATGTCCGCATCATCGGACAGCGCAGCACCGATCGTCGCAAGCTCATCAGCATGGCCACCATCGATGCTGGCGGCATCCAGCGTCGCATCGCCCAGCCTTATCTGATCACTCTCACCGTGGGACAAAATATGGATGGCATCAATTCCAGTGCGGCCCTCAAGCACCGAGGCAATCTGCTCGACGCCGTCGGACCCCGCATCCAGCACCACCACTTCGGCCCCATCTGGAATGGCCGAAATCAGACCCTCTGAATCGTCCACGCTGGAATCGACGAAATAGATCTCCGAGCGATCGGCGGGCGGGACGACCATGGCTGATGCGGCCGCTTCGATATTTTCGGCAGTAGCTGTCGGCTCGGACGCGTCATCAGATGCGTGATCGACAGCCGCGTCGACGGCCTCGGCGCCAATCGCGCCATCGAACATGATCCGCTCTTCCAGAGCCATGAAATCCGGTTCGGTGATGTTTTCCGCGTCATCCGGACCTATGTCTTCGGCGGTTAGCCCACGCTCGAAACCATCTTTCATAGGTCAACCTTTTCGCTAAATATTGCGGTCATGCACATCTTGCCGTCCACTTATTGCGCAATATTCCGATACATTGCCATAGTGTAAAACACAATCTAAAGATGATCGCACGAAACACGGCGTCATAGGTCGCGCTTGTCTCATGTCATTCGCTGAAAATATGCTCAGCAGACCCTGTTGGGGGCGTGTTCAAGGAGGCGGTCACCCTCATGCGACCTTTGATAGAACTGTTAACGCGGAAGACTGATTCTGGTCCACCTACCCGGCGGGACAAACGCACTGAAAGCTATCTATGTCGCACAAATGCCACTGCCACTCACGCCGCGCGCTGCAACGTCATAAATCAGCCTCGCGTATCAACACGCGAGCGACGCGGCGAAAGGTTCTGAGAGCAAAGGACTCCGGCTTGGTTCGCAGGACCACCACGCCGGGCTGGATTGTGTCGAGCCCGGAAGCCGCCGAAAGCGCGCCGGAAACCTTTGCATCGAGCGGATACCAGACACCCTTCGGGCGACTCACATCCGGATCGCCGTCAAGGACCGGAATTTCACCTCCATTGAGCGCCGAGAGATAGCCATCGGGCAAACGGGTAACGCTGAAATCCGCCACCGAGATATCTTGTAGCGGGAACTTCGGTATGCGCAATTCATCCGCAATGAACTTACCGGCCCTCTCATGATCGATGCGCATCAGATCGCCCTCCCGGATGAAGCCGCGGACAATAAAACCACCGGGATTGACGATACGGCCGAGAAATCGCTTTCGCCCGAACCATGTGCCCGGCTCCCGGTCTGGAATGAGGTCGCGCAGGATGCCGTCCAGTGGCGCGCGCACCTGCAGCTCCGACTGCCGGTCCTTCAGCGCGGACATGGCTTCGCGCTCCTGTTCGATTTGCCGTTCGATAATTACCCGTGACGCACGCTCTACCGCATCACCGGCACCAGCCCGCAGACGGGCTTCGTTCAGGGCAATCCGCTGTTGCGCTTGCAGAATCGTCATTGGCAGTTCGGGATCCTCGAACGAGAACAGCAGATCACCAGAGCGCACCGCCTGCCCATCGGTCACAAAGACCTCCTTCAGGCGACCATCGATCGACGAATAGATCGCCTGCTGGCGGGCCTCATCCAATACCGCAGGCACCTGTATGCGTCCTGACATCGGAATGACAGCAAGCGCACCGAGAAGTGTCACGACTACAAACGTGCACCAGCTACGGAGGGACCAAAGAATTCGCTCGCGCATATCAATCCAGACCTTAATTTCGCGCAGCACCGGCGTTGCGATGAAGAACATGATTTCCGCAAGGAAAAGGATAATTCCCAGCGCCTTGAATGTCAGGGCGTATACAATCAGCGCGATCGACAGGAACAGGAAGAACCGATAGATCCAGGTCGCATAGCTGTAAGCAACCATGAATATGCGCATCGGCCGTGACAGTTTTTCGGGCGGCGCCGCGCCGATGCCGAAAAGTAATTCCCGCAACGCCCATCTGCCCATCATAAACGAGCGTGGCTGCAGATTGTGAACCCCCAGCGAATCGGCCAGCAGGTAATACCCGTCAAACCGCATCAGGGGGTTCAGGTTCACCAGCAGTGAAAAGACCCAACTGACGGTGGCGACGGCAAAGGCCGCATTGCGTGCCGGTCCATCCGGCAGGAAGCACCACAAAAGGGTCGCATAGATCGCCAGCGTCAGTTCGACCATGATTCCGCCCAAGTCCACCATCACCCGGTCGCGCCGCTTGCGCAGCCGCCACGCGTCGGTTGTGTCAGTATAAAGCAGCGGAAACATGACGATAAAGGCGACGCCCATAACTGGGACGCGAAGCCCCCGCGCCACGGCCTGATAGGCATGACCCAGTTCATGCAGGATCTTCACGAATATCAACGCAATCGCATATGTCATCGCGCCGGTCAGCGAAAAGGCCCCCTGAAAGTGGGCCTGCAAATCGGAAAACTGACGGCTGGCCAGGTAAAGGGCCAAGACCAGCACCATAGCTGTCAACGCCGCAAAGCCCCGACTGAAAAGCGGGCGCACCAGCGGCCAGGTCGCTATCAGAAACGCGTTTGGACGCAGAAGTGGCATGCGAAAGAAAATATAGCGATGCAGCGCCCATTTGATCGGTGAGCTTCGCTGTGCCTCGGCGCGGCGCGCGAAGCTCTTTGCGACGCCAGGTCCTCTTTCGGCCAGAAGGTCGCTCGTCTTCAGGAACTCACGGACCGCCCGCACTTCCTGCTCGCCAACCTGAAGGGCGCGTTTCGCCTTCAGCTCCGAATGCAGGCGCGCCACCGTGCCCGACGACCAGCTGGAGATCATTTCTATCGTGCGCTGTCCGACCTGAAAAAAGCGATGGCGGATCGGATCATAGATAACCCAGCTGGGTGCGCCATTCAGAAGCGGCGCGCCAGGTGAGATGCTGAGATCCTCGCGAAGCGGCGGCAGCGCGACATCGTCCGGCTGTGCGGCCTGCATGGGCTACACCCCGAAGGTCTGGCGCAACCAGCTGAGCGGTCGGCGAAAAATGATGAAATGGATGCTGTGATACTGGCCATAGAGCTGTGCGGTTCCATAGGCTCCGATGCGGACCTCCTGCAACTCGGGATCATCCTGCATGCGCGCCGCGAGCGTATAGGCAAAGCTGCCGTCCGGCTGCGTAACGGCGCGATAACTCGTTCGCGACAGGGTCGCCTTGATGGGGCTGAGAGGATCACTGTCGAGGAAAACCCGAACCTTGCTGCCTTCGTAGAGATTGATGTTGTCGATCACCGGCAGCCGGATCGTGAATTCCAAACTGTCGGGCGAGACAACCTCCATGAGCCTCTCACCGACGCTGACGGGGCGACCGGTGAGGGCTTGCGGGTCGTCAAATACGGCGATGCCATCTATCTTGGTCACGATTTCTGTTCGAGCCAACCGTTCCTGCGCCAGTTCCCGTTCAGATTGGGCCAAGGCAAATTCCGCCGCCGCTACTTTCAGTTCACGTGCTGCGGTGGGATCGGCAAAAGATGCGTTCTGCAACTGCGACAGCCGGGCATCGGCCACCGTGACTTTCCTCTCGGCAATTGCAAGCGCGTTGCGCAATTCCGTATCTTCCAGTCGAGCCAGGACCATTCCGGCCGTGACAGGCTGGTTCGGCGTGACCTCGATGCTGTCGATCACACCCTCCATCGGAACCGAAATGGCGACACTGTGTCGGCCGCTGACCTCCGCGGGGGCGAGAACCGTCAAGGGTGCCTGCCAGAAGCCCGCTGCAAACAAGAGAAGCAGGACAATCGGCATGACGATCCGGCCAGGCAACCAGCGCCGACGAGTCAGCGCCCGGCCCTTGAGCGCCCACCAAGCATGAGCCCCCGCTTCTGCAACGCGCTCAAGCAGCGGGACGGCACCGTCGGACCATTCATTTTCATGGAGAATGAGCAGACCGGCAAAAGCAGTGCCCTCGCGCGTCTTGAGCGGCATCCAGACGGCATTGAGGAACATGTGCTGGCACAGGGCATCCAGACGGTCATCCGCATCCAGTCGAAGGCGCTGCACCTTGCCGTCATCCGGGCCTTTCGAGAGGTTCGATACCAGTTGCTGGATCTGCCGGTTGATCGGTGCGTTGCGATCGAAATTCGTCACCGATGAGACCGCTTCCAGCGACCAATTTCGGCGCTTGCGCAACACGAACGCCTGACGGAAACCGAGGACCGAACGTGTCTCGTTGGCCAGATAGTAGATCAGCTCACGCTCGGTTTCGACCCGCCGCAGATCAGCATCCAGCTGCAACACTTTCAGCAAGGCCGCGGTCTCGGTCGATGATCTTTGCGGCGCCCCGTCTGCAGGGTCGCGGAGCTTGGTAAAGGTCCCGCTATCAGGCCTCGACTGCTTTGGCTGGTCATTCATTCAAAACTTGCCCGTCCGGACATTCCCGGGAGGATGCCTTGGGCGCTGCCTTCGAAAGTCGCCGTCAGTCTGATTGTTGAACTGACCGGATCGACCGTTGCGCCGATGCCCGTGATCCGGATCTGATGACTGCCTGTCGCCTCGTCAAAGCGCACATTGCCAGTCGAGCCGACTTCGATTCGACGCAACCAGACCGACGGCGCGCTGATCTCCACCTCGGGGCGTTCCGTCGAAACAATGCTCAACAAGGGTTGTGAGGGTTCGACATACTCGAATTCGTTGACCGGAATCTCGACGATGCGTCCGTCAAAAGGCGCCTTGATCTCGCAGCCCTCGACGACGGCTTTGGCCAAGCGCCGGCGTGCGCGCGCGGCTGCTGCCTGGGCCTTTGCGACATCGACTTGAACGCGGCCCAGCCCGCCACGCGCAAGCAATGCCTCGCGCGCATCGAAATCAGCGCGGGCAGCTTGATAATCGGCCGCCGCCGCCTCGGCCTGAGCGCGCTGCAAAACACAATCCAGCGTTGCCAGAATGTCGCCTTTCGAAAAGGCGCTGCCCTCTTTGAATGGCAAGGACACAATCGTTCCGGCCAGACTGCTGGAAAATTCGGCTTTCGCTTTCGCGCGCACCACGGACGGTGCCGACATGCTCACGTCCTGCGCCGACGCGGAAATAGACGACAAGGGAGCAGATAGCGCGAAAACTGCAATGATAATGCGTGTGCGCCACCAGCCTTCGCGTGAACAACCGGTCATTTTCTGCCTTTCGCTCCGCTCTGCCCTCCAGCGTTGCGGCTACCACAAGTTCGTAGCCAGCACAAAAGGATAATCAGACGAGACCATGATAAGTGAATTGATTGCGAGGCGGATCCTTCGCTGAAAGCTAGGACTTCGCCTTCATAATCGACCGCCCGCCAAAGATAGTGTCTCTCACCGTTGATCTTCACGAACATTTCGTCCAGATGCCAGCGCCATCGGCTGGATTTCATTGCGGCAATCCGCCGTTTTTGGATCTCCGCGGCAAACATCGGACCGAACCGATGCCACCAGTATCTCACAGCTTCATGGCTGACATCGATGCCGCGTTCGTGCAGCAGATCTTCCACATTGCGAAGGGACAGCGGGAACCGAACAGACAGCATCACAGCCACGCGAATGATCTCGGGGCTAGTTTTAAAATACCTAAAAGGGGAGCGTTTTGTCATTCAGAAAGGTTACGAAACCACCCTGCCCGCCTCAAAGCCATTTTCTCTGACAAGATCCTTCGGGCTTCTCTCGCTTTCCAGCCATTCTGTGGTCCTCCTGAAAACGGGATAATCATACCCCAATTGGTGGACCACTTCAGAGGGGGCATTTCAACGGATTGCAGACAGATTGCGTTCCCTCTCTACGCCCGCGAATTCTCCTAGGATATCAATCGGCAACGAATTTTGACACCCTATCGGCGCGCAAAATTGAAAGACGCCTTACGAAGTGCTCAGAGAAAAGTTATGATCAATAAACGGTATGTCCCGCGAGCAACTGCACCTTACACCTTCATTTTCATGCAATCTACTGCCGCGAGTTCAAATTGGGGAGAACTGGCGAGCAAACCAAATTCGCCCATGGCGTGCAGGAGGTCAGGGGTTAGATTCCCCTCGGATCAACATAGATATTGGAAATATTCACTGCTTTTATAGTTGCTTATGAAGTATTCAATTGCCTCAGATCGATCTGTGATGGCAACAGTCCCTCACACCGCAGAATCGCTAACTTCATCAACCTCCTGCTGCCTCAACCCATCTAGGATTTCTCGAATTGTGTGCCCTAAGGACATGGGGTCAAAAGGTTTGCTGATAACATCAACCGCACCCGCTCTGAGCAGTCCATCGATATCGATCTGCTGTGTGCGTGCAGTCATGAAAATTGCCGGCACATTTGCAACCGACGGCAATTGCCGCATGCGCTCAAGTGTCTGCGGACCTGTCATACCAGGCATCATTACGTCCAGTAAAATTACATCAGGCCTGAATGTCTCGGCTTGCTTCAGGGCCTCTTCGCCAGACTTGGATTGCATGACCAGAAATTCTCCCGAGAGCGCAAGTGCCATCTGGGAAATTTCTCGGATGTCTGCGTCATCCTCAACATGAAGTACCTTGATCATTTCGGACTTTCTTTAACTTCCGGTACATAGTTCGGTTGGCTGATCCCCAAGGTGGAGCGCCCCCATCGGGTGGTCCAGTTTGAATGTTAACGCATGGTCGCTCTCTGGTCTATCGGCATAATGCTTGTTGGTGCCGGTGGGTTTCGGAGACCAAATGAACCTTCACCGCGTCCGGCCAGCGCCGATTACCGTCAGAACCATCCAAAATCTCATGGCCCGCAATGGACTCCAAACGCAGCTCCCGATGTACTCCCACCGCAATCTCCTCGGCAAATCTATATTGCAGAGAGACTCGCAGATATGAGCGCGGTGCGGAAGGTGGGACCTAAGCAGCCGTTGCGGAGCAAACGATACCCTCGCGCACCACAATGCCAACGTCGACCGGGGTGCGGCTGCGGCCCTCTGCCCGCGCAAGAACGCTCAGCTATGGAGGCCCGCCACCGCTGGCGCGGTCGCGAGAACCGAAGCGCTCCGCACGTCAAATGCTTGGGCACTGCACTCCGGCGGAATCGGAGCGGCTACCACCCCCGAAGGCGCGTGGGAAAAGGATAGTATGGGCACTGAGGTCCAGCGCCTCATGGCGCGAGGCTTCGGCCGTCAGATCGCGTCTCATCGCCGTCTTGAGCGGATAAATCCCGCTCGGGATGTCAGTCATAGTGGCGCTGGGTAAGTCTTTCTGGAGAAAGGGGCGCCTCAGCTACTAGCCAATTTGTGCAACTGAGACGGAGCGAATAAACTTGCCAGTTCGTTGACCGTCTTCCCGCCGTTCAGCATCTCCAACGCGACCTCGCCCCCGAACTGAGGGTGATGGCGCTTCCGTTTCAATTATTTTGATCACTTTCATTGTGTAGAACAACAAACAACACATCGCAGCTTACGCCAGCGTCCGAATTTCCGAAGGTAGCACACCGCTAGCCTGAGGAAAGCTAATGTAGAAGGTACTCCCTTCACCCAGCCTACTTTCTAAGGATATTTCGGCATGATGCGCCTCGACAATTGCCTTCACTATACTCAAGCCGAGTCCCGTACCTCCGCGTTCTCGCCTATCAGTCGAATCCACTTGCTGAAATCTTTCAAAAATGCGCAATTGATCCTCTTGCGGAATACCTCGCCCATCATCTTTCACCGCGACGACGGCATGCCCGGCCTCGATTGTAAGGCTAACTTGGACCTTACCTGCTTCTTTTGAAAATTTGATCGCATTCGACAAAAGATTTGTCATTACCTGATCAATTCTAGCGGGATCAGCGGTGATTCCTACGTTGGGCTCTATGCTGTCGGCATTTATTCCCACACCATATAAATCCGCGTAGGCTTGGTTGTTTTGCACACTGCGGTGCAGTAATTCCGAAAAATCGACCACCTGAAAGTCAAATTTCATCTTCCCGGAAGCGAATCTTTCTGTATCCAGAAGATCAGTCACAAGTTGCATAAGAACCCTACAATTGCGTTCCGCTATTTCAATTAGACGACTGACCTTTTCGGGTGTCTGCGTAAGAGTTCCACTCTTCAGCAGCGACAGCGAGGCACTAATGGACGTCAGCGGTGTGCGTAGCTCATGATTCATCACCGAGATGAATTGGGATTTGGCAATGTCAGCAGCATAGGCATCTTGCAGCAAGGCCTCCTTCTCGATGAGGGCGCGCCGCGTCAGAACACTATCCAAGGCGAAAACGAGAAACAGCAGACCAGCCACGCTCGTGATCGTCAGACTAATGTATAAAATAGTCTTAGCACTGCCGAGCACACTTAAACGAAAATCATTGGATTCCAATACGGATACTTTCACTACTTCAAGTGTAGTATCTCTTACATCATCATTAAATTGGTTAAAAATCTCAAAAATCTCGAGCGCGTTACCTTTTCCTTCAGGGCCAGTGCCAAGCGCAGCGACACGACTGTCACTGGCAACTAATGCTGCCATCAATCTTTCATAGACTTTCATATCGACACCGTATTCCACCAATGTGTCGCGTATGGCGCTGACCTCCATTTGGACGAGCCGGCTCCAAAGAATATCAAATGCCCGATGTACGTCATTGGCATCGCGCTGCGCATGAGAAAATTGAAGCAGCGAATTTTCCAATCTCAACACGTCAAATTCGACATTTGTCACGTACCAGTCGGGCCCGCCCGACAAGGTATTCCCGTCCATTCGCTTCATTTGCTGGCGCACGTCGATAAGACTAAAACCAGCAACTACAAGTCCGACAACGATCGTTATTAAAATAATCCACCTGTAGCGCAAAGCATTAATAGTCATTCGACTTCGATATCGATGAGCTGCCAAATCATGCGGTTGTTATAGATCTGTGCGCGCAGTTCTGGATGGTCAGAAACTGGGTAGATGACCCAGAGCGGTCCGTTTTCCCGGATTGACATGGGAGCACCTCTTTTTTCCAAAGCGACAATCACGTCATAGTTCATCACGTCGGTGATCGGTATCTCGGTTTGAAAATTGTTGAGCGCTGTCAGTTTCAATTCGGCGTTCTCGGAGAGTGACAAAGGAGCGAGCACGTCTCGCAAGAGCGGACCGGAAAACTGGGTCGGCGTTTTGACGAAATCATTGACAGTGTCATAAACGATCTGATCCAGAGCTTTTAGGTCATCAAGGCTATACAAGATGACCTCCTGTGCGCCGGAGGCATCCTTACCGGTAACAGTGAGCACCGTTTCAGAGATGGCTTGTGACGCGTACAAAGAGAGAATAACAACGCTCAACAGCTTAGAGATATTCATGCTTTTCACCTTTCAAAATTATCAATTCGTAGGGGTGCTGGACCAACAGGCCGGTTTGTCAGCTTCGACCTGTTCTCAGCACTCGGAATTTTATTTTTCCTACAGTAGTTGAACTCTTCTGAAAATGGGAGATTCCTGTCTCAGTGAGTGTGGTGGGTTGACATGTTGGTTTGGGCCTCGCATCCCGATGAATATGCTGGGCTGATCCCTGCGGAAATGGTCGTGGCCGAAGATGTTGCAGCCTAGACCCATGTGCTCAATCTCCTGCAGTGGCTGATCGAAAGACAGACGACCGACGGGGCCGGACACCGACACGCCGGAGGCGCTAGGTGCAGTCTCCTTTCTCGGGCGCCAGCTCCATATCCGATATCATACGGTCGATCCGGTCCAACAGTGCTGGATCAGGCGCCGTTGGCCAAACCTTGATTTGATCGATGGCGTCATCTATTGCGGAAGCACTAGCCCCGAGGCCCGGAAACCCAAGTATTGCCGCCGTGCCTGCGATCTTGTGGCTTATCTGCCCGATTTCCTTCAGTGCCTCGGCGCATAGCGGCAAATTAAGCAGTTGCGAGCGCAGTTCTATCAATCTGGCGCGTCTTACCCGCAACTCAGCGACAAAGCGTACGCGGACTCTGGCGAGCCCGTTGGACATGCCGCCAGCGTTAGATGGGGTCATTCAATGTGTCTCCGCTCTGGTCAATAACCCAATAGACTTTTCAACTGCCAAGAGGTGGCCACTTTCCTGACGGACGGCGCCCTGCTAACCGCCTCGGCATCTGCCAGAGCGCGCGTTAGAGCGATGACGACCCCCCTGCCCGATTTGAACTGCAAAGAGCAAGCATCGCCGACGACCGGTATCACGATCAAAGGGCGACCGTCACAGAAATGCAGATCCATCTCGCGAACCTTGTTGGCAACGGTGATTTCGAAGACTGCCGCGTCAAACGCTTCGCCTTCACTTAGGACACAAGCGAAATGACCTCCGCCCGCGTGTGAAAGGAAAAAACCCCGCGGTTTCAGGCAATCGGAAATTGCCTCAGCAACATCGGTGATCGCTGACTCGTACTCGTAAAGGCTTCTGGATTGGAAGATTCGATGAACATCGGGAAAGACGATGCCAACGGCGCTCATTCCGAGCAGTGAAATTTTCGAAACCTGAAGAAGATAGTTTTCCAGCGCCAGATACTCAATGCAGCCGTCAATGTCCGACAGCGCCAGACGCTTATCAAGGTCAGCCAGCGTAACAACCGAACTTGCTTCGCGCGCCATTTCAACCGGATTGCGATCCTCTTTCTGACGACGGCCCTTCAAAAGTTCTTCGATCAGGCGGAGTCGCGCGTGGACCTCATCAATCTCGAAAGGCTTCGTGATGTAGTCGCTCGCCCCAGCCGAAAAGGCACTGTCGATATAGGACCGATCTGACATCGCCGTGATCATCAGAATCGGCGTTGTCGCGTACTGCGGCATCTTACGCACAATCGACGTGAGTTGAATGCCATCCATGTTTGGCATCTGGATATCCAGCAAAAGACAATCGAACGGGATGTCTGCCTCTGCGACCACATCCAATGCTTCATATGCAGATGCGCATAAGGTTAAATTGGTGAACCCTACAACCCCCGCAATCTCTGTCAGAAGCTCCAGTATGATAGGATCGTCATCTACAGCAAGAATCTTCAATGCAAAAGCCCCTTCATGTAGACACAACCTCTATCTAACACCAGAATACCCGTCAAGCGTGTGCTTCTCTTCTGAGTCTTTGTTGCCACAATAGTAAAAACTTGCCGAATGCCGGAAAACATTTACCTTCATGTCGAAGCTAATGAGGTATTCGGAAACCCGCTGTTCATCCGTGGGTTGTATATCCAGATAAGCGACGCATAGGAGGTGCGCATATGATAGTCGGATACGTCCTAATCGGAGCCTTAGCCGGTCTACTCGCATTCCTTGTCGCTATTCTCCTTGGGGCATCTTTTTGGCTTGCGTTTGGCCTCTACGCACTGGTGGGATCGGCGGTCGTGATCCTGCTGCCTGCTGTCCGCAGCGTAGCAGGCGTTTTTGTGCGTCACAACGAAGTTCCAACCGTCAAGGATGGTTGGAGCGATACGCGCAATCCCTGTTTGGCGAAACCCTCGGTCAGCAATCAGGACTCGGCAATCGAAACATCAATGACAATCCTTGCTGTCGATGACGACCCGCTCATCCTGGAACTCATACCGATGATCTCTGCCAAGGCAGGGTTTTCCCAAGTAATAACCGCTGCGTCTGGCGAGCAGGCACTGAAGCTATTGGCAAACTCCAGCATGATCTTCGATTGCCTCCTGCTCGATATCAGCATGCCCGGTATGAATGGTGTCGAACTCTGCCGACGTATTCGGCAGATACCACACTACCGCCAGACGCCGATCATCATGTTAACCGCGAAGAGGGACGCGACAAACATGGGCGACGCCTACCGAGCAGGTGTTACAGACTATACCACCAAACCATTTGATGTCGACGAGCTGGGCGTGCGGCTGAGGTTGGCGCAGGAAGCGGTCCATACACAAGGAGAGACGGGCGAAGCTAGGGTGGAAAGCACACGACACCACTGGAGTCCTACGCGTAACCGTAGATTCGAACTGCCTGACGGGCTACCCCTCGAATGTATCTCAAGCCTCGTCGATCATGCTGCCTTTTCGAATTATCTGACCAAACTGTCCCATAAAGAAGTGGCTGACATCCAAGTATTAGCAGTCAGTATCGATGGGATCGAAGCGCTTCAAATGCGATCTTCGCCTCAGCAGTTCGCCTCACTGCTCCAAGATTTTGCGGCAGTAGCGGCCGATTGTTTCGATGTCGATCAAACTATTATGACATACCTCAACAACGCGACCCTTTTGATCGCCACGAATTGTACAGCACCGCTGTCTCCAATCAATATAGAGATCGACATCGCGCGACGGCTTCTGCGCAGCCTTTCGGCCCACGGCTTAGACGAAAACACTGTGATAGACGTGTCGCTCGGGGGACCGGTACAGCTGCATTGCACAAAGGCCAATCGCGCCAGAATACTAATGGACCGCGCGATCGCCCTTGCGGAAAACAGATCGCTGGACAAAAACGGTGAACAAGTTGCCGGTTCATCCACTGGTTAGCTTTTTTACTGATTCGGGTGCTTCTCATCAATTTAAGGGCAAGATAGTATTGTTACGCAACTTGCACCTTAGCGATGACTTTGAGGTGCCCCTAGATTTGTAGACGCTTTGTTTGGTAATTTTGGAACCAAGGAGAGACGGATATGAGTAAGGGAATGCGGTTTACCGATGAGTTTAAGCAGGACGCTGTGGCGCAGGTTGTTGAGCGTGGATACGCAGTCAGCAAAGTGGCCGAGCGGTTGGGGATCAGCACGAAGTCGCTGTACACGTGGAAGACACAGTTTTCGAAGTCTCCACGTGTCAGATCTGAGGTGGCGGAACAGGCTGCTGAGATCAGGCGGTTGAAGCGTGAGCTGGCCCGGGTCACCGAGGAGCGCACAATCCTAAAAAAGGCGACTGCGTACTTCGCGCGCGAGTCTCAGTGAAGTACGCATTCATCGAGGCTAACCGAGCAGAGTTTTCGGTACGTTCGATGACCGATATAACCTACATACGGACGCACGAAGGATGGTCATATCTGGCCGTGGTGATTGATCTGTTCTCAAGGCGGGTTGTAGGGTGGTCAATGCTATCTCGTATGACGACTGACTTAGCTTTGCAGGCGTTGTTGGCTGACGTTTGGCGGCGCAAGCCAAAGCAAAAGGTTATGATCCACTCCGATCAAGGTTCCCAATTTACCGGCGCGGAGTGGCAATCGTTCCTCGGCAAACACAACTTGATCGCCAGTATGAGCCGCCGTGGAATGAGCCGCCGTGGAAATTGCCATGACAATGCCGTCGCCGAGAGCTTCTTTCAGCTAATGAAACGGGAGCGCATCAGGCGGCAGACGTACCTCACGCGCGACGCAGCAAGGCAGGATGTATTCGATTACATCGAGATGTTCTACAACCCAAACCGCAAGCACACGAATAACGGCATGCTATCGCCGGTTGACTATGAAACAGAACAGAAGAAAGTGAACGAGTCAGGTGTCTAGAAAACTAGGGGCACCTCAAGTCGCCGCGCGCAATATAGACCTCTATCAGTTCGACAAGAACCGCCCTTGAAATAGTTTCGCAGTCGCCTGGGCGCTTGACGCGGCAAAGTTTAAAACCAGCAGCGGCGGCATTCTACGCAATCTGCACTGCAAGAACAACATGGAGAAACGATGCTGGCAGGCTCCATCATTCTGTTGACTGAATTGCGTCGACAACTGATCTTTGCTGAATCTCAGGCACAGCTGGATTGGAAGCATAGCACTAAATCGCGGAAAACATCCTGATCATCTTGGGCCAAATAGAAGGAGAGGTCACACGCTGGAGATGATCTTTGACACGGTCCGCACCATTGGTGCCTGCAAGCTCTTTTCGCCTCATACGTTCTTCAACCTCCGAAACCACATATACCAAAGTCCAAGAAGCTAACATCTGATCAAGCGACATTGATATGGCTATGTGCTTGTCACAACCCATGGTTGCCAACGTGGTCGGAAGGATATATGTCAAGCGCAGTCCGTAGGTTGCGCTCACCCAAGCCTCAGCCATCATGTCTAATCCGCGGCCTAGCTGAGCTTCACCCTCACGTTAATTTTCAAAGAAGGCCAATTCTGTGCCACTCGCCAGGATAAACAATCGCTTGCTTCACTTAGTTCATATCCCGAAGACGGGGGGGGCCAGCATAACCGATTATATGAGAAAAAAAGGGAAAGTGGCCCTTTACTCAAGAGAAAAACTAGCATGGGCTCGGTCAACTCCACAGCATCTGGAGTTTGATGTCAGTAGGACGCTTGTACCCGAAGGTTTTGCTGATGTGTCCTTTGCAATAATGCGTGATCCCCTTGCAAGGTTATTAAGTGAATATCGCTATCGAGCTACAAGGCACAGCAACCAAAATACCGTTCTCGGGCATCTGACCGCCTTCGAAGGAATGAAGGTAGAGTTGGACTGGAATGAAGAGTTTCAAGGGACCTTTGATGAGTGGGTTGGCCTTGTCTTTGATAGATGCATCGAAGTCCCGCACGTCTGCGACAATCACATAAGACCGCAAACCGACTTTATTGGACCTAATATGAAGATCTTTCTTTTCGAGCGAGGCCTGCAGAAAGTATATAGATGGATCGATAAAATTACTGATACTCATGAGATTCTGTCCCCATTGGATTGGAATGAAAGCAGAAAGTTCGACGTTGAAGTACGCAGTAATACTAAAGCCAAAATCAGAAAATTCTATGAAAGTGATTACTTGGTGATCAAAACTCTTAAAAACACGCCTGACGATTATCAGATAATTAAAAACGCTGATGGACCGTCAAGTGGCGGTATATCTAGTGATTATGAACCTATCGCAAAAATTTTGAATGCTCTTGAGCATTCGACGCCATTGTGATCGTAATCAACCCACTAAATTTGGGTCAGGATTCATAGCCGGAACATGACGACAGCGGTGAGAGCGCAGGCAGGCAGCCGATCACTCGCGCATGTATGTCCGGCGTGGACATGGCCTGACAGAGTAGATTGCACATTAACCCGATGTTAACCACATCGGAGTATGGCGAACCTGAGCCTGACAATGAGGTATATTATTAAACGTTACCAATTTCGCGCAGGATGCATCTTGATGGGCTGGTGTCCGGTCGTCGCCTCACTTGAACTCAGAACTTCTGTTGGGACCGTCATGGAGCTAGAGAACGGCGATCTCGACGAGAAGCTATGGGGCCAAGTTGTTGATCGTGCAGATACAATCTTCCGGGCGCAGAGCCTCCCGCTCAATCTAAAAAAGGTCAACCTGTGCAAAATACGATAATCGGTTTGTCCGCCAGAGGCGACGTCCCATCGCCCGCCGTCATGGTCGCTGTACTGACGCCCAACCGGTTGAGGGCTCGCATCTGCATCCGGCAGGTTTCCTCGACGTCCACTGCGGTTATCACTTAAAGTTTTTGACGTGTGAATCAGACTGACTTTAGCAGGTGCAGAAAACAGAACGTCCCTCGTCTCGATTTTTGGGTCAAATCGCAGCGAAAGGCCAGATTAAAATCAGCTAGGATGGGCCGGTTTGAACGACCGCTTCGTTGAGATATGCTGCATTACTAAACGAGAGACACTGCGCGTGCGAGGCCTTTCTGCGTGAGCAATCGTCGCGTCTGCACAAGTCCGCTTCGTCCCGAACTGTGTGAGTTGATTGCTTCTTGATTTGCTGCACGCTACCTGAGTGACCGCATTTGACCCTGCGATGCAACAGACATCTCGCGGCGGCGCAGCAGAGTTCCGCGCTGCGAGCGCACGCAGCAAGGTATTGGCACTTCTGCAATGGGCTCAGAGCCGCGTTGCGGCAGTGGGGCACGCATCCTAAGCGCCCTGGCCCGTCAGGTCGGCATGAACGGCCCAGAGCTGACGTCGGGACTGTCACTTGGTGCCGCGCCGCACCATCCCCGCCAGTCGACGCGATCCACGTCTCTTGGAAAAGCTGACAGGGGAGCTACCGATCCCTGCGTCATGGCACATCTCCGCACGTATCTCGGGATTATCCGGCGGACGATCACGCCGGACGGTTTCGGGATCAACACCGACAAGTCGGCAGGCCCGGCGCTGCGAGATATCGTGGTCACGCATCGCACGTAGCGCTGTCTCTCGCCGCTCAATCGGCGTTGTCAGTTCTTTCCCAGCAGATCCTTCAGAACAACGTTTCCAGCATCGCATCGGCCAGCAGGCGCTTCAGCTTGGCATTCTCGTCTGTCACAACGCGTAGCTTCGCGTCTTCCGACACCTCCATGCCCCCGTATTTGGATTTGAACTTGTAGAACGCCCCTTGGCTGAGGCCGTGCTTGCAAATACCTCCGCAGACGGCATCCCGGCTTCTTGCTCTTTGATCATCCCGACAATCTGCGCTTCGCTAAATCGTCTCTTTCGCATCAGTTTGCTCCGTCGAAAGGTTGGGCAAACTCTACGTCAAGGTGAGGGAAGTTTCGGGGGGCAGGTTAGCATCTGAAACGAAATCGCAGAACGGCGGCTACGCGCTACACCATATCCGATAGATGAAAATGCCGAGCAATGGACAACTGGCCGGTCTGGCAGAAGACGCGACACGGCGCTTGACTATCGCACGAAGGTCAGAAAATGGCTGTCGTCTAATTTCGCAACGTAACCTATTTAGCGTTGAGGTCGACTAAAGGTGGCACCTCAAGTTCTCGACATGGGATACTAATGACACCAGAATTCCGACCCATCTGGCCAATAGCGAGCAAGTCCTTCCCGCACCAGAATATCACCAACGTCTACGCCTACAACCCGTACAATTGCTAACGTTCTATTGTAACGATCCTTGCCATGGCGCTCTATGGTTATTCCATCTTGACTTAGTAATTGAACTAATCTCGCAGAAGCTTGATTTGCAAGGCGTACCTCCTTAGATCCTCCACAAATATTGGTTTGTGGTTCCGGAGTATCGTAGCCCATCATCCTAACCTTTTCACCTTCAAGCCAGATGGTGTCTCCATCCACTACGCAAGTATACCGTTGTCCAGTACCACACTTTTCGATTGCGAGTGCAGGTATAGGCAAGAGCGCCAAGGTTAAGGCGACTATTATTGTTTTCAAGATGCATCCTCCTGTTCAGCGTGAGCAGCCCCGCTTGGGCGGTCCAAGTTAGTGCTTGATTGGCCTTTGGTCCATCGGAACGATGGCTTCCTGGGCCGGTGGGCGGTGGCGCTTGTAGCTGATCAACGACGGTTGCATCCTCACCGACTAAGCCCAGTTCGTGACATCGCATATCGCCCGGCGTTTGAACAGAGAAATTCAACAATCTATGATTGTTTATATTACGCTATATTCTCGTTAAAGGTGTTGCAACTTCCTCCCTTTCACCACTAATCTGCATATTCAATGCGAAAGAGGAGGAATGAGATGGCAACAACAGGCGTGCGCATGGCGGGTGGATATCAATATCTCGCAGCGACAGGAACTGAGGGTCTCAGTGGTGGTGACGGCGATGATACAATTGAAGCGTCGGTAGCGGAAAGTGGGCAAGCCCATTTATTCGGTGAAATTGGGGACGACACATTCATTTTGGATCTGACCAACAACAGCGGTCGACAAGGCCATCATGCGTATGGTGGTGAAGGCTCGGATACGTTTAACTTTACGAACGCCCACTTAGTGACTTCGCCTGTGGTTGGTCGGCTAAACGATTTTGAGCCCAGCCGGGATGTTATCCAAATTGAAGGTCAAGCTATTGATTTGAACAATCTGCCCTTAACAATAGCGCTGCTAGATGGAAGCAGTGTTGTTGTTCGCATTGTCGAACACATCTCTAGCGGCTCTTCGAATAGTGCCGATGCATTGGGGTTAGGGCCGCAGCAATTTTTGCAGATCGGCGATAACGTATTCTATGCATTGGATGGCGCGCGAAATGGTGGAACAGAACACCATTTTATAAATGTTCCGAGCCCATCCGACCTCACAGAGGTTGCCTACCACAACGAAGTGAACTTCGTACCTTATGATTTCTATGTTGATTTGGATCTACGTATCCGGGTCGTCAAGCATAGTGATGATGGCTTTAACGGGTGGAGGATTTCAGAATATATTCGTGGTCATGTCAATGGAAATGTCGACGGAGAAGCAAGTGGTGCCCATGAAACTATTTTTGCGGATAATGGGAATGATATCGTCGATGGTGCGACCGGCGACGACTTGATCTATGGCGGTAATGGCAACGATCTGATTGCAGGCGGGATCGATCACGATACGTTGCACGGTGAGTCTGGAAACGACCGGCTTTGGGGTGGAAGTGGCAATGACTCCTTAATTGGGGGAGACGGAAATGACACATTGGACGGTGGGTCCGGAAGTGACACGCTTAAAGGTGGATCCGGCGACGATCACATCTTCGGCGGAAGCCAAGACGACTTGATCTACGGAGACAGTGGTGCAGACAGCCTGCTGGGAGGATCAGGTGACGACGAGCTACGCGGAGGAAGTGACAACGACACGCTTCACGGCGGGGATGGAGCCGATATCCTAAGGGGAGAAGACGGAGACGACCTGCTTTATGGCGAAGCTGGGGATGATGCGCTTTCGGGCGCCAATGGGAACGATACCATACTAGGCGGCGAGGGCGACGACGAAGTCTATGGCCGAGCCGATGATGACCTCCTAAAGGGCGATGAAGGAGACGATCTCATTCAAGGTGATGGCGGAAATGACACCCTTTGGGGAGGGAGCGGCGCCGACAGGTTCGTTTTTAAAGACGGTCACGGAAGCGATCACATTATGGATTTTGATGTAATGGAAATTGGGGAGGTTATCGATTTGTCCGATATTGCTAAAATTACCGGCTTTAGAGACTTGATCAAGAACCATGCAACTGATGTTGGTTCTGACGTCGTCATAGACACACGCGGCGGCAATCAGTTTATAATTGAAGATGTTCAATTGGCTGATCTCAGCGCGAACGACTTTCTATTCTGAAATGCTAGACCCGCTGAACCAAGACTTCGGGGAAACCAAAAATGTCGGTGTAGAGGTGGTTCGGTCTGATTGAACAGTTTCGAGACGCGCAATTGGAGCCTGCCGAGGCCGAGGATGCGTTTAAGGTGTGAGACGTGCATGTCGACCGTCTTTCGCAATCATAATGTCACCGCGTCTTCTTAATTTTAACGATGTTGCGGGGGATCAGACGATCATGCTGCCCCAATCACAACCCTTGTAGGCGCCAATACAACGGCCGTAGGTCGTCTTGGCGTACTAGCCAGCTGTCTGTCTGACGTCAGCGCCTGTGGGACAGATTTGAGGAATTGAACAACGGAGGATTTCTGGTTCATCGTAACCTTCATGGAGTGAAGATGAACAAGAAATCCGGAACGTCTAAGGACGCAGCTGACAAGCTGGTCAAGAACATCCGCCGCAAGACCCGTCAGACCTATTCGGCTGAGGAGAAGATCCGCATCGTCTTGGCGGGTCTGCGAGGCGAAGAGAGCATTTCGGTGCTCTGTCGCCGTGAAGGCATCGCCGAAAGCCTATATTACAGCTGGTCGAAGGAATTCCTTGAGGCTGGCAAGCGGCGATTGTCCGGCGACACGGCCCGGCAGGCAACGTCGCCAGAAGTCAAAGATCTGCGCTCGGAGTCACTTGCCCTGAAGGAATGCGTGGCAGACCTGACCCTTGAGAACCGTCTGCTCAAAAAAAGCATGACAGGGGCTGGGGAGGCAGAGAAATGAGGTATCCCGCGTCCGAGAAGCTGGAAATCATCCGAACGGTTGAAGGCTCACATCTACCGGCCAGGCAGACCCTCGACATGCTGGGCATCCCGCGCGCGACCTTCTACCGTTGGTATGATCGTTATGTCGACGGCGGCCTTGATGCCCTGGCGGACCACGCACCCCGTCCAGGTTCTGTCTGGAACCGTATTCCACAGGATCGGCGCGATGATTTGATCGAGTTCGCGCTGGAATTTGAGGCCCTGACGACACGGGAGCTGGCGGTGAAATACACCGACGAGAAGCGGTATTTTATATCTGAATCATCAGCATATCGTATTCTGAAGGAAGCTGACCTGATCACGGCGCCCGCGCATGTGGTGATCAAGGCGGCCGACGAGTTTAAAGACAAAACCACGGCAATCAACCAGATGTGGCAGACCGATTTCACCTACTTCAAGATCATCGGGTGGGGCTGGTATTACCTCAGCACGATCCTGGACGATTACAGCCGCTACATCATTGCGTGGAAGCTCTGCAGCACCATGCGTGCTGCCGATGTGACCGACACTATCGAGTTGGCTCTGGCGGAATCGGGTTGCGACCAGGCGGTCGTGCGCCACAAGCCGCGGCTGCTCAGCGACAACGGCTCATGCTATATCTCTGGCGATCTGGCCGATTGGCTGGAGGATCACAAAATGACGCACGTCCGCGGGGCGCCATTCCACCCACAGACACAAGGCAAGATCGAACGCTGGCACCAAACTATGAAGAACCGGGTTCTGCTGGAGAATTACTACCTGCCCGGCGATCTCGAGCAGCAGATCGGGGCCTTCGTCGAATATTACAATAACCAACGATACCACGAGAGTCTGAACAACGTCACACCCGCCGACGTCTACTTCGGCCGCGATAAAGCCATTCTCAGGGAAAGGGAGAAGATCAAGAAACAGACAATCCGACAGCGCCGCTTGCAACACCAGAAACAAGCCGCATAATCAATCACACGAACGAGCCAGAGCCTCCAATGCTCAAGCCGCTCTGATGTCCCATTTTATTTGACGACGGACAAATAGATCATTTATGATGCGCAGTGCCTCTACCAGTCGAGCAGATACACCTTCACCGGCATCCAAAGGCCCATTGCAATCATCATGAGGTTCTCAGTGAGAGATACAAAGCCAAGTGGGACATTGCTACTGCCCCCGACACAAGCGCATTTCAGGTCCCGCTTGTCGATGTAAACCGCTTTGGCCACTGATGCAGCGCCAATTGTTCCGATGAACAAGGCGACGGGTGCAGACAGCCAAGTAAGCGCCCCAGCGACCATCAGTATCCCGGCCAATGCCTCCCCGAAGGGATAGATGTAGCCATAACGCACCCAGCGACGGGCCAGCAGGTCATAGTTCAAGAACATCGTCGAAAAACTTTCGATGTCCTGCAACTTTTGCACCGCGAGGAAGCACATCGAGATCGCGATAAACCATTCAAAGGCACGAAGGGTGACGACGCTCTCAAAAGCGAACCAGGACAATCCGAGCGACATTAGAAATGCTACAGAAAAGATCGCTATCACAGGCTTGTAAGATGCATCCGAACGCTCGCTTTCTGGCTTATCGATGCCAAAATGGACCCGCAGGTCGTCATATCCTCCGATACGCTCGTTATTGATCCACGTTTGCGGTGTCGTCTCGACCCCGTGCCGTTTCATGAAGACGTCCGTCTCTTCTCTTGTGGTTAGATGGTGATCCTCCACCTCATACCCCTCACGATCAAGCAAGTCTTTTGACTTGAGGCCGTAGGGGCATAGGTGGTCAGGCATGACCATTCTGTAAAGCTGGGCTGTTTTAGCTGTATCTTGGGGCATGTCTCATCCTCCGCATCTGTTATCGGCACATCAGGTTCGGCAACGGTAGAAACCGCGATATCCAGCGCGCAACCCTGCATCGAGTTCGAGGACAAGGTTGGCCTTGGCCGGCGCGCTGTCGACGGAACCCAAGCTGTCGGCCCTGTCGGGCGCACTGATACGCATCGCAATGCCATCCGCCGTCAGCGTGCGCCCCGATTCATCAGCCTCCAGCCGGACCAGATCGCCGCTGAGCTTGACCAATGCCGCCGCAGTGCCATCCACCTGACCGATGACGACAGATGGAGGGCTTTGCGTGGTATAGCTGAAGGTACAGGCGGCACCATCTGGAAAGAGTTGTTTGATGTCCTCTTGGGTCACAAATTCGGGATCGACGATGGACACCTCCGCGGTCGCAAGCGCGTCTTGCAACGAGACGATCTTCGCGGGGCCACTCATGCTGTTCTCTGTGATTTTACCCGACGCTTCGATTTCATTGATGAGATAGCGCATCTCGGCGATCTCTTTGTCTTGCGCAAAGATGATCCCATCGGCCAGTTTGCGCACGCGCGCATCTTGGATATTGGCACGGCCCGACGTCATGATAGCAATGGAATGGTGCGGGATCATGGCACGCATATAGCTGGTGTCGCCCACAGTGATCTGGCTCCGCACCAACCAGAGCGAGCCAGCGAAGGCCACGGCAGCGCCCAGGACGATCGCCGCGTTGATGGCCTTGTTTGAATACATCGACAGCATGAAGCCCAGCATGATGATCGCCATCGTGGCACCCATCAGCACTGCCATATAGGCGCGGGTTTCGGACCAGAATATATGGTCCCAAAGAAAGGTGTTCAGATACATCAAAATGAACATCACGACCGTCGAGGTCGCAATCATGGCTGCAAATCTCCAGTATGACATGACAAATCCTTTCGACGTTGTATTAGGTCGTTGGGGCTGATGCCCAGAAAGTGAATGTGAAACCAGCTTCTAGCGCGGGAGGGTTCCACAGTTTCCGGCATTTTTTGTCACGCGAACTGGATCAGTGATTGCGCCGTGTTGGGACAAGAACGATTGTCCAAGCCGAGCAGCTGATCGAAACCGCTACGATCACGTTCAGTAGACGCCCTAACCAGTCTGTTTCACCTTAAGGTTTTGCTGCTTCGACGCCAGGTCGGCCAGGATGGGGCAATCTGGGCGGTGGTCACCCGCGCATGCATGCACCAAAGTCGCGAGGGTCGCACGCATTTCGGTCAACTCCGCAATCTTGGCGTCAATCCGGGTCAGATGATCTTCGGCGATCTTCTTGACTTCAGCGCTCTCACGCTCGGTATCCTCATACAGCTTAATCAGGCCTCGACAATCCTCAATACTGAAACCAAGCGCGCGGGCGCGACCCAGAAACGCCAGCTTGTGAACGTCGCTCTCGCGAAACGTCCGATAGCCATTGGCGCTGCGCAGGGGTTTCACGAGGCCGATATCCTCGTAGTAGCGGATCGTTTTGGCGGGCAGGCCCGATCGGGCGGCGACATCTCCGATATTCATTCTAAGCTCCTCATTCGGCTGCTGCAGGGGAAAGGGCGGCGGCAGGACGGGCCTCTGCGGTTTCCTTCATGGCAGGGCGGACCCGGCGCAGGCGCAGCGCATTGGTCACCACGAAGACCGAGCTGAGCGCCATCGCACCGGCCGCCAGAACCGGCGACAACAGCAGGCCGAACGCCGGATAGAGCACGCCCGCCGCGACAGGGATCAGTGCCACGTTATAGCCGAACGCCCAGAACAGGTTCTGGCGGATGTTGCGCATCGTGCGGGTCGAAACCTCAAACGCGTTGACGACGCCGCGCAGATCGCCCGACATCAGCACCACATCGGCGGATTCGATGGCGACATCCGTGCCGGTTCCGATGGCGATACCGACATCGGCATGGGCCAGCGCGGGCGCGTCGTTGATCCCGTCCCCCACGAAGGCGACCGCCTCGTCACCCGCGCGCAATTCATCGAGCGCAGCAACTTTGCCATCCGGCAGAACGCCCGCAATGACGTGGTCGATGCCGGTCTCGCGCGCGATGGCCTCAGCCGTCTCGCGCTTGTCGCCGGTGATCATCGCGACTTTCAACCCCAGATCGTGAAGCGCCCGGATCGCGGCGGCGCTGGAAGGTTTCACCGGGTCAGAGACGGCGATGACCGCGGCAACCTTTCCGTCAATGGCGGCAAAAAGCGCGGTGCGCCCACGGCTGGCAAGGTCCGTCTCGGCCTCTGCCAGCGGGCCGGGGGCCAGCCCTTCGCGCGCCATCAGGCGGTCGGCGCCGATCAGAACGTCGCGGCCCGCCACCTGTGCGCGCACCCCGTAGCCGGTGATCGACTCAAAAGCATCGACCTCGTGGCGCGCCGCGCCCTCGGCCTGTGCGGCCCTGACAATCGCCTCGGCGATGGGATGTTCGGACTGCTCCTCGACCGCTGCCACCAGTGCCAGAACCTCGGCGCGCTCGAACCCATCCGCCAGCACCAGATCGGTCAGTTCCGGGCGCCCCTCGGTCACGGTGCCGGTCTTGTCCACGGCCACCACACCGACGTCCGTCAATTGTTGCAGTGCGTCGCCCTTGCGGAACAGCACGCCCATTTCGGCCGCGCGCCCGGTGCCGACCATGATCGAGGTCGGCGTGGCGAGGCCCATCGCGCAGGGGCAGGCAATGATCAGCACAGAAACGCCCGCGACCAGCGCATAGGAGAGCGCCGGGGATGGGCCGAGAATCAGCCAGACCAGAACCGTCAGCACGGCCAGCGCCATAACGGCGGGCACGAACCACAGCGTGATCCGGTCGACCATGCCCTGAATTGGCAGTTTCGCGCCCTGGGCCTCTTCGACCATGCGGATGATCTGCGCCAGCGTCGTGTCGGCCCCCACGCGGGTCGCGCGGAACTGGAAGCTGCCGGTGCCGTTGACAGTGCCGCCGGTAACGGGGTCACCCTCGGACTTGGCCACGGGCACAGGCTCGCCGGTGATCATGCTTTCATCTACATGGGCGCTGCCTTGGGTCACTTCACCGTCCACCGCGATACGCTCGCCGGGGCGCACGAGCAGGATGGCCCCCGTGCTAATCTGTTCGATTGGAACATCCTGCGCGGCGCCATCCACCAGAACCCGCGCGGTGCGGGCCTGAAGCCCCAGCAGCTTCTGGATCGCGGCGCCGGTGCGGCCCTTGGCGCGGGCCTCCATCCAGCGGCCCAGAAGGATCAGCACAACGATCACCGCCGCCGCCTCGAAATAAACCGCACGCGAGGCTTCGGGCAGCAGGGCCGGCGCGAAAAGCGCGACCAGCGAATAGAGGTACGCCGCCGAGGTGCCAACGGCGACCAGACTGTTCATGTCAGGCGCGCCCTTGAACAGCGCCGGAAACCCCTTGGCATAGAAGGCGCGGCCGGGCCAGGCCAGAACCACGGTGGTCAGCACGAACTGGATCATCCAGCTAGACTGATGCCCGATGGTGCGGCCGATCAGATCATGCGCACCCGGCACGACATGCGCGCCCATTTCCAGCAGGAAGACCGGCAGCGCCAGCACGGCGGCAAGCACGGTTTTGCGGGCCAACGCGCGGGCCTCCTCGGTCCTGCGGGTGCTTGCGTCCTCTTGGGTCGCGGCATCCGCGGGGGTCGCCGGATAGCCCGCCTCCTTTGCCGCGCGGAGCAGATCGTCCAGACTGACCGCGCCCTCGATATAGTTCACGGTCGCGGTTTCCGACGCGAGGTTGACGTTCACATCCAGAATACCCGGCACCGCCGCCAGTGCCTTCTCGACCCGCCCGACGCAGGAGGCGCAGGTCATTGACGCCACGTTCAGCCGCACCGTCTGGCTGCGCGCGGGATAGCCCGCCTTGTCCAGCGCCGCCACGATTTCGGCCAGTCGCTCCGGCGCATCGATCTGCGCCTGAACGGTCTCGCTGGCGAGGTTCACGCTGACATCGCTGACGCCCGGAACAGCCATCAGCGAGCGCTCCACGCGCCCGACACAGGACGCGCAGGACATGTTCTGAATCGAGAACCGGACGGATTTTGAAACTGACATGGGAAACTCCTGCAAGTGCATCCTCATTGAGATAAGGCTTCCACTTGCTGGAAGGTCAATAGGTCAGGTAAATTCTTTTGGCCATGACCTTCAACCCTTGACCTTCCTGTGCGGGAACGCCCCATCTGTCAGGCGATGCAAAGGAGACTCCCGTGACCAGATTTGATGTTCCTGAAATGAGCTGCGGACACTGCACCGCAACGATCGAAAAGGCGATCAAGGCGATAGACCCAACCGCAAAAGTGACCTGCGATACCGGCACGCGCAAGGTCGAGGTCGAAAGTATCCTGAACGAGCGCGCCCTGAGCGAGGCGATCCGCAACGCTGGGTATAACGTCAATACAGTCGCGACGATCTGAACCAAGACTCGCGCCCGGAAATTCGGGCGCCGGTCCAACTTCACTACGCTTGCGCCTGCTCCGTTCCGAAGCGAGGTGGTTCACACCAACCTGCTGACACGCGGTCAATTATCCAGTTGATCGCGCTCCGTACTGCTGCGGGTGGCTTGGACGTCTCGCTGTCGGTCAGGCCATGTGGACGAGATGAACGCGAGGATGTTTCGGATCTCAGAGTCCGTAAGTTGATCGCCAAAACCGGGCATACCGCTTTGAAAATCCACTCCCTGACGGGCAAGAGCTTCCGCTCCACCCAGTTTGGTATAGTCGAAAAGGGCGCTGTCTGAGTGGTGCCAAGTATGACCTGTCTCGTCATGCGGTGGCGCGGGCAGGATGCCGTCCGGCCCAACTGATCGCCAATCCGGCTGCCCTTCAAGGTTGGCACCGTGACATGACGCACAATAATCCTGATACTGTTGCTTGCCTTCGACCAGATCCAAGGATTGCTCGGCCGAGGCAGTCTGGGTTGGACTCGGCACCATCGACCAGATGGCGGTGCCCAAAGCGAAAACCAGCAGCGAAAAGAGGATCAGAGGTTTTCGCATTTCGTCTCTTTCTTCCCGGTCATGGCGCAAGGTGAAATTTAGATCGATCTGCGCAGAATATGGCGTCGCGGCATGGACCCTCGGCACAGCAAGACCCATTTTGGGGACCGTTCTCAAAAAAATCATACGAGATGATCAGATAATTACGATCTCTTTCTACAATTCGCGAATTTAGCGCGAGATCAGTTTCACATTGCTAGCTGTAAGTCCCTCGACCGGCCACATGTTTCCAAAGGGTCAAAGATGTGTGCGCGCGCCGTTCTTCGCCACCACGACAAAAGCCTGGTCGGAATAGCGGCTGGGTTCGTAGATCTGCGCACGAGTTGCGCCTCCATGCCTTGCAACCCACCGGTTCTATTTCGCCATCAAATGCAAAATAAACCACCTTCCATCGCGGGAAGGTCAAGCCCAATGCAGATGACAAGACGGTGAGTTCTGAGAGGCACACACGGCGCCCCTCATGCATTTTGGGTAAAATCAGTGTCCTGAGAACGCAATCTTGCCAACCATGCCGCCCTCGCGGTGGCCTGGCACGTTGCAGGCAAACCCCATTTCGGCGGAGTCCGAAAAGGTCCAAACTACTTCGGCGGTCTGTCCAGGCTCAAGAAGGGCAGTGTTTGGGTCGTTATGCATCATACCGCCCTCCATCATCTTGGCATGGTCAAGTTTTTTCATTGTCATCATGCCGGATTTCATCATGTTCTTCATCTCTTTTTTGTGGCCGTCCCACATCTCTTTGGTGCCGAGGTTGAATTCGTGAACGAGATTTCCGTCGTTGCGTACGACGAACTTGATCGTCTCGCCCTTCGCAACGGAAATTGTCTTGGGATCGTACTTCATCTCGTCCATGCTGACCTCAATAACGCGGTCGACCTTGTCCGGATCTCCGGCCTTGCCGATGGACGCGCCGTGTCCGGCATCTGCCATTGCGGTCCCTGCCATCAGGATGAGTGCGGTTGCTGCTCCGATAGTTTTCATAAATGTCATGTTGTTTTCCTTGACTGTGTATTGATAGGCCGGGGCAAGCGATGGCGCACGCGGCGCAATCCCTTTCCCCCGACGCTGTGAAACGAAATCATTCCAGCGCTGGAGGGTCAATTCACCCGGCGCGGTTTTAATGTAACCAAGTGTAAGCTTGCAATTTCCGCATGCCTGACCGATTTTCCGGCGATCGGCAGGCATTGATTTTGATGGAGTGGCATGACACAGCGGCGCAGCATATTCTGGGGATGGCTTCTCGCCTTGACCGTGATGGTTACGGCGGCGCTTCCGCATATGTCGTTCGCACGTGCCCAGCCGGATCACTCTCAGCGCACGCATCAAGCTGCGCCGGCTTCAAGCAGCTGTGATGTCACCATGACATCGCATGAACAGACCAGTGGCTGCGCGGCGATGACGGTGCATTGTTCGCCCCTTCTGCCACAGCAAATCCTGCTGCCGGGCCAGATGCGCATGCCGATTTCAGTCGAGTACGCTTTCGGTGTCGTCGCGCCTTATAATTTGGCGTCTTTTAGCGAGACACCGCCTCCGCGAGGCTGATCCGCGTCACTTTGGGTCCCGTCAAATAGGTGGCCCAAACTGAACGCACGCAACCCTTTGCATCACTCGGACGCGCCTTTTGGCGACATGTCCATTTTGCAGGGCTGCTGCCATCAGCACACTACGCAGCGCTGTCGCGCTGCTTCCAAATCAGTTCTGAAAGGACCGGAGATGACACCCATCCCGATTATCAAGACGGCCATTCTGGCCGCAGCCCTTGCCGTATCTGGCGGCATGACGCTGGCAGGCACCTACAATGTCAGCGTCGACAAGATCCGCATAGACACCGGAGACTTCAAGAAAACCGGTATCGGCTACAACAAGAGTCAGAGCCCGACCGTGCTGCGCTTCAAGGAGGGCGAGCAGGTTACGATCAACGTCAGGAACAACCTGCGCGAAAGCACATCAATCCACTGGCACGGGCTGATCCTGCCGTTCCGGCAGGACGGCGTTCCGGGCATCAGCTTCAACGGGATCGCGCCGGGCCAAACCTTCACCTACCAGTTCCCGATCCAGCAAGCCGGCACTTACTGGTTTCACAGTCATACCGGGTTTCAGGAGCCTGACGGAGCCTTCGGCGCTATCGTGATCGAGCCGAAGGGCGGCGAGACGACGCGCACCGACCGCGATTATGTCGTGCAACTGACCGACAAGCACCCGCACGATGGCAGCCGCATTTTCCGCAATCTGAAAATGTCGGCCGACTACTACAACCGCGCGCAGCGCACGCTGGAGGATCTAGTGCGCGACTCGCGCGAGGACGGTTTCAAGCAGGCGCTTCAGAACCGTGCGATGTGGGGCAAGATGCGCATGATGCCGACCGATATCGAGGACGTGCAAGGCTTTGCGCCCCTGATCAACGGCATGGGAACCGATCAGAACTGGACGGGTCTCTTCAACCCCGGCGAAAAGGTGCGACTGCGGCTGATCAACTCGTCGGCGATGACTTATTTCGACGTTCGGATTCCGGGACTGAAGATGACCGTCGTTCAGGCCGACGGCAACGATGTGGATCCAGTCACGGTGGACGAACTGCGCATCTCGGTGGCCGAAACCTATGACGTGATCGTGCAGCCGCGCGAAGCCAAGGCGTATGGCATCATTGCCGAATCCATGGGCCGTACGGCCATGGTCCGCGGATCGCTGTCGCCCAAGCAGGGCTATGCCGGCCTTGTTCCGCGGATGCGCCCGCAACCCCTGCTGACCATGGCCGACATGGGCGGCATGATGGACGGTATGGACATGAGCGGCATGGACATGGGTGCTATGGACCATAGTGCCATGACGATGTCCTCGCAAAGCAGCGCTATGCCCGAGGGCATGGACCACAGCCAGATGGATATGTCCGGCGGCATGGACGGAATGGATCACAGCCAGATGGATATGTCCGGCGCCACGACGGAAGTGGACCAGAGTCAGATGGATATGTCCGGAGACATGGAAGGGATGGACCACAGCCAGATGGATATGTCCGGCGCCACGACGGAAGTGGACCAGAGTCAGATGAACATGTCCGGCGGCATGACTGGCATGAACCACCGCGCCCGCGACAGCAAGATCGGCGAATTCTACGCACCGGGCAGCGGCCTGATCCCAAGCGCGGCGAATGGCGGCAAGTTTCTGTCCTACAATGACCTGAAGGCACTCCGGCCACTTTACCGTGATCGCCCGGCGACCCGGACGATTGAGGTGCGTCTGACCGGCAACATGGAGCGTTACATCTGGTCCATCAATGGCGTGAAAATGGATGATGCCGAGCCGATCCGCCTGAAATACGGCGAGCGTGTCCGCTTCAAGTTCGTCAATGAAACGATGATGTCACACCCGATGCACCTGCACGGCATGTGGTCGATCCTCGACACAGGCAAGGGCAAATGGGACCCGATCAAGCACACGGTCAGCATCGCGCCCGGTACCACCGTCTATACCGAAACCGAGGTCGATGCGACGGGCCAATGGGCTTTCCACTGCCACCTGTCCTACCACGCCGAAGCGGGCATGTTCCGCAAGGTAATCGTCGAAGGTGGTCCGGCATGAACAGCGTTAGCAAAACAAGGATTGAACCGATGAAAACGATCTACCTGCCCGCTCTCGGTGCGGTGCTGGTGTCCATGGCCTGGACGCCGGCAGCAGCCGAGCCGATCATCTGGGGCTTTCAAGCCGAGCAACTCGAATACCGGTTCAACGACGGAGAAGACGCGTTCGTCTGGGATTTCGACGCGCTTGCCGGGTCGGACGAGCTGCGCTTTGTCTGGCGCAGCGAAGGCGAGGTTGGCGAATCCTCGGGTGACTTTGAGGGGTTGGAGAACCAGCTGCGCCTGCAAATGCCGATCTCGCCCTTCTTTGACGCGGTCGTCGGCATTCAGGCCAGCACGCCGGACGGGGCGCCGGACCGTTACAACGCCGTCTTTGGCGTCAAGGGACTGGCACCGCAATGGTTCGAGATCGACGCGGATCTCTATGTGTCGGATCACCCGTTCTTCCGGGTCGAGGCGGAATATGAGGCGCTGCTGACGAACCGCCTGATCCTGACGCCCAGCGTCGAGATGACCTTTCCTCTCAAGGATGATGCCGCCCGCAATCAGGGCGCTGGCGGGCCGACATTCGAGATCGGAGCGCGCGTCAGCTATGATCTGATCGACCGCGCCGTATCGCCCTATGTCGGCATCAATTACGAGCGGTCTTTCGGGGATACCGCAGACATGCTGCGCGCGGCGGGCGAGGACAAGGACGCGTTCTCCGTCGTCGTCGGCACGCGCATCATGTTCTAACGGGCGCAATGACACGAGTGCATCCCGCAGGCCTGCGGGATGCGTACCGGGGGACAAGTCAACTCTGGTCGCTGTCCTTTCGAGGCAGAACCAAAGCGGCGATCAACCCACCTTCTGGCCGGTTTTCCAGACGAACATCGCCCCCATGGGCACGGGCGATCGTCCGGGCAATGGACAGGCCCAGCCCGGTCCCACCGGTATTGCGCGAGCGTGACTTTTCCAGCCGGAAAAACGGCTCGAAGACACGTTCCATATCCGCGTCGGGAATGCCGGGGCCGCTATCCAGAATTTCGATGGCCACAGTTTCCGTGCCGCCCCGAGCAGACACGGTGGCGCCACTTCCGTATCGCTGCGCATTCACAATGAGGTTGCGCAAGGCGCGGCGCATCGCATTTGGGCGCAGCCGTGCATGTATCTGGCCAACGTCGCCGATCTCGAAACCTCCGTGCATGTCCTGTTGCAGCTTTTCCAGAAAAGCCCGGATGTCCACCGTCTGAACTTCCTCCGAGGTAGCCATGCCGCGCGCGAAGGCCAGGGTCCTTTCGACCATGTCCTGCATCTCTTCAATAGAAGAGATCATGCTGGCGCGAATATCCTCGTCGTCGACGATTTCGGCATGGACACGAAGCGCCGTCAGCGGCGAGCGCAAATCGTGGCCCAGTGCGGCCAGAACCTTTGTACGATCAGCGATGTGACGTGTCAGGCGGTCCTGCATATCGTTGAAGGCAACCGTCAGATCGCGCACTTCGCGCGGACCCATCGCAGGCAGCGTGCCCGGCGCTTCACCCCTGCCAAAGCTCTCGGCCGCGGACGCCACGCGCCGCAGCGGTCCCGTCAAACGGCTCAACAAAAACCATATCGCAGCAACCAGCAGCAGAGCGGCGGTGATACCAAAACTAAGGGTTGAGACGAGCGGCCATTGAAGCGGAGGCCGGTTGAACCGCGTATCGACGTTCAACCATCGCCCGTCCTGCAGCCCCACCGACACGGTCATCTCGAGCGTCAGCAGCCCGCCAGGAACCATTTGCAGATGCATATTGGTGCCGTCTGCGTTGATATGGGACATTGGCATCAGCGTCCCCTCGGCCTCGTGCAGTTCGACCCGGATCGGGCGATTGTCCTCGGGGCCCAGAAGCGCGCGCATGCGCGCCTCGATGCTGCCGCCATCGACATGTTGCAGATGGTCGACAGTCGGCTGGGACGTCACATCAAACCGCACCAGAGGCGAGTCAGCGGCGCGCAGGATCGACGGCTGCAATTCCAGCGGCGCCTCCTCGATGAGACGGGCGACATTCGCGGCGCGTCCTGCGGCCTCGGACCCCAAAGCCGCGCGAACCGCAAGGCCGCGTTCGTCCACGAAGAGCCACAGACTGATCGCTTGCGCCAGCACGAGCGCACCGATGATCAGCAGCACCAACTGGCCCCGTAGGCTGCCCAGAAATCTGCGCATCAGCCTGCTTCCTCGACATCGGTCGACAGACAATATCCACCTCCCCGCACCGTCGTGATCAGCTTGGGACGCATGGGATCCTTTTCAATCCTGCGACGCAGCTTGCTGACCTGATTGTCGATCGTCCTATCAAACAGGCCGGGCGCCCGTCCGGCGGTCAAATCCAGAAGCTGCTCACGCGTCAGAACGAGGCGCGGCCGCTCCAGAAGGACGGTGAGGAGCTTGAACTCTGACACCGAGAGCTGTGTCTCTAGCCCCCCATCATCTATTAGAACGCGCGTGTCAGTATTCAGCGTCTGGTGCCCAAACGTGACGCGCCGGCCCGTCAAAGACCTCGCGAACATCTCCGGCTGAGCG
This sequence comes from Roseovarius sp. Pro17, assembly GCF_035599575.1. Classification (NCBI taxonomy): domain Bacteria; kingdom Pseudomonadati; phylum Pseudomonadota; class Alphaproteobacteria; order Rhodobacterales; family Roseobacteraceae; genus Roseovarius; species Roseovarius sp. Pro17. Next base: position 2,698,661 of record NZ_CP141179.1, read on the forward strand.
GACCGTCGCAAGATGGCCTTTATGCGCGCCAGCAATTCGCGCGGATTGAAGGGCTTGGCCAGATAGTCATCTGCACCGACTTCGAGGCCGACGATGCGGTCCATCTCTTCGCCAAGAGCAGTGAGCATCAGGATTGGTATCGATCCATTGGAGGATAAACGCCGGCAGACAGAAAGCCCGTCCTCTCCTGGCATCATGACATCCAGCACAATAAGATCGAACCGGCTCTTGGCCAATTCCGCATCCATTTCAGGCGCATTTTCGGCCTTCGTAACCCGCATCCCGTTCTTCACGAGGTATCGCGACACTGCGTTTCGAATTTCAAGGCTGTCGTCGACGACAAGGATATGAGGCACATCTGGCATGACGCGTTAATATAGGTTTTGTCTCGAGATGTATCCACCACTTGTCTGAAAAATGTAACGAAATGTATCATCGGTCCGCTACGTTACAAGCCGTTACAAAGCTACCCGCGCGACCCATTGCGAATGACTGCGCCATGCTCAAGTTGGGGTCATCGACAACGAGAGCAGAAGGAAATTCACAATGAAACGCAATGCCATCCAAATCTTCGCCCTGATCGGCGCCATCTCCGCAGGCGGCGTCGCCCATGCAGACAACGGATTCAAAACAGGCCATCACAAATTTCAAGCGCAGAGCGCTGGAACGAACTCGGGAGTAATGATGAAAAGCAGTGTCGGGCATAACGGCGCTTTCCTTGACGGTGCGGTTAGCCCCGGCAACGCCGACATTCATCCTCGGAGATCGCAAAATCGAGATATGATGATGGAGCGCGGAATGGAGTCCAGCGGACCGCTGCCACCAGAGGCTGGCAACGAGCGCTAAACACGGCGTCACTATTATGCACGGCGCCAAAAACGCGCCGTGCAGTTTAACCCAGAAAGGAATGCGTCATTTCAAAGCGCCACTGTGAGCAGACAAGCAAAGATGCCCGCGACCTGCGTATCGCCCTTGGGCATTCGTGACCTTAAACACTGATCCAGATCAAGGCGAGCCGCCGACCAGAGGCTAATATCAGAATACAAATCACAAGAAAAGAATGGACGCATGTTCAGATCAATGCAAAGAAATTGGGCCTTTTGGATGCGGGCGGTGACCGTTGCCGCCGCGGTCATGGCCATTCTTGTCTCTGCATTGGCTATGTCGCCAGTGTCCGTCGTCAAATAAAATGGGACATCAGAGCGGCTTGAGCATTGGAGGCTCTGGCTCGTTCGTGTGATTGATTATGCGGCTTGTTTCTGGTGTTGCAAGCGGCGCTGTCGGATTGTCTGTTTCTTGATCTTCTCCCTTTCCCTGAGAATGGCTTTATCGCGGCCGAAGTAGACGTCGGCGGGTGTGACGTTGTTCAGACTCTCGTGGTATCGTTGGTTATTGTAATATTCGACGAAGGCCCCGATCTGCTGCTCGAGATCGCCGGGCAGGTAGTAATTCTCCAGCAGAACCCGGTTCTTCATAGTTTGGTGCCAGCGTTCGATCTTGCCTTGTGTCTGTGGGTGGAATGGCGCCCCGCGGACGTGCGTCATTTTGTGATCCTCCAGCCAATCGGCCAGATCGCCAGAGATATAGCATGAGCCGTTGTCGCTGAGCAGCCGCGGCTTGTGGCGCACGACCGCCTGGTCGCAACCCGATTCCGCCAGAGCCAACTCGATAGTGTCGGTCACATCGGCAGCACGCATGGTGCTGCAGAGCTTCCACGCAATGATGTAGCGGCTGTAATCGTCCAGGATCGTGCTGAGGTAATACCAGCCCCACCCGATGATCTTGAAGTAGGTGAAATCGGTCTGCCACATCTGGTTGATTGCCGTGGTTTTGTCTTTAAACTCGTCGGCCGCCTTGATCACCACATGCGCGGGCGCCGTGATCAGGTCAGCTTCCTTCAGAATACGATATGCTGATGATTCAGATATAAAATACCGCTTCTCGTCGGTGTATTTCACCGCCAGCTCCCGTGTCGTCAGGGCCTCAAATTCCAGCGCGAACTCGATCAAATCATCGCGCCGATCCTGTGGAATACGGTTCCAGACAGAACCTGGACGGGGTGCGTGGTCCGCCAGGGCATCAAGGCCGCCGTCGACATAACGATCATACCAACGGTAGAAGGTCGCGCGCGGGATGCCCAGCATGTCGAGGGTCTGCCTGGCCGGTAGATGTGAGCCTTCAACCGTTCGGATGATTTCCAGCTTCTCGGACGCGGGATACCTCATTTCTCTGCCTCCCCAGCCCCTGTCATGCTTTTTTTGAGCAGACGGTTCTCAAGGGTCAGGTCTGCCACGCATTCCTTCAGGGCAAGTGACTCCGAGCGCAGATCTTTGACTTCTGGCGACGTTGCCTGCCGGGCCGTGTCGCCGGACAATCGCCGCTTGCCAGCCTCAAGGAATTCCTTCGACCAGCTGTAATATAGGCTTTCGGCGATGCCTTCACGGCGACAGAGCACCGAAATGCTCTCTTCGCCTCGCAGACCCGCCAAGACGATGCGGATCTTCTCCTCAGCCGAATAGGTCTGACGGGTCTTGCGGCGGATGTTCTTGACCAGCTTGTCAGCTGCGTCCTTAGACGTTCCGGATTTCTTGTTCATCTTCACTCCATGAAGGTTACGATGAACCAGAAATCCTCCGTTGTTCAATTCCTCAAATCTGTCCCACAGGCGCTGACGTCAGACAGGAATGGCGGTGGGAAACATTGCTGGTCTTCCTAATCGTGGGAGTGAGATTCTGAATGGAGTTCGTCATTTGGGCGTTGACGCAGAAACAGCCATTCAAACGCAAAGACAGCCGCCATCAGACCAAGCGACACAAGCACGATAAGCGGGTCACTTTGCCATTTCAGTGCGCCAAAGACCGACAGCACGACGACATCCAGCGCGATCGCAGTGAGCATCACCCATCCGCTCGCCTTGATGTCCTGTTTCAGGTGGCGGAACACACCCCAGTGGATGATGATGTCCATCACCAGATAGAAGAACGCGCCGAGCGAAGCGATCCGGCTGAGATCGAAAAACACGGTCAAAAAGCTGGCGATCACCACGGTATAGATTAGCGTATGATCGCGGATCATCCCCGGCAGGCCGAAATGGCTGTGCGGGATCAACTTCATGTCGGTCAGCATCGCGAGCATGCGGGAAACTGCAAAGATGCTTGCGATCAGGCCCGAGGAGGTGGCGACGATGGCCAGCAGGACAGTCAGATAGAAACCCGTCTGGCCAAGGGTCGGACCTGCGGCTTCGGCCAGGGCATAATCCTTGGCGGCGATGATCTGCTCCAGTGTCAGACTGGACCCCACGGCAAATGCCACCAGCAGATAGACAATAACGCAGAGACCGATGGATACGATGATCGCCCGTCCGACATTGCGATGCGGGTTTGTGACTTCGGCACCGCTGTTGGTAATCGTGGTGAACCCCTTGAACGCGAGGATCGACAGCGCCACGGACGCGACAAAGCCTGTGATTTGCGTCGATTGTTGATCAGAAGCAGCCACGAAAGAAATGCCGCCCGCCCAAAGCGCCGCTGCCCCGAACAGCGCGATGCCGCCGACTTTGATGACGGCCATGACGATCGAGAACAGCCCGACGGATCGGTTGCCCGCAGCATTGATAAGGTAGGCAAAGATGATGAGGGCTACGCCGAGCGCGGGAACCAACCAACCGGACTGATCCATGCCCAGACCGCGTAGAAGATACGTGGCGAAGGTTCTTGCAACGAGACTCTCGTTGATCACCATCGACAGCGCCATAAGCAGCGCGGCCGCAGCTGCGATGGTTGTCGGACCATAGGCCTTTTGCAGGATCATCGCGATCCCGCCAGCCGACGGATAGGCATTCGACACTTTGATGTAGGTATAAGCGCTGAATGCGGTCACGATAGCTCCGACCACGAATGACAACGGAAAGAGCGGCCCTGCAAGCTGCGCAATCTGCCCTGTCAGAGCGAATATTCCGGCACCGATCATCACGCCGGTACCCATTGCGATCGCTCCAGATAATGTAATGCTGTTCGCCTTATATTCCGAAACCATTTAGAGTGTCCTTTTTCTGGATTGCGGCGTGTCGTTCGATTGAGCCATTTGTCCTGATCCGCGCGCCTTCCAGCACATGTCGCAAACCGGGTCCCCCGCCGACAGCGTATGAGGCCTTTGATAATGTCCTCGCTTACCATCGGCGGCGATGAGGTCTGCACCGGGCCAATCGTAGCGGCACCAGCTTTGCCGGAATGCCTCGAGTAGTTCAGGATCCTCGCGGCGCGCGGCGATAGCGCGCGCGAATGTCTGCGGCGGACAATGCGTGAAATGTGTCTGCAGGTCGTCGCCGTCCCGAAAGACACGCGTTTCGTAGCCCGGTGCGCCGACCGGGCGGAACGGAAAGATCAGCAATCCGCGAATTGTCCAACGAAGTCTGCGCCCCGGATCGCGGCTGACAATCCGTGATGGCAGGGATGACAGTCCGAGCATGCGACGATAAAGATCCCATCCTACATCGGCCGTGACCGAATGTGCAGATGACGTCTCGACTCCGTGCGACCGCAGCGCGGCGTCGGCGGCGACCGTATAGATCGCCAATTCAACCATCAGCCGACTCCCTGCATTCGGAAGGTGTGGCAAATCGGCAATCGCTCTCATCACCGCGCTTTCGCGCTCCAGCGTGTCGAGGAAGCGGTCAGTGTCTTCGGGCAACCAGCGCAGCGCATCACCGCTGGTCAGCCACAGCGTCCGGTTGGCCAGATTCCGATGGCACGTTCGCCTTACGTGTTTCCAGAGAAGCCAGCGGATTATCCTCCAACCAAGGCGCGTGCGCTCATCCGGTGCAGGTTGTTCAGTCATGAGATACCCGCTTTCTGCGCCAGTCCCTTACCGCAACGATGACAAGAGGTGTCAGCGTCAACGCACCCAGCCCGATGGCGGCCCAAGCGGCACGCCCTAGTTCTCCACTGACGGCTTCATTGCCGAAATGCGCCAGAACGAAACTCGCGGGAATGATCCCGGCAAGGGTGGCCACCGCAAAGCGCCAGAAGTGCAGACAGCTGAGGCCGGCGGCGTAACTGACGATGTCGAAAGAGATGAACGGCATCAACCGGCTGGCGAACACCGTGAAGGTCAGCGCGTTCTGCGACCCGAGCCAGCCTTTGTCCACCTTTTCGCCCAACCACCGGGTCAGCACGTCGCGACCCAGAAAACGTGCGAGTGCGAAGGCGGTCAATGCGCCGACTTCAGCGCCGATGACAATGTAGATGGCGCCCAGTGAATGCCCGTATGCGGCACCGGCGGCCAGAGCGATCGGCGCACTTGGAATGGGCGTCGCGACAATCGCGACGGTCATCAAGGCAATGATGAGGATTGGCCCCCACGCACCGGCGGCATCTACCCAGTCGGATATGCGCTCACCGTTCACGTTTCTGATAAGGTCGGACGGGGAGCCGACGAACAGCGCTACAGTAGTAAGGACGAGGACAGCTGCGAGGGCCGCTTTTGTGATCGTTCCAATCGAGAATCCGTGTGTCATTGAACACTCCTCACGGGAGAAAAAGAACAAGGAGAGATGCAGCAGCGAGCAGACTAACAACGATGCAGAACGGGACATACCATTTCGGAACCGGCGCGCCGAATACCCCGTTGTAGCGCTGAAAACTCCAAACGGCATATGCCGCAAGCGCTACGACCCCATAGAATGAACCCGTAGAATATGATGCCCTAGGTTCCAGCCGGAAGGTTGTAACTGACCTGTCTGAAGCGCCAAAGCTGATATTGGCACCCTCGATCAATGCGAGCGTCGATGTGGCAACCGCAAAGAGTTCTTCAGCCTCCAACGAGTGGATCGGCACAAAAACAATGAAAAGACCCGCTCCAATGGCACTTGCACCAAGCTTCTGGACGGGCGCCAGGGGCTGAGTTCCACCGCCAGACATGTTGCCAGCCCCCACTCGTCCAGCCGGTGTTGCGTTCGATTCCGGCCAACCCTAATGATTCCATCTGCTGGAAGGTCAAGGTATTGTCGAAAAATACTTCTGTCAGGCGGCGTCAACAGCCGCGCGCATCATGTCCCGCACCTCGCCCGCGACCTTGTGCATCTGGTCGTTGTCGATTGCCTGCATCGAGGCCACCGGATCGATTGCGCTGATCTCGGTGCCACCGTCCACTTTGCGCAGGATGACGTTGCAGGGCAGCATTGCACCCACTCGCGGCTCGATCTCGATAGCCTTGTGAGCCATTTCCGGGTTGCAGGCCCCAAGGATGCGGTAGGGCTCCATCTCGGCGCCGATCTTCTTTTTCATCGTCGCCTTGACGTCAATCTCAGTCAGAATGCCGAAGCCGTTTTTGGCCAGAGCATCACGGATGCGCATTTCCGCGTCGTCGATATCGACGTTCGTCAGGATGCGGTCATAGGTATAAGCCATTTCTATTTCCTTTCGATTATTTGGACAGGTATTTGACCAACGCCAGAATCCCCAGAACGACCAAAATGATGATGAGCAGCATCCAAAAGCCGCCCATTCCAAAACCCATCATTTCGACCAGTAGCTCCAGTCAGTGACAAGGTGGCGCCGACCCATGGCCGGCGCCGTAATCCTTCAATTGTCGCCGGAGTCGTCAGCATTGTTCATGTCGGACCCCATACCCTGACCTGTGCCGGGCTGACCCTGCATCTGCTCCATCATGCCGGAACGCATCTTCTGCATACGCTCCATCTTTTTGGCTGGTGCGGTCATTTCGTCGCTGGTGATGGCGCCGTCGCCGTCGGCGTCGAGATGCTGGAACTTGTCTACCATTTTCTCGCGGATCATGGCGCTGTGCAGCGCCTCGAACTCGGAAATCGACAATGTGCCGTCGCCGTCGCTGTCATACTCGGTCAGCTTGGCCTGCATCTGCTCGCGCATCTCCTCGGGCGTCACGTTGCCGTCGCCATCGGCATCGAGCATCTGCATCATGGCGCCGCCCATCATACCGGACCCCATATTGCCCATGCCGCCCATCTTGTTGCCGTGCATCTGATGCATTTTCTTCATCATGCCGGACATATCGCCCATCATACCGGAACCGCCGCCCTGCATCATCATACCGCCACCAGCGGGTTTTGCCTTCCCGCCGTGGCCGTGATCACTTTGAGCGTAGGCAGCACCGCCAAGTGCGGTTGCAGCAGCCATCGAGAGGGCAAGAATGAAACGTCGTGACATGGTGATCTCCTTTTCCGTTGTCATGAGGCTAACCTAGGCATCTCAGACCCGGCCTGCACGGCTTCACGGTGAATTCTTTTGTAACGCATTGTAACGGTGGGCTGATCGTGCAGCTTTTTGCCTTACCAATCCCGTAGCGATCGGGAACCTCACTTC